>CAYVRT010000032.1:0-30325 GCA_964453115.1 uncultured Anaerolinea sp. | reverse complement strand
CGTTACCTGCACCCATCCGCCGAACGGTTGCAGGAGGCCGTTGAGGGTGTGTGAATGTAGGGAGTTCACCATAAACTTCAGGATTCAGGGCAGTTTGGCAAGCAGTGCGACGCGGAGGGGGGGTGAGGCATGAATCGGGGCGCGTCGCACGGAGGTGGGAAGCACCCCCCAGGGGTGGTGGTTTTTTGGAGAAAAAGGGGGCCGATTTTGGGCAAAAGTGCGGCGCGCCAGGCCTTTTGGCGGGTTGGAGTGCGCGTCGCACCGGCAAGGGGTGGCAGGTTGGGGCAAATTGACCGCCACAGTTTGCCGTTTTGGTTGTATAATTAATTTGTAACCGCCACCTGTGGCAGTTCAAAACCCTCTTTCTCGCTCGTCGAGATTAAGACACACTTAGGGCAGGATGACGCCTCTTCCTTTATTTGACTAGTTCAAAACCCTCTTTCTCGCTCGTCGAGATTAAGACTGCCCCTCCTCCGAAGAGGAAAGAACTCCATGATCTGGTTCAAAACCCTCTTTCTCGCTCGTCGAGATTAAGACGCTTGACCGTTGGCAATAGCCTGAAAGACGTTCAGTGTTCAAAACCCTCTTTCTCGCTCGTCGAGATTAAGACGCTTGACCGTTGGCAATAGCCTGAAAGACGTTCAGTGTTCAAAACCCTCTTTCTCGCTCGTCGAGATTAAGACTCTGGTTGCGTTGGGCGAGCACCACCACTGTTAGCGGTGTTCAAAACCCTCTTTCTCGCTCGTCGAGATTAAGACACTGAACAGAAGCCAGGCTGACGTTCCACACGATTGCGGGTTCAAAACCCTCTTTCTCGCTCGTCGAGATTAAGACAAGTAGGCACACTCCTCTCCTGGATCAGCTGGAAAACCATCACGTGTTCAAAACCCTCTTTCTCGCTCGTCGAGATTAAGACTTCAATTGGTCTCGACCAACGAACATGCCTGAACCAAGGGAGTTCAAAACCCTCTTTCTCGCTCGTCGAGATTAAGACGTCAGCGGGTCCATGGTCGTCACGAGGGCGATCCAAGTTCAAAACCCCCTCTCTCGCTCGTCGAGACACACAACGCCGGATGGAAACTCCATCCGGCGTTGGCTATGGTGCGCAGGCGGTCGAAATCAACGGGCGGGGCGCTGCTTTTCAAGCTGGCTCAGGCACGGACTGTTGGCTGTTTCGTTGAGGTCAGCCACAATCTTGGAATGTGCTGGATGATCTCGATTTGCATCGGCTCTATCTTTTAGAGTTTAGGCTACGTTGAACAACTTGGCAGTTTCCGGTTTTCATGTTTCAAAAAACTTATGATGGTTCACTTACAAGTTGATCATGCAGTTAAAGTAAAGAATCATGCAGCATTGAAAGTGATCCTTTAATTTTTTCTTTACTTGTTATCAAAAAAAACGTATAATGATAACATGATTTTCCTTGTTATCAATTGTGAGAAGATAAAATGAACCCTGAAAATTTCCAGGAAAACACAAGTGGACGTTTGATCTCTATTCCCGAGGGGGGATTTGCCTATGTGCCGAATCCTCTCCCGCCAACCAACTTTACCTGGGATTCTGAGTTGGTCGAAATGCTATCGCTTGCTGACCGCGCTTTAGGGGAATTGGCTGGTATAGGTAGATCATTATCCAATCCACATTTGTTGGTGCGCCCGTTCCTTAGGCGTGAGGCCGTCCTTTCTTCCCGGATTGAAGGAACACAGGCATCGCTTGCAGATGTACTGGCCTTTGAAGCTGTCCAATTGTCGTTTTTTGACGCCCCGGATGATGTGAGAGAAGTTCACAATTATGTACGCGCTTTGGAATATGGGCTCGAGCGGATGAGCAGTTTCCCCGTCAGTTTACGCTTGATCTGCGAATTACACGGCATTCTACTTGAAGGGGTACGCGGGGAACAGTTCCGAGCGGGCGAATTCAGACAAGGCCAGAATTTTATTGGTCCTCCGGGGAGCAGCCTTGCCAGTGCCACCTATGTTCCGCCCCCACCCGAAGAGATGATGAAGGCATTGCAGCAATTGGAGTTATATATCAATGCATCATCCAATTTTCCTCCACTGATCCGTTTGGGCTTAATTCATTATCAATTTGAGGCCATCCATCCTTTTCCGGATGGTAATGGACGGTTGGGCCGGTTGTTGATTTCCTTACTCCTGTGCGCCTGGAATTTGCTGCCTCAGCCCTTATTGTATTTGAGCGCTTTTTTTGAAACCTACCGGCCTGATTATTATGCCAATTTGCGTGGCGTTTCCGAAAAAGGAAATTGGAATTCCTGGTTGGGCTTTTTCTTAAAGGGTGTTTCCTCTCAATCAATTGATGCGGCAGTGCGTGTTAAACGGATCAACGATCTGAGAGAGAATTATCGCCAGCGCTTCCAGCAAGGACGCTCCGCAGCTCGTTTACTCCAGGTTGTGGATCTGATTTTTGCCCGGCCACTTATTTCTGTACGCACGGTTGAAGAGGAACTGACCTTGCCTTATCCAACGGCTGAACGTTATATTGATGAATTAGTAAAACAAGGGATCCTTGAAAGCTCTGGCAAAGCCCGTAACAGGGTATTTGTTGCCAGAGAGATACTTAATGCTGTTGAAGAAACAAAAATTGTGGGACAGTAATGATCGAACTATAAAAACTCGGAAGCCACCTTTGGGAAAAAGTGATTGTTGTAGGGAATTCACGCCATGAACTTCAGATTTTCCCCTTGCATGGAAGGAAAATGTTTGCTAAAATCACACTACAACTGAATATCCGTATCCTCATTCGTATTCAACCATTTTAATCGTCGGCCACACCGGTCAGCCAGTCTCTGGAGGGAAGGTGTGGCTTTTTTTGTTAACAGACAAGGAGAAAAAGATGATCAATACCGTAGTAGTGGAAGGGATTGTGGCGCGTGAATCCTGGCGATTTGGCAATGATTTGTTCTTTCGGCTTGCCAGTTACCGGGATAGCGATGTGTCAGTGAAACCCGAAAATGGTCGTGAAGAGCCGGACTATGTCAATGTGCGGGTGCCGGGGGGAGCTGGCGGCTTGTTTGCTGCGCAAAAAGGGATGCGGGTGCGAGTGCATGGTTATTTGCAGAGCCGAGACTTTAACGAGACGCTGGAAGAGTTCCTGCGCAAGAGCAAAGAAAGCGTGCAATTGCCCGAAGGAACGAATCCGAAGAAAATTCAGATTGAGCGGAATACCGTTGAGGTAGTTGCCCAACGCGTTGTTCTGGAGCAATCAGCGGCGCGCAAAGAGTGAGTTGTTAGCAACAAAAAAGAGTAAGTTAGCAAGATAGAGCGGGCAGAAGCCCGCGACACACGGTAAGACACAAGGAGAAGCACAAGGAGCTTTGGCCTGGGCCAGAGACGAGCTTCTCCTTGTTTTATTTTAAGCACTTTACCAAACAGACTCCAACCGCAACGCGATCACGAAGTATGTGACGGTGGCCGCCGGTGAAACGCACCGGGACGAGAGAAGCGCTGAGAAAGTCGTCAGCGGGTAAAGCTCATAACCAACAAAACGAGAAAAAACAGGACACCAAATGAGCTTCCCTTGAGCGATTGCTTGAGGGAAGAGATTTGCTGCCCTGAAGAGGGATAAGCAAAAAAACGTCGTCCTCCCGAAGGGGAAGGGCAAAAAACGTCAAAACCGATCAAACGTTCAAACACAAGAAAAAACACAAGGAGAAAAAGATGGAAGCAATTGCGATGTATGCACTTGGGATCTTGATCGGCGCTGTCCTGCTCGTTATGGGCGGGATGGTGCTGACTGCGCTCATTCGGCGTTAGGAGGCGAGATGAGACCGAGACCGCTCGTTAGCCTTGACGCGATGCAGGCAATGCAATGGGAGCGTGAAGGCCGGGCGCGTGCGATGTTAGCGCAAAACCCGGACCTGTTTCACAAGTCGGAGGAGCCGCAGACCTGGTTTTGCTGTGGCACCCTCCATATCTACCGGGTAAGTCTGGAAACTTGTGATTGTCCAGATTATGCAATCTGGCATAGACACATTCCCGGCTTTACATGCAAACACATGGTGGCACTGAAACTGTGGCTGCCGCAACATGAAAAAGAAAAGGAGAACACGATGAGCAGTAACGAGAATGAGAATGGATGGGTGAAACTTTTTCACCCGGCTGGTGTGCAATGCACCATTCCGCTGTCCCTTTCGGGGGCGTTCACGGCTGAGCAGGCTGAGGAGTTGTTGACTTCCGTCAGCAACCTGCTGAATGCAGGTTGGCTGGTGGATATGCCTGGGCTGGAACCCGGGGAGACCCGGGAGCCGGTGAGTTACCTGGCCCGACGGCAAAAAATCAACGATGACAAAACGAAAACTGATGTCATTGACGTGTACTGCGGGGACGGGAAGTTCAAAACCGTCCACCTGTACATGAACGACGCAGAAGATTTTGCCCAGTTTACGGACGCATTCGGCATCCAGGTTGGGAAGTTGCCCATCTGGGAAGGCGATCAACCGATTGAGCGCGGGAAGAAACCGGAGCGAGATCGTGAATTCTTGATCCCGGTATCCGGATCGGGCGTTGACGTAGTTTGGACATTGAACCCTCGTTATGAGGGAGAGAATGACAAAAAACACGCCAAGCGGCTTTTCGTGCGCTGGGAGCGCCGTCGTCCAAAACCTGCGCCGAGCGAAGTGGTAAAAGCCAACCTTGCGACTCTATACCCGGAGGATCAGCCTGAACAATCAGAAGGACAGAACCCCCGCTGTTACAGCGGCGGCGAAGTCCTAAACGAAGGCAACTCAGCAGAAGTTGAAGCATTCGAAGCATTTGAAGCAAACAACGGTCGCGTTCCCTACTCCCGCCAAGCCTTGCGGGATTGGATCAAACAGACCGCAAAGTAAACCTAACCCAAATTCAAATCACAAGGAGAAAGAAATGTATCAGAAAATCACGATTGTTGGCCGGGTTGGACAGGATCCGGAAATGCGCTTTTTCGACAATGGCAACCCGGTGACGAACTTTTCGATTGCAACGTCCCGTTCGCATAATGGCGAAAACGAAACGACCTGGTTCCGCGTCAGTACGTGGGGCAAATTAGCCGAAGCGTGCAACGCCTACCTGAAAAAGGGCAAACTGGTGCTGATTGAAGGGCGCTTGCAGTGCGACCCGAAGACTGGCGGCCCGCGCCTCTATGACCGCAAAAATGGCGACAAAGGCACCTCGTTCGAGGTGGTTGCCGATACAGTGCGGTTTTTGTCGCAGCGAGACGAAACGTCAGGAGAAGATGAAGGGGAAGAGGAAGGGGAGGAGGACATCCCCTTCTAATCCCTTTCTGAAACACACGAAACACACAAGGCCTCCTTTACCGGTGGCCTTGTGTGCTTTTTGCACAAGGAGAAGGAGAACGAGATGAACGAAGAAATGGAAGTCCCCGTCATCCAGCGCTGGATGGGCGGAGTGGTTTTTGTCCCCGATCAGGGGACTATTGCGCTAGAGGTTGAGGACGAATTCATCATTCGCTCCCCAACCCCAAGAATGACGGTCTGGCACCGCACCGCCGATGGGCGGGATGCGTGGGACTACATTCGAGATGAAATCAGGTGGAGAGGCAGGCCCTCTGTGGGCTTGCAAGAAGCAGAGGAAAATATGCAGAAGAAACAACGAGAAAACGGGCACGCCGCCCGCCTATTGGCATTGGCGCAGGTCTGTGTACCGGGTGCGCACAAGAGTGCGCTTGAAAATGCCTGGTATTTGGTCCTGGAAGGGGTTCTTGCTGGATGGCCGGATGCGGTCATTGTTGGTCTCGTGATCGAAGAGATCAAAAAAACAATGACCTGTCCGCACCCGCTGGAAGCAAGACGCCTTGAGCTGGAAGGTGGCGGGAACGGCGATGATGTCCGGCAGGTCGTGACCTGTTGCATATGCGGCGTTGAAATGAATGAGCAGGAGTGTGAGCAGGAGGTAGAAGATGTTGCAGCAATTGACTTTTGACCTCAACACTACCGCTACCCGACGGCGCATTGCGGAATCAGGCAGCGCACAGGAAATACTGGGCATGCTGCTTGAAGACAACACCGAAAAAGCAGCCCAAATTCTGGATCGCTTTGGGGGCGGTCCTGGATTGCGCAGTGCAAGTATTGAAGACCTGGTGGCTGAAGGCATAAGCCTGGAAACTGCCACCAGACTTCTCGGAGCGTTGCGGCTTTCGGTGGCTGAAAAGCCACCGAATACGGTGCACGCGCCAGAGGATGCTTACAAAATTTGTAGCGAGATGCAGCTCCTCGCGCGAGAGGAACTGTGGGTCTTGAATTTGGATGTACGAAACAATCTAAAGTCAGTGACGCACATGTACACGGGAACCGTTTGCGCCTCGAACGTTCGCGTGGCCGAGGTATTCCGGCCGGCGATCGTTCAGTATGCGAGCAAGGTTGTTGTGGTCCACAATCATCCAAGCGGTGACCCAACACCCAGCCCGGAGGATGTGACGGTGACGCGCGAATTGATGAAGGCCGGTCAAATCCTTGACATTGAAGTCCTCGATCACGTGGTGATCGGACAGGGGCGGTGGGCTTCTCTCAAGGCGTTGGGGGTCTTATGATCGCTCTCCCTCACCTTCCCAGATTGGGGCTATGCGACCTGGATATGCTTGTTGCACAGAACCTGACAAGGGATGTGGCAGACGCGAAAACAGGCCGCTGGCAATATGCGTGGGGGCAGCGCACCCAACTGCAATTGCGCTGGCGGGGGCTGAAATTGTATGCCGAGCATGGTACGCACAGTGGCTGGGTATGGGGAACGCTCCCAGACCGGCAGCGTGCGCAACGCATGCATGGCCTGCTGAAGGCCCTCGGCGTTGAACCGGTCAATAAACCAGGAGGCTGACATGGAGTTTGATGACTTTCTCGAGGCGATGTACGAAAGCCGCTTCGAGATCGAAGAAGATGATGATGTATTCTTTGAAGACGAAGATGAACTCGAAGAAAATAGTGTCCCCCAAACAGTTGAGGAGTTTATCTCCTTGTATCCCGAAAAACCAGGAATGAGCGTTTATGCCTGCACTGTTCTGGTGCAGGGTGAAGAAACGTTCGCTCTTGGAGAAACCAGCATTTGGGTCTGGCAGCAGATCAAGGAGCGCGGACTTCAAGTGCTTGCTATTCTGTATGCGGGACAGGATCGTAATGAAGCGATCCGTTTGCAGGACACGATCAATTCATCTAAGTGAAACCACAGGACACCAAATGAACTTCCCTTGAGCGATTGCTTGAGGGAAGAGATTTGCTGCCCTGAAGAGGGATAAGCAAAAAAACGTCGTCCTCCCGAAGGGGAAGGGCAAAAAACGTCAAAACCGATCAAACGTTCAAACACAAGAAAAAACACAAGGAGAAAAAGATGGAGAAATTCAAAGACCCATTCATGGAGGAGATTCTTCAGGATGCTTCAGCAATCCTGCAGGAAGGGAATTTCCCCGCTTGCCGCCCGGGGAGTTCGTTTGCGCGCTGGATTGGCATTCCAGCTCTGGACTGGAACGACCTTGAGAGTCGCGGCCGTGGGATGTACCAACACCGGGTGACTGGTGCCTGGATCAGGGAGTATGGGAGGTATCTCTTGGTATACGTCCCAAACGGACAACCCTTACCGAAGAAACTGTCTACATGCCCGAAGAAAATTGACCTGGTGAGCGCCGAGTTGGACAAGGGCGCTCGCACTGTTACCATCCAAAAACATGGAGAGCAAGTGACCTTTTCGGGGATCAATTGCGCATCCTATAACGAGCTGATAGTTGAAATCAACGAGGAACTGGTGCGAATCGGTCACGAAATGCGAGTCGTCAGCCTGGTGGTTGTCGAGGGGGATGCCAGTGGGCATATCTACCCCAAAGGCAACATACCGTACCTGCAAAACTCACATACACGCTGTCCGGCAAGCGGTTTGGCGCTGGACAAAGGATCACACACACTCGTCTACGCAGGTCTGGTTGGATACAAAACCAGCCTGGATAGTTTGTGGGCGACGCTGTGTGCGACGACGAACACGCGCCGTACTGCGGAAACGTTGACGGTGAACGGCAGCCATGGCTCCAATTGGAGCCATTGGTGCGTACCTTGTGCGGGTGGGTATCGGCGTGTGGTTGTGCCACTCCCCGAACAAACCTCGCAGCACATGTGTGCGATCGCCCGCACCGCGGCGCCTGGACAATGGAATGCCCAAGATACAGTGGCGTATGCCCTGTGCTTTGGCGAAGACAGCATCAGCGAGGTGTTGTTTGAGCGGCTGAACGAATGCCTGAAGCTGCCCCTGCTGAAAAGCTGGGCCGAGCGACTGTTTCAGGCAGCGCTCGAAAAAGGGCTGGTAACCCGTCTGACAGTCTGCGGCGACTGCCGGGATGGGGTATGTATCCAACTGGAGGATGAAACAAAATGGACGCAACTGCTAGAGGAATTGTTGGCACAGGGCGTCCTGAATCTAGAAGAGAGCGAGAATGAGGAGGAGAAGAAATGAGACCAGCAGCGGTGGAAAAAATGGGGTATTACCCCACAGACGACCCGGTTGTGGAGATTTGCAGCCGCCGGGTCGAGAATCAGAATGGAAAAGCAGCCCGTCTGTTAGACCCGTGCGCCGGGGAGGGGCGCGCTGCTTCAGCCCTGGGGAATGCTTTAGGTTGCGAAACCTGGGGCGTGGAATTGTCGCACACTCGTGCGGCGCAGGCAGAGGCGGTGCTGGATCGGCTGTTGAACTGTGCCTGGCAGAGCGTGACGATGAGCGAGGAAAGCGTCAGTCTGCTGTTTCTGAACCCACCGTACGATACGGATCGGGAGCAGAAACGCGTGGAACTGGCGTTCCTGAAATCAACGACCCCGCGCCTGATGCGTGGGGGATTGTTGATTTACATCGTGCCGCAGCACATCCTGAGCCTTAAGGATGTGGCTGTTTACCTGGCCGGGCAGTACGAGAGGCAAGAGATCTATCGGTTTCCGGATGGCCTGTTCGAGCGCTTCAAGCAGGTGGTGCTATTTGCCACCCGACGAACACAGGCATACCGGCCAACGGAAGAAGAGACCGAGCAGATCCAAAGCTGGGGTTCGATAGAATTACCGCAACTTCCAGCAAAGTTTGAACAGCCGCAGTACAGCCTGCTTGCTGTGCCTGTGCGGACGAGATCGGGCCGACCGATGATCTTCAAACGTTCCGATTGGAGCGATGAGGAGACGGTGGATGCGACGACCCGCACTGGTGTGCTGACGACGAGCCAATGGCTGGATTTGCTTCATCCGGGGCGGTCTCAATGCCAGGCAGTGCGTACGGCGATGCCCCTGAAAAAGGGACACATTGCAATGTTAATGGCAAGCGGGATGATGGGTACCCTGCGTTTGAAAGATGTGCAGGGGCGTCCGATGCTGATCAAGGGTCGTGTAGTCAAAACAATGCGCAAGGTCAGCGAGGAGGAGAACGAGAATGGGGATGTGACGGTCAAATACCGAGATGCGTTCGTGACAACAGTCGTTGTCATTGGCGCAAACGGGATGGAGGAATACAGCGAAAAGACGCTGAAGGACTTCATGATGACCTATGGCGATCAGATAGCGGAGCATATCACGCGTGCATTCCGTCCGCGTTACAACCTTGATCCAACCGAAGCCGAGCGGAAGCTGCTGGATGGTCTGGCAGTTGACCGCAAACCGTTGCCAGGAATGACAAAGCCCGGTTTGTTACCGGTGCAGCGCCATGCCGTCTGTGCCGCAGCGCGTACGCTGCGGGTTGAGAAGTTTGTCAACGTGCAAGGGGAAATGGGTCTCGGCAAAACTACCGTTGGAGCAGCAACCATTGAGATGATGGACGCATATCCAGCGTTGGTGATTTGTCCGCCGCACCTGGTGAACAAATGGGTGCGGGAGATAGAAGCCACCATCCCCGGCAGTAAGGCGGTCGAAATCCGGCGCATTGGCCGGGGCAGTGACGAGACGGAGGACGTGAACGACGTGCGCCGCTTCCTGGAAGACTACCGTGCGGAACGTTTGCCACACAAGTCGGTTGCAGTTGTGGCGCACACAAGTGCCAAACTGGGACCCGGCTGGCAGCCAGCGTGTCAAAAGCGTGTGGTGCGAGATCCAATCACGCGCAAGCTGCTGAAGGCAGCGGCATGTCCGCAGTGTGGAGAAGTGCTGATGACGATGGACAAGAACGGGCAGATGACCCCGGCACTGGAACTGGAAACGGACAGGCGCCGGTTCTGTGCAAATTGTCACTCGCCGCTGTTTGAAATGGGCGGTGTGCGGCGTTGGTCACTGGCCGAGTATATCGCCAAGCACGAGCAGGGTGCGTTTGGCCTGCTTGTAGCCGATGAACTCCATGAATTCCAGGCAAAGGCATCGGATCGTGGGGTTGCCTTCCAGCAATTGGTGGCGGCCTGCCGCAAGACGATGACGCTGACGGGCACGCTCTTTGGCGGGCGAAGCACGAGTATCTTCTGGCTGCTCTATCGTTTGAGCGGTCAGGTGCGGGCGGATTTCGCCTTTCATGACGAGCGGCGCTGGGTGCGGCTGTATGGGGTTGAGGAGAGTACGGTTCGACGGCGTGCGAATCCAGAGGATGAGGACGATGGCGTGTGGAGTGCCAACCGTCGCCATGCAAATGGCGCGACTGAGAAACCAGGCGTCAGTCCAACCATCATCGAACGCTTGCTAGAAAACACGATCTTTCTCAACCTGAAAGATCTCGGGCTGGAACTTCCTGCTTTCACAGAGGAGGTCGTTAGCCTGGAGATGGAGAATGAGCAGCAGAACCAATATCGCCAGATGGAGGGTGCGATGCGCGGTCTGGCGGTGCAATCGCGGCGTTTCCTATCATCGTGGCTTCAGTGGAGCCTGGCGCGCCCAAACTCTGGTTTTCGGGATGAAGAGATCATCCTGACCGAGGTGAAAGGGCGTGAGCTGGTGAAACGGAAGCTGATGGAATTGCCAGCAATTGTGGAAGGCGGGCAACTGCCGAAAGAGACCTGGTTGGCATCTCTGTGTCGGGCGGAGAAGCTCCAGGGCCGCAAGGTTCTGGTGTACATCCGGCAAACCGGCACGAGGGACATTCAGGATCGCATCGTGGAGGTGTTGAAGAACGCCGGACTGCGGGTTGCGATTCTGTCTGGCAGCGTGGATGCACGCAAGCGCGAGGACTGGATTGTGGCGCACGCGCCACAACTGGATGTATTGCTGTGCAATGCGGAGTTGGTGAAAACGGGCTTGGATCTGGTAATGTTCTCGACGGTAGTTTTCTACGAGATCATTTACAGTCTGTACACTTTGTGGCAGTCTGTACGCCGGGTCTACCGTCCGGGGCAGACGCAGCCTGTGAAGGCTATCTTTGTGACGTATCAGGGTGCGTTGGAAGAAACCGCACTGGGGCTGATGGGTGCAAAGATGAAGGCTGCGCAATTGCTCTACGGCGATGAAGTAGGGGGAGCGCTGGTACCAGAAGAGGACGGCGATTTGCTGACCGAACTGGCGCGCAGTGTGCTGGCGGGCAAGAAACTGGGCGACCTGCAAACGCTGTTCGCCGAGGAATTGCACATCAGTCACAATCCGCTGGGCAGCATGACGCTGCCGAGCGCGCCGATTGAACCGGTCAAGCGCTGGGAAGATTGGGTGCGCGAGCAGCGCACCAAGGTTGGCAGTGGCAGTTCTCGCCGCAAAGCGGCTACCATGCCGGGACAGCTGGGTCTGTTGTAAGACGAAAACGTGCGACTGTAACAGGTCGCACGTTTTTTTTGAGGGGGCGGACTATTCGAAATGTTCACGCATGCTGGAACTCATACTGATCATTTTTTCCACCAGTAGATGCACCTGTGTGGATGGGTTAGGAAAATGGTTTTGGCTCTGGGGTTGTTTTTCTTGAAGTTTGCAGGCATGCTTCCGGGCTTTATCTATGGATAAAATCAATTCATTGAAGATTTTTTTGGATGGTTGGTAATCTGGGATATAGTGCCGTTTTAAGTATTCTTTGACTTGCATACCATTGTCAAATGGGCGGTCTGTATACTCGAAGTGTAAGATATACCAGAATTCAAAGGCGGGATTGGAGATTGCCAAGTGATACTGTTCCTGATCGGCAATCTTTACTGCTTCGTTGAAGGTTGGATTAAGGTACGGGTTTTCAACGTCAAAGACGCACCAAATGTCCTCGAAGCCTGGATGTTGTCTATCCTGTTTCCGTTTGTTAATTTGAGCTTGTGCTTCCTTCACCAAACTGATTGGTGCACCGGCGCGACCTATAATCTTAACACTGACGGTAGGCAGTTTGAGATGATTTCGCAGACTTTCAAAGTAATTGGGTTCGGTTTCTTTGCCTTCACAAACGATCAAGATATATTGATTAGGAGAGCGTTTTCCGTGTCTGCGATCGTAGGAATGCATTTTCCTTTCGTGATGCTTATGCTTCGACATTTTGTGAGTCTCCCCATTGCGGATCGCTGAGAAATGGAATGGCACCATAGCGTCCGAGCAAATAACCTTTTGCCAATGCTTCATCTTTGCGTGGACTGTAGTCAAGCAAGGGATAGAGGTGTGAACATCCCTGGCGATCTTTTTCGACGAACCAGATCTGGTCACGACGAAAGAGACAGCAATCCATGAGGGTGGTATCATGCGTGTTGAAGATCAATTGCGCTCCAGAAGGGTTCATTTGAGGGCTATGGAACAATTCCACCAGGTAACGCACCAACAATGGATGGAGACTGGCATCCAGTTCATCTACAAACAATGTCCATCCATTTTGCAATACCTCTGCCAAAGGGCCACTGAGGGCAAACAAACGCTGTGTGCCATTGGATTCTTCTTCAAGGGGCAAGGCCACTTCGTCCTGCGTTCCAACTGGATGGCGCATATACACGTCCAGGTGCTTTTTGTTGATGAATTGGTTGCGCAGTTCTGCGGGTATACTTTCTGGCAGGTCTTTTTCGGTGTATGTTTCTTCACGTACTTCAAAGTCGGAAATGCCGAAATCGGCGACGGCCATGAGGTGTCGAATGCGCTCCTGAACCGGCTCACTGTCTCGAGCGCGGGTCGCTGAGTAGGTGGATAGATAGGGGCTCAATTGATCGGCGCTAATGATGCGCAAACTTTTTTGAAACCACTCAAATACGTGTGATAACTGATGGTGGTTGAGTTTTGCAGCACTGGACAAAAAGAGAACATCGGGGCGGGTTAGTTCGGCGACCTGATAGTTTTTGCCCTTCAGGTTGCGTCCAAAATACCAGGTTGTTTGTGCATCTTGATCGCATTCGCGCTCAAACCAGGTTTGTGGCAGACCTTTGGGATAGGCCACTAACCACTCACGCAGAACTTGTTTTGTGGTGACGTGGAATCCATACTGATAGCGTATTTGATGGTGGTCAATAAAGGTGATCTCAAATTCAGAGGGGGCTGTGTTGGGCTGGGTGACAAGTAGAAAGGGAGAGATGTCAATGGGGGTATTTAGTTTGCGATCCATTGAATTTTTGACAAAGCTACCCACAAAGTGAATGGCGGAGATGAGGTTTGATTTTCCGGCGGCATTGGGGCCATAAATTACAGCGCTGCGCAGCACATTGCGTCCGCCGAACTCGGGTGCGGGGAACGTGTTTTCGGGCAGGGTTTTATCGGTGCTAGCCAACAAGGAGAAGATGGTTTCTTCTCGGAACGAGCGAAAGTTCTTAACTTTGAATTCAATTAACATAACATTGCCTTGTACATACCGAGATGAAGCTGCAATTATAAAGCAGCTCTACCTCTTATTTTACGAAATATCTGCAAAAAGTCAATGAAAAACGATGGTCTTCTGACGGGTTGTAAGATGTGGCTCCCCGGTTTTCCCTGGCCGCGCTGTTTTTGTTGGGGGCATAAGTTGAAACGCCCCGGCTGCAAACTCTTCCGGGAATACCCTGGAAAAACGTTGTTCTCCTTTCTGTTGTGTGCAGCGCAAACTTACCTTCACCAGCAACCTCAATTTGGTATATAATCAATCAGAGCGCTTGTAAAAGATGGGCTTTCGTCAGACAACTGTTCTGCACCATGCCCAACACTTTGTCAACGCCCTTTCGTGAAGGGACGCTGCCCGGCAAGTGCAACAAACCAATCAACGCTGCTATCCCGAAAAATCAGATCTATCCATTGGATAGCATGATAATATAAGACGTTCTTTATCAAATGCGATAGAGAAAAAATGAATGTGTAAAATGGAGACGATCCGGCATGACCAGACCACTTGACCAAATCAGCATTGAAGGTTTCAAATCAATTCGGGAACTGGTTGATTTTCCCCTGGGATCGCTTAATGTGTTCATTGGGGCCAATGGAGCAGGCAAAACTAACTTTATCTCCTTTTTTAAACTTCTAAACCAGATTACTCAAAACAACCTGCAAGTTTCCATTGCCCAATCTGGGGGGAGCAATTCCTTCCTCTATTTTGGTCAGAAAACCACTGCGAAAATAAAAATCCACCTGGTTTTTGGGAGCAATGGTTATCAATGCACACTGGTTCCTGCATCTGGGGACACCCTCATTTTCTCTGATGAGCGGATATGGTTTCACGGAGACAACTATTTTAAGCCTTTGATGATTGAGTTGGGGGGGGGGCAGAAAGAAACCAGGCTGCATGAAGAAGCACGGAAAAGACACGCAGCTTCCATCGCGGGTCACGTCTTAGCGGCGATTAAGAGCTGGCAGGTTTACCATTTTCACGATACCAGTTCCAGTGCCAGAGTGAAACAGCAAGGCGATCTGAATGATAATCAGATTCTTCGCTCAGATGCTTCAAATCTGGCAGCCTTTTTGTATCTTTTGCGCGAGACTGAAAACGACCATTACCAAAAAATTGTTTCAACAATTCAATTGGTTGCGCCTTTCTTTGATGATTTTTCTTTGCGTCCTAATCCCCTGAACCCGGAAAAAATTCAACTGGAATGGCGCGAGAACGGTTCGGACACCTACTTCAACGCCCAAATGCTTTCGGATGGCACTTTGCGCTTTATGTGCCTGGCGACCTTGTTGCTGCAACCCCATCTGCCCTCGACGATTATTATTGATGAGCCCGAGCTTGGTTTGCACCCCTATGCCATCACCATTCTAGCATCCTTACTACAGAGTGCATCAAAGAAAACCCAGGTCGTGGTCTCAACCCAATCTGTGCCATTGGTCAATCAGTTTGGCCCTGAGGAAATTGTGGTTGTTGACCGTAAGGAAGGCCAATCAACCTTTGAGCGCAGAACCGCCAAGGACCTGGAAAACTGGCTGGATAATTATGGGATGGGCGACTTGTGGGAAAAGAACTTGCTCGGAGGGCGTCCTCAATGAGGCGGGTACTCATCTCAGTAGAAGGACAAACAGAGGAAATGTTTGTCAAACAAATTCTCCAGCCGCATCTTTTGAGCCTTGGTTTATATTTAACGCCTGTTGTGGTCTCTACAAAGAAAACAAAACAAGGCAATACGTTCAAAGGGGGCTTAACTTCATATCAAAAGGTGCAAAATGAAATCCAAAGGTTGTTACGAGACAGCGCGGCAGTCGCCATCACAACGATGTACGACCTTTACAAACTTCCACCGGACTTTCCAGGTTGTTTGACCAGACCCGCTGGAAATTGTTTTATCCAGGCCGCTTACCTGGAAAATGAGTTTCAGCAAGAAATCAACGACCCACGATTCAGGCCCTATCTTCAGGTTCATGAGTTTGAAGCGCTGTTATTTGTCAACCCTGAAATAACTGCGAGAACGTTATGCAGTCGTGATAAACTGAGGGAGTTACAAAAAATCAGAAATGCGTTTAACTCCCCCGAAGAGATCAACAACGGTGAAACAACCGCTCCTTCGAAACGAATTTTGCAATTATTTTCAGATTACGACAAGCCAGTGGGTGGTTCTCTCGTCGCGAATGCATTGGGGCTGGAAAATATTCGATCTGAATGTCAACACTTCAATGAATGGATTACCTGGCTAGAGGGTGTGGCCAGATCGTGCGGGGCAACCTGAATTTTTCGCTCCTTTTTCAACGCACCTTCTTCCACTCGACACGCTTCCCACCGTGTTTTTCCCGTTCGTGGTTTGCCTTCTCAAACCCCATCACCATCTTCCCGCAGACTTGGCATTTGTACAATCCAAAATCACTGAAGGTCGGTTGGGCCTCCGGCAGCTCAACTTCTTTCTGAGGCGGCTTGACCGGTGCGGGCCGGGTTGCTGGTTGGGGTTGAACCGCTGCACTTTGTGTTGGGGAGCTTTGGGGGTTACCAACATCAACACCTTCCAATCGATCCCATGCATCTAGCACCAACCGGCGGGTGCGGTATTCGCCGTACTGCCGCATTTCCTTTTCCTTCAATACGCGGAAGGTCTCGCCGGGGAAGTCCGAAGCGGCGGTGCGGGCGGCGTTTTTACGGGGCAATTTTGAGCGCTGCCAGCCGCCAGGGGCCAGTTTTTGGCTCTTTTTTATATACCCTGGGTCAAACGGACGGCTTAGCGGGCTTCCTGGTGGCTTATAGGACGCCCTATACTTTTATAAATACCCAAATGTAGGGCGCCCTATAAATGGCGATGATTTTCGAATCCTAAACGTTTGCGCGTGGTAATTCGTTATTTTTGGGGGGCGGCATAGGTTACCAAAAGCGGCAGTTGTGCGACCACTACCCATTCGGCACCCTCTGTGGATTGGTATTCAACGATAAATTTGTATAAGCCAGGGCCGGACAGTTCAATGCCGTTATACCGAATTCTAAGCCGATAGAAGGTAACGGACGAGAGGTCAATGGGGCCCGATCTGGTGAGTTTTTTTTGCCCCGAAGGAGCGCAAAAATAAACCCGCATTTGTCCTTGAGCCGGCTGGTCCACATTCTCACGCACCCAATGAGAAAATATCTCAAATTGGAGAGGGAGATTGAGATCACCCGATTCATCCGTGAATACTGTTAAGTGTTCTAAAACTCCCAAAATACTCGCTTTGTTTGTTTCACTGTCTATGGAAGAATGCTCACAAATTATCGAGAAAACATGGTTAATCATGATACGTTCCTTGTTGGGCTACAGAAACCGATTCAATGGTATAGGGTGTAGCGCGGCCCGACGCCTGAGGCCAGTTGTTAACCTGAATCGCTCCATCAGTGTTGGGGACTGAGTTTGAGGTGTATTCGGGTTTGAGGGCGGCTGGCTGGATTTTCAGATCCAGGTCGAGCGCCTGCAAGATTTTATGGATGAGAGAAAGCGTTGGGTTTGCCAGGCCGGTTTCAATTCGGGAGATGTTGGCCTGGTTGGTGACTACGGCTTCGGCAAGCTGGGTTTGTGACCAGCCTTTACTTAAGCGCCCTTTCAGAACAGCATCAGCCAGCAGTAATTGCAGATGCAGTTCTTCGGCAGCTTTGAGATACTCGGGGTTTTCCTCCAAATGTCGGCGGAACTCTTGAAGTTTCATTTTGATCCCATTCTTTCTAAATAAATACAATGGTAGTTTTGGGCCAGTTTTATTTCTGCTCGAGGGACAGCAGATCCTTTCTTGAGATTGAATACCGGACACATTAACAAATGACGACTGCCATAAGGTAAACTAATGTTTTTTCCCGCCAAGGAAGAACCAGGAGTGAACCTTTGGACAATCGTCGAGTATATGGTACCATCAGAATGGCTATGAAACAACTGTTTCCGACCGAACCGAAAGGTCAATTTGAGCGGATGCTGACCACATTGGCGGCAATGGTGGCTGGAATTGTCCAGTCCAGAAGTTGCCAGTTGCCCGCCATTGCCCGCAAAACACCGGATATGGCCAAAGCGGATAGTCGCATCAAGCGCTACAGCCGCTGGGTTCAAAATGAGCGAATTGACTATGAAGGATATTACCTGCCTTTCGTGCGGGAGTTGTTGGTGCATTTGGTAGCGATCCGCGAACTGGTGTTTGTCATTGATGGCAGTGAAGTCGGGAATGGGTGCATTACCCTGATGAGCAGCCTGATTTATGGCAAACGAGCGTTGCCGATCACATGGTTGGTGGTCAAAGGGCGCAAAGGGCATCTGGCGGAAGGTGTGCATCTGGATTTACTGGCCCAACTGCAGAACATCTTGCCCAAAAACTGTCAAATGGTGTTTTTGGGCGATGGAGAATTTGACGGGATTAACCTCCAGGCTGCTTTGCAAGCCCACGGCTGGCGCTATGTGTGTCGAACCGCCAAGAACACCATTCTCTACGAGGATGGCCGCCGGTTTTCGTTTGCTGAGCTATGGCTCCAAGTGGACGACCAAATCTGCATTCCCCAAGTTTGGTTCATGCAAGAGGGCTATGGCCCGGTCACGGTGATTGCCCGCTGGGAACGGGGATATCAGCACCCGCTGTATCTGGTGGCCAATTTCGAATTGCCCGATGAGGCGTTGTACTGGTACAAAAAGCGTTTCCAAATTGAAACTTTCTTCTCTGACGAGAAAAGTCGTGGATTCTTTCTTCACAAAAGTCACCTATCAGACCCAAAACGCTTGAGCAATTTGATGATCGCGGCGTGCCTGGCTTACCTGTGGATCGTGTACCTGGGCTGCCTCGCGGTGCGTGATGACTGGGTAAAAACCATTCATCGTGCAGATCGCTGTGATTGGAGCTTGTTTCGTCTTGGTTTGGCGTTATTGGATCACTTTTTGAATGAACTACTCCCGATCCCGGTTTCCTTTAACCCTTTGGAGAAAAATTGTGTCCGGTGATGAATTTTCTTATATCATTTTTGGCGAAGGTATTGAGTAGTGCCAATAATTTCAATCCACGCCCTCGTGCAGAGGGCGACCTGGCCGCATGGCTGATTGATGCATGGTTGCATATTTCAATCCACGCCCTCGTGCAGAGGGCGGCCCGACGGCGCAACCTTCCCAGGGTGGGATGCGGCATTTCAATCCACGCCCTCGTGCAGAGGGCGGCTGCATTCTCGTTCTCCCGCTCCAAATCCGACAGATTTCAATCCACGCCCTCGTGCAGAGGGCGGCGTAATCCCACGTTGCGTTACCGCCAACGTTCGTATTTCAATCCACGCCCTCGTGCAGAGGGCGGCGGCTGGCGGAGCTGATCGGGGAGCAGGAGCCGATTTCAATCCACGCCCTCGTGCAGAGGGCGGCAGGTGCGATCACGTTGCAGGCGTTGATGGATGCATTTCAATCCACGCCCTCGTGCAGAGGGCGGCGTAACTCGTGACATAGCGGACAATTGGGCGTAAGATTTCAATCCACGCCCTCGTGCAGAGGGCGGCCAATTTCCAGCAGAGCGCCAACGATGACCGGCCCATTTCAATCCACGCCCTCGTGCAGAGGGCGGCCTACCGCGTTAGTTATGTTTGCGGCGTAGATGAGATTTCAATCCACGCCCTCGTGCAGAGGGCGGCAGGCTCGGCAAATATGCTCCACCACCGACAAACGATTTCAATCCACGCCCTCGTGCAGAGGGCGGCTGGCAAAATCAGGCGGTTGTGTTGGCAGCGCGAGATTTCAATCCACGCCCTCGTGCAGAGGGCGGCTGGCTGGAAAAAGACAGTCTCAACCCAACGGCTACATTTCAATCCACGCCCTCGTGCAGAGGGCGGCTATGCGGGATGTTTCCAATTATTCTTTGATTGAGATTTCAATCCACGCCCTCGTGCAGAGGGCGGCCCAACCGCCCCAACAGCGATGCCACCGCTCAGAGCTATTTCAATCCACGCCCTCGTGCAGAGGGCGGCTGCAAACTATGCCATTATTATACAAGGATACACCATATCTGGCGGGTATTCTTTATAAGCCTATTCGATTATTAAGGTGCTGAGCCTATAAAAGGCTAAAAACGCTCATTTGAGCGCTTTTTTTCCTGCGAAACAATGGTTTGCATGGTGTGAGCATAGGGTTCGCCATCAGGCCATCAGAGGGCCTTCCAGATCAAGCGCTGGTTTTGCCCCAACATGGGTGACGCGATTTCGCCATTCGTTTCCCAGGTTGTAGTAACGGACACTATCTTTTTCTTTGTCCATGATGCGATCCAGCTTGATTTGTAGTTGTTTTAACTGGGTGGAGTCTATCAAACACTCAAAGACCGAGTTTTGAACGCGCTGGCCGTAGTTTTGACATTCGCGCGCAATTTTTCGCAGCCGGGTTTTGCCAGCCTCGGTTTCGGTGTTGATATCATAAGTGATCAGAACCATCATGGTTGTTTTTCTAACTCCAGAAAAAGGGGGGATAGGCATCCAGGTCGCCGCGCAGATATCGCGCGAGCAGCAGCGCCTGAACATGGGGTATCAGACCAAATTCAATCCGCTCTTTCAAGAAGGGATGGATGATCTCTTCTTTCTTGCGTTCTTGCCAAAGCGTGATGACTTTTTTGCGAGTTTCGTCATCCATGATGATGCCGCCGCTTTCTTTGGTGGTGAATCCTTTGCCTGATATTTGCCGGCGATTGACAATTGAAAGAGCAAGGCGGTCAGCAAATGCGGGGCGCAATTCTTCCATCAGGTCTAATGCCAGAGATGGCCGTCCGGGGCGATCCTGATGAAGGAATCCTACACAGGGGTCCAGCCCAACACCCTCAAGCGCTGAGGCTACTTCGTTTGTGAGGACTGTATATAAAAAAGAAAGCAGGGCATTGAAGTTATCTTGTGGGGGACGGCGTGAACGTTCAACAAAATAGAAGTCGCTTTTTTGTTGAAGGATCAAAGAATTGAGAACGCTAAAGTATTGTTTGGCGGAGCTGCCTTCAAAACCCATTAGATCGGTGAGAGAGGTACACCCGGCCAGAGCTTTAATGCCATCGCGAAGGCCTTGAGAAACGGCGGTCAGGGCCTCCACATCTACAATCATCGCATGGTCGCGCAAAGCCCGCTCGATGACCTTGCGGGAGTTGTAGATCTTGCCAGCAAGAAACCAACGCGCCAGTTTGACACTCTGACCTTGATCTTCTGAAACCAGATACTGTTTCTTGCGCAGTAAGACGTTGCCATTGACTTTTCCAGTTACGCGCGCCCAAAACCGCCCTGAGGGGCTTAGAAAACACAGGCCAATGTTACGATCTGCACAGGCGCCCATGAGCGCGGGACTGGCGCCGTTATAACCAAAGCAAACAATGTTTTCCAGGTTATGCAATGGCAAACGTAGGGCTACATTATCATCTCGTTTTACCACAACTGTTTCGCTATCCAATGAAAGGTAGCTATTGGGCGTGGTCACATAGAGGACATTTAGCAGTTTTTTCATATTGGCTAGCCCTGATTAAGCATATCGTCAATATACCGAGAGGCGGCAGTGGAACGGGCCTGCATATCGGGCAGACAGATATCAGCCAGAGAACAGGACTTGCACATCTTCCCAATTCGGACCCGCGGGGTATAGCCACGTTTAAAGTAGGTGTGCATTTCCAGGGCGGATTTTTCGACCAGAGTGCGTAACTCGGTGGTCAATTCGACTTTCACACGATGCCGGGTTTGACCATAGTAAAGGTAAGCGCTGGGGATATTGACCGACAGCATTTCTTCCAGACACACAGCCTGGGCGCAAACCTGGGCTTCATCAAATGAGCCGGTCTTTTTAGCTCCACGTTTATATTCAACCGGGGCCGGCAGGAAGGTTCCCTGCCGGCCATTGAGTTGGATGCCGCTGGGGTGTGGGACGAACTCCACGAGGTCGCACACACCATTTAAACCTAAACGATAAGAAGCCACTGGGATAGATCGGCTGATGACTACGCCTTCTCGGACTTCGCTGAAAAAGGGATCATCGACACGCTGGTGCATCTGTCGGCCTTCGATAGTAAGCAGGTTTTCTGACCAAGCGCGTTCCACATGAATCAGGGCCCACTGCCGGCGGCAGAACAGGAAGTGCTGCAAGCCAGAGAGCGGAAGCAGGTCTTCAGCACGGAATTCTGTCCTCATAACTTTTCGATCAGGGTGACCTGTGGCGGGATTTTTGCCCGGTCAACGGTGATCTGGTAGTCGGTAAAAGCGCGCGGCAGTGCGGCTGCGTTGGTTCGGGTGGCTGAAATAGCGTCAAACAGCAAGTGTGAGGGGGCATTGCCCAGTTCACTTTCATGTTTGAAGATGAACAGCTTACGGGCAGCCATCTTGCCACGGGCAGCAGAATGGTCATGTTCAAACAGGTTCACCAGAGCATCCCAGAGCAATGCCAGGTCCTCTTCAGAAAAGCCGGTGCCTTTGGCAGGATCGTTGGACAGGCGGGCCGAAACGTAGCCCTCAGCGCGATACAAGGCATAAGGCACAATATGCTTGCGGCCCATTGTGCGCTCTTTATCGGCATCTTCGATACGTGTGACAGTCTGACGTGTGATGGTGACTTCTTGCTGCACAATGGGGTCAATGCTGCGGGAGAAATTGATCTGCACCGGGCCACGAACCTGCCCGCAGTTGTCGCCAGTGGTCATGACTGCACCAAAGGTGCGCACATCGAAGAAATTGGCACAAATCCAGGCGCGTGCTTCGTTAACTTTATCAGGGCCGGCCTTCTCTTTCTGACCGGGAGTCAAATCTACGGCTCGGTAAGCCTCGGCATGGTTCTGGTTGAGAGGCGTGCCTTCTTTGATGTAAATCCGATAGCCGGGAACATTGGAGCGGACCAGCTCGACATAATTGCGAATTTTGCGTTTGAGGCAAACATCAGTCACAAGACCGTAGCCAGTTTCGGGGTCAATGCGGGGCATATTGCCGGCATCGGGGTCGCCGTTGGGGTTGCCGTTCTCAACGTCAAAGAACAGGACAAATTCGTAACGATTTTGAATGGGGGTGGTCATGATTGATTCTCCTTTTGCGTTTTGTTAGTTATTTTCGGATGGGGAAGCGGATGCAGATTCTTCACCAGTCTTGGTTTAGAAAGCAGCGCGCTGATGGTAATAACCCAGGATGAAGATGCCTTGCTCATCCAGAGACAGCCGGGATGGGAAGGCTTTTGGGCCGACATCCAGCAGATTGAGCAGTTTTTGAATCCGATTATCTATTGAATACCCAAACTCTGCTTTGGTTACGTAGTATTGAGAGAGTCTGATCAAAACCGGAAACACACTGGCCGGTGTGGTGCAAGCGGCGGCAAAATAGCGGTCTTTAATGCTGGCATTGGTTTTGCCAATGGCCTCTTCCTGGGCCTTTTCCAAGACGGCAAACAGCCGGCCCAGCACATAGGCGGGGTGGGTAAATTCGTCATTCAACGACATTTGTAAGACCTCCTGAAAGGGATTATGCGGCTGGCGGCGGTATTTGCGCAGGAGACAGGCTTTAATCACCGCTGCACGCACATAGTTGATTTTCCTGGTATGTTTATCCTCATCATCACCATCTATACGAATACGGATGAGGATCGTGGTATACAGACTTTCGGGGTAAGGGGCTCCGGTCAGAATGGAGCGCATTAAGGCCCCGCTCATCAGACTGGCGGTTGATTTGATTTCTTCTTCGCGTTGGGTTATTTTGGGCGAGACACATTCGTTGAGGATTTTGAAGATTGAGATGTGGTCAGGTTGGTCAGAATATTCTTTGACAATTTTTAAATCCTCGTAATGGTCCAGCACGCGTTGAACGAACGCATCAAAAGCATCTTTCAGGAAGAAGCGAACCGACAACCGGGCGGCATTTGGGGCCAGGCCCAGCACATAAAAGCGTGTGTTGGGATCCAGTCCTTCACGCAGACGGGCAACATCCAATGCCTGGCCGCGCTGCACCTTCTGCGCCACCTGCCCCAGGGTTTCTTCTGCTTCACGGCGGGCTGCATGCGAATCGTCTGGTTGTTCTTCATAGTAATCGGGGTTGAGAAGCGCGGCAAAGACATTGCCGTAACGCCGGTCCGGGCTTTCGGCCCAATAGACGACCGTTGCATCTCCAATGTAAATCTTGCGGTTGGGGTTTTGCGGAGAAAGCAGGTAATTGAGCGCCACGCCGTAACCTGAAGCCACTCGTTGGCTGACCGGTGAATTTAGCCCCTGCCCTTTTGCCCGGTTGTAGGATTCGTAAGCGCGCTCATTAAAACCCACCAGTGATGCGCCTGTGGCCTTGGCATAGCGCACACCTTTGATGCTGGGATGCAGGCGGGCAATCGGCTCTTCTAATCCGCTGACCAGGCACTGCATCACATCAGCTTGCCCGCCGGCTTGATACTCTTCCCACACGCGCCTGATCTCCGGATCGTCCAGCGCGTATTGCCCTTCAACCTGGAAAATCAGGTTGCCGCCTTTCAGTAAGTCGTCCAGATGGCGGGCAAGTACAGGGTGGGTTCGGGCTATGGATGGGTCGTAGTTCTGAAGAAAAGCCTCGACAGCACGGGCTGCAGGACAATTGGCATTAGCTAAGAGCGCCAGATTATGCTTTCGAAAAGCCTCAAAACGCTGGCGGCTGTATTCAGGACTCTCCAGGTCTTTCTCCGAAAGACCCAGGACATAGGCCGTGTTATCCCATAGGAAATTAGCTGCCACGCCAACCGTTCGCTTAACTTGCTCTGGCACAACCATTGCCCGGCTGGGTATCTCTCGAATGTTTTTACCCTGCGGCACCTGGGTTGAAAACGGGAAGACATCCAGCAGGTCACCTTGCCGGGACAGGTTTAGCGCGAAGTTGATGCTGGCAGCGGTGTAGCCCGGCAGAGCAATTTCCACGTTGGGGTCTTTGATCAAAATCTCATAGTAGCGATAGAGCGCTTCGATGATCATCGCCGCACCTCAATATGGGTCAAATCCACAATTCCATCCTGCATTTGGGCGTGGAAGAAGGTGGGGCGGATGTCCCGCTGGTTGGTGAAATCCAGGTCGTACAGCATCCAACCGAAATCCTGTTCACCGGTCAATACACTTTTCGGGATTGCGGTGCGATCTTCAATCAGTTCGACCTTTGCGGGGAATTCACGGGCGCCGAGACAGGGAGCATGAAAGTGCTGCCCATCTCGCAGCCGGCGCAAGGCAATGGCATAGTGGCTGTCCTGGCTGTCTCTTTCGCCCCACCTGGCTGCCACCGGATCAAAATGGGCCTCGATGATGTAATCCACATCTCTCAACACCATTGAAGCGCGCTGCTGGCGGCTGTCATTTGAGGAAATATAGAGGTTGGCGTGCCCACCTTTCATTGCCTGTGTGACATTATCGGTTGAAATTTTCTGAGACACCTCGTTGCGCCGGATGTTGGTGAACTGGATGGCGCTCAGTACATGGATTTTATCAATGACCCATTTAATGGCGGGCTTCCAGTAAACTGCTTCCAGAATCCCACGAGCGGCTGATGGGGTAATAAAATCATAGCTTACGCGTTCCACCTTCATTTCGGGTCGGGTGAACAGAGCATACGGACCAGTTACTCGAACAATGATCCCATATCCCATTGAGTGACCTCCTTTCTGAATACTGATTGGAAATTAAAAGAATAAGGCTCCCCCGCCAGGTGCGCCGGCAGGGACTACCAATCCGGTTTGGGGATGGTAATTTTCCAGACTGCTTAGTACAGCATATTTTTCAGCAACCATCAAAATTGCGCCTTGTTGATTCAAAGCGTTAAATTCTTCTTCGTAAATGCTCACTGTATAGGGCTGTAATTTACGAAGGATGGATGCCGGGTAAGGGGTAGTTTTTAACTCTTCAATGTATCTTTGTGCCTCCTGGTCATATGGAATGATGATTGTGACAGAGTCATCTTCGATAATGCGGTAGTTTTGGGCTGCGGTGGCAAAGTCCAGTTTGTAGGGCTGGCTTTTATCAAAACAACCGATGATGTTTTTGAAGTCAAAATCCTGGCGGCTTTTCAGGCTGTAGAGCTGCTGGAAATAGGCCCGAATGGCGGCAATTGAAATGGGGGCACTTTGATGGATACGCAGAACACTGCGCACCACTTCAACATTCTGGGCAATGTACTTCGGTACCCGTTTGATGTAAGGGGTATCGGCCTCAAAGACGTAAAGCGTCTCGATCTCACTACGCATTTCACGATTAATGCGCCCGGCAGCCTGGTTGATTGAATCCAGACCTGCTAATGCGCGGTAGCCCACGGGGAAATCCAAATCTACGCCGGCTTCCAGAACCGATGTGGAGATGACCCGGCAGGGCTGTCCAGTCGAGAGCCGCTGACGGATATCGGCCAGGGTTTGCTTGCGGTGAACAGGGCACATCAGGGTTGAGAGATGAAAAGCCCCTTCCCCTTCAAGCCCATCGAATAATCCTTTTGCATGTCGGCGGGTGTTGACGATGCATAAAACCTGCTGGTGGCTGTTAAGGCGCTGCAGCAATTCAGCGTCTTTCAATTTTCCCAAGACACGCACTTCAACCCGGCGGTAAAAATCAAACAGCTTTTGAGGGTCTGGGGCCAACTCGGTCAGCCGGCTGCCAGTGGGTAAGAATTGACCCAATTCAGGCTGGGTAGCCGTACAGAAAACAGCGCTGGCACCATAGTTGACCACCAGTTCACGAACGGCATACATGGACGGCTGGAGGTATTCTTTGGGCAGCATTTGAGCTTCATCAAAAATGATCACACTGCGGGCAAGGTTATGTAGTTTTCGGGTGCGCGAGGATCGGTTGGCAAACAGCGATTCAAAGAACTGGACATTGGTGGTTACAACAATCGGGATATCCCAGTTCTCGGCTGCCAGTTTCAATTTTGAATAGGCACTATTTGTTTGATTGTCTGCACCAACAGCTTCTGCCAGCCGGCTGCGTTCCCAATCAAAGTTAGAGTGATGTTCCAGGATATTTTCGGTGCCCAAGATGTCCTTGAAGACGCTGGCATTTTGCTCAATAATGGTAGTAAAGGGTATGACGTAAATGATCCGCTGCAAATCATGCTGCACAGCATGGTTAAGTGCAAAAGCCAGCGAAGCCAATGTCTTTCCGCCACCAGTTGGTACGGTGAGGGTAAAAAATCCCGGCTCAAGAGCAGCCTTAGAGATACAAGTGTGTAATGTTTCGGTGCGAACCCGGTCAATTTCTCGCTGGGGATTTTCAAAGCGCGCCAGGTAAGCATTCAGACGCTGGCACAAAATCGCAATGCTATCGTGTCCACCACGTGCTACTTTTCCACGCATGAAAGTTTCTGTTTCCTGAAAGTCAGCATCTACCAAAGCTGAAAAAATCATGCGCGTTAGGAAGGCAAAGGAAAACCCCCAATGGTCTTGCAAGGGACGAATATTCAAACGCTCCGGGAATTTGAATTTTATCTGGCTCAAGTCGGTTCGATAGGCGCTGTAATCTCGCGCTTGAGCGTTCAACCGACCACTGAGTGTTCCATTCTCTGGCAGGTCCGATGGAGAACCATAATCCAACAATCCGGTGTGATGCCCGCTGATACAGTAAGCCAGCAATACTGCCAGGGGCTCCTGGGGGGTATCTTTAAATAAACGGTAAAGTTCAATGGCGCCAGCCGTGGAATGATCCACGCGTTCTTTGCTGCCTTCCAGCCGGGCCTGGAATTCACGGGAATACTTACCCAGATCGTGCATGATTCCAGCGATATAGGCCAGGTCCGCCACGCCAGCATCCTGCCCAAAATCGGCGGCCATCTGGGCCGTGTTCTGTAAATGGGCAATTAATAACTGCCAGTGATCTTTACCACGGTCGTTGGTATGGGCATAAAAAATCTGGTCAGTTGGCATGAGGCTCTCCAGTGAAGTAAATTTTATCCACCCGCTTCATCTCAGCCTTGATGGACTGTCGCAAACTCTCCGGGGCCATGACCTCTACTTCGGCGCCCCATCCTCTGATCCAGGGCATCATTTCCTGGGGTTCGGCAATCCACGCGCGCCAGAGCAGGCTGCCGTCCTCTAATTCGGACGCCTGCTCTGAGCGGTGCCACTTTGTTTCCCCTACTCGTCCTGCCACACGCGGCCCAAATTTCAAAATAACTTCAACTGGTTCTTTATCGGTGTACCAGATGCCCCAGGCATCAGCCAGTAGATGTGTGGGGTCAAAATCACCAGGAATTTCGTAAGTATCTCGAAGCGTTTCTACACGCTGGATACGCTCAATTTTGAAGGTGCGCATTGCGTTCTGGGGTTCACTGAACCCGATAGCATATGTGGATTGTCCAACGACATAGGGCTCAATAAAATAGACAGAGAAATCATAGACTTTGATTTCTTTGGTGTGTTCGGATTTGTACCAGCTGCGCGCTTTGTGCTGTTCAGCCCAGGCCAGGGTCAATTTTTCCAGGGCGGCGAGATAGACGGCATCCATGTGCCGGCTGGCGTCGTCCATGACATCGGCGGATTGCTGCAAGTGTGTGCTGATGCGAGGGGCCAGCGTTTCGAGCGAGAGGCCCAACTTGCGTAGCGCTGCGGCAGCATGTGGATTTTGGCGATCCATGCGGGTTGCCAGAAGCCGGGCTGCCAGATGGGCGGACAGGGCTTCATGCAGACTGAAACGCACATTAACTAAATAAGCTTCACGGTCAATGAAATACTTTTGACCGTCCTGGTAGATCGGTGCAGCAATATCTGCCATGTAACGCAAGATTGTTGACCGATTGACGTTCAACCGCCGGGCAATTTCAGCCTGTGTCAAACCTTCAGAATGAACGAGGAGCAATGCCTCAATCTGAATGAGCCGTGATGCTTTTGTTTGGGATGGGTTATCTGACATGCGCCTCCTGTGTGATTGGTTATGCACAGTGTAGTAAATGACTGTTGCATGGTTAGCAACAATTTCCCCAATACCACTTAAATTGCCAATAAAAGTTCCATTCCCTGGGGCGTTGATTAAATCATATATCAAATGCAGGTTAGCGACAAGTAAAATGCGCTACCAAATTAAATTGATCTTTCAGAAGTACTTGTAAAATAAGATGTGTCGGTCTATAATCATTTTGCAGCCTGCTGGGGTATAGTGGATAAGATAATTTAGACACCGAAAAGGATCACTTTAAGGTGCACTCCTTTGTTAAGATGGATTGTACCATAGGACCGGCAGGGATTGTGTAGATGTCAGCCGGTGTTTTGTAGCCCAGGGATTGATGTAGGCGTTCGTAATTGTAGAAATTTAAGTAGCGGTCAATGCCTGTGCGGGCATCTTTGGGACTGTTGTATTCGTGCAGGTACACCTCCTCGTATTTCACCGAATGCCACAAGCGTTCGGTGAAAATGTTATCCATCGCTCGCCCTCTGCCGTCCATGCTGATTTGTGCTCCAGCGGCAAGCAGGCGGTCAATATAAATCTGGCTGGTAAAGTGACTGCCCTGATCGCTGTTCCAGATTTGCGGTGTGGCATACGCCAGGGCGTTTTCAACGGCACGCATGACAAAGGGCATAGCCAGCGTCTGGTCGAGTTCCCAGCTGACCACAAATCGCGAATACCAGTCCAGCACGGCAATCAGGTACATCCAACCGCCGCTCATGCGGATGTAGGTGATATCCACGCCCCAGATGTGGTTGGGACGATCTGCCGTTACGCCACGCAGCAAATAGGGGTAAATCCGATGCTCCAGGTTGCGTTTGCTCAAATTTGGGCCCGGACAGATGCCTGCAATGCCCATTTCGCACATGTAATGCTGTACTGTAGGTCGAGCAACGGCTATTTCAGCCTTGTTAAGCACCGCGGTGATTCGCCGCGAGCCATAAAAAGGATGATCGGTGTAGATTTTATCAATCTCATGCTTGACCGCCACTTCCCGCTCCGAAGGTTCAGCCGAGTGTTAATACAAGCTGCTGCGGTTTATGCTCAAAAGCTCCGCTTGCGTTTTCAAAGGCAGTTCGGGGTGTTTTCGTTCCAACATCGCCAGCCGTTCCTTCTTACTCTGTGCTGATGCCAGATTTTTTTGAGCCAGTTCAACTGGGTCGTCAATCGCCCGATTTCGGCGTATAGCTCATTGGTCTGTTTTTCGCAGGTGGCTTTTTCGGCCTGTTCTTCTTTGCTTTCGTCCTCGAACAGACTGGTGAAGTTCTTTAAGGCCTGCCGTTTCCAGCGTTGGATCTGGTTCGGGTGAATTCCGTGTTCGGATGCGATTTGGCTGATGTGCTTTTCTTCTTTCAATACTTCCAGCACGATTGCCGCTTTTTGTTGCGCTGTAAAATGTCGTCTTTTTGCCATTCTGATTCCATTTTACACCTTATTTTTGCCCTTTTTCATGTCCAGTTTTCCTTATCCACTATAAAATGACCAACGATCAAAACGCTTTTGACATTCATCATCTGGCAGCCTTGCCCCTTGATCGAGCATTTCACGGAGGGCAATAGCTGTCTGGGTTGCTGTAAGAACATGGTGGATCACCATTTCATCCAATATCCATAACACTCCGTGAACCGGTACCCCCTGCGCTTTGGCAAATGTATTAAGTCTTTGGTCGCCGGTCACCAAACTTGCATCCAATGCCCTGGCAAGCAATAATGCAGCCAGGTCGATAGTGGATAATTGGCGATGGACTTTCGTTAACCGGACTAATTCGAGCACATATTCAGGTTCAAGACCATGTGTTTGCAATCC
>CAYVRT010000031.1:0-30937 GCA_964453115.1 uncultured Anaerolinea sp. | reverse complement strand
AAAAAGAGCGGGCGACCGGATTCGAATAGCACCCCTCGAAGGGGCGGGCGAATGTCTTTGGGAAATAAAAAGAGCGGGCGACCGGATTCGAACCGGCGAATGTCAGCTTGGAAGGCTGATGCCTTACCGCTTGGCGACGCCCGCATCTCAAAATGCAAAAGCGATTATAATGGGAGTTGTGCAAACCGACAAGAGTTGACGGGAGAACCAGCATGACCAGTTTTCAATTTTTGCCCAGCCCCAAACGGGTATCTTTCTATCAGGCAATCTATGAAATGCCTGCCGCGGCCTTAATTCTGTTTGATGCATCATTCATGTCTGCTGCCCTACGCTTTCAACAGACGTTGTGGCAGCAATTGCGCCTGCGCTGGGAACGCACGACCAGTGCAGCCGTGCCGCCAGAGACAATTGGGCTGCGGATTTTGCTGGCACCAGATTTGGCGCCGCAGCCGCAAGGCTATCGCCTGATGGTGCGTCCTGAGGAGGGTATTACCATTTGGGCGCATGATTTGCCGGGAGCTTTTTATGGCGTTTGCACCGTATTGCAATTGATTGAACAATCCGGGCGCAGCTTGCCTGCCCTGGATGTGCTGGATTGGCCTGATTTTGCGGTGCGTGGGGTCTTGCTGGATGTGAGTCGGGACAAGGTGCCGACCATGGAAACCTTGCTGGGGTTGATAGATCGCCTGGCGGGGTGGAAGATTAACCAATTGCAATTGTACACAGAACATACGTTTGCTTATCGCAATCACCCCATTGTATGGCAAAAGGCCTCGCCGCTGACCGGTGAGGAAATTTTGACCCTGGATGGATATTGTCGAGAGCGGATGATTGAATTGGTGCCAAACCAGAATTCATTTGGACACATGCAGCGTTGGCTCAAACATGCCCCGTATGCGCATTTGGCTGAAACACATGCCGAATTTGACGTACCATGGGGCAAGATGCAGGGGCCGTTTAGCCTGGCGCCAGTTCACCCCGGCAGCCTGGAACTGCTGGATAGTTTATACGATGAATTGCTGCCCCATTTTAGCAGCCGGTTGTTCAATGTTGGGTGTGACGAAACCTTTGACCTGGGGCAGGGGCAGAGTCAGGATGCTTGCGCCCGGCGTGGTGTGGGGCGTGTGTATCTCGATTATTTGCTCAAAATTTATGCTGCGGTGGAGCGGCGCGGTTTTCGGATGCTGTTTTGGGGCGATATTGTCACGCAATATCCCGACCTGGTTTCTTCTCTGCCGCGTGATGCAATCGCGCTCTTGTGGGGCTACGAGGCGGGGCATCCGTTTCAACGTGAGGCTGAGCAATTTGCTCGGTCTGGGGTGCCGTTTTATGTTTGTCCGGGGACTTCTTCCTGGTGCAGCCTGGCCGGGCGGACGGAGAACGCGCTGGGAAATTTGCGCTCTGCTGCGCAGGCCGGGCTGGAATTTGGCGCATTGGGCTATTTAAACACCGATTGGGGTGATTATGGACATTGGCAGGCGCTGCCGGTCAGTTTTTTGGGGTGGGCGGCAGGTGCGGCGCAGGGGTGGAATGTTGCTGAGGCGGAGCAGGCCGATTGGCCGGGCCTGGTGAGCCGCTTTGCCTTTGATGACCCAAGCGGAAGCATGGGGCAGGTGATGTATGATTTGGGCAATATCTACCGTTTGACGGGGCGTGAATTGCACAATTCTTCAGCTTTATTCTGGTTATTGCAATGGCCGGCGGAGCAGATTGCGGCGCGCGGCATGTTGACGCGTGAAGCATTGGTGTCCTGTCGTGCGGCAATCGAGCGGGCCTGTTTGCCACTTGTCGGTGAACGTATGACGCGCACCGATGCAGACCTGGTGCGGCGCGAGGTGGCGTTGACGGCGCGTTTGCTCAGCCATGCCTGCCGGCGCGGGGAGCTGCTGCTTGGCACGGAGACCATGCGGCAGGAACTGCGCGCTGATTTGCGGCAGATTATGGATGAATTCCGGGCCATCTGGTTGCTGCGCAACCGTCCTGGCGGACTGGTAGATAGCATGGCCGGGTTCGAGCGCTTGCTGGCTGAATATCGCGGTTAAAAAATTGAAAGTGCGGGGGGATGAATCCTCTCCGCACTTTCAGAATGGGTTACGCTAGTAACCGAAGCTTATTTGACGGCGCCCTGGACAATCACTTCGTATTCGACGTTGGTCGTATCCTGATTGGGATCCAGGTAAATATTCAGATCAAAGCTACCCGTGCTGCCGGCGGCGAAGGAATCGCCATCTGGGAAGATGGTGGTGTAGTTGCTGGCGATGATGACATCTCCTTCATACAGGTTGACCTGAACGCTGATCCAGGACAGCTCTTTGCCGCTCGAGTTCGCCACATCGCCTGTGAAGGTCGCGGTTGCGCCTTCCAGGGTCTGGTTGACGTTGGTTGCTTCGAGTGCGACGACATCGTAGGGGCTTTCGTAGGTCCAGTAGGGATCGAGTTGGACGGTGAAGGTGTCAACCAGGTCGGCCTGCGATTGGTACCAATCCACAACGCTGAAGTAGGTCGTATCGAAGACCATCAGCTGGCCGGGGGTGATGTACATGGGCAGGCTGGTGCTGACGGCATCTACCACGACGCCATTGGCGTCATACAGGCCGGCCAGCAGATAGGTGCTGAAGGTGCGGTTGGGGTCGCGGTTCTCGAGCGTGCCAACGATGTGGAAACTGCCCATGTCATCGAAGTAGTTGTTGGTGAAGGCGACATACAGTTCGGGGACTTCATAGGACTTGCTTTCGATGGCGTCCACATACAGTTCCCATTTGTCGTGGGGGATGTCTTCGGGGCCATTGATGCTGATGACAAAGGGGGTGCGGTCCATGCCTGAGCTATCGCCGGCGGGGGTCAGGTAGTAGGCAACGGTCGTGGTCCAGTCGGCGCCCATAATTTCGCCCTGGCTGGAGAAGATGGCTCCGGCGAGGTCTTCGACGTAGGCGGGCTTATCGCTTTTGTTCACCAGTTCGCCGGTGAGATAGAAGCTGCCACCATCGTTGAAGAGCTGTGCGTTTTCAACAACCACATTGCCGCGCTTTTCTCGGCTATTATCGGCCTTGGAGAAGCTGACAATTACCTTATCCGGTGCGGCGCCGCTCTCGTTGTACAGCGAGTAGTCGAAGGCGGTCATTTCGCCGGGGAAGAGGTTGCTGGTGAGTGGGTAGAAGGTGGTGGTATCTACCGGGTTGTTGTCAAAGTCGGTCAGCAGGGTGTTGCCAGCGGCATCTTTGGCCTCGATGATCAACTCAATATTGTTGAGGGCTGAGGAACCGTTGTTCTTGATCAAACCCACAACGTGGTAGGTCGAGAATTCATCGGCGTAATAGATGACCTGAGAAACTTCCACGTCGCCGCCGCCGCTGACGGGGGCATTGGTTGGTTTGGGGGCCTCAGTGGGGGCTGGGGCCTGGGTTGGCGCAACAGCCGTGGGTGGAACCGCAGTTGCTGGCACGTCGGTTGGCTTGGGGGTGCCGCAGGCTAGCACAGAGAAGGCGAGCAGCAAAACCGCAAGGCTGAGAAAAAGCTTGCTTTTCATTTGTTCCTCCTTGAGAACAAATCCAAAAGGATTGAGATATGGCGAATTATACAGTATTTTTACATGAAAACTGTGCAATTCTTGTGCAATTTTATCGAAATTTAACGCTCCATGCTCACAACCTGATCTTCCCAGCGGTGCCAGCCAGTGAATCGGTCTTGCAGGATGCGCTTGCCTTCGCCGGGGCAGGGTTGCCCTTGCAGTTCCAGATCTGCATCTACCATGATGCGCACCAGCTCGCTGAACAGCACTTTGGGTTGCCAGCCAAGTTCGGTGCGGGCGCGGCTGGGGTCGGAGAAGAGGTAATCTACCTCGGTTGGGCGGAAGTAACGCGGGTCAATTTCAACGTATTGGTGCCAGTCCATGCCAACGTAGCCAAAGGCCTCATCGAGGAATTCGCGAATCGAGTGCGATTGGCCGGTGCCGATGACATAATCGCTCGGCTTCTCCTGTTGCAGCATCATCCACATCGCTTCGACATATTCGGGCGCGTAGCCCCAATCGCGGCGGGCTTCCAGGTTGCCCAGGTAGAGCTTTTTTTGCTTGCCAGAGCGGATGGCGGCCAGGGCGCGGGTAATTTTGCGGGTGACAAAGGTCTCGCCGCGGCGCGGGGATTCGTGGTTGAAGAGGATGCCATTGCAGGCGAACAGATTGTAGCCTTCGCGATAGTTGCGGGTAATCCAATAGGCATAGACTTTGGCGGCAGCATAGGGGCTGCGTGGCTCAAAGGGGGTAGCTTCATTTTGGGGTGGTTTGGCGCCGCCAAACATTTCGCTTGAGGAAGCCTGGTAGAAACGCGCCCCGCAGCCGCTCTTGCGCACTGCTTCCAAAACGCGCACGGTGCCCAGTCCGGTTACATCGCCAGTATATTCGGGCATGTCAAAGCTGACGCGCACATGGCTTTGGGCAGCCAGGTTGTAAATTTCATCTGGGCGAACATTGAAGATAATATCCAGCAGGGTATCACCAGCAGCGACATCGCCATAGTGCAGGTAGAGCTTGCCGTTTTCGCTGGAATGTGGGTCGTGGTAAATGTGGTCAATGCGTCGGGTGTTGAAGGTGCTGGCGCGGCGGATAAGGCCATGGACTTCATACCCTTTGGAAAGCAACAACTCGGCCAGGTACGAGCCATCCTGTCCGGTGATGCCAGTGATGAGAGCTTTTTTCACAACGTCCTCCTGAAAATAGAATGCGCTTTATTGTACCATACTCAACAAACAGCCCCGCAAACTGTCTGGAAGGCAGGTGCGGGGCTGGGCAAGCGGGTTGAATTAGCGGATGGTGATGCTGCTGACTTCTTCGCCATTGACCAGGATGAGGTGTTCGCCTTGCGGCAGGCTGTTGAGTGGCAGGCTGGCCTCGAAGGGCTGCAACATCTCGATGCAGATGCTGCCACGCTCGGTCAGCGAGTAGGCTTCGATGTTGACTTTGCCATCTTGTGGTGCGGTGATGGATAGGCGCAGTTTGTAGCAAGGGTTGGGCAGCGAGCCGCGCAGGTTCAACGTGTATTGTTCGGGATAGCTTTCCAGAACGAGGATTTCGGCTGAGTCAATGAAGGCATTGCCGCGCACCAGTTTTTCATCGCCGGGCTGTGGAGCGTAGGGGGAGGGCTGGCCGCTGTCTGAACCGGTGCTGGGTGTGCTGTTATCCACCGGGCTATCGGGTGGCTGGGTGGGGCGGTCGGGCAGGACGATGGGGGCATCGGTTGTGGGGAGCTGTGCGGTTGGGGCAGGGGGCTGCACCGGCACGGCGCTGCATGCTGCCAGGGTCAGCATTAAAATCAGGGCAATTGCCAAAAATTGAGACAGGGATGTTTTCATGGGTTCCTCCAAAAAAAGGATGCGGCAAAACCTGCTCATAAGACGCTGGCGGGGGCGAAAAGTTCCCAGGGTAAAAGACAACCCCGCCATTGGGGCGGGGTTGTGCAAGCGGGTGGCTTTTTGGGGGGTGGGCTGGTTCAGGTGTTTTTCTTTTCAAAGAACAGGGCGTTCTTTTTGTCATCCAGGTCTACCAGGACGGTATCACCAGGGTGGAACTCACCCGAGAGCAGACTGACCGAAAGCGGACTTTCGACGAATTTTTGCAGGGCGCGGCGCAAAGGTCGGGCGCCAAAAGCCGGGTCGAAGCCGGTTGCCGCCAGCCATTCGCGAGCTGCTTCGGAAAGTTCAACGTGCAGGCCATGTTCGTGCAGGCGTTGTTTGACTTCGCCCATTTGCAGTTCGACGATGGAGCGCATTTGCTCGGTGGTGAGGGGCGAGAACATGATGATTTCGTCAATGCGGTTGAGGAATTCGGGCCGGAAGGAGCTTTTGAGCGCTTTTTCAATTTTCTCGTGCATGCTGCGGTCTTCGGCGCTATCGGCCTGGGGCAGAAAGCCAAGCGTCCCGCCGCGCTGGATGAATTCGGTGCCAAGGTTGCTGGTCATGATGAGAATCGTGTTACGGAAATCTACCAGGCGGCCTTGCCCATCCGTCAGTCGGCCATCATCCAGGATTTGCAGCAAGGCATTCCAGACTTCGGGGTGAGCCTTTTCAATTTCATCGAAGAGGATGACGCGATAGGGGCGGCGTCGGACGGCTTCGGTGAGCTGTCCGCCTTCTTCATAGCCAACATAGCCGGGCGGCGCACCGAAGAGCCGCGAGGCGGTGTGCTGCTCGCGATATTCGCTCATATCGAGGCGCAGCAGGGCGTCGGGGTCGTTGAACATGAATTCGGCCAGGCACTGTGCCAGGTAGGTTTTGCCAACGCCGGAGGGGCCGATGAAGATGAAGGACCCCATTGGGCGGCGTGGGTCTTTCAGCCCGGCGCGTGCCCGGCGAATGGCATCGGCAATGGCATGGACGGCCTCTTCTTGCCCGACGATGCGCTCGTGCAGCCGTTCTTCCATGTGTAGCAGGCGCTCGGTTTCGGTTTCCATCATTTGTGCGAGGGGGATGCCTGTCCACTGTGCAACGACCTGGGCAATGTCATCCACATCCACCACCTCATCAAGTTTATGTTCATCTTCCCATTTGTCGCGCATGGCGGAAAATTCGCTTTCCATGCGCAGGCGCTCGGCTTTTTTGCGGGCGGCGCGTTCGTAGTCGCGCTCCAAACCGGCCTGCTCTTCTTCGGCGCGCAGCCGGTCAATTTCGCTTTTGGCCTGCTTCAGGTCGGGGGGCATGGAGTAGAGTGCAACGCGCAGTTTTGCAGCGGCTTCATCCATCAGGTCAATGGCCTTATCGGGCAGGTGTCGGTCGGTGACGTATTGCGAAGAGAGGCGTGCAGCAGCGGTGAGGGCCTCATCGGAGAAGCGCACTTTGTGGTGCGCTTCGTAGCGATCGCGCAGGCCGTTGAGCATTTTGATTGTATCCTCAACGCTGGGTTCATCTACGTAGACCGGGGCAAAGCGCCGTTCGAGGGCTGAATCTTTTTCAATGTATTTGTGGTATTCATCCAGGGTGGTTGCGCCAATGCATTGCAATTCTCCGCGTGCCAGGGCGGGTTTGAGCATGTTGGAGGCATCCATTGCACCCTGGGCTGCACCTGCGCCAACGACGGTGTGCAACTCATCAATGAAGAGGATGACTTCGCCTTCAGCGCGTTGAACTTCTTCGATGGTGGCTTTCAGCCGTTCCTCAAATTCGCCGCGAAAGCGCGAGCCGGCGATCATGGCGCTCAGGTCAAGCGAGATGACTCGCTTGCCGACCAGGATTTCTGGCACATCGTTGGCGGCAATCTTTTGTGCCAGGCCTTCAACGATGGCCGTTTTGCCAACACCGGCTTCGCCGATGAGAACCGGGTTGTTTTTGGTGCGGCGGGAGAGGATTTGCATCACGCGCAGGATCTCTTTATCGCGCCCGATGACGGGGTCGAGCTTGCCTTCTCGGGCTTGCTGGGTGAGGTCGCGCGAGTATTTTTCAAGCGTGCGGTAGCGGGTTTCGGCCTGTGGATCAGTGACGCGTTGACCGCCGCGCAGTTGCTGGACGGCTTCGTTAACACGCTCACGGGTGATGCCAGAGCTTTCCAGCAGGCGGGCGGCGGGGGTGTTGCGCTCACTGAGGATGGCGAGGAAAATGTGTTCGGTGGAAATGTATTCATCCTTCAGGCGGCTGGCTTCTTCGTTGGCCTGGTCAATGATGCGCTTGACGCGCGGGGTGATGAAGATTTGTCCGGCGCCGCTGCCAAAGATGTTGGCTTTGGGGCTGGTGCGCAGAATATAATCCAGTCGGTCTACCAGGGCATTGCTATCTACTTTGAGTAGCTCCAAAATTTGCGGGATGACGCCTTGAGGTTGCTCGATCAGGGCCAGGAGCATGTGTTCGGTGTCAATTTGATTATGGCCGTAGCGCTGGATGATTTCAGCGGCGCGCTGTGCGGCCTCTTGGGCTCGTTCGGTAAAACGGTCAAATCGCATCATAGGAGGGGTTCCTTTTGGTTAAAATCCATTTTGTCTAACGAATTATAGCATTGGCTGATTAACAAGTCCAAAGAGAAGTATCAGAACTGTGTTAACGTGCGGTTTTGCGGCGTGCGGATGTGGCTTTGTAGCCATTCCACATTTCTTGAATTTGATCGCTCACGCGAAAATTCGCTTTTTCGCGATGGTGTTCAATGGCATTGTGAACTTGTTGTTCAAGATGGAAACCGGGGTAGCCGGATAAGTCGTTCAGGTCGCGTTCAGCAATGAACTGTCCGCTGCTGCCATGTTGCCAGAAGGCTGCCAGCAGGGAGAGATAATCGTAGGTGACTTCTGCGTTGGGCAGATTGGGGCTTGCGGCATAGAAGGCCTCAGCGATGATTTCCAGGGCGCGCATGGCAGGCAGGGCTTTGTCTTTTTCCAGGGCGGCGGCGGCAATTTCATATAGGCTTTGGCTGGCAGCGGTGCTGAGGTTTTTTCTATCATTCAGAGCATCAATAAAGGCAATGGTGACATCGGTGTTGGGGAAGTTGAGGGTTTGCGCGCCCAGACTGCCGAGCACTTTGCAGGCTGTGGCTTGATCCGGTCGGCGTCCGGCACCATCTCTGGCAGATAGCAAGACTCTTTTGAGAATTTTGCCAGCGCTGCGGTAGTTTTCGGAGGTGGAAGGGCTGCCTTCGGAGAGTATTTTTTGCAGGCCTTCGATCAGGCGGCTCAGTTGATTGCCGCGGTAATCGGGGTGTTGGAGGTAGACTTCCATGATGGCACTGAGCAAATTCAGAATCTGGTCGCGTTCACCGCCAGGGCTGCTTTCAATTCCCAGGCCGATGATGGTTTCGATGCTTTCATCGGAAAGCTGACCGGTCTTTTTCAATTGCTGGATGGCGGTGCGCGTCAGTCGGGCGGCAATTTGTGCCGGGCGGGCATAGGCAAGCATCAGCAGACAGACAGCAAAAACCAGGGTTAGCAGGCTGCCCAGGAGAATTGGCTCGGTAATCCTCGGCTCGACGATACCCTGGGTGTTGAGCAGGTTGGTGATGAGGACCAACAAAGCAGCGATAAACAGCGGCCAGTAGAGTTTGAGGCTGCCAACGCTGGAATGTTTGAGCAGAATGTTGCGCACTGTGTTGGAGGAAAATTGCAAGATTAGTGCTGGCGCTCCAGCCAGGAAGAGCAACAAACCGATGAATGCATCCAGGTTGTTCATGGATGTTTGATTTGTTGCACGCGCTGAATGATTTCGAGCAGGATGTTGTCGGGGTAGTTGCTATCCTTGGGCTGATAGACCTGGATGCCATAATCCAGCAGGTTTTGGATGGTTTTAGGTTCTTCGGCAGAGAAGATGGCAATTTGGGTGGCTGGGATTTTGTTTTGGGGGCGTGGCAGGTCTTGCCCCCAGCCATTGGACTGGTCTAACATCCATTCAATCAGGTAGGCGCCCAGGCGGGCTTTGTTTTTATCGTTGCCTTGTTTTCTGTAAATATCTTTCCAGGTTGGGGCTTCGCCAGGGGGAATGCGCATATCTACAATGATGACATCGTAGTTGTTATTGCTCTCGCACAGTTTTTGTTGCGCTTCACTGGCATTGACGGCCAGGTCGAGATGATATTGGCGGTGGCGGTATAAAACCGGCCCTAGTAACTCATTGAGTTGATAAAGGGCTTCGTCTTCAATCCAGAGGACTTGAATGCGGGATGGGAGCATGGGTTACCTGTAAGACTTGAGGCGCGGCAGATGGAGGGTAAAGGTGGTGAGAAAAGGTTGGCGGTAATATTCGGGGTGGGTTTCGTCGCGGATGGCGGTGGAAGAGGCCGGCAGGCTGGTGGCTTCAATGTAGCCATCATGCGCCTGGGCGGTGTTGAGCGCGTCGGTCAGGCCGGTGCCGGTGCCAAGGCGGTTGCGGTCTTGCGAGAGCCGCCCGCGATAGCCAAGTTGAAAGATGAGTCGGTCTTCAATTTCATCACGCGGGATTGGCACGCCCCAGTTTTCGACGCTGAACAGGACTTCGCGCTCGGTGGTACGCAATTCAATTGTAATCCAGGGGGCTTTGATGGCATTGGGCCGTGTCCAGCTGTATTTGATGGCGTTGTGGATCAGGTTTGCCAGTGTGCGTTGCATGTCGCGGGCATTGACCTTAACTTCAATGCCGGGGGCCAGGTCCTGGATTTTGATTTCGATGCCGCGCATTTCGGCAAAGTTGCTGAGTGAGGAGAGCGCATTATCTACCAGTTTGCGCAGGGGGACGAAGGAACGCTGCTCCTCGGTGCGCAGGCCAACATTGACATATTCGTTCAGTGAATGGACGGTATGCTCCATTTGTACGACGGCGACCAGGGTGGCAGAGACTTTAATAATGTTGATGGCGCGTTGCAAGTCGAGTGCGGCGCGCTGCATGGCGCGCATTTGCTCGCGTGCCAGGCCGGGGCGCATTTCTGTCAAAATTTCGAGCATATCTTTGGCCAGTTCGCGCAGAAAGCTGGGGTGGTTTTCGGGTTGGCGAGCCAGTTGTTTGTAATTGAGCAGGTCTTCCAGGCGCTGTTGCAAATATTCCCAGCGCAGCGGGGGCAGGGCCAGTTTGCGGCGGTCGAGCGGGTTGTCGAGCAGGTCTTGAATGGCGCGCCCAAGTTGTTGTACCTGTGCATCGAGCAGGGTTTGTTGGCGGTCGGTGGTCAGTTCGGGGCCATGCGCTGGCAGGCCAAGCTCGGTGTACAGCAGGGTCAGGACGGGGTCAAGTGTCAGGCGCACCATGCGCAGGGTGCTGGTGTTGGTGTGCAGAACGCGGCCAATATCGGTGCTGAGTTCTTCAATCTGGCGTTGCAGGCGGTGTTCCAGGGCCTTGCTGCGTGCTTCGGCGGTGCGGTCAATCAGCGTGCCATAGTAGCCAATGACGGCCTGGGTTTGCGGCTCTAGCAGCGTCCGGCAGGTGTTTTCGGCCTCGCAGATGCCGGAGGGCGTGCGAAACCGGATCAGCGCCCCTTGCAGGTAATTGCCTTGTTGCGAGAGCTTTTGCGCTTCTTCCAGCAATTGCCTGCGCTGGGCCGGGTTTTCATAATAATCACCAATCGAGCCGGGGTCAGCTGTCGGTGGAATGCCGAGCATGTGCCGAATGGCAGGGGAGATGAGCAAGAAGCGCCCCTCTGGGCTGACAAGATAGAAGCCAATTGGCAGTTCCTGCGGATGGATTGTGCGAAAGACAGCTAAAATATGTTCATCGGTCGTTTGCATGGGCGAGGCCCTCCATCCCTTTAATCATATCATAGAATGCAATTGGGGCGGTCAACACTGTGCTATAATTTTGAACACTATCTTTTTTAAAGTGAGGTAATGCAAGCAATGATTGCTTTTTTGCAAAACATTCACCCTGTGATACAGGCATTGTTGGCAACGCTTTTCACCTGGGGGTTGACGGCGCTGGGTGCGGCGGGGGTGTTTCTGAGCCGGACGATTAGCCGCCGGGTGTTGGATAGCATGTTGGGCTTTGCAGCGGGGGTGATGATTGCAGCAAGTTACTGGTCGCTGCTGGCGCCGGCGATTGAACTTGCCCATGGCAGTTGGGTGCCGGCTGTGGTTGGCTTTTTGCTGGGGGGGGCTTTTTTGTTTGTGGTGGATAAGTCGCTGCCGCATATTCATATTGGCATTCCGGGGATGAAACCGGAAGGGATTAAGACTTCCTGGCAGCGCAGCGTGCTGCTGGTGCTGGCAATTGCACTGCATAATTTTCCGGAGGGGCTGGCGGTGGGCGTGGCGTTTGGCGCTGCGGCGGCAGGAATGCCGGAGGCTAGCCTGGCCGGTGCGTTGGCACTGGCGCTGGGAATTGGGTTGCAAAACTTTCCGGAGGGGCTGGCGGTTTCGGCACCCCTGCGCCGGGAGGGCCTGTCGCGGCGCAAGAGCTTCTTTTGGGGGCAGCTTTCTGCGGTTGTGGAACCGGTTGCCGGGGTGTTGGGGGCGGCGTTGGTGTTGGTGATGCGTCCAATTTTGCCCTATGCACTGGCGTTTGCTGCCGGGGCAATGATTTATGTGGTGATTGAAGAACTGATTCCCGAATCGCAGCAGGGCGAGCATTCCGATTTTTCGACCGTGGGAACGATGCTTGGCTTTGCGGTGATGATGTTGCTGGATGTGGCACTTGGTTAAACGAGGATTGGGCAAGACCTCGCGCCTGACCCGCTCTGTGGCGCTGTTGGCAGTTTTGTTCGCGGTGGATAAGGGGGTGGCGTTTGTGCGGCAGGTGATCATTGGGCGGCAATTTGGCTTTTCGCAGGAACTTGACGCCTTCAATGTGGCAAACAATGTGCCGGATATGCTCTTTGCGCTTATTTCGGGCGGGGCGCTGGCAATGGCCTTCATTCCTGTGCTGATTGAGGTGCTGAGCCGGGATGGCCGACAGGCAAGCTGGGATTTGTTCAGCCGGGTGGCGAACCTGGCTTTTTTGCTGACGGCGGTTGTGGCTTTGCTGGTGGCGTTGTTTGCCGAGCCATTGGTGCGGATGGAATTTGGTGTGGCGCCGGGCTTCTCGACACAACAACAACAATTGGTGATTGGGCTGATGCGCCTGAACCTGATTGCGACATTGCTTTTCTCGCTCAGCGGGTTGGTGATTGCCAGTTTGCAGGCCAACCAGCATTTTTTGTTGCCAGCACTGGCGCCCATTTTGTACAATATCGGCCAGATTTTTGGCGCGTTGGTGCTTGTGCCAACCGTGGGTTACACAATTGGGCCCATTACCCTGCCTGCTTTGGGCCTGGGCGTGCATGGGCTGGTGTATGGTGTGATTTTGGGCGCACTGCTGCATTTTTCAATCCAGATTCCGGGGCTGATTCGCTTTGGCTTCCGCTGGAAGGCAACCTTGCGGCCCAGCCCGGAGGCCTGGCGTGTGTTTTCGCTCATGGCCCCGCGCCTGCTTTCCATGGCCTGTATTCAGGCCATCTTCTACCTGCGCGATAACCTGGCTTCGCGCCTGGAGGTTGGCTCGGTTTCGGCCCTCACCTATGGCTGGATGATTTTCCAGGTGCCGGAGACGTTGATTGGCACGGCGGTTGGGGTGGCAATTCTACCGGCACTGGCTGACCTGTTTGCGCAGGGGCGCGAGCAGGATTTTCGCGATACGGTGCAGCGGGCCGTGCAGGTGTTGCTGGGGCTGGCACTGCCCATCGCGGCGATTTTGGGGCTGGGGCTGCGTCCTTTGCTGGCGTTGGCCTTTGACCTGGGGCCGGAGGGGACGGATTTGTTGCTGTGGGTTAGCCGGGTGTATTTGTTGGGGCTGGCCGGGCAATGTTTGATGGAGGTGGCCGGGCGTTCATTCTATGCCCGACAAAGACCCTGGCTGGCTTTTGTGGGCGCTTTGCTCAACCTGGCGTTGTTTGCCGGGGTGGGGGTGTTGCTCTTCCACTCCCTGGGTGCGCCCGGCATTGCGCTGGCGGATGCGGTGGCCTATACCATCCAGGCTGCTTTTCTCCTGGTGTTGCTTGGCCGGCGGATGGTGGAACCGGTGCGGGCTTCTGCTACGCTGGGGCGCGGCTTGCTGGCGGCTGTGCTGGGCGGCGGCGTTGTGTTGTTGGTGGCCGGCCTGGGCAGCGCCGCACCGTTGCCATCGGCGCTGATTGGCATGGCGCTTGGCGCGGGGCTGGCACTGCTCGTGGTTTGGAAAGATGTTCGACTCATCCTGCGAATGTGATTGTGAGGTGTCTACGTGGCAAAACGAGAAATTCCGTTTCCAAATTCCTATTGGGTTGTGCCGGGTCAATTGCTGGCCGGGGAATATCCCGGGTCGAATGATGAGCGAATGCACACACACAAAGTGCAGCGCCTGTTGGCGCTGCACGTGGATGTGATTTTTGACCTGACCGAGGAGGGGGAGGGGGTGCCTTATGCTCCGTTCTTCCTGCAGGAGGCGGAGTTGCTGGGGCGGGTGGTGGAACATCGCCGCTTTCCAATTCTGGATTTCTTCATTCCCTCTGTGGAAGAGATGAAAGAAATTCTGGATGAAGTGGATGCTGCTCTGGCGGCGAATAAGATCGTCTATCTGCATTGCATGGGCGGCATTGGACGCACCGGCACAACCATTGGTTGTTACCTGGCGCGGCATGGGCTGCGTGGCGATCAGGCCCTGGAAATGTTGGCAAACCTGCGCCGCGATGTGCCAGGCTGGTATCAGCAATCGCCCGAAACTTCGGCACAGCGCGAACTGGTATTGAATTGGCGGCCCGGTGCTTAATTACGCAGCATCTTCAGCAGCGTGTCCTCAAAGTCATCACATTCATTGACCAGCACGCGCACAACCTGGGCAAAGTATTCCGAATCGAGCAATTTCATTTCGGCATTGTGCATGCAAGAATAGACTTGCTTGCCACCAATTTGCTCAATGCACCAGAAGCCAATTTTGCGTTGCGAGCTGCGCTTGAGCAGCACGGTTGAAAGGTAGTGGGGGATCTGGTCTTCTGAGTCGAAGGCTGCCAGGCTGGGAACAGAAAATTCAAGCGTTGAGTCGTAGCGAATGATGTAGAGCGTTTGGTTGCGCCCCGAGTTCATGGTGAAGCGCAGCACAGCATGTTTGTCGTCAATTTCGGCAATTTTCCAGTTTTGCTGTCCGCAGTATTTCTGGATGGTGCCTTTAAAATTCATACCGGAGAACAAATCGCTAAAGCCTGACATAGGGGAAGGTTCCTTTCCTGGTTTCAAAGATGTCAAACGATATGTGTAGTATAGACCAGCATTGCCAGAAAAGCAAGCGCAAAGGCTTGCCGGTTTTGCGCAGTTCTGGTACAATCTTGCGGCTTGAGGCGTTGTACCCTTCGCTTCAAAGATTGCTTGAAAGGGCTTGAGGTGCCGTTTTATGAAAGTTTTGCTGATCAAAGATGTGTATAAGCTGGGACGTGCAGGCGACGTGAAAAAGGTCGCTGATGGCTATGGGCGCAATTTCTTGCTGCCGCAGGGCCTGGCTGTTCTGGCAACGCCGGGTGCCATGCGCCAGGCAGAGACGATTCGTTCCAAGGCTTCGGCCCGCCGCGCCGTGCTGAACAACGAAATGAGCGGAATTGCTCAACTGGTGAACGGTTTGGTTTTGACCTTTACCAGCAAGGCGGGTGAGACGGGCAAGCTGTATGGCTCGATTACAACCCAGATGATTGCCGATGCAATTAATGAAAAACTCGGCACCAAGCTGGAACGCCGCCAGGTGGAAGTCCAGCCGATCCGCGTTCTGGGTGAACATAAGGCACACATCCGTCTGACAGTGGATTTGATCCCTGAGGTCAAGGTGATTGTCAGCCGCGAAGGCGAAAAGAAGGCTGCTGTGGCGGCCAAACCTGCTCCCGTCGAGCGGCCGGTTGCAGCAGTAGAACCTGTTGCTGAACCCGTTGCTGAGACGGAGACGCCCGCCGAAGAAGCGTAGGCGTTCAAGTCCGGCCTGAAAGGATGGGGCGCGGCGGGGCAGTCAGGTGTACATCTGAGAGACCCGCAGCGCCCCTTCGCATTATCTGATGCCAACCCTGGGTGAATTTCTCAAAGCTCGCAGACAGGCGCGCGACCTGACATTGGAACAGGTGGCTCATGCAACGCGGGTGCGGATTCATTATCTGCGGGCCTTGGAAGAAGATGAGCGTGAGAACTTGCCTTCAGCCGTGCAGGGACGGGGCTATTTGCGTCTGTATGGCGATTATTTGGGGTTGGATGTTGCGCGGTTGCTGGCTGCCTGGGAAAGTGGTCTTGTGCGGGATGAGCCGCCTGCGGAGCAGGCGGCTGAATTGCTGACGGTGGCGCTCAGTGAACCAACGCCCGAACCTGAGCCGCAGCCCGAGCCAGAGCCTTTGCCGCTTGTGCAGCCAGAGCCGGAGGCAAGTGAGTCGCAGGCCATTTTGAATGAGATTGGGCAGCGCTTGCGCTTGCAGCGCGAGACGCTCGGTATTTCGCTGGCCGATGTGGAACGACATTTGCGCCTGCGGCAGCATTACATTCTGGCGCTGGAGCGTGGGGCGCTTGAGCAATTGCCCTCCCCTGTCCAGGGGCGCGGAATGCTCAGCAATTATGCCCGTTTTCTGAACCTGGATGCTGAGGCCATTTTGCTGCGCTTTGCCGATGCATTACAGGCCCGCCGGGTGGAGCGGATGGATCAACAGACTGTGGTCAAAGCGCGTCGCCCGGCAGCACAGCCAGCGCAGCCTGGCACCTGGCGGCGGTTGGTGACGCCCGATTTGTTGATTGGCGGTAGTTTGTTTGTGCTGATGCTGGTTTTTCTGGTTTGGGGGTTGGGGCGAATTGATTCGTTGAGCCGCCCGCAGCAAGAAATTTCCGGCACACCGCTCTCCATTTCAGAAGCGCTGCTCATTACGCCCATCCCCAGTCCATCACCAATTGCAATGACCGCAACCCCCCGTCCGCCGAATGAGCCTGGCCTGCCGGGTGACCCGGGTGGGGGAGAGATTGTTGTCACGCCCATCAATACCGACCCGTTGCAAGTCTATATCGTGGCACAGCAGCGGGCCTGGCTGCGGGTGGTGGTGGATGGCAAGCTGGCCTTTCAGGGCCGGGTGGTGCCGGGAAATGCCTATCCGTTCTCCGGTTTGCAGCAAATTGAGCTGGTAACGGGCAATGCTGCGGCGCTGAAGGTGGTCTACAATCAACAAAATTTGGGTGTGTTGGGCAATGTGGGACAGGTGGCGCAGCTCATCTTTGTTCCGGGCAGCATCATCACGCCAACGCCGCTTGTGCCGACGGTGCTGCCGACACAACGTCCCACGCTGACGCTGCAACCTTCGCCGACGCAATTGTCGCCGACGATTACTCCTTTCATCCCATAAGGGTGATTGTTTAACGGGTAGTCTGATGAAAAGAAATACGTTTTTTTTGCTTTCGCTGGGCTGTGCCAAGAATACGGTTGATTCGACTTCAATGGCACTCTTGATGGAGCAGGCCGGGTATGTTGCAGTGGAGCGACCGCAACAGGCACAGGTGCTAATTGTCAATACCTGCGGCTTCATTCAGGCGGCGCGCGACGAGGCAATTGCCGAATTGCGCAGCCTGGCACAAGCCAAGAAGCGCGGGCAGGTGTTGATTGCAGCCGGTTGTTTGACCGACCGTTACCGGCTCGATTTGGTGCAGCACGTGCCAGGGCTGGATGGGATGATTAGCTCTCGCCGCTGGATGGATATTGTTCAAGTGGTGCAGCAGGTGGGGGGGCAACGTTCGCCGCTCTATCACCTGCCGGAGACGCCAACGGTTGGGCGTGAGGAGGCCGGGGTCTTGCGCTCGGCGCAGCAGGGCAGCAGTGCCTATTTGAAAATTGCCGATGGCTGCCGTCGTCCGTGTGCTTTTTGCTCGATCCCCTTGATTAAGGGCAGCACGGTCAGTCGCACACCGCAGGCCGTGATTGCCGATGCGGTGCAGCTTCAGGCACAGGAGGTGCAGGAATTGATCCTGATTGCGCAGGATACAACCGATTATGGGCGCGATTTGGGGTTGCAGGATGGGTTGACGCACTTGCTGCGAGAGCTGTTGCCGCTCATTCCACAGGTGCCGTGGCTGCGCCTGCTGTATGCCTATCCGGGCTATGTGAGCGAATCTTTGATTGAATTAATGGCAACGCAGCCGCAAGTCTTGCATTATCTGGATATGCCTTTGCAACATGCCCACCCGGATGTGCTACGGCGGATGAAGCGCCCATCCGATGTGGATTGGGTGCGGCGCACGGTGGAAACGATGCGCAAGGCAATGCCCGACCTGGCGCTGCGCACGACATTTATTGTTGGCTATCCAGGCGAGACCGAGGCCGAATTTGAGGTGCTGCTTCAGTTTGTGCGCGAAATGGCCTTTGATAAGGTGGGCGTTTTCACCTTTTCCTTTGAACCTGGTACGGCGAGCGAGGCCCTCGGTGATCCCATTCCACAGCCGCTCAAGGAGGAGCGGTTGGAGCGTTTGATGCTCTTGCAGCAGGAGATTAGCCTGGCGCGCAATCAGGCGCTGATTGGCAAGACGTTGGATGTGCTGGTGGAAGGGGTGGCGCAGGGGCTGGTGGTTGGTCGCACCTATCGCGATGCACCTGAGATTGATGGATTGGTCTTTTTGGAAGGGGGCGAGCCGACAACGCCGTTTGTGCGCGCACAGGTGACGGGGGCGCTGACCCATGATTTGACCGGGCGGATTATCCATGAAACGCTGGGCGCTCACTGATTGGCTGGCCTTGCTGCTCAGCCTGGCTGCAATTGGTGCGGCGCTGGCGGTGGCAGGGGGCGTGTTTGAAAACCTGGCCCATTTGGAAGATGAGATGGCCTATGTCTGGCAGGCACAGGTGATTGCACGCGGCGATCTGGCGTTGCAAACGCCGCCTTGCCCGCGCTGTTTTTTGGTGCCTTTTGTGGTGGATTATGAGGGGCTGCGTTTTGGCAAATATCCGTTGGGGTGGCCAGCCTTGCTGGCAGTTGGCATTCGCCTGGGGGGGCGCGGGTTGGTCAACCCGTTGCTGGCCGGGCTGGGGGTTTGGCTGACCTATTTGCTTGGGCGGCGGTTGACGGATGGCAAGACGGCGCTGCTTGGGGCGGGTTTGCTGGTCAGTTCGCCGTTCTTCTTGATCAATTCCGGCTCGCTGCTTTCGCATCCCTGGACGCTGGTGCTAACGCTGGCACTGGCGCTGGCCTGGCTGGATGCGTTTGACGAGCAGGCGGGGGCGCGGCGCGGGCTGGCAGCCTGGGTGGTGGCCCTGGCCCTGGGCGGACTGGCGCTGACGCGCCCTTTGACAGCCGTTGCGGTGGCTCTGCCTTTTGCTGTGCATGGGCTGGTGCTGTTGGTGCGCGGCAATGGGGCGGTGCGCCGGCGTTTGTTGGCGGTGGCAGCCCTGGCAGGGGGGCTGAGCGCATTGCTCTTCCTCTGGCAATATGCGGTGACGGGCGACCCATTCCTCAACCCTTATACCCTGTGGTGGCCGTATGATCGAATTGGCTTTGGGCCGGGGGTGGGGTTACAGGTTGGCGGTTTTGCTCCGCGTCACGCGCTGGCAAATACGATGCTGAATGTGCGGGTTGGCAGCAGCGATTTGTTCGGCTGGGGGCAACTTTCCTATATCTTGATTCCGTTTGGAATTTGGGCGCTGCGTGGCAATGGGCGGGCCTGGTTGACCCTTTCACCGGCGCTGTTTTTGGTGGCGGCCTACATGTTCTATTGGGTGGGTGCCTGGTTGTTTGGGCCGCGCTACTACTATGAGGGATTGCCGGGGCTGGTGATTCTCAGCGCGGCGGGCTGGCGCTGGCTGGCGGGGCAGTTTCAGCCTGGCCGGTTGCGGTTTGCCATTGCCGTGCAATTGTTGGTGGCGTTGGTGGCATTGAATGGCTTATATTATCTGCCGCTGCGTTTTCACATGATGCAGGGCCTCTATCAGGTCAGCCGCAGTTACTTGCAGCCTTTGTTGGATGCAGAGGCGGAAAAAGCACCTGCCCTGGTGATTGTGTACCCCAAAGATGATTGGATTGAATATGGCCGCTTGTTGGAATTGAGCAACCCCTATCACGATGGGGCCTATGTCTTCACCATGACGCGCTCCCCGGAATTGAACGAACAGGTGATTGCATATTTGCCGGGGCGTAAGGTATGGTACTACTACCCGGGTTTGGCGCAACCCTGGTATGCTGAACCGCGCCATAGCGATTGAGCGCAGCGTCGCGGTTGCATGAGCAGAGGTTTGTTGAGCAGCAGCCTTATGGCGTGGGGCTGGGTTCTTCGGTTGCTGGCTCGGTGGTGGGGGTTTCCACAACCGGCGGGGTAGGCGTTTCCACAATGGGTGGGGTGGGGGTGGCGGTGGGGTCTGGTTCATCCTCTTCGCCATCCGGGTTGTCGCACAGGGTATAGACCGCATCCAATGTGGATTGAATGACCGGGTCGGGGGAAAGGTTCAGGCCGGTTTCGTAGTAGAGACGGGCATCGCAATATTCGCCCTGGCTGACAAGCTGATCGCCATAATAGATGTTTGCCAGGCGGTAGCGCTCGGTGGCTGTCATGCCGGAACTGTCGCGCAGGGAGGGGAAGGCGAAATAAATCTCGCCAAAATAATCTACCACGCGCTTCCAATCGGCTTTCCAGAAGCTGGCACCGGTCAGGTAGTAGCGCGCCCAGGTGCGGTAATTGTCAGCATCTCGGTCGAGTGGGCCAAAGCGCTCGGCCAGGGTCAGGTCATAGATGCCGCCTTCCAGGTCGCCATCGTTGAGGATTTTCTGCACGCCCAGGTTGCGCAGGGCAATGTAATAGACGCCATCCACCTGTGCGGTGCGGAAGTTGACGTTGGTTGAGCGCAGGGTGTCGGCAGTTTGCATGGCTTCACGCCAGGCCTGGTTGCGCAGCTGTTGTTGGGTTTGAAGGTAGAGGTCTTCGACTGGACGCAGGTCGGGTGTGGCGGTGTAGTGGGGTGTGGGTGTTGGCACGGGCGTGGGGCTGCTGATGGAAGAGATTTTGAGCAGCACTTCGGCCAGCTTTTCCTGGACGCCGGGGTAGGAGGGATCCAACTCAATCACCCGTTCAAAGCGCTGCCGGGCCACTTCGAGCCGGCCAGCCTGCATATCCAGCATGCCCAGCTCAAATTGGGTGGTCGCTTCCATGATGACGAGCTTGTTTTGTTCGTTCATGCGTTGCTGAATGGCAGACTGATAGCCCAACCCGCCCCCCAACCCGCCGCCCAGCAGAATCAGCAAAATGCCAAGCAGCACCCAGGGCCACCGGCGTTTTTGGATGGGCTGTGACTCGGCTAGAGGGGTGGGGGCAGTTGTCTCAGTGTTCATAACGCAAAATATTATACCGTAGGATGTGAAAATGGCAGGTTAGAGTTTGGGCAGAACGATTGAGTTTTGACGTTGGTATTTGCCTTTCTTATCAGCGTAGGATACCTGGCAAACCTCATCGCCTTCAAAAAACAATACCTGTGCAATGCCTTCATTGGCATAGATTTTGGCGGGCAGGGGAGTGGTGTTGGAAATTTCGAGCGTGACATAGCCTTCCCATTCGGGTTCGAAAGGGGTGACGTTGACGATGATGCCACACCGGGCATAGGTGCTTTTGCCAACACAGATGGTGAGTGTGCTGCGTGGAATGCGGAAGTATTCCACCGTGCGGGCCAGGGCAAAGGAATTGGGCGGAATGATGCACACCTCGCCTTTGAAATCAATCATCGAGCGGGTGTCGAAATTTTTCGGGTCAACGGTGGCAGAATAGACATTGGTGAAAATTTTGAATTCATCGGCAACGCGAATATCGTAGCCATAGGAAGACAGGCCGTAGGAAATGACGCCCTGGCGCACTTGTTGATCTACGAATGGCTCAATCATGCCGTGTTCGAGCGCCATCTTGCGAATCCATTGATCCGATTTGATACCCATGAAAAAATCCTCCGTGAGAAAGTGGCCGCCGTGGCAGCGGGCAAATTGTATCCTGAAGCGTGGGTTTTGCCAACCTTTTATGGGTGGAGCGAGCTGACCGCAAAGATGCGCTGTAAGAGGGCGGCGCGCTCTTCGGCTGTCATGAAGCGGGATTGGGCAAAATCAATAAACTGGATGGTGATGAGCTGTGTGCTGATGTGTTTTCCATTATAGAAGATGTGCCGGTCTATGAAGGCCTTATCGGTGTCGCTTTCAACCCAGTTGTATTGATCGAAGAACAGGTTTCCCAGGCCATAGTGCAGGAAGGATTGGGGGTGCAGCTCAATGGCGTGGGGTTGATGGGCCTGACTGCCGCTGACCACAACCGCCCCGGCCTCGGCCATGCGTTGAAAATCGGTTTGCAGGGCGGGGCGGGCGATCAGTTCGTAATACTCCAGGTGCTGGAAGGTGACGATGGGCAAGTAGCCTTCGCCGCGCAGACGGCGCACTTCGCTTTCCATCCAATCCATATCACAATGCCAGGTGCCGGGGTTCTGGTCGGTGGCACTGGAATAGCCAATCGGTTTGGCGTTGCAGCCCAAAAAGGCCAGCTGGTTGCCATGGTGTTCCATCAGCAGCGGTTGACGGGCGGCTTGCAGGTTCTCGCCGCCGCCATAAATCGGCAGTCCGGCCTGGCGGTACAACTCCAGCGTGTAGAGCATGGCTTCTGGCCCCCAATCGTTAAAGTGGTCACCGGTCAGTTCGACCAGGTCGGTGCCGATGAATTGGAGCAATTCCATGTATTGGGGGCGGCTGCAAAAGACAAGCGCTTTACCGTTTTGGTAGGCGGGGTGTGGGCAGGCAGGCCAGAAGGGAATTTCGTTGCTGATGTGCGTCAAATCGGCGGTGCGCAGCAGGTCACCAATTTGCTCGGCGGGATAGGTGTTGCCCTTCATCTCCATTTGTGCGCCGGTGCCGCGCACCAGGGCAGTGACGCCGGTCATAAGGAGGGAGGTGAAGCGCTGCGGGTCTCGATTGGTGGTGGGCAGGCCTTGCGGCAGCGATGTGGTGTGACAGGTGAGGCTGAAGAAGCGCGTCAGGGGGTCGTTTTGCGGGTCAAACGATTGGTCAATTGGCGAGGAGCCATTCACGCGCAGCACCTTCCAGCGTGGTTCAAGCTGCTCGAAAGGCAGCAGTGCCCAGGTTTTGGGGGTTTGCCAGGCGGCATTGAGCAGTTCCTCGGCGGGCAGGCTGGAAACCTGACTGCCCGGCTCGCCCCATGCCAGGGCAAAGAGTTGCCGGGTGGTTGGCTCGACCCATAGCTGTTGGACGGGGAGACCTTGCGGCGGCTGTGTGGCGCGCCACAGGGTTTGCAAGTCGGATAGGGGGATCTCGTCTTGCACGGTGAAGAACGGGGCAACCAGGGCATAGCTCCAGGCAATTTCTGCCGGGCGGGCGCTGGGCTGCACCAGGCAGGTGGCGCTGCTGGAATCGGGGCTGAATTGCCAGCCGGCTGGTAGCGGAATTTGGGCGCGCAGTGCGGTGGGCAGCGCCTCATCCAACCAGAGGCCGGGCAGCGGGGTTGGGCTGGGCTGAGGGGTGACCGTTGGTGTGGGCGTGCGGGTTGGCAGGGGCGGGGAGAGGGTGACCGTGACGGTTGGCGGGCTGCATCCAGCCAGCAAGTGCAGGCAGCTGATGAGAGCCAGCAGCCCCTGCCAAAGACTGTGTTTGGTGAGACGCAAACGCAACACGGCAGCGGTTTACAATCCGGCGCGTTCGCGCAGGGCGCGTGCGATTTCTGTTTCCAGCGCGCAGGCACGTGCTTCCAGGCTGCTCAATTCGTTCAGCAGCGGTTCGGCCAGTTCGGGCGCGTTGATGCTGTTGAGGTTAATCCGCACGTTCAGTCCGGCGCCGGTCAGCGCGGCACGCGCCAGGGCGGCGCTGCTGCCAGCATCTGAGATGGCGTTCAAATTGCCGCTCTGTGCAACCTGAACAGCCAGTTCCAGCGTTTGGACGGCCAGGTTTGCCACATGGAGCGGCACCTGGGCGGCGCGATAGGTGGCCTGTTGAATGGCCTGGTCGCGTGCTTCCTGCTGATTGGGCGTGTCTTTGGGCAGTTTGAAGGCTTCCATGACGGCTTCGAAAACGGCTGCATCTTCGCTGACGGCCTGGTTTAGCTGCTGACGCAAGGTCTCGGCCTGCTCAATGATCTGCCACATTTGTTCTTTGACGGCTTCATATTTCTTTTTGCCAACGGTCAGGCGTGCCACCATTGCCACCAGCGCAGCAGCAGCAGCACCCGTGTGGGCCGCGGCTGAACCGCCGCCGGGGGTGGGCGTTGCGCTGGCAAGCTGGTCGAGAAAATCGGGGCCAGCCGGGTTGATTTCGCTAGCCGGTGCTGCCTGACCGCGCAGGGCATCGAAGAGGCGTGTTTCCAGCACTTGCTGTGGCTCAAAGGCATCCAGCTGCGTATACCAGATGGCAGCATGGGTTAGCGCTTCTTGTGGGATGAGGCCAACCAGTTCGCTGTGATGAATGCCAACGCCGTAGCGGGCGGCCTCGCGGCGCACAAATTCCACCACCCGGGCGATGGGGGTTTGACGGTAATTGGTCAGGTTCATCGAAACCTGGGCGCGCCCTTCCACCAGGACGCCCATCCCTTTGACGAAGCGCAGGCCGCCGGACGAGTTGCGGACGGCGCTGGCAATTTTCTTCGCAAGGGAAACGTCATCGGTCGTCAGGTAGATGTTGAATGCCACCAACGGTTGGCGGGCGCCAATGACGGTTGCCCCGGCCGGGCCAATGGCGGTTGGGCCAAAATCGGGGGTGCGTTCGGGGTTGATGCCCATTTCGGCCTTCAGGGCTTCATATTGGCCGCGCCGGATGTTTTCCAGGTTTTGGCGTTCTGGGCGTGTGGCCGCTTCTTCATAGAGGTAAACGGGAAGGTGGAGCGTTTCGCCCACGCGCTTGCCCAGCCGGCGGGCCATTTCGATGCATTCAGGCATGCCAATATCGCTAATCGGGACAAATGGCACAACATCGGTGGCGCCCAGGCGTGGGTGTGCGCCGGTGTGCTGGTCGAGGTTAATCAGCCGGGCAGCCTGTTCAATGGCGCGAAAGGCGGCTTCTTCAACCGCAGCCGGTGCGCCAACATAGGTGATGACGGTGCGGTTGTGGTCCATGTCGGAGTGACGGTCCAGAATGGAGACACCCGGCACGGAGCGGATGGAATCTAAAATGGCTTCGACGACTTCGGGGCGGCGGGCCTCAGAAAAATTGGGGATGCATTCGACCATTGGATTGGGCATGGAAAACCTCACTTGATGGATGGGAATGGGGCTATTATAATCCAATTGCAGGCCGAGTTGGACTGCGAAACGGAGAATGGCACAATGTGCGGACGGTTTACGTTGACTTTGCGGGCGGAAGAAGTGCGTCAGGTGTTGGGGGATGGGGAATGGCAGCCGCGCTATAATATTGCGCCAACACAGCAGGTGGCGGCGCTGTTGAATGAGGAACGCGCGGTGGTTCGGTGGCTGCGCTGGGGGTTGGTGCCACCCTGGACGAAAGACCCGGCTGGGCTGCCGTTGCTGATCAATGCCCGGGCTGAGACAGCCGCCGAGAAACCGGCTTTTCGCAGGGCGTTTGCGCAGCAGCGTTGCCTGATTCTGGCGGATGGCTTTTATGAGTGGAAGAAACAGACCGGCGGGCGGCGGCAGCCGTATTGGTTTTGCCGGGCAGCCGGGGGCTTGTTTGCCTTTGCCGGGTTGTGGGAAACCTGGCGTACAGCACAGGGCGCTGAATTGCACACGGCGGCCATTTTGACCTGTGCAGCAAATGACTGTGTCGCGCCGGTGCATGAGCGGATGCCGGTTATGCTCGACTTCCCGGCTGCCTGGGCCTGGTTGGATGCCGCTGACCCGGCCTTGCTGCTGCCATATCCGGCGCAGGCGATGCGGGCGGTGGCGGTTGGCAGCCAGGTTAACAATCCGCGCTACGATTCTGCCGATTGCCTGGCGCCCCTCGAGAATTAAACTGTGAGAATTTCGCCCAAAATGAAAGTTTTGTGCTATGCTTAAGCGAATGGACGAGCGCTTCTTTCAGAATTGGGCTGAACAAATGCAGGATGGACTGGCTGTTGTTGGGTTTGAAAACCAACAGGTGCTGATGTTCAACCCGGCTTTGTTACGCTGGCTGGGGCTTTCGGCGGATGAGGCATTGGAACGCTTGCGTGACCTGGGCGATTTGATCACGGCGTTGAACCTGGCTGGCTCGGCGTCTCATGTGCGCGCCTTGCAGGAAGATTTGCTTGCCGGGCGTGAGTTCCAGTCCGAGACGCGCGTGGCTTCGACGGATGGTGTGACCTACAACCTGGCGGTTGCTGTGCAAAGCATACCCTGGGAAGGGCAGCGCTACCTGGTGTGTTTGGTTCGGCCCATCAGCCAAACCCGGCAAATGTTTGCCGAATTGCAGCGCCGGTTGAACGAGGCCTTGCTGCTCAACCGCATTATTGCAACATCAGCCTCGACGCTTGAAATGCAAGTGATTTTGGATACGGTGTGCCGCGAGCTTTCAAAAGCGATGGGGCTGCCGCAGGCGGCCCTGGCCTTGCTGAACGAAGAGCAAAATGCGTTGCGGGTGGTTTCGGAATATTATGTTTCTGGCCGGCCATCGGCGATGGGGCATGTCATCCCGCTTGAGAATAACCCGCTCACGCGCTATGTCCTGGATACACAAAAACCGCTTTCGATTTCGGATGTGCAGACCAACCCGCTGATGGGGCAGATTAATGAATTGATGAAGTTGCGCGGAACACAATCTATGCTGGTGGTGCCAATTGTGGTGCAAAACCGGGTTGTTGGCACGCTGGGGCTGGATTCGCTCTACCCGCGCGAGTTTACACAGCAAGAAATTAACCTGGCACAAAACGGGGCGGCAGCCATCAGCCGCACGCTGGAGGTGGCGCAGCTCTACGAAAGCCTGCGGACTGAGCTGGAAAATCGCCGCCGGGTGCAGCAGGAACTGGCACAGCAGCGCGATTTTGCCTTGCAGATTATGAACACGATGGGACAGGGCCTGGCGGTGACGGATTTGCAAGGCGGTTTTGATTACGTCAATCCGGCGTTCGCCGCCATCCTCGGCTATCCGCAGGCGGCTTTGCTCGGCGCAACCCTCTTTGAATTGATGCCAGCCGGTGAGCGGGCGGTGATTGAGCGGGCAACAACCGCCATGCAGGAAGATGCAACAACGCAGGTGGTTGAGACGCGCTTCGTCCATGCGGGCGGCAGCATGATTTATGCCCTGGTGACGCTTGCCCCGCTGGTTGAGGAGGGCAAGCGCTCTGGTTATATTTGGGTGGTGACGGACCTGACCGAGCGCAAGCAGATGGAGAACACGCTGCGTAAGAACGCCGAATCGATGCAGGCGCTCTATAATATTTCCTCCTCGCAAGATTTGACCTTTGCGGGCAAGGTGCAGGCGCTGTTGGTGATGGGTTGCCAGCATTTTGAGATGGAGAGTGGGTTGTTTACACACTTGCGCAACGACTTGTTGGAGGTGGTGGAGGCATTTTCGCCGCGCGGCATTTGGGCGCGCGGGGTCACTTTGCCATTGAAACAATCCCTGTGCAGCGAGGTGCTGAGCAGTGGGCGCGTGTTGGCTTTGCCAACCCTGGAAGGCACCCCTTTGGCGCAGCACCTGGGGGCGATTAATTTTGATATTCGCTCGTATCTTGGCACCCCCTTGAGTGTTGGCGGTGAAATGTATGGCTCGCTGAGCTTTTCTTCCAGTCAGGCGCGTCGGCATCCTTTTACCCCGGCAGATACCGAGTTTCTGCGTCTGATGGCGCAATGGGTGGCGTATGAAATGGAGCGCGAGCAATATCTGCATCAGCTGCGCGTCTCAACCGAGGAAATTGAGCGCAAAAATGTTCAGCTAGCGCAGGCGCGCGATCAGGCTTTGACGGCATCGCGACTGAAGTCGGAATTTTTGGCGACGATGAGCCATGAAATTCGCACGCCGATGAATGCTGTGATTGGCATGTCGGAATTGTTGTTGGAAACGCAGCTGAGCGAAGAACAGCGCGAATATGCACAAATTACCCGCGAATCGGGCGAATTGCTGCTGACTTTGATTAATGATATCCTCGACTTTTCGAAAATTGAGGCTGGTAAGCTGAGCCTGGAGGCAATTGAATTCAACCCGGCCGAGGTGGTGCGCGGCAGTTTGACGATGTTTGCAGCTCGGGCGCGGCAGAAGCAAATTGATTTGCTGGGTGACCTGGCCGATGATTTGCCGGCACAAGTGGTGGGCGATCCGCTGCGTTTGCGGCAGGTGCTGCTCAATTTGCTTGGCAATGCAATCAAGTTTACACAGCAGGGCTATGTGAAAGTGGGGATGCAACTGCTGGCTGAGGACGCCGATTCCTATACCCTGCGCCTGAACGTTCAGGATACGGGGATTGGAATTGCACCGCACGCCCGGCAGCGGCTGTTCCAATCGTTCTCTCAGGCGGATGGCAGCACAACCCGGCGCTATGGCGGCACGGGCCTGGGGCTGGCAATTTCGCGGCGCTTGGTGGAAATGATGGGCGGGACGATTGATTTTGAGAGTCAGGAAGGCAAGGGTTCGAATTTCTGGTTCACCGTGCGCCTGGTGAAGCGCCTGGAAGAGGCTGTTCGGGTGGTGGGGGGCGAGACGAACGGGTTGCGCGTGGCGTTGGAGGAAGAAGTGGCAGCCGATGCGCTTGAGCCTGTGCTTTCTGGTGGGCTGGTGTTGCTGGCTGAAGATAATCCGGCCAATCAACGTTTGGTGACAATTCAACTGCAAAAACTGGGCTATCGGGCCGAGATTGTAACGACCGGCGCTCAGGCGGTTGAGGCGGTGCTGAATTCGCCCGGGCAGTATGTGGCTGTGCTGATGGATTATCAAATGCCGGAGATGGATGGGTTGCAGGCAACGCGCCTGATTCGCTTGAGCGAGCAGGGGACGGTGCAGCACCTGCCGGTGATTGCCATGACGGCCAATGTGACAAGCGAGGACCGCGAAGTGGCCTTGCAGGTCGGGATGGATGATTACCTGGGCAAGCCGGTTGGCATGGTGGGGCTGCGACGGGTGTTGGCGCGCTGGACAGGGGCTGCTGAGGGACAGCCGGTTGAACCGCAGCCGCGACCGGATGGCAGCGATGCGGTGCTGGATGAGACGATGCTGGAAGGCATTCGTTCGTTGCAGGTCGAGGGCGAGGCGGACTTTTTGACCGAGTTGATTGAGATGTATCTATCCGATTCGGCGCAGACGGTGGCCGGGTTGCGGGTGTCGGCTGAGGAGCAAAATTGGCCCGAGGTTGCCCGGCTTGCCCATTTGCTCAAGGGCAGCAGCATGAATCTGGGCGCCTTGAGCCTGCCAGAGCGCTGCGGTGAACTGGAAGAGATGGCAAAGAAGAAGATCCTCAGCGGGGTGGGGCTGTGGTTGGAGAAGGTGGCGGACGAATACCGCCGTTTTTGCGAGCGGCTGTCTACTTACCGGCAGGTTGAGGGCTGAGCCGCATGCAGGCGGGTTGAGCGGCGGGCAGGCGCTGTGCCAGCGCGGCTTGCAGCATCATGATGCGCAACAGCTCAGGCACTTTGGGCGCGTCTTTGCGGCCTTTCAGGCTGCGGTAGATGGTGTGGGTGCTGACCATGATGCGCTCGGGTGAATTCCAGCGGGCAAAGGGTTGCTGGGCGAAATCGGTGCTGAGGGCAATGCTGCGGGCGGCCTGTGCGGCGCTGAGGCCGCGCCGGTAGCATTCGCCGACGCGTAGCTGAATGTATTGCCAGTAGGCACGTACCTGGGCAATGCCCTCGCGCCCGCAGAGCGGGCCATGGCCGGGGACGAACAGGTCGGCATCCAGAGCTTCCAGGCGGTCGAGCGCTGCCAGGTAGTTTTCGACCGGGCCAGCCCACATGACGGGGGTTGAGCCGATGAAGAGGGTATCGCCAGCGAAGACGATGCGCGCATCCGGGATGTGGACGATCAGGTCGCCGGCGGTGTGTGCCGGGCCAACCTCCATCAACTGCACCGTGCGCCCGCCCACATCCAGCGTCAGCGTTTGGCTGAAGCTGCGCCGGGCCGGGGTGTGATGAACCGCCGCAAAGGCATAGGGAGCGACCATCCGCTTCATCCAATGTCCAATGGCGCGCCAGCGCCGGATGGGCAGGCTGCCTAGAATGCGGCCCACTTTGCCAAGCAGGAGGAGAGATTTGGGCAGGGTGTGCTGCATTTCGGCCAGGGCCGAGGCAGAGGTGATCGAATCAACCTCCGGCAGACATTCATTGCCCCAGAAATGATCGCCATCGGCATGGGTGTTAACCAGTTGCCGAATGGGGGCGGTGGCCGTCAGCGGTTGCATGGCGGAGAGCATTTGGCGGGTGTAGTTGGCGTCCCAGAGTGTATCTACCAGGAGCGATTGCTGATTGCCGATCACCAGGCCAGCGTTGGATTCGCCCCACGAGCCGTTGGGCACGAGCCAGGCATAGACCTGATGGCCGAGGTCATAGAGGCCTTCGGAATAGAGCGGAGCTTCATCAAAGCGGGTGCGCGTGCATCCGGTGTTGTGCAGGAGGGGGACGTTTTTTAGATCCATGGCAACAAGTATAGCACGAATTTTTGTGCAAGTCTTGACCATTTGGCATCCTTCTGGTAGAATTTGAAACCGTTGCCCCCATGGTCTAGCGGTTAGGACACAGCCCTTTCAAGGCTATAACCGGGGTTCGAGTCCCCGTGGGGGCACAGAAAGAGAAGGCCGCCGTTTAACACCGGCGGTCTTGTGCTATCTTTGCCGGGCTGGGCAAGAAGCACGATCCCGAGATTGGCGTGTAGCAGGCCGTTTTTTGTGAAGGGGATGGTGCCTATTCCCACGGGTTGATGACCTGCACGCCGCCGGGCAAGAAATCGGCCCCGTTGCGGGTGACAATGATCAGGTTGTTTTGCAAGGCGCTGGCAAGGATGAGTGTGTCCATCGCCCCGAGAGGGTGGCCGGCGCCCTCTAAATGAGCGACCAGGGAACCGCAAAGGAGCATGGTGGATGCGTCAATGGACACGATGCGACCGGCAAAGCGGGTCAGCAGGCTCGTATTCATCCAGACCAACAATTCGGTTTTGCGATGCGAAGCGGCCAGGCGTTCAATGCCGTGCTGAATCTCCCCGATGGTGATGACGCTGATGAATAGTTTTTCTTCATCCATCGAGTTGAGCCAATCTATCACGCGCTGTGCGGGTTGGTGGCGAGTAAACTCAGATAGCACGCAGGTATCTAACAGGTAGTTCATGGCTCAATCTTGATCGTGCGCGGGGTGCTTTTGTCACGCGTGATATCCAGATTGGAGCCGGATAGGGGAGAGGTTAACAGGAAGTGAGCGAAGCTGTCGGATGGCTTTGCCAGGCGTTCGTATTCGTCAAAGGGTAAAATAACCACGGTTTTCCGCCCGCGGCGCGTAACAATTTGCGCACCGTTCGCCAATGCCTGCTCGACCAGTTCGCTGAACTTGCTTTTTGCCTCTTGAAGCTGCCAGATATTGTTCATTCTTCACCTTGAAAACAAACTAGTCTGACTGGTTTGTTTAAATTATAGAATGTAAAAATGGAAAAGTCAAGCCCATGATGAAGCCGCGAAAGGCGCTGCCCGGTCAGGGAAGGATGGCAATGACA
>CAYVRT010000030.1:0-32133 GCA_964453115.1 uncultured Anaerolinea sp. | reverse complement strand
CCAGACTTCGCATGGACATCCTCCCTTTTCCTTCTCTAGGTAGCAACTTGGGTTAGATATAATTGCTCAGGATTAAGTCCATTGTTTATTCGTTTTTTAAATTCGTCGAAGAAATAATCAAATGCGTCTGGAATTCTGGAATCAACCTTGTGAGTAAGTGGCTCTTCTTTGACCAATGCCTGATAGGCCTCTCGGTCACCATATTTTCGAGTAGGGAGTAATTTGTAAAAGAGGTCTCCGCTCTCATCTTCGTTGATAAGAAGTTTTTTGATCTTTTTTTGTAAACCTGGGTTGTTTTCCTGAATAATTTTTCTCAAAGCGCATAGCATGATTGAAATGGTTGTCAGGCGTTGTTGCCCATCTACTAGCTTAAACACAGGTATTACACCGCTTTGCGTCCCATCCGGAATGACTACTAGGGCGCCCATAAAATGCTCTGGCTCTTTTTCGGGACCTATGTTGTATATTTCAAGTACATCATTTAGTAGAACAGACCAATTTTCCTTTTCCCAAGCATACTCGCGCTGAAAATAAGGCAAGATATAATGAACATCACCGCCGCCGCTAAAAACCTTATGAATCTTTAAACTCTCTGCTTTCATAAAGTCCTCCTTGTTTTGCAATTGATTATACATCAGAAAAATTTCAAACCAATTGGCAACCCTTGGCAAGGGTCAAGGGGCTTTGCATCTTCACGCACCAGGCGCAGGTTGAGCAACCTGCAACCCGTTGGACGGCTGAGGCGGGCAATGCCTGCACAAATGGACCCTCAACAGGTATAATCCTGGAACATCACCAGCCTGTTTACCGATAAACGGCCTGGTGCAATGGAAGTTGGGCTTGCAAGGAGTGATGGATGGCAAAGGGAACAAAAACATCGGCTTTTGGGACCAGTTCGCGCATCAATCACGATGCGTCGCACTATTACCAATCCAGGCTATATTCGGGGCTGACACAGCCCACTGCAAACAACTTGCATCCCATTGAGGACAATCCATACCCGAGCGAATGTGAAAATCAAATCATCCTCGGCAATTCGGAGAGCATGAAAGAAATTCCCGATGGTTCGTTGCATTTGATGGTTACATCACCGCCCTACAACGTCACAAAGCAATATGACCAGGACCTTTCGCTCAAAGAATATTTGCAGCTTCTGCGGAATGTTTTTTCTGAAACCTATCGCGTTCTTGTGCATGGCGGGCGGGCTTGCATCAATGTTGCCAATTTGGGGCGAAAACCCTATATTCCCTTATCAGACCTGATTTCACAACTGATGTTGGAAATCGGCTTTTATATGCGAGGCGAAATTATTTGGAGCAAGGGCGCTGCTGCGGGGGTTTCGATGGCCTGGGGGAGCTGGCAATCGGCATCCAATCCAGTGTTGCGCGATACGCATGAATACATCCTCGTCTTTTGTAAGGGAACGTTTCAAAGAAACAAAACACAAGGCAAGGAAAGCACCATTACAAGAGAGCAGTTTATGGAATGGACAAAATCAGTCTGGACGATGAACACCGAGTCGGCCAGGAAAACCGGGCATCCGGCGCCATTTCCTGTTGAATTGCCATATCGCCTCATACAACTCTATAGCTTTCAGGGAGATGTTGTATTAGACCCCTTTATGGGCAGCGGTTCTACAGCCATTGCTGCGTTGAAGTCGGGGAGAAAATATGTCGGGTATGAGATTGACGCGGACTATCTCCAGCTGGCCGAAAAGCGGATTGCTTCGTGTCGAGAGCAAATGAGCGCCGGATTGTAAACCTGCTCAAACCAGATGTGGCGGCGGGCCTTGTTCAATGCGTTGATGAATTTCTTTCAGCCCTTCGGCATTGCGTGGAATGTTCCACAGGGACTCAATCCACCAGGTGACGCCGGCCTCGGCCAAGGGGGCAAGCTGCTCGCCAGCCTGCTGAGGGTTCTGCCCGGGCGTTTCGCCTTCCATGATGATGTCAAAAGGGCCGCTTTCGGTACGATTTTCGGCAATGAACTGCCGAATGGCCCGCACTTCGGCGGGGGTTGCGGCGCGGTGCTGCCCGCTTGCATCTACCACGTCGGGCATCAAGCCATCGTAGCGCAGCGCCCGCTGCATGGATTTGGGGCGTGGCCAGGCGCCCACCACCCAGATGGGAATGCGCGGCTGTTGGATGGGCGGCGGGGGTGGGTAGAAATGCGTTTCATGGATGCGGTAATGCTTGCCGTGATATTCAAATGGTTGGCCGCGCCATAGCCCGGTCAGGATGTCGAGGCCTTCATCCAGCAGCTCGGCGCGCGTTTTTCGGTCTGTCACTTCGCCAAATGCCTCAAAGCCGGTATCAATGGCACCCAATCCAACCGAGAGGATCGTGCGACCGCCAGACAGGTGGTCGAGCGTCACGCTTTCGCTGGCTAGTTTCCAGGGGCGCATGCGCGATAGTGGGGTCAGGTCGGTGCCAAGGCGGATGCGTTCGGTTTGCATGGCCGCTGCTGCAAGCGAGACCCAGGCATCAAATCCCCAAACAGGTTCAGAAAGGAAGAAACCATCCCAGCCAGCCTGTTCGGCATCGCGAGCAAAATCGGCTGCAATGCGGGCATCGCCCATTGGAAGCACAAAACCGAATTTCATATTTCTCACTCCAAAAAGAGAATCTTCAAACAGGCCGATTAAAACACAGAATTAGCCAAGCAATGGTACAATTTTTGTCTAAAAATCGATCAGGAGGCCGGGCATGGCAGTGGATCATGACGCGGTGTATCGGCAAAAGGCGCGCCAATATGATGCGTTGGTGCGCTGCGAAGATATGTATGAGCAGATCTTGCCGCAGTTGAGGCAATCGGTGGGGGTGATGGGCGGGCAGGTGGTGGAACTGGGCGCTGGCACGGGGCGCCTGACGCGCATGTTGGCTGGCCTGGCGCGGTCGGTTCTGGCCTTTGACCGTTCAATTGCCATGCTGGGGCAGGCGCGTGCAGCTGCCGAACGGGAGGGCTGGCGGCATACACACCTGGCTCTGGCGGATCATCGCAGCCTGCCGCTGCCCGATGGCGGAGCGGATGCGGTGGTGTCGGGTTGGAGCCTGTGTTATGTGGCAACGCGCAGCGGGGCGGAGTGGCGCATGGCTGTGCGGCAGGCGGTGGACGAAATGCGCCGGGTGGCGCGGTGTGGGGCGAGTCTGGTCGTTTTTGAAACGCTTGGCACGGGTTGTGAAACCCCCAACCCGCCGCAAAAATTGCTGCCCTATTTACAATTCCTGTCTGAGCTGGGCTTCACAAAGAGCTGCATCCGCACCGATTATCAATTTGCTTCGGTGCAAGAGGCGGCGGCGCAGATGGCGTTTTTCTTTGGGCCGGCGCTTGCCGATTGGGTGATTGCCGAGCAGCGCCGGGTGGTGCCAGAGTGTACGGCTGTTTTTCGCTTGCTGGTTTAACTTTTTAGACATGCTTCTTTTAATTGACAATGTTTCGGCTTTCGGGTATGCTATTTGAGCAGAGGTATAACACATTGTTGCACTGTATCACACATTTCATCGTACATCCGGAGCCGGAATGAGTAGTCTTGAGGAACTTCAACAGGCGATAGCCGTTCTTGAAAGTCAGCGCCCCATTTTGGGGGATTTGGCAGTTAACGCGGCTGTGACGGGTCTGAGGCAGAAAATTGCTGAACTGCAAGCACAACCTGCTTTGCAGCAGCGCAAACAGGTGACGATTTTGTTTGCCGATGTGTCGGGCTTTACAGCGCTTTCGGAAAAGCTGGATGCCGAAGAAGTGCATGACTTGATGAATAGCCTGTGGCTGCAACTGGATGCAATTCTTGAGCGGCACGGTGGGAAGATTGATAAACACATTGGCGATGCAGTGCTGGCGCTGTGGGGCGTTTCAGCAACCCGCGAGGACGATACCGAACAGGCGGTGCGGGCGGCGTTGGCAATGCAGGCCGAACTGGCCGGGCGGGCTTTGCCGCTTCCTTCTGGCGAAGGCACGCTTCGTATGCGCATAGGCATTCATAGCGGGTTGGTGCTGTTTGGCGCAGTTGGCACGCAGGGTGAAGTTTCGGTCACTGGCGATGCGGTGAACCTTGCCAGCCGTTTGCAAACAGCTGCTCCTTTGGGCGGTGTCCTGATTTCGCATGATGCATTTTTGCAGGTGCGCGGTTTGTTTGACCTGCTGCCACAACCGCCGCTTTCCGTAAAGGGCAAGAGCGAGGCGCTGCAAACCTATGTGGTGCAACGGGCCAGGGCGCGCGCCTTTCGCATGGCAACGCGTGGCGTTGAGGGGGTGGAAACGCACATGGTTGGGCGCGATGTTGAGTTTGAGCAGCTCAAGGCGCTCTTTGAACACGTGGCTGAGCGCAATCAGGGTCGGGCTGTGATTGTGCGCGGCGATGCGGGAATTGGTAAGTCGCGTTTGCTGCATGAATTTGAGAAGTGGCTGGATGCTCATTCATTGGTGACGACTGCCTTTCGCGGGCGGGCAACGCCCGAAATGGTGCATGTCCCCTACGGCATCTGGCGCGACCTGTTCCGTAACCGCTTTGATATTTTGGAAAGCGATCCGGCGGAGGTTGCTCGTCAAAAATTTGAGATGGGAATGAGCGGGTTTTTACGTCCGGATGAGGCGCAATGGGTGGGCGCTCTGGTCGGCTTTGATTTTGCTGATAGCCGGGTGACGCATTTGCTGGGCAGCCCCAATTTTGCCCGCACGGCGCGTTCTTACCTGTTGGCCTATGTGCGCGGCATTGCCCGACAGAACCCGCTGGTGCTGTTTTTTGAAGATATTCACTGGGCGGATGAAGACTCGCTCGAGGTGATTGCTCAACTGGCAGAGGAATTAAGCGGTGAACGGGTATTGTGTGTGGCGCTCAGCCGTCCGGCGCTGTTTGAACGCCTGCCACAATGGGCAGATGGACGGCAGGTGTTGCTCATCGAATTGCATCCGCTTTCGGCGCAGGATAGCGAGCGGCTGGTGCGCGAGATTTTGGCGAAAGTGACGGAACTGCCCGAAACGCTGTGTGAGATGGTGGTGCAAAACGCAGATGGCAATCCATTCTATGTCGAAGAATTGATCAAAGTCTTGCTGGATGATGGCGTGATTCTGCGCGGCGAGGACCAATGGCGGGTGGAGATGGAACGCCTGCGCCGCACACGCATTCCAACGACCCTGACAGAATTGTTGCAGGCCCGTTTGGATAGCTTGCCAGCCGCAGAGGCTGAATTGTTGCAACATGCGGCGGTGTTGGGGCGTGTATTTTGGGATGTGGCATTGGAAAAATTGCACGCACCGGGTGACCGATTGCTGAATGTGGCGCCCTTGCTTCGTTCGCTGATGCAGCGCGAACTCATTTACCCGCGCGAACGTCCGGCCTTTGCCGGAATGGGAGAATATATCTTCAAGCATGCTTTGTTGCGCGATGTGGCTTATCACATGGTGCTGCTCAAACTGCGGCGGGTGTATCATCGTCAGGCGGCGGAATGGCTGGAGCAAGTTGGCGGGGCGCGCTTGAACGAATATGCGGCGGTGATTGCCGGGCATTATGAGCAGGCTGGGGCGGCGACCGAGGCAGTGCAGTGGTTTGAGCGAGCAGGGGCCGCGGCATTGCGTGCAGCTGCTCCAGCGCAGGCATTGAATGCCTTTGAGCGGGCCTGGGCCTTGCTGCCTGAGGCGAAAGCCGACCGGCCGCAGCGCTTGCGGCTGCTGTTGGGCTGTGGGCGGGCGCAGGAGCGCCTGGGCGATTATGGTGCAGCACGCCAACAATATGAACAGGCTGAGGCAGAGGCGCAGGGAATCGGGCCGCTGTGGATTGAGGCGCTTGGCGCACTGGGGGGGATTCAGATGCGGCTTGGCGAGTATGAGTCGGCGCAGGCGACCATTGAACAACAAATTGATAAGGCTCGTCATGCCGGGGATGAACTGGCGCTGGCGCTGGCCTTCCGCACGCTGGGGTCGTTGGCTTATTATCAGGGCAGCTATGCCGAGGCAATTGAGCGAATCCATCAGGCGCTGGAACTGGAAACGCGCTATGGCCGTAAGACGGGCATGTCTTCCTGCTTGAGCAGTTTGGGTGTCATTGCCTGGATGCAGGGAGACTATGAGCATGCCCGAAGTTGGTTGAATGAGAGCCTGCAACTGAATCGAGAAATTGGCGACCCTTCGGGCGCGGCAGCAGCCCTGACCAATTTGGGCTTGGTGCTTGCCGATGAGGGCGATTTTGAGGCGGCGATGAATTGTTATCAGCAGGCATTGACGATTGAGCAGCAGGTTGGCAATCAACGCGGGTTGTGCGGCTTGCTGAACAATATCGGCAATTTGTATAGCAGCATGGGCGATGCAGAGCAGGCGCAACGTCATTATGAGCAAGGGTTGCCGCTGGCGCGCAAGATTGGTGACCCAACGGTAACAAGCCGTTTGTTGATGAATTTAGGCTGGGTTGCGGTGCTGCGCGCCGAATTTGTGCCAGCACAGCAATATACCCGCGAAAGTTTAGAGATGATGCGTGAAATTGGCGACCCGGAGGGCGAGGCGACCTGTTTGCAGAACCTGGCCTATGCTTTGTGCGGCGATGGAGATTGTTTGCAGGCCGAACGGGTGTTGCGCGATGCGCTGCGGATTGCCCGGGAAATTGAGGTGCCTTCGCTGGTGCTGGAATGCATGGCCGGATTTGGCTATGTGTTTGCCAGTCAGCGGGCCTTTGAACGGGCTGCCGAATTGCTTGGCCTGGCGCTGGGACATGGGCAGACCAATAGCGATGTCAGCCTGGCGGCTGAATTTGGCCTTAGTTTGTTGCGCCAAGCCTTGCCCGAGGCAGCGATCAAAGAAGCCATGCAGCGCGGTGCAGCGCTGGATTTACAAGTTGTGATTGAAGAATTGTTGGAGTAAGCAGCATGTTTGCAGACCCCGAAACATTTGCTTCCGAGCTTTTGCTGGAAGAATTTTTACAGCCGATGCTTGAGCTGGGTCGGGCGCTGTGCGAGTCGCCGCTTGCTCTGGCCTGGTGGCTGGATCGCAAGGGAGAGCAGCTTAGCCTGGCGGCGCTCAGCCGAGAAGCAACCGTGTCAGAGCGCCCTGATCGTGATGAGTGGTTGCGCGAGTTCTCAGGCACTGTTTTGCGCTCGCGCAAGCTGGTTCGGCAACGTTTGCCACCGACACAATCGTTGGGGGTGCAGGAGGTGCTGGCCGTTGCGGTGCATTTATCCGACCGTCCACTGGGGGTGCTGGTTTTCTGTGATCCGCAGCGCAGCCCGGAAAACGCGCTCATGCAGCTCACCCATCGCTTGGCGGATGAGATGCGGACCCGCATCCTGCTTCAGCAGAGCAATCAGCGGGTTGAGCGGTTACATAGCCTGGTTGACTTTTTGGGTAAGATTGGTGCGAACCTGGACCGCAACCAGATTTTGCGGTTGATCATTCAAAATGCGAGCGAACTTTTGGGGGCTGAGGCTGGTTCACTCTTTATGATGGATGCTGAGACAAAGCACCTGGTGATGGAGGTTTCTTCCAATTTGAACGATGAGCAAAGCACCAAGGTGCGCGTGCCTTTGGGCAAGGGCATCATTGGCTATGTGGCGCAGACTGGCGAGCCGGTGATTGTGAATGACGCGCGCAGCGATAGCCGGCACTTTGATGGCGTGGATCGGGCCATTCAATTTACCACCCGGTCGCTGCTGGCGGTGCCACTGCGCACGCGCACAATCAATTTGGGGCAGCGGCGTGGTCAGATGACCGAACAGGTGATTGGCGGGCTGGAGGCTATTAACAAGAAGGGCGGTTCGTTTGATGAATTGGACCTTTCCTTGTTGGAGACGTTTGCCAATCAGGCGGCGACGATTTTGCAAATTGCCACACTGTATGCCGATTCTTTGCAACTGTTTGAGGATATGATTCGCGTGTTGATGGAAATGCTGGATGCACGCGACCCCTACACGCAGGGCCATTCGGTGCGCGTTTCAGATCTTTCGGTGATGATTGGCGCTCAGCTTGGGCTGGATTCTGAGACGCTTTATCACCTGCGCCTTGGCAGCCTGATGCATGATATTGGCAAAATTGGCGTGCCAGATGCGGTGTTGCGCAAACAGGGGCCATTGACAGAAGAAGAGTTTTTAATGATGAAGACCCATCCGCAAACGGGGGAGCGCATCCTTTCGCAGGTGCATTTGCTGAGCGATGAGCGCTACGCAGTGACGCAGCATCACGAGCGCTTTGATGGCAAGGGATATCCGCGTGGGTTGGCGGGTGATGAGATTTCGATCTTAGGGCGCATTGTGGCGGTGGCAGATGCATTCGATGCAATTACATCCAGCCGCCCCTATCGCAAAGGAATGACGATTGAGCAGGCATTGGAGCGTATTGGAAGCGGGGCAGGCACGCAGTTTGACCCGCGGGTTGTGGGGGCGCTGGCTGATTTGTGCCGGCGTGGGTTGGTTCAGACGGCTGGCTGAGGCGCTTCTTCAATCTCGCCCAAATAGCCAAGCTCAAGCAGGACGCGCTGCACGGTTTCGCTTCCTCCGGGCTTGAGCAGGACCAGGGTGGGGGTGATGGTTTCGCCCAGGTAGCGGGCCGCGCGCGTCTTGCGCAATGCGTTGAGAATCTCGGCGTTTTGGACGCGCAGCAGGCTGACCGATTGAATGTGTGCCTGACTGCCTTGCGCCTCCCAACGCTCGATGGCATGGATGATGCTGGGCGGGAGGGGGCTGTTGCTGTGTCGGCGGAGCAGGTTGAGCAGATGGGCGGACTTAAGCCCCTGGCTGGCGGCGCGGGCCAGGGCGCTGGCCGTAATCTGGTAGGTATGGGCAGCGGATTGCTCGCCCATCCAGGCGCAAAAGCGGGCAATCTGGTAGCGCAGGGCGCGCGGTGCTAGCGCAGAGACCAGCACTTTGCCATCTGAAAGGACATGCAGGCTGCCTTCCTCGGCTGGCAGGGGCGGCGGCTGTGCGTGCCAAAGTGCCTCGGCCCAGGCCGAACGTCGAAAGGCGGTTGGCGGTGCTTCGGGGGTGGGGGCGGCCAGGTCTGTAAGACCCAACCAGTGCATGGGGCCGCAGATCAGGTAGCGCAGCAGCGCACCTTCGACTGCTTCCCAGCTGGCAAAGCCGCGCAGAAACTGTCCGCTTTCCACCTCGCGCAGGAACCACGAGTCGTAATCACCATTGGGGCGTTGAAAATCGGGCTGTTGTTTGCGGATGGCAGCCAGAAAGGCCGAAAGGCTCCACCAGGTGCCATCGGGGAGCTGGCTAACCCAGCCAAGCACCGTTTGGCGGGTTGTGAGCGGGTTGTTTTGCCAGTTTCCTTCGGCACGCAAGTTGGGCAAGAGGAGAAGTTCGTTGAAAGTTGGGCTATTCATCCATGCTTGAACGAGCTGGGCAAGGGCAACACCGCGCGGGGCTTCCAGGAAGGTGCGCACGGCTTCGGGCTGTGGTTGTTGGAGATCATCCAGCAGGCCGGCACAGCGCAGCAAAGGCTGCAAAGCACCGGGCAGGGGTGGGGGCGGCTGGTTGAGGCGCAGGGCAGCAAGCAGGGTGCAGGATTGGTCGAGGATTTGATCGTTGGCTAGCAGGGGATGGGCGGTTTCGGCTGGGGTGGCGGGGCGTCCAAGCAGCAGTGGCTGCGGCGCATAGCGGGGGTGGAGGAGCAGCAGCAGGTCATCGGGAATGTAGGCGTATTCCTGGGTGGTGGGGGGCGGGTCGAGAAAGTTGCGGCCCACCAGGGCGCGGTACCACAACCATTCGGCAGGCGAGGCCGGCGAAAGGTCGGGGCGTTCGCGGTCACGGCGGGCGGCGCCCATGCTGCGCACTTCGCCAAAGCGCCGCACAAACAATTGCCAGGTCATGCGGCCCTCGTTTTCGAGCAGGGCTTGCAGCGCGGCGCGTGCATCGGGGGGCAGGGCTTCAATCACTTCGCTGAGCAGGTCTGGTTGTAAGATGCCAAGCACCAGCTCTTGTTGGGCGCGACGCACCTCCAGGGCAGAAAGTTCAATGCCCCAGGCAGTGGCAACCATTTTCAGGAAGCCCAGGTCATGTCCTTGCAGGGTGTGGCGCAGGTCTGGCATGGGTTGATTCTAGCGCATTTTTGGGCAAATTGGCAAAAAAGGTGGTTTTTGGACATTCTTTGCAAAAGTGAGGGTTGATTTTAATTGACTGTATTTCGGCTTGACTGTATAATTTACTCATTGAAATCGAGACCCTTCCATATCGAGGCCGGTTTATGGCATTAAAAGGCAACCTAAAAGATTTTACGATCACCCAGCTTCTTAACCTGGTGAACCTGGCGCGCAAGACAGGCACATTGGTAATTGAGGGAGCGGGAGATATTGCCCGCCTGGTGTTTCGGGAAGGCAAGCTGGCCTATGCTCAATATAGCCAGGAGGACAATGCGCTGGCTTCAATTTTGCAGCGCAACAACAAGATTAGCCCGACACAATATCGCATTTTGAAAGATCGGGCTGCCAGCATGACCGATAAGGAGCTGGGTTTGCTCCTGGTCAACGCCGGGTATTTAACGCAGGTAGATATTATTGAGAGCCTGCAAACCTATTGTGCCGATGTGGTGCGGCGCCTTTTCACCTGGGTGGATGGCTTTTTCCATTTTGATGGGGAAGGGGAATTGCCTGATGACCGCATTCTGGTGCGAATTGACCTGGAAAACCTGATTGTGGAAGGCTCGCGGCAATTGCGTGAGTTGGAGCAATTGCAGGAAGAAATTCCCAGCCTGGATATGGCGCTCAAGTTTACCGATCGGCCTGGCACCAACATCCGCAACGTGAATTTGAGCGTGGAAGAATGGCGGGTGGTCTCACATGTTAACCCCAAGAACACCATGCGGCAAATTGCACGCTTTGCAAAGATGAATGATCTTGAAATTCGGCGAGTGGTGTATAGCTTGTTGCAGGCTGGTTTGGTGGAGGTTGTGCGTCCAGATGGGGCGCCGCCTGTTCCGCAAGCGAGGATGTTCCCAACCAGCGATCGCGGCGAGCAAAAGTCGTTGGTAAATCGTTTGATTAGTAGAATTCGTTCCTTGTAATTTATCTTACGGAAGGACGTTGCAAATGCAGACCGTCAAAATTGTAGTCACAGGTCCCTTTAACTCAGGTAAGACAGAGTTCATTCGCGCAGTAAGCGAGATTGATGTGGTTTCGACCGAGCGCAAAATTTCATCCGACGTGGAACGGGTGAAGGATGCAACTACGGTGGCAATGGATTTCGGTCGCATTACCGTGGATGAAGATCTGGTGCTGTATTTGTTTGGCACGCCGGGCCAGAAGCGATTTGACTTCATGTGGGAGATCCTTTCGGAAGGGATGCTTGGGTTCATTGTCATGGTGGACAGCACCCGTCCAGAGACCTTCCGCGAGGCGCGCAGCATTTTGGAGACCTTCCGTGCCTATGCGCCAACGCCATATGTTGTTTCGGCCAACAAGCAAGATCGCGCCGATGCCTGGGATCTGGAAGATATGCGCGTTGCTTTGCGCCTTGACCCGAAGGTGAAGTTGCTGCCCTGTGTGGCAACCAATCGCGAAACAGTGAAGGGTGTATTGTTGGAACTGCTGTATAGCATTCTGGCCGAGATGGAAGCCGGACAGGCGTAGGAAGGCATTTGTGTCTTCAATTACGACAGACCAGGGCATTTTGCACTACGAGGTGTACGGGCGCGGCAAGCCCGTCATCTTGTTACATGGATGGTTAGGGTCCTGGGGGTTGTGGCAGGAGACAATGACCTTCCTCGGGCAGTATTACCGCACTTATGCGCTCGATTTTTGGGGTTTTGGTGAATCGGGGCGCAAACTGGATACCTATCAGGTGCAGGATTTTGTGGCCCTGGTTGGGCAGTTTATGGATAAGCTGGGGATCATTCAGGCGCCATTGGTTGGTCACAGCATGGGCGGAACCGTGAGCTTACTGGTGGCGTTGCGCTATCCAGAGCGGGTGCAGCGTGTGACGGTGGTGGGCTCGCCAATTGTTGGCTCTTCGTTGGCTTTTGCGCTCAAACTGGCCGGGTATCGGTTGAATGCCTGGGCGTTGTTTAATTTCTTTGGCCTCTTTCGGTCGGCCATGCGCATGGCGTCGCCAATGATTTGTCGCGACCCGCGCTTTCCGGATATGATGGATCGCGACCTGACGCGCACAACCCTCGATTCGTTCCTGTTGAGCATCGCTTCACTTCGTCGCACTGACCTGCGCCCCGACCTGGATCGCATTCAGGTGCCGGCGATGGGAATGTATGGCGACCGCGATAATATCGTTAACCCCAATCAATGGTCTGCTCTCAGACAGGGCATTCCCTCTGCCCGGGTGGAACGGTTTAAGACGGCGGGGCATTTTATTATGCTGGATGAGCCGCGTATCTTTATGGAAAAGTTGAAATCCTTCCTGGATGGACAATTACAATCATGAGGTACCTGTGACCCTGAGTTGTTCCAATTTGCTGATGCAGGTGGCGCAAGATGGGGTGCGGGAAATTATTGGGCAGGCTGGGATGAACGCCGTCTTTAACCTGGGGCTGCGAACGCGCTTGCTGCCCGAGGGCAACGGACCAGATTTTGAACAAGACCTGACATTTCATGAAATTGCCGGGTTGCAAATTGCTTTGGAAGGTTTGTATGGGCCGCGCGGTGGGCGCGGAATTGCTTTACGGGCGGGCAGGGCCAGTTTCCCTTATTTTTTGCGTCAGTTTGGCGAGCGCGCCGGGTTGACACAGATGGATTTTCGTCTCTTGCCAACCCAGGCGCGCCTTTCTAGTGGGTTGGATGTTCTGACGCGATTGTTGGCTAGCTTGTGCCATAACTCAATTCAAATTTCTGAAACGGATGCGCACTGGTTGGTGCGGGTGGAGAACTGCCCGGAATGCTGGCAACGGCAAACTCAGGAACCGGTGTGTCATTTTTTTGTTGGCTTCTTGCAGGAATTTATGGCCTGGGCAAGCAATGGGCGCTATTATCCGGTGACGGAAAGTCAGTGTCAGGCGATGGGTGCTTCGGCGTGCATTTTCCAAATTGATCAGCAGGCTCTGGATTGAGGGAATATGCTGAAGATCATTCTCAACTGCCCGCGCTACCTCTCGCCCTTCAATGAGAAGGCGCGCGATTTGCGCATCCAGAACAAACCTTTGTGGCTGATGCAGCGCGACCTGCTGGCGCCCTATGTTAAGCGCGAATTGGAGTTGCCGCCAGGAATGCGCATGCCGCAAACGCGCGAGCCGTGTGTGGTGTATCGCGACAATTTATTCTTTGATGAAAATTACATCAAGGCCTTTTTGGAAACGGCAATGCGGCAGAAGAAGGCCGTGCGGGCGGCGTTTTCGGTCAATGACCCGGCCTTCCGCGAGCATTGTTTGCCGCTTTCGGTTTCGTATACGGTATCGGGTGATGTATACCTGGCCGATTTATGGTATTACCCCAATGGCCCTCAGCCAACGGTTGAACCGTTGGTGATTGATTTGCAGGCCCGCGAAATTGGTTATTACCATGTGCCAACCTATATGGCGAGCGAATCGGGGGATTTGATTTATCAGGTGCCGTTGCGCAGCCTGATTGCAATTGATTCCTGGGTGCATATCTTCATTGCTGATACGGTGTTTGGTTTGTTTGGGCGCGGGGCGCGCTTTGAAGACCGACTGAACCGTGATCCGTTCTTCAAACTGGGTGTGTTGGGTGCTTCGCTGTATGAGGGGGTGCAGTTGTTGCAATGTTCCAAACTGGTGCAAATTGGGCGCAATTGTTCAATTGACCCACATGCTATCATTCACGGGCCAACGACGATTGGTGACAATGTCACCATTGGAGCAGGGGCCGTGATTGAAAACTGCATTATTGGCGATAATGTCAACGTCTCGCAGGATTGTCAATTGATGCTTTCGGTGATTGGGGATGGCACGTTTTTGCCTTTTCGGGCGGCGCTGTTTATGACGACCATCATGGATAATAGCATGGTGGCGCAAAATACTTGCTTGCAGATGTGCGTGGTTGGGCGCAATTCGTTCATTGGTGCTGGGAATACCTTTACCGATTTTAACCTCATCTCGGCCCCGATTCGCGCTCGCGATGCCAATAACGAATTGAAATTTTCCAACCGTCCTGTGTTGGGCAGTTGTGTGGGGCATAACTGCCGGATTGGCTCCGGCATGATTGTATACCCGGCGCGCACTGTTGAATCGGATGTCGTGTTGTTCGCGTCGAAGGAGCGACGCGTGATTGATCGAGATGTGATGTATGAAGATAGTGACCATCACAAGCTAAAAGGCGGTTCGTTGCACCCGCGCCTTTATCCGCGTCCGGGTGAGCAAACCGAGGAAAGCTGGTAAGATGGGTCAAAAATCATCGAACTGGGTGATTTTGGGTGTTGTCAGAAACGCAAGTTTCGTTTAAGATTAAGAGATGATGATACTCGTACTTTTTGTTCGGGGAGGCTTCTATGGGTAAAGCCCGTTTGTTGGTCGTTGAAGATGATCCAGACATCTCCAACATGCTTCGCATCTATTTTGCTGGGCTGGGCTATGATGTGGATGTGGCTCAGCGTGGCTCGGATGCGCTGGAAAAGACGCGGCATGTTATGCCACACTTGATTGTGCTGGATATCATGCTGCCCGATATTGATGGCTATGGCGTGTGCCGGACGTTGCGCATGAACACCCGCACGAGTCACATTCCGGTTATCTTTTTAACGCAAAAAGATGAACGGAGTGACCGTTTGCAGGGCCTGGAATTGGGCGCTGATGATTACATTACCAAGCCATTTGATATTGAAGAGTTGAAGCTGCGCGTGCAAAACGCAATTGCTCGCTCAGAGCGCGAGAGCCTGACGGACCCGCAATCTGGTTTGCCGGCTGGCCGGCTAATTGAAGACCACTTGCGCAAGCTCATTCGGCAGCGGGGTTGGGCGTATATGGATATCCGCATCAATCACTTTGACCCGTTTAAAGATGTGTATGGCTTCATTGCTGGTAATGATGTGCTGCGCTTTACGGGCATGATGCTGGGCGAGGTGGTGGATGAGTTGGGCTCTTCCAATGACTTCATCGGACACGCCGGTGGTGATAACTTTATCATTCTCACGGCAGAGGATAAGGCGCAGACAGTTCGGCAGAAACTGAAGGCGCGCTTTGCTGAAGAGGTGTTGGCGCATTATAACTTTATGGATCGTCAACAAGGATATATTTTGGCCCCGGATAAGAATGGTGAGATGCGGCAGGCCCCCTTGATGACGATTGCTGTGGGGGTTGTTTCGCCCTCAACGCACGTTTTTGCCGATATTCGAGAGATTACCGAGCTTGCGGCCGATGAACGCCGTAAGGATTCGCTCTAGAATGCGGTGAGGCCGCCTGAATGTTTGGTTTAGATGCCACCCTGACGGGTATTCTGGTTGCTTTGATTGGCGCCATCTTTGTGGTGGTGACCTTACTGCTGACGCGCATCCCTCCCCGACTGCGCATGCAGGTGCAACCCATGCCGGACTTGAACGAAACCGGCGCAGAGGAAAACCCCGATGCGGTGATGGTCATCCAGCAGGGCGGGCGTGTTCTTTCGGTCAATTCGGCCGCGCGGGCCTTGTTTGGCCTGGCAGAAGGTGAATTGCCCAATTTGGAGCGTTTGGCCCGGCGGGTTCGTCCGGGCGAACGGTTTTTGAGTTTGTGTGCAACACAGGGTGCGGGACGGTTTGCGGTTGAAGGCAAGCTGGTTGATGCTGTTTCGTACCTGCTCGCGGTTCAGCCATATCCCCTGGTGGTGATGACAATGCGTGCCCCGCAGGTCGCAACCAGTAGCGGGCGCGAACTGGTTGGCTCGCAATCGGCAGATCTGATTCCGCAGCTTGTGCAGGCGATGGCAGCCAGTTTGGACCTTAAAGAAACGCTGCGGGCTGTGTTGCAAAACATGCAGTCGCTCATTCCGGCAGATGTGTGGGAGATTGCGGTTTGGGATTCGGATGCACAGTTTTTTGTGCCATATCGGTTGATGGGCGCCGCAACAACAGAGCAGGCATTGCTCGTGGGGGAGGAACGCTATCATGGCGAGGAGGGCTTCACGGGGATCTTATATCGCACCCGACAGCCGCTCTTCTTGCCAGATTTGGAGGCGCAGCCTGCCTATCGTCAGGCAGTGGATCGGTCGCAATTTCCTTTGCGATCCTATCTTGGTGTGCCATTGATCGTTGGTAAAGATGTGATTGGCACGCTCGAGATGGGCGCTTTTGCTCGCGAAACATTCTCGCCGGCGGATATGGAGATGCTCAAACTGGTGGGCGGGGCAGTGGCAATCGCGGTGCATAATGCCTTGCTCTATCAGAAAGAACAGCGTCGAGCAGCTGAGCTTTCGGGCCTGGCGCAATTGACGCAAGCGTTTAGCTCGGCGCGCGACCCACAGCGCTTGTATGCACATTTGGTACAGAGTATTGCACCCTTATTGCGGGTGGAAATTTTGGGCTTTCTCATTTACAACGAAAGCTCGCGCTCTTTGCAGGGACAACCGCCAATTTATGGCTTGCCCGATCAATTCATCGAATTGTATAAGGTGCCCATTTCTCCTGGCAGTGCGCTGGAGACGGCGTTGATTGAGCAGGATATGATTGTGAGCGCGAATGCAGCCGAGGACCCGCAGTGGGAAGTTTTGGGGTTGCAACGCCTGGCGCAGAGCGCTAGTTTGCGCGATACGGTCTTGATCCCGTTAATTTCTAGCGGGCGCAACCTTGGCTATTTGCAGGCTTCGAACCATGCAGATGGCAGCGCAACCTTTACACAGGGCGAATTGAATTTGTTGATGATTGTTGCGAACCAGACTGCTCCGCTGATTGAGAACCTGGGGCTTGTGCAGCAATTGCGACAGCGAGCGCAGCGCTCGGAGGCATTGCGCCGCATTACCAGCCTTTCCAGTTCGGCGGCAACGCTGGACGAAATTTTGACCTTTGCCATGCAAGAACTGGCACGCCTGTTGCGCGCCGATGCGGCACTGGCCTTCTTGCTGGATGCCGAGCGCTCGGCGCTGCACTTGCACATCCCTTCTCAGGTTGGGCTGCCAGAGGAGATGCTTTTGGGCGTATTGCACATGTCGGCAGATGATGCCCAGTATCCTTTCACCGTCACCGGCAGCCAACGGACGCAGAACGTTGCCAACCTGGAAGCAGAACAGGCAATTGTGCCGTTTTATCAGGTCATCTTCCGTAAGTTGAACGGGCTTTCGTTGGTGGGGGTGCCTTTGGTGGTGCATAATGAGGGGGTGGGCGAGATCTGGTTCCTTAGCAAGGAACTGAGCTTCTTTGATCAAACCGATATCCAAACCATTGTTACGGCGGCGGGCCAACTGGCTGGTGTGGTTGAGCAATCCTACCTGGCGGCACAGACAGATGAGAGTTTGCGGCGCCGGGTGGAACAAATGACGGCGCTAACCCGCATCAGCCGTGAGTTGGGCTCTTCGCTGGATTTTAAATCGCTTTTGCAATTGGTCTATGCTGAGGCGCTGCGCGCAACGCGTGCCGATTGCGGCAGCATTCTCTTCTTCGATTTGAGCCGTCCAGAATCCGAAAAGCCGGTTGTGCGCTTCTATGTTGGCGATTTGCCATCCACCGAACGCACAGCGCTGGAACTGCGGGCGGTTGAGGAACGGCAGATTATTAATCTGGCTGATCTGGCGGATGGTGATTACCCGGCACCGCATGAGGGCGTACAATCTATGATGGCTGTGCCGGTTGTTTATCGGCAACGAGCAGCCGGGTTGATTTTGCTGCATGGTCGTACAGCCGGTCGGTTTGATAAAGATTCGGTTGAAATTGCCCAGTCGTTAGCGGCACAGGCAGCCGTTGCGTTGGGGAATGCATTCCAATATGAAGATCAGGCGCGGCGCGGCGAATTGCTGAAACGGGAATTGGAAACGCTGGCGAAACTCTTCCAGGTTTCGCAGTTTTTGCGCCCTGGACAACCATTGACCGACTCGCTGGGAGCGATTGCCTCGGCTATTCAGGAGGCGACGCCGTTCCAGGTTGTGTTGATTAGCATGATTGATCCGGATGATTCGACGCTGCTACGGCGGATTTGTTCGGGCGGTCTTTCGCAGCAGGCATGGGATGAATTGCGCACTCGTACCCAGCCCTGGAAGGGGGCTGAGGTCTTGTTGCTGCCGGAATATCGCTTTGGCAGTGTGTACTTTATTCCAGCGGATAAGCGCCCAGTCATTCCTCAGGAAGTTCATCTCTACACGGTTTTGCCCCTTGAAGACAAGCAAGAAGTAGATGCGTGGAATCCGAAGGACTTGCTGCTTGTTCCGCTATATGATACTGAGGGGCGCCCATTGGGCATGGTCAGTGCCGATGCGCCGCGCGACGGACGTCGCCCCGACCGGCCAACATTGGAGGCGCTGGAATTGCTGGCAACACAAGCCGGGATGGTGATGGAAAATTCGCGCCGTACAACCATGCTGGAACGGCGGGTGACAGATTTGAAAGAGGAATCGGAACGGTTGCAGCAGGCAACCCAGGATGTGCAGGATAGCTTGCCGGTTTTGCTGCATCGGCAGTTGGAGCAGATGATCGTTGTGCAGAGCTTGAACCGCCGTTCTCAGCGCGTGCAGGCTGGTTTGGAGATGGCTGAAGAAGCAACCCGTCAGGGTGATGCGGGCATGGTGTTGCGGGTGATGGCGCGCGAAATGCTGACGCGTTTTGATTTGCAAACAGCATTGATTGCCGAAAAGAATGCCTCGGGGGTGCGTTTGACCGAGGTGCTGGGAACCGTTCCCAATAACGTTAATCCGGATGCCCTGTTTGGACAACGAAACCCGTTGCGGCATGTGCTGACCGAAGAACACCCGGTCATGGCGGCTTTGCTCAATAACGAAAATGAATGGTATAACTCACCGCTTTTACAGGCCCTCAATGCGCAGAGCTTTATTGCGCTGCCGGTTAAAATTTCAGAACAGCGCTCGGCAGCCATTTTGGCAATTGGACAAAGTGCGCTGGGTGAGTTTTCTAAAGAGGATGAGCGCATCTTTGAACGCCTGGCAAGCCAGGTGGGGGTGGGGCTGCAAAACCTGGAACTATTGAATGAGACCCGCCGCCGTTTGCGTGAGGTTAACCTGCTATTGGAGTTTAGCCGTAAGTTGGGCACCCTTTCGCCAGAGGCAATTTTACAGGCTCTGGTTGTCAGTTTGTTGGATGTGATCCCGGGCGCTCAGGCTGGTTGGGTGGGGATTCTTAACAAAGAACAGGTGATTGAGCCACGGGCTGCCTTGGGATACATGGACAATGCCAGTTTGCTTTCCATTCGGCATTCCATGAGCATTGGTGACCTTTCGCTGCCAGCGGATGTGGTGGTGGAAGGTACGGCGCGCACGCTCAACGATTTGAATTTTGCACAACAGTATCCGCTTTCTTCGGAAGACCTGTTGAGTTATCGGCAGGCGACCAATGGACGTTTGCCCATTAGCTCGTTGGCTGCCCCATTGCGTTTGGGCGAACGGGTGTTGGGGGTGGTGATTTTGGAAAACTTTGAGGCGGCTGGCGTTTTCTCCGTCGAAGATGAATCGCTGGCGCTTTCTCTTTCACAGCAGACTGCCCTGGCGCTTGAAAGCGCCCGCCTCTTCTCCGCAGCTGAAGAGCGCGCTTCGCAATTGCAGGCATTGACACAGGTTGCGGCGACGATTTCAACCAGTCTACAATTTGAAGAATTGATTGCTTCGCTGCTCGATTTGCTTAAGACGGTTGTGCCGTATGATACGGCTACTCTGTGGCTGCGCAGCGGAAATCAGCTTTCGGTGGCAGCAGCCAGCGGCTTTGCTGATGCAGAAAGTCGTCAGGGCCTCTCGGTTAATTTGGAAGATAGCGCTTTGTTCCAGGAGATGATCCGTACCAACGCCTATATTTTGGTGCCGGATGTGCGCGCAGATGAGCGTTTCCCCAGCCTGGTTGAGCCAGATTTTTATTCCTGGCTGGGTATTCCGGTTGTGGCAAAGGGTGAATTGATTGGCGCAATTGCATTGGAAAAGCGCGACGCAGGCTTTTATACGCCCGAATATGTACAGGCCGGGGCGACCTTTGCCGGTCAGGCGGGGGTGGCGCTCGAAAATGCCCGGCTGTTTGAGGAGAGCGCTCGCCGTACTGCCGAACTGGATGAACGTTCACAGCGTCTTGCTTTGTTGAATCGCTTCTCCAGTGATTTGAGCAGCTCGTTGGAAGTGGATTACATTCTGAAGATTACGACAGAGCAATTGCTGACGGCATTGGATGCTGACCGCACAGCTGCTTTGTTGATGGATGAGACCGGTCAGGCATCCCTGTACTTTGAATCGCCAGCGCTGTCCGGTGAGCGGTTGCCGCGCAAGCTGCCCAACACGCCATTGCTTTCACGGTTGAGCGAGACATTGGGCATCTTCAGTACGACGGATGTGGGCGCTGAGGCCGATTTGCGCCCCTTGTTCGAAGCCTATTTGCAGCGACGGCAGGTGCAATCATTATTGGTGGTGCCGATTGTATATGGTGCCAATTTGCATGGCTGGCTACTGCTGATGAACGAGACAGAGCGCCGTTACACCCCGCCCGAAATTGAACTGGCGCGCACGGTTACCAATCAGGCTGGCATTGCTGTGCAAAATGCGCGGTTGTTTGTGGAAACACGCAGCCTGAAGGATGCACTGGAAAAGCGAGTTGAGGAGCGCACCGCTGAACTGAGTCGCGAACATCAAAACTCGCAAACTTTGCTTCGCATCATCATGGAACTTTCAACCAGTTTGGATATTGAGCAAGTGCTGATGCGGACATTGACGGTTTTGAACGAATCGCTGGGTTGTGAGCAGAGCGTGATATTGCTTGCCACCCGCGACCGACAGTATCAGGCTGGGATGACCCTGGCTGGCGAGGGCAGCAACTGGCGGGCAGAGAAGGAAATTTCACGTTGGGTTGTGCGTCGCCGCTCTCCGGCCTTGGTGGATGATATTCGCAGCGACACGCGCTGGAAATTTGCAGAAGGCACGACTTTTAATTATCGCAGCCTGGTCGCTGTTCCATTGGTGTTGGGCGAAGATACCCTGGGGTCGTTGATCTTGATCCATCGCCAGGAGGCCTTCTTCACGCTCGATCAGGTGGGCCTGATGGAAGCAACCGCCCGGCAGATTGGCATTGCCCTTAACAATGCCGAGCTGTTCACGCTGATTCGAGACCAGGCAGAAGACCTGGGCGCCATGTTGCGTGAACAACAGGTGGAAGCGAGCCGCTCGCGCGGCATTCTTGAAGCTGTGGCTGATGGTGTGCTGGTGACGAATGCCAATAATCAAGTTTCGCTGTTCAATGCATCGGCGCAGCGTATTTTGGGCATTCGAGCCGATCAGATGATTGGCAAGCCACTGGATCAATTTGTGGGCATGTTTGGCAAGACCACCAGTGATTGGGTATCTACCATTCGCACCTGGACACAGGCCCCTGTTGAGCATACCGATCGAATTTACACCGAACAAATTGAGTTGGATAATGGGCGGATTGTTTCGGTCCATTTGGCACCTGTAGTTTGGCGGAATGAATTCCTTGGCACGGTTTCAACTTTCCGCGATATTACGCATGAGGTGCAAGTGGATCGGTTGAAGTCGGAGTTTGTTGCCAATGTTAGCCATGAATTGCGCACACCTTTGACTTCCATCAAGGGCTATGTGGATATTATGCTGATGGGTGCAACCGGGCAGTTGAATGCACAGCAGAAGCATTTTCTTGAGGTGGTGCGCGGCAGCACAGCGCGCTTGAGCGTGTTGATTAACGACTTGCTCGATTTGTCGCATATTGAAACCGGGCAAGTTAAACTGGAAATGCAAGCCCTGGATTTGCGCAAGATTGGCGAAGAAGTGATTGCGCAAATGCAGGTGCGAGCCAAGGATGAAAGCCGGGCGATGGACTTTGTCCTGGAAACTGTGGAAGGTTTGCCGCAAGTGCAAGGGGACTATGGACGGATTAAGCAGGTTTTGATGTCGCTGGTTTTGAATGGCTATAACTATACCCCGGAAGGTGGCCGAGTGCGCGTGATGATGCGTGCCGAGGGCAATGAAGTGGTGGTGGAAGTGGTGGATACTGGGGTGGGAATTTTACCTGAAGATCAATCGCGCATCTTTGAGCGGTTTTATCGTGGCAACGACCCGTTGGTGCTGGCAACTGCTGGCACAGGGCTGGGCCTGGCGGTTTCCAAGACGCTGGTGGAAATGCACCGTGGGCGGATTTGGTTTACAAGCAGCGGCGTAAGTGGGGAGGGCAGCACCTTCTCCTTCGCTTTGCCCATTGAACAAACCGAGGGATGACGGAAATGGCAAAAATCTTAGTAGCAGAAGACGAACGAGATATCCGAGACCTGATTGCCTTTACCCTGCGTTTTGCCGGGCATGAAGTGGTGACCGTGCCAAATGGTGCAGAGGCGGTGGAAGCTGCACCGCGAGAAATGCCAGATTTGATTTTAATGGATGTGCGCATGCCGCTGATGACTGGATATGAGGCATGCGCCAAGATGAAAACGGATGACCGGGTTAAGCACATTCCGGTGGTTTTTCTCTCGGCCAAAGGCCAGGAGACGGAAATTCGCACCGGTTTGGAGGCCGGGGCGAGTGAGTATTTATTGAAACCCTTTGCACCCGATGAGCTAACGCTGCGTGTGCAAGAACTTTTGACGAAATACGGGAAGTAATTGCGTCTATGAGTGTTATCGTTCTAGAGAACGACATTGTCCATTATGAGGTGCTGGGGCGTGGCCGCCCGCTCATCTTCCTTCATGGTTGGGTTGGGTCATGGCGCTATTGGATTCCCTCAATGCAGGCCGCATCGGTTATGTTCCGGGCCTACGCGGTGGATTTGTGGGGGTTTGGCGACACGGCTAAAAACAGTCGCTATACGCTGGATGATCAGATGCAATTGCTGGATGGTTTTATGGAATATATGGGCATTGGCCGAGTGGCGTTAATTGGTCATGGCCTGGGGGCGCTGCTTTCGGTTTATTATGCTTTGCGCCATCCGGATTATGTGGATCGAGTGATGGCGGTTAGTTATCCGATGGATGAGACGATGGTCAATGGTCGGTTGCGCAGTGCCGAGCCGTCTGAATTGGCTGATTGGCTGTTGGGGCGCACACCTGCAACTGAGCCGGTCTTGACGGATGCGCCGAAAACTGATGCGCGTGCCTTGCAAACCTCTCTGCTGGATGTGGATGGGAACCAGGATTTGCGAACTGTCTTCCGCACATTGCCAACGGCCTGCCTGTTGGTGAATGGCGAGCGCGATCCGGTGATTGCTTCGCCGCGCATTGAGCAGCTGGCTGAGCTGCCAGAACATACCCATGCCATTACCTTCGATCAATCGGGGCATTTCCCGATGCTGGACGAGACGAATAAGTTTCACCGGCTGTTGAGCGATTTTCTCAATCTCAAATCGGGTGATAGCCCGCGCGAATTGCAGTTGAAAGAGGAATGGAAACGGCGCGTTCGTTAATTCCAGATGAGAGTTTCCTTATTTCGATGGTTTTCTCTTGATTTTTTTGTAAAACTGCGTATAATAACAATTGACAAACGTCTGGGTGCCCCCCTCACTCGGGCGTTTGTCATTTAACTCACAAGGCTTGTGGTTGATTGTTGCTGATTGTAGGCGGGCGCTGGGCGGCGCGTAGTTGTTGCCCAAAGCGGATGATTTCTTCCAATTCGTGGTAATGAAAGGCCTCCAGCCGTAGCCATTCGCCGTGTTGTGTCAGGTGGAGCGAGGTTGCAGCGGCAAGGCTTTGCAAGGTCGGAGATACGCGAAAAGTAAAGCGTGGGATGCGTTCTTCCAGTCGGCGAAGGTCAGCCGGGCCAAGTAATTCCAGCCCGGGGGTACGTGGCAGCGTTTCCAGCCCGGCCCGGCTCAGCTCAAATTCATAAGAGCGGATGGCGGCCAGGGCCTGCTTGTAGAGGAGTGGGCGTCCGCTGAAGGTTTCGCCGTAGCGTTCGGCAAATTCATCGCCAAAGCGCTTGCCTAGCCATTCCAGGTATTGCAGCGCAGCGCTTAATTCGGGCAGGCCCTCGATCGTTGTGGCAGTGGAGTTTAGAAACGGTTGATGTTGATAGAGAATGCCAAGCGGTGGGCCAAACAGGTCGCTGCCACAGCACAGAAGAGCATCGCAATTGAGGCGTTGAATGTCGAGCGGGGCATGGGCGGCCAGTGGATGGGCATTGATGATGACCAATGGTTGACCTGGTCGCTCCTGGCGCAACAGACGGGGTAAGGGGTAGATGAACCCTGCCGGTGAGGCGGCATCGAGCAAGAGCAAACGCGGTGAGGCAGCTAAAGCGCTTTGCCAGGTGGAAATTTCCAGGTGGGTGCGCAAAGGGTCGGTTTCGAGCCAGGAAAGCTGCACGCCGCGCGCCTGCGCAGCGTTTTTCCAGAAGTGAGCCTCGCTGGATTCTGGATCGCCGAGTGCTATGGCGCAATCGCCTGGAGCCAGAGTTTGCATCACTGCCTGGCTCAGGTCCTGATTCAGGGTTTGCCAGTCGGGGCGCAACAGCATTTGTTCACTGCTTTGTGCGGCAAACAAATCGGCCAGGGCTTGCAATACATCGGGCAAGGCGGGGGCCGCGAGCTGAGCAGCATTGTGCAGGGCAGTTCGCTGTTGGCGGATGATGGGCAAATCGAGCGGCACAGCTTAGACCTCGTTGTCGGAATCTTCGCTTTGTTCGCCAGATGAACGAGGTTGTGCGGGTTCGCCTTCGTGCCGCACCCACAAAACCAGCACCTGTCCTTGCTCGGTTTCAAGAGAGCGGGCAGCAAAAATGGGGGCGCGTTCTTCCAGCCCAAGTGTGTTGCGGTAATGGAGATAAATGACGCCTTTCTGATTCCACGCACGATGGCAACGTTCGACAAGCGCCGGGCCATTAAAGGTGCGCAGGTGGGTCAGGGACATGCGGAATTGGTGTGGGCTGTCATTGAGACCCAGCGCCCAGCCATCTTCAATGGATTGAAAGGTGGGGGGCGGGCCTTCGATAATGGTGATTTTATCTTCCATAAGTTAATTTCTTCTCCATCCGCTATCATACCATAAAAAAAGCCTTTGTCGAAGGTGCTGTTTTTTGATAATTTACGGTACAATAAGGGTATGCAGGATGATTTGTTATTGTTTGATGGTTTGGGGCTGCCGCTGGCCGGTGTGCGTGCCGTGCAGCAGACTGGCTCCACGAATGATGACGCGCTGTTGTTGGCAACACAGGGAGCTCTGGATGGCTGGCTGGTGCTGGCTGAGGAACAAACGCAGGGGCGCGGGCGCTCGCAGCGGCGTTGGGTGACAGCAACGGGGGCGGCACTTGCGTTTAGCTTGTTGCTGCGCCCCTCAGCAGTGGAGCAAGCCCATATTGGGCGTTTTACAGCGCTTGGGGCGCTTTCGGTGCAGCAGGTGCTGAGCGAGTTGGGCCTTTCAGCGCAGATTAAGTGGCCGAATGATGTTCTGGTGAATGGCAAGAAGGTGTGCGGTGTGTTGGCTGAAACACTTTGGCAGGGCAACCAGGCAGAGGCGGTGATTTTGGGGGTGGGGGTGAATGTGCGGGCAGGGGCTGTGCCGCCGCTTGAGGAGCTTCAATTCCCGGCGACCAGTGTAGAAGATGTGTTGGGGCATTTGATTGGGCGCGAGGTGTTGTTGCGCTCCATTTTGGAAAAATTATTTGCCTGGCGCAGGCAATTGGGCGAGGCAGAGTTCCTCGCGGCATGGCAGTCTGTGCTGGCGTTTCGCGGGCAGCAAGTGCAGGTGGGCGGGGTGATTGGGCTGTTGGAAAGCCTGACGCCGGATGGCAGTTTGCTGCTGCGCCTTGAGGATGGTTCTTCCGCAGTTGTGATGGTTGGTGACGTTCACCTGCGTACATTTTTGGATGGGAGGTAGACCCCATGTTAGACGATTTGCGTAGTTCGGCAGCACAGAGCATTGTTGAAGAAGAAACTGCACCGGAACCGCAGGGGCAGGTGACCCTGCGTCCAGGTGGCAAGAAACGCAAGAAGAAACAGCGCTTTTTAGGAATGACTGCCTCGCAGCGTTTCATCCTTTCGCTGATGTTGTTGTTTATTACCTGCCTGGGCGGGTCTTTGTGCCTGTTGTTGACCGGGCGGGTAGTGCCTTTTTAGTCTTCTGCCTTTTCTTCCACCAGGCGTGCCAGGGAGGCCACACTATCTCCTTTGTTGACATCCATCAGGTGCACGCCGCGGCTGGAACGTCCTTGTTGGCTGACGTTCTTAACTTTGAGGCGCAGCACCAACCCACCTGTGGTGATGGCTGTAATTTCGTCGCTTTCCTGAACCACTCGGGCTGAGACAATTGGGCCACTCTTGGGCAGGACTTTGGCATCCAGTGTGATGACGCCGCCCGTTGCTCGTCCTTTGACCGGGTATTCTTCCAGGTTGCAACGTTTGCCATAGCCCTGGCTGGTGATGATGAGCAGGTCAGCGCCTGGTTCGGCAACTTCCATGGCAGCAAGCTGATCGCCAGGTTTGAGGGCAATTCCAGTTACGCCGCCAGCCTGCCGCCCCATGGGGCGGACTTCTTTTTCGGCAAAGCGTAGGGCCTGACCATGAGCAGTGATGAGCAGAATATCCTGCTGCCCATTGGTCAGCCGCACCCAGTTGAGTTGATCGCCCTCTTCCAGGCCAATGGCAATCAGGCCAGAGGGGCGCACGCTGGCAAATTCGCTCAATGCAACGCGCTTTACCCTTCCACGCAGGGTTGTCATGGTGCAATATTGGGCGCGTTCAAAATCGGGCACGGCAACAGCTGCTGTGATGCGTTCGCCTGCTTCCAGCGCTAAAACATTAATGATGGGAATGCCGGTGCTGGTTCGTCCGGCATCCGGCAGTTGATAGACACGCTCGGAATAGACTTTGCCATGGTCGGAGAAGAAGAGCAGGGTTTGCAGGGTGCGGGCGGGGATGAGCATGATCACATTGTCTTCTTCTTTTACAGCCTGACCGGTGACCCCGCGTCCACCGCGGTTTTGGGCGCGGTAGAGATTGGCAGAGACGCGCTTGATGTAGCCGCGCTGTGTGATGGTAATCAGCACGGGTTCATCGGCTACCAGGTCTTCGTCGCGTAGCTCTTCCTGTGGCTCGGCGGTGAGATGTGTGCGGCGTTCATCGCCGTAGCGAGCCGTAATTTGTTGCAGGTCCTCTTTGATGAGTTGTAAAATGCGCTGCGGGTTGGCAAGCAGGTCTTCCAGGTAGGCAATTTGCTCAACCAGTTCGCGATGTTCGGCTTCAATTTTCTGGCGTTCGAGCGCTGCCAGGCGGCGGAGTTGCATTTCTAGAATGGCCTGGGCCTGAATTTCGGTCAGGTGGAAGCGTGTGACGAGGTTTTGTCGGGCTGTTTCCACGTCGGCTGCCTGACGAATGGTTTGGATGACGGCATCCAGGTTGTTGAGGGCAATCAGCAGGCCATCTAGAATGTGCAGGCGGGCGAGGGCCTTGTCGCGTTCGTAGATGGTGCGGCGGGTGATGACTTCCTGACGGTGCTCAATGAAGATTTGCAACGAGCGTTTGAGCGAGAGGACGCGCGGTTCACCATTGACCAGGGCCAGCAGATGCATGCCAAAGGTGGATTGCAGCGGGGTGTACTTATATAACTGATTCAGTACCTGACGTGGTTGGGCGCCGCGCTTTAGCTCGATGACGATGCTCATGCCGCGCTGATCCGATTCGTCGCGCAGGTCGGAGATTGAATCCATGCGGCCCTCGCGCACCAGGTCGGCAATCCGTTCAATCAAGGTTGTTTTATTAATTTGAAATGGGATTTCAGTGATGATGATGGAGTGGCGACTGCCGCGCAGTTCTTCTATGTGTGCCATGCCGCGCACAATCAACCGCCCGCGCCCGGTGGAATAGGCCTGGCGGATATTTTCGCGGCCAACGATGACCCCACCGGTTGGAAAATCGGGGCCGGGAATGTGTTCCATCAGTTCATCTACGGTCACGTCGTCCATTTCATGGTAGCGGTCAATGAGATAACTGACCGCTGCGCAAAGCTCGCGCAGGTTGTGGGGCGGAATGTTGGTTGCCATGCCAACGGCGATGCCGGCGGAACCATTCAGCAACAGGTTGGGCAGGCGGGCGGGCAGAACAATTGGTTCTTGCAGTGAGCCATCAAAATTGTCGGTGAAATCTACAGTTTGCTTTTCAATATCAGCCAGCATTTCCTCGGCGGCAGGGGCCATGCGTGCTTCGGTGTAACGCATGGCAGCCGGGGCATCCCCATCAATCGAGCCAAAGTTTCCCTGACCATCTACCATGGGGTAGCGCATGGAGAAATCCTGGGCCATGCGTGCCATGGCATCGTAGACAGCCATATCTCCGTGTGGATGATATTTGCCAAGCACTTCGCCAACAATGCGGGCCGATTTCTTGTAGGCGGTGTTGGGGCGCATGCCCAGTTCCTGCATCGCGTAGAGAATGCGGCGGTGAACGGGTTTTAGCCCGTCGCGCGCATCCGGCAGGGCGCGAGCCACGATGACGCTCATGGCGTAATCGAGGTAGGCGGTGCGCATTTGTTCATCAATATCAACCAGTTGAACGGAGCCGATTTCCATAAAGATAACCTTTCCAGTGCGTTTACGTAACAACCTTTGATTATACTCTGAATTCAGCCTTTCTGGCGGATTTTGCGCTATAATAGGCGACGTGAAATCATTTTGGCTTGTTTTCTCTTGGATGGGGCTGTTGTTCTTGCTGCTAATGGGCTGTCAATCGCAGGCTGCGCAGCAAGAGGAGGCGGTTTTCTATTTGCAGAACAAAGGCTCGGATACGATGGTGAACTTGGCGCTTGCCTGGGCGGAACGTTATCAGGCGGATCATGCACAGGTGCGCATTTCGGTCACGGGTGGCGGGTCGGGGACGGGGATTGCTGCGCTGATTAATGGCACGGTAGATTTGGCGAATGCTTCTCGGCAGATGAAGGATGTGGAGTTCGAGGCGGCAAAGCAGGCCGGTTTTTCACCTGCCGAGTTTGTGGTGGCGCGCGATGCCATTGCAGTCATTGTTCACCCACAAAACCCTGTCCAGCAGCTTAGCTTGGAGCAAATTTCGCTCATCTATCGCGGCGAGATTAATAACTGGCGCGAGGTGGGCGGTGAGGACCGTCCGATTGTGCGCCTGTCGCGCGAGACCAACTCGGGGACGCATGTTTATTTCCTCGAGACGGTGCTGCGCCTGGGGAGCAAGGAAGATAAGAACATTTTTTCCGCTGATACGTTATTGATGCCTTCTTCAGAAGGCATCATTGCTGAAGTGCGCGATAACCCGAACGCAATTGGGTATGATGGCCTGGGCTATGTGACCCCGGAGGTGAAAATGGTAGCTGTTGCAGTGGATGCTGCGGGACCCTATGTGCTGCCCTCGATTGAAACAGTGAACAATGGGCAATATCCAATTGCGCGTGATTTGTATATGTACACCTTGCAAAATCCTCCCACTGGATTGGTGCAGGAGTACCTGAATTGGCTGCTCTCCCCAGATGGACAGGAGATTGTTTCGCAATTGGGCTTTGTGCCGGTGGTGCAACCATGAATGGAAAGCATGCCCGGCAAGATCGGTTGATTACGCTGCTAATCCGGCTTTCGGGCTATTCCAGCATTTTGCTGGTGACGTTGATCTTTATTTTTTTGATCAAAGAAGGTCTGCCCGCACTGACGACAGTGGGCCTGGAGACGCTTTTTCAAGCGCGCTGGTATCCAATTGAAAGCTATTATGGAATTTTGCCGCTCATTTCTGGTTCGCTGATTGTGACTGTGGGGGCGATGCTGGTTTCGGTGCCGCTGGGTGTGGGGACGGCTGTTTATCTTTCGGAGGTGGCGCCGCGAGCGGTGCGCGAGGTGTTGAAGCCATTGGTGGAAGTGTTGGCTGGGCTGCCTTCGGTGGTTCTGGGGTTTTTGGGCATTATTGTTGCGGCGCCTTTGCTGCGCCGTTTGCTCGATTTGCCAACCGGGCTGACAGCTTTTGCGGGGGCGCTGCTTTTGGGTTTGATTGCCATTCCAACGATTGTTTCGATTGCTGAAGATGCGCTGAATACGGTGCCAGCTGCCTATCGGCAGGCGGCATTGGCTGTGGGGGCAACACCCTGGCAGACGATTTGGGGCGTCACGCTGCCGGCAGCGCGTTCGGGGGTGCTGACGGCGGTCATGTTGGGGATGGGCCGGGCCCTGGGTGAGACAATGGCGGTGATGATGGTGACGGGTAACGCGCCAACCCTACCGGAGGGACTGAATGCTTTGTTTGCTCCGGTGCGCACGATGACGGCAACGATTGCTTCGGAAATGGGAGAGGTGGCAACTGGCAGCCCACATTATCAGGTGCTATTTTTGATAGGCATTGTTTTGTTCCTTTTTTCTCTGGTGGTGAATGTGGTAGCTTCTTCGGTTAGCTTTCGGCAGGGTAAACGGGCGGAGCGATTGCTTTCATGAGCGATAAGAACCTGACCTTTTCTCAACGCGGCTGGCTGACACCGCGCCGTACGCAGCAGGTGGGGTATATGCTCCTGCGCCTGATTAGCCTGGTGACGGTGCTGCCAATTTTTGCAGTGGTGATTTATATTGTGGTGCGCGGGTTACCTGCGCTGAGTTGGGAGTTCTTGACAGCAATGCCGCGCGAGGGGATGCGCGCCGGGGGGATTTGGCCTGCTATTGTGGGAACGCTGTATTTGACGCTGGGCACGGCTGTTTTTTCGGTGCCGTTGGGAGTGGCGGCAGGGGTGTATATTGCCGAATATGCTGCCGATACGCCGCTGACGCGCCTGATCCGCATTGCAATTATTAACCTGGCTGGAATTCCTTCCGTGGTATATGGTTTGTTTGGATTTGGGTTGTTTGTTCTCTTTTTGGGGTTGGGGACCAGTATTCTGGCGGCTTCGCTGACGTTGGCGATTATGACTCTGCCGGTGATTATTAGTACGACGGAGGAAGCGCTGCGCTCGGTGCCGCAATCGTTTCGGGTGGTGAGCGTTTCGTTGGGGGCGACGCGTTGGCAGACGATTTGGCGGGTGGTGTTGCCGCAGGCGCTGCCAGGCATTCTGACGGGGGTGATTTTGGGGCTGGAACGGGCAGCAGGGGAGACAGCGCCAATTCTCTTCACCGGGGCAGCTTTCTTTTTGCCGCGTTTGCCGCAATCGCCGCTGGATGCGACGATGGCGCTGCCCTATCACATTTTTGTCATTTCTACACAGGTGCCGGGAATGCCAGTGCAAATTCAGTTTGGCACGGTGTTGGTCTTGTTGGTGTTTGTGTTGGGGATGAATTTGGTGGCGACGCTGATTCGTTCGCGAGCGCGCGCCCGGCGGCAGTGGTGAGGAGGGCCAATGAATGTTTTTGAGATTGAAGACCTGAGCCTGACGTATTCGGACGGGAATGAGAGCTTGCGCCGGGTGACGATGCAGGTGCCAGAACATGCCATTACGGTTCTTTTTGGGCCGGCCGGGGGTGGAAAATCAACCCTCTTGCGAGTTTTGAACCGACTGAATGACATGGCGGATGTGAAGAGCGTCAGCGGGCGGGTGTTGTTCCATGGACAGGATGTGCTTTCGCCAGGCGTGGATGTGGTGGAGTTGCGTCGCAAGGTGGGAATTGTGTTTTCTCGTCCGGCGCCACTGCCGCTTTCCATTTATGAAAATGTGTGTTACGGGTTGCGCATTATGGGGGAGCGGCGCAAGAGCTTCCTGGATGAGGCGGTGGAGCGCAGTTTGCGGCAGGCAATGTTGTGGGACGAGGTTTTTGACCGTTTGCAGGATTCGGGGTTTGCGCTTTCGGGTGGACAGCAGCAGCGTCTGTGCCTGGCACGCGCGCTGGCGCTACAACCGGAAGTGATCTTGCTGGATGAACCGACTTCAGCGCTTGATCCAGTTTCAACTGCACGGATTGAAGAAATGATGCAGGTCTTGAAAGATCTGTATACGATTGTGATTGCACCGCATAATGTACAACAGTCAGCTCGTGTGGCAGACTGGGCGGCGTTTTTTCTGCAGGGGGAGTTGGTTGAGTATGGGGTGCGCGATCAGATTTTTGTGCGCCCGCGCGACCGTCGGACGCAGGATTATATTGAGGGTCGGTTTGGGTAATAAAAACCTTGTCAGGAGAGGGGTCCTTTGTTATAATGGAGGTTGTTCGGGCGCGTAGCTCAGTTGGTCAGAGCGCACGGTTCACATCCGTGAGGTCCGTAGGTTCGAGCCCTATCGCGCCCACCTGGACAGGCTTGTATT
>CAYVRT010000029.1:0-32139 GCA_964453115.1 uncultured Anaerolinea sp. | reverse complement strand
CCATCGTGCCAACGTTCAAATGCGGCTTGCTGCGATCAAACTTTTGCTTCGCCATTCTTCCTTCTCCTTCAAAGATTGCTCAAAATGTTCAAAAGTTACGAATTTAAGATCCGGGCAGTAACTGATTCAGGCACCGGGGCGTGATGGTCAAATTCCATCGAAAAGACGCCTCGTCCCTGCGTTGCCGAACGCAATTCAGTTGCATACCCAAACATTTCAGCCAAAGGCACCAGTGCACGTACCGCCTGTGCATTGCCAGGGCGCACTTCCATGCCCTGAATTTCAGCTCGGCGGGCGCTGATTTGCCCCAGCACATCACCCAGATATTCTTCCGGCATCACCACTTCCACCTTCATGATCGGTTCCAGCAACACGGGTTTCCCGCGTTCCATCGCCTCACGAAAAGCGAAAATTGCAGCCATCTTGAAAGCCATTTCGCTCGAATCCACCTCGTGGAAGGAGCCATCCGTCAAGACGACCTTCAAATCCGTCACCGGATATCCAGCCATGACCCCCGTTTCCGCAGCTTCGCGCACGCCCTTTTCCACCGCAGGAATATATTCCTGGGGAATGGAGCCGCCGATGATCTTATTTTCAAAGATCATCCCGCTGCCGCGTTCGATTGGCTCGGCATTGATGACCACATGACCATACTGACCGCGCCCGCCCGTCTGTTTGACGTAGCGATACTCGATACGGGTCACCGGGCGTGAGATTGTTTCGCGGTATGAAACGCGCGGGCGGCCCACATTGGCTTGCACGCGGAATTCGCGCAACATGCGGTCCACCAGCACATCCAGGTGCAGCTCACCCATTCCGGAAATAATTGTCTGACCGGTCGCCTCATCCGTATTGACCCGGAAAGTCGGGTCCTCTTCCGAAAGGCGGCGCAACGCCTCGGCCATCCGGGCCTGGTCAGCAGTCGTCTTCGGCTCAATGGCAACTTTGATGACTGGCTCAGGGAAGCTAATTGCCTCCAACAGCAAGGGCTTCGATTGTTCACAAAGCGTATCGCCGGTTGAGGTTTCTTTGAACCCCAGCACCGCGCCAATGTCGCCTGCGCCCACCTCGGTGATGTCTTCACGGCGGTCTGCATACATGCGCAACAAGCGACCAATGCGTTCGCGCTTGCCCTTGCTAGAATTGTAGACCACCACACCTTGCTGAATTTTGCCCGAATAGACCCGGAAATAGGCCAGTCGGCCAACATAAGGGTCACTGACAATCTTAAACACCAATGCAGCCAGCGGGGCGCCATTTTCAGCCGTCAACACCAGTTCTTCATTCGTGTTTGGGTTTTGCGCTCGCACCTCGGCCACATCCAGCGGGGAGGGCAAATAATCCACCACTGCATCCAACACCTGCTGCACGCCCTTGTTGCGCAGCGAGGAGCCGCAGAACACCAGTGTTGCCTGCCCCTTGAGCACCGCCTGACGCAGTGCGGCCCGAATTTCTGGCGTTTCAATCGCTTCGCCTTCCAGGAATTTGACCATCAGGTCATCATCCAGTTCAGCGGCACGTTCCACCAGTTCGGCGCGCATCTGTTCCGCCTGCTCTTGCAGTTCGGGCGGAATTTCCGCAAAGCGCATTTCCTTGCCCAGTGCATCATCCCAATAGATTGCCTGCATCTCCAGCAAATCTACCACCCCGGTAAAGTTTGCCTCGCTGCCAATGGGCAATTGCATTGCAATGGGATGGGCACCCAAACGGGTACGAATGCTTTCAATGGTATTTTCATACGATGCGCCAATGCGATCCATCTTGTTTGCAAAACAGATGCGCGGCACCTGATAGCGGTCTGCCTGTCGCCAAACGGTTTCGCTTTGCGGCTCTACCCCTTGCACAGCATCAAAGACCACCACCCCACCATCCAGCACGCGCAGCGAACGCTGCACTTCAGCGGTGAAGTCAATATGCCCTGGCGTATCAATCAGGTTGATGCGATACCCACGCCATTCAGCGGTCACGGCTGCCGAAACAATGGTAATGCCGCGTTCTCGCTCCTGCGGCATCCAGTCCGTAGTCGTCGTGCCTTCATCAACAGACCCTAAGCGATAGGAACGCCCTGTGTAGAACAGAATGCGTTCTGTCGTTGTTGTCTTACCAGCATCAATATGCGCAATGATGCCGATATTGCGGCAGCGCTGTAACGGAAATTCGTCAGCCATTTCCAGATCCTAGAGGCGATAGTGAGAAAAGGCGCGGTTGGCTTCGGCCATTTTGTGGGTCTCGTCGCGCTTGCGAACAGCAGCACCCTGGTTCGAGGCTGCATCCAGCAATTCTGCCGAGAGCTTTTCAGCAAACGACTTGCCACTGCGCGCCCGCGCCGCATCCAAAATCCAGCGCATTGCCAATGTCACACGTCGTTCCATGGCAACTTCCATCGGCACCTGATAGGTTGCACCACCCACACGGCGGGGGCGAACTTCCATGACGGGGCCAACGTTTTTCAAAGCCTGTTCAAACACCTCAATCGGGTGTTTGCCGGTCTTTGCTTTGACAATATCCAGCGCATCATACATGATCATCGTTGCGGTGCTCTTCTTGCCACGGCGCAACATGTGCTGGATCAGCGTCTGGACATAGACGCTGTTATAGCGAATATCGGGAGCGATCTCCCGTGGTTCGGGTTTGGTACGACGCATGAAACTTCTCCGTCTTTCTCAAACTATTTCTTGGGTTGCTTGGCGCCGTACTTAGAACGGCCCTGCATACGCTTAGCCACACCCGTCGTATCGAGCGTGCCACGCACAATGTGGTAGCGAACGCCGGGCAAGTCCTTCACACGACCGCCGCACACCATCACCACAGAGTGTTCCTGCAACTGATGGCCCTCGCCGGGAATGTACGCAGTGACTTCAATGCCGTTTGAAAGGCGCACGCGGGCAATCTTGCGCAACGCCGAATTCGGCTTCCTGGGGGTCATTGTGCGCACCACGGTGCAAACACCGCGCTTCTGCGGCGCGCCCTTATCCTGGCGCGTGCGGCGCTGTTTGAATGAGTTGAGCGTGTACTGCAGTGCAGGCGCCTTACTCTTCGACCTTTTGGTCATGCGACCTTTACGGATCAACTGATTGATTGTGGGCACTTTCCTTTGCCTCCGAAAAAAAGATACTATTTTTGGTTCATTAAGGAAGGCCATCGCCAACAATGATGGCCTCCCCTCCGCACAAATTCGTCGGGTGAATGCAACGAAGGATAATTATATCACGGTTAACCTAAATCATCCAGAGTTTCACCACCCAGCCCAAGCAGGCCAGTTTCCATACGGGGCGGTCGGGCGCGCTCTTCATCCTTGCCAAACTTGATCACCTCGCCCGAATCCATCACACCTTCCACAGCCAGGCCCAGGCTTTGCAATTCCTTCACCAAAACCCGGAAAGCCGCCGGCAGGCTGGGTTCTTCCAGCTCTTCGCCCTTGACAATCGCCTCATAGGCAGCCACACGGCCTTGTACATCATCCGATTTAACCGTCAGCATCTCCTGCAAAATATACGAAGCGCCATACGCTTCCAGCGCCCAAACTTCCATTTCGCCAAAGCGCTGACCACCAAACTGCGCCTTGCCACCCAGCGGTTGCTGAGTCACCAGGCTATATGGGCCAGTCGAACGGGCATGCACCTTATCTTCCACCAGGTGATGCAACTTAAGCATTGTCATCACACCCACCGTTACGGGTTGATCAAATTGCTGGCCGGTTTTGCCATCAATCAACACTTGCTTGCCCAAAATTGGCATCGGACGACCGGTGCGCGTCATATACTCTCGGGCGCGGGTGCGAATTTCAGCATCCGCCACCTCACTCACATCCTCACCCTCACTCTTCAGCCATTCACGCAGCCCAACCTCAATGGCGCACACATCTTTCTCACGCACATGCGGGGCGCTTGCCGGCACGTTCTCAAACGCCAGCACACCATCCGGGTCATAGCCCAGCTCGCGCAGCCATTCTGCCAGCGCCCAGCGCCGTGTGCGCTGCACATCCGTCTTCAGACTGTCATCCACCGAATAGCCCAATGCGCCCAGCCACTCTTCCAGATACAACATGCGCACTTCATCGTCATCCTGAATGATTTCCGGATCATATTCACCCTGGTCTTTCAACCAGTTCCAGGCCCGGTCCATCACCATCTGCCAGGCGCGGTCCATCATCCACGAGCGCACCAATTCAGCTTCAATTTCCAGCTCATTGGCGCCATCAAAGATCGGGCAAATAACCCGAAAGCCCATTCGGTGCGCCGCCCAGCCCAAATGCGTTTCCAGCACTTGGCCGATATTCATACGCCCAGGCACGCCCAATGGGTTGAGGATGATATCAACAGGCGTCCCATCTTCCAGGTAGGGCATATCTTCCACCGCAACCACGCGCGAGACAACGCCCTTGTTTCCATGTCGCCCAGCCATCTTATCACCGGCCGTAATCTTACGGCGCTGTGCCACTGAAACACGCACCATCATATCCACGCCCGCCGAAAGATCTGCATTATCTTCCCGGGTGAAGACCTTCACATCCACCACCTTGCCACGCTCCCCGTGCGGCATGCGCAGCGAGGTGTCTTTCACATCGCGCGACTTTTCGCCAAAGATGGCGCGCAGCAAGCGTTCTTCGGGCGTCAGCTCTTTTTCGCCTTTGGGCGTAATTTTGCCAACCAGAATATCATTCGGCCCCACTTCGGCACCCACGCGAATGATGCCATGCTCATCCAAATCCTTAATTGCATCATCACCAACGTTTGGAATGTCTCGGGTGATTTCTTCTGGGCCAAGTTTGGTATCGTGCGCTTCTACTTCATACTTTTCGACATGCACCGAGGTAAAGCGGTCTTCCTGCACCATGCGCTCCGAGATCAGAATGGCATCTTCAAAATTGCCACCCTCCCACGAAACAAACGCCACCACCACATTCTGCCCCAGCGCCAGGTTACCACGCACCGTTGAGGATGAATCGGCCAGCACATCACCGGCCCGAATCACCTGGCCCTTAATCACCGCTGGACGCTGATCAATGCAGGTGCTTTGGTTCGAACGCTGATATTTGCGCAGCAAATAGCTCTTCAGCCCATTGGGGGTGCGCAGAATGATCTCACGCCCCGTCACCGAAACCACTTCGCCATCTTCTTCCGCCACCAACACCTGCCCCGAATCAATCGCCGCGAATTCTTCCATACCCGTCGAGACGGTTGGAATATCCGGGTTGACCAGCGGCACAGCCTGAGTCTGCATATTGGCACCCATCAGAGCGCGGTTGGCATCATCATGCTCCAGGAATGGAATCAACGAGGCGCTAATCCCCATTACCTGATGTGGCGCAACGTCCATATAATTGACATTTTCTGCCACCGAAACGATAAAATCGGAATGATGCCGGCAAGAAATGCGCTCTGCCGAAAGCTCGCCATACTCATTCAGCGGCGTATTTGCCTGCGCAATGACGAATTTATCCTCGGCATCTGCCGAAAGATATTCCACCTCGTCCGAAATAAATGGCGCAACGAAAATTGAAGCTCGATTGAGCCGGGCAATCGCCGGTAGCATCACTTCCGTAACGCGCTCGCCCTGCTTGACAATCACCTCGCCCGTTTCGGGGTCGGTCAGCGTCTCGCGCATCAGCCGCCCAACCAAGCGCGGGTCCTTGCTCGAAAGCACCTTCACCACCCGGCGATAAGGGGTTTCAATGAAGCCATATTCATTGACGCGCGCAAAGCTAGAAAGACGGCCAATCAGACCAATATTGGGACCTTCTGGCGTTTCAATTGGGCAAATGCGTCCATAATGCGAGTGATGCACATCGCGCACATCAAAGCCAGCGCGCTCACGGCGCAAGCCACCAGGACCCAGGGCTGAGAGCGTGCGTTTGTGACGCAGTTCAGCCAGCGGGTTGGTCTGATCCATAAACTGTGAAAGCTGGCTGGAGCCAAAGAACTCGCGCATCGAGGCGACCACAGGGCGGATATTGATCAGGCTCATGGGCGAAAGCTGATCCTGGTCACGGATGGACATGCGCTCTTTGATGACGCGCTCCATCCGCCGCAGGCCAATGCGCAATTTGTTCTGGATCAATTCGCCGACCGTCTTCACCCGGCGGTTGCCCAAATGGTCAATGTCGTCCTTATCCTCGCGCTCATTGTTAATCAAAATCATCCGCCGCACCAGGTAAACCACATCCCACTTGGTCACCGTGCGGTGCGTGACAGGAATCTGATCCGATAGGTCGAGCTTCTGATTGAGCTTATAGCGCCCCACCCGCTCCAGGTCATAATGCCGTTGATCGAAAAGCTGCTCGCGCATAAATTGCGTTGCGTTTTCAATGGTTGCCGGGTCACCTGGGCGCATGCGCTTGAAGAACTCAATTAATGCCTCTTCGGCTTGCGAACCAGCCCGTCCCTGCTGCCAGGGCGGCTCTTGCCGCAGTGTAGAAGCAATGAACATGCGGTCCGGGTTGTTATCCACATCCTGGAAGAGCGAGAGCAATTCCTCATCGCTACCATCGTGCAACGGCGAATCGGTCAATCCATCGCTCACCGCCGCCAAAGCCCGCAGGAAGATCGTAATCGGCACCGTGCGTTTGCGGTTGAATTTGAGAATGATGTAATCGTTCTTGCGCGTCTCAAACTCCATCCATGCGCCACGGTCTGGGATCAATTTTGCCATCGCCAGGCGTCGCCCTGTTGCACGATCCACCGGTGCCTCAAAATAGACGCCCGGCGAACGAATCAACTGCGAAACAACCACGCGTTCCGTTCCGTTGATAATAAACGTGCCTTTGTCGGTCATTTCCGGAAAATCGCCCAGGAAAATATCCTGCTTGACGGGTTCCGGGACATCCGGGCCAGCCAACAGCACCGAAACATATAACGGACTGGCATACGTCAAATCACGCTCAACGCATTCATCAATCGAGTGCTTGGGTTCCCCAAACCAATAACGCAGGTCCCATTCTCGCGCCTCAGCCGAGCGGCCCGGAAAATAGAGCCGCATCCCTTTATTATACGATTCAATCGGTGAAATCTCATCAAACAGGTCAATCAACCCCTCACGCTTCAATCGCCGAAACGAATCCAACTGCACTTCGATCAGGTTAGGAAGGTGGGAAACAGATGGAATGCGAGCATACGACTTGACAGGCAAAGACTGCATAACAAAACTCCTGGCATCCGCAAAATAGCCGGTTAAGATACGCAACAATCCCGCGCCAAAAGCGGGCAGCGCAATCGTTCATTATAACCAACGACCCCTAAAAAAGCAAGCAAATCCCCTCCTTTTTAACCTTAAAACCAGTTGCGGCGAATGAAAACCACCACAATTAACGCTCCAATCAACACAGAAAGCCCTATCACCAAGAGGTAGGCCCACGGGGCGCTCTGCAACGGCAAATCCACATTCATGCCGTAAAAACTGGTGATGATGGTGGGAATGCTCAGCACAATCGTCATTGAGGCCAAAAATTTCATCACCACATTCAGGTTGTTTGAAATAATCGAAGCAAAGGCATCCATCATCCCGCTCAAAATACTGCTGGAGATGTTGACCATTTCAATGGCCTGCTGATTCTCGGTAATCACATCCTCCAACAAATCTTCATCCTCGTCATATTTCGAAAACAACCCCCCGCGCTGCAAGCGCTCCATCATCAATTCATTCGATTTCAAAGCCGTCGCAAAATAGACCAGGCTTTTTTGATACATCAACAAATCTTGCACTTCTTTGTTGCGCATGGAAAGCTGCAAACGGTCTTCAACCTGATCCACGCGATGATTGATTTCGCGCAAATATTCCAGATATTTGCTTGCCACCGCCAGCAGCAAGCGCAACACAAAGCGGTAGCGCTTGGCCGTTGCCAGGCCACGGATGCGACCATTGGCGAATTCCTGGGTAATTTCATTCGGCAGGCGGCTAATGGTGACAATAAATTGACCGGTGAGCACAATTCCCAACGGCATTGTGCGATACGGAACATCCTCCTTCGGCCCAGCCTGATATGGGATTCGCAACACAACCAGGAGCGTCCCATCATCCTCACGCTCCGTGCGCGAGCGCTCATCAATATCCAGCGGATAGGTCAAAAAATCATGCGGCACACCCTCTGCTTTGATGCGCTCCATCTCATCTGTCGTTGGGTCCACCAGGTTTATCCAACAGTTTGCAACCACAGCATCCAGCTTTTCCAGCCCCTTGTCGGTTGTTTTAAAAATCTCCAACATTGCACACCTCCGACCCAGGTTTGAACGACCTGATTGTAATCCCTTTTGGTCAAAGCGCAATAGGCAAAAAAGCCAGGCCGCAGCCCGCCCACAAAACAATCCCCTCACTTGGGCAGCAAATAACTGCGCTCCGGGTCAAACGTCATGCTCACAAATGCCCCTTCATGGAACAGCATTCCCGGGGTTGGGTCATAGTCCACCACCTTCAGCAAGTTCTGCTCCACTTCCACCTCATATTCCACCGAATTCCCCAGGTAAACGGCTGTTTTGACCTCGGCCATGTAAGGGCTGGGGCGAGAGGAGAGGTTGATCGCTTCCGGACGAATCATGGCATAGGCCTTGCTTGCTCGGCGAACCTCAGGGCTACAGGCCAATTGCACCTTTTGTCCATATACATCCACAATCGCCGTGCCTTGCTCAAGGCCAAGCACTTCCGTCTCAACAAAATTGGCCCGGCCAATAAAATCGGCCACAAACATGGTAGCCGGACGCTGATAGATCTCCTCCGGCGTGCCAACCTGCTCAATCTTGCCATGGTTCATCACCACAATCCGATCTGAAAGGCTCATTGCCTCGGTCTGATCATGGGTCACATAAACGCTTGTAATCCCCATCCGCTGCTGCAAACGGCGGATTTCAATTCGCATTTGGGTGCGCAGTTTCGCATCCAGATTGGAAAGCGGCTCGTCGAACAATAGCAGCTTGGGTTTCATCACCATCGCGCGCGCCAGCGCCACGCGCTGCTGCTGCCCACCTGACAGCTGATTTGGATTGCGACGTTCCAACCCCACCAGGTTCATCATGTGCAACACAATATTGACGGCTTCTTTAATCTCTGCTTCGGTCATCTTGCGCAATCGCAGCCCATAAGCCACGTTCTCAAAGACATTCAAATGCGGAAAGAGTGCATAGCTCTGAAACACCATTGCCATAGGGCGCAAATTGGGCGGCACATTGGCAATATCCTTTTCATCCAACAGCAAACGTCCACTGCTTGGAAACTCAAACCCGGCAATCAGGCGCAGGGTTGTTGTCTTGCCGCAACCCGAAGGCCCCAACAGCGTAACAAATTCACCGCTGCGAATGGTCAAACACACCTCATCCACTGCCCGAACCTGCCCCGCACCTTGTCCAAAAATTTTGGTCACATTCTCCAAACGCAATGCACCCGTTTCCATTTGTTCGCTCATTCTATTCTCCTTCTCACTCGCAACTATCGGGCGCGACCCAAATCGCGCTCCACCCCATTGGATGTGCCAACCACCACATACAACAACCCGATTACAGCCAGCACCAATCCAATCAAAATAACGCAATAGGCAAAAGCATTGCCAAACCGCCCGGCATCCACCTCGTTCAGAATCTGTGCGGTCATAATTTTTGCCTGCGGCGTAGCCAGGAAAATGACCGCCGAGAGCGAGGTCATTGCCCGGGCAAAGCTATACACCAGGCCCGTAAAAAAGGCCGGGCGAATGAGCGGCAAAGTCACCTTGCGGAACGTGACCGAACTATCCGCCCCCAGGCTAATGGATGCTTCTTCGATCGCCGGGTCAATCTGCTGCAAGGAAGCCACCCCCGCTCGCAACCCGGCCGGCACACTGCGCGTAATATACGCCAGAATGATCGCAATCCAGCCGCCGGCCAGGGCCGTCCCCCCTGCCAGCGCCGGTAAAATGACTGTTTCGCCAATCTTCAGCGGCATATTGAACGCCAGCAAATAGCCAATCCCCAACACAGTCCCCGGCACCGCAATGCCCAACATCGCCACAAAATCCATCACTGCCCGCCCGGTAAACGACTTGCGCACCACCAGCCAGGCAATCACCATCCCCAAGATCCCGGCAATCGGCGTCGAAATGGCCGACATTGCCGAAGTATCCCCCATGGCCTGTGACCCCAGGCCAAGCACCACAAATTCAAAATTCGCCAGCGTAAACGCAAAATTGATGCCAAAGAGTTTGGTAAACGCCCCTACCACAACCGTGCCATACAGGGTCAAAATTAGCAGCGAAATAAACATCACCAGCGCAAACAGCCCCCAGCGAACCAGAGGGTTGCGGATGGTTTGCGGTCTGCCGGAAGGCTTGCCCGTCACAGAGACAAACGATTTGCGGCTCACCCAATAGCGCTGCACCATGTAAACTGCCAGCGAAGGCACAAGCAAAATGAGCGACAGAACGGCCCCTGCCAATGTGTCATATTCGCCAGAAATGGCAATATAGACGCGCGAGGCCAGCACCGTAAAATCCCCCCCCAGGACAAGCGGGTTTGCCAGGTCAGCAATCGCCTCCACAAACAACAGCAAAAACGAACCGGCAATCCCTGGCACCAGCATTGGCAGGGTCACCGTTCGGAAAACGGCCCATTTATTAGCCCCCAAATTGGTTGCGGCCTCATCCAGGGCCGGGTCGAGCGCCTCCAACATCCCTTTCAAATTCAAATATGCCACCGTGAAAAGCGAAAGCGAAAGCACCAACACCAACCCGCGAAAGCCATAAATATTATTACGAATTCCCAATAACTGATAGGTGATCAAACCACCGCGGCCAAACAATGCAATGGCTGCCGTTGCCACCGCAAATGGCGGGCTGATGATGGGCATTAATGCCATCAGATTCATGAACTTCTTGAAGGGTACATCCAGGCGAACCTGCACATAGGCAAACAAAAAGCCCAACAAAGTGCCAATTGCCCCCACTGCCAGCCCAAGCTCCACCGTATTCCACATAATCCGCAAATAGACAGGCGAGGAGAAATATTTGGCATACAGCGCCATTGCCTCGGCTGAAAAACCAACCCCCAAAATCTTCAATAGCGGCCAGACGATTGCCACCACCAGGAACAGCACCACCACCACCAATCCCAGCAGCAGTGTCCAATCTGAAGCCAGACGCCGATATTCTCGCAGCGAACGATTAAGTGACAAAGATTGCATCGAGAGACCGCCTTCCCCAATCCTCAAGAAGAATGCACCTGGCACAACCTAGCCCCAGTTGCAGTGTGCCCTGTTATGCCAGGTGCCTCACACCTCAGCCCAATTTACTCTTTCGGGGCTGGCGCAATTTCCGCATCAAAGCGTTCGGTAATGGCCTTCTTCTGCTCGGCCGATTTGGTGAAGTCGTAATCCACCAGTTTGACCTCAGAGAGTTTCACAGCCTTATCCGAGACCTTTGCATCTGGGTTGGTTGGCAGTTGGAAGGATTTAACCGTTGCCGCCAGTTCCTGCGTCTTGGCGGTCAGCACATAGTCAATCCACAGTTTGGCAGCATCCGGGTTCTTGGTGCCTTTGACAATCGCCACACCGCCCACTTCATAACCGGTGCCTTCCTGCGGGAAGCTCAACACCAGGTCCGTCATGCCTTCTTCCTGGAACTTGACACAATCATGCGAGAAGATGATTGCCGTTGCAATTTCACCCCGCCCAGCCATTGGACCAGGCGCTGAACCGGTCTTGGTGTATTGCAAAATATTGTTGTGCAGGGATTTGTAATACCCAAATGCCGCTTCAATATCATAATTTTCCAGCGTTGCAATCGTCCAAAAAGCCGTGAAAGCTGTTCCAGAAGTCGCCGGGTGTGCCATTGCAATTTGCCCCTTATACTTGGGGTCCAGCAAATCCTGCCAGGAACCCGGCACCGGCAGCCCCAATGTATCCAACACCTTTTGGTTCGAGCAGAAGCCCAGCGCACCGACATAGATGCCCGTCCAATACCCGTCCTTGTCCTTCAGCGTTTCGGGAATTGCAGCCGCATTCGGCGAAACATAGGCCTCGAGCAGGTCTTCGTTCTTGGCAACCATATACCCATCCGCCGGGCCACCGAACCAAACATCAAATTCGGGGTTATCCTTACCAGCACGGAGACGGGCAACCGACTCGCCGCTTGAAAGGCGAACGTAGTTGGTCTCAATTCCCGTATCGGCCTGGAACTTCTGCGTCAATGCCACGCACCAATCTTCCTGCGGCGTGCAAAGCACCGTCAGCTTGCCACCCACAGTCTTGGTTTCCCCGGTCGGCTGCGTGTTGCAACCGGACAATAGGACCGCCATGATGACGATCGCAAAAACAAATACTTTCCAATAGCTTCTCATCCTATTTCTCCTGAAAAAAGATTTGAACCAGATAAAATAAGAATAGCATTAACCCACCATGAATACACCCACCCCCCGGTTACAGAATGGTAACAGTCTCAAGGTTGCAATAGATAGCCAACCCCACGCATTGTAATGATGTACTCCGGGTGATCAGGCTCCAGTTCAATCTTCTGCCGCAGACGATAAACCGCCATCTTGACCATTTCTTTGCCCCCATCCCACATTGCCACCTGCCAAACCTCTTTCAGCAATGCCTGCCAGGAGATAACCCGCCCAACATTCAACAACAGTTGCCGCAACAGGTCAAATTCATTGCTCGTCAAGGTCACCACCTGCCCACGCACCAGCACCTGATGATTGCTCAAATTCATGCACAGGTCGCGCACACACAATATCGAGGCATTCCCCCAACCACAGCGACGCAAAATGGCCTGAGCACGCAGTGCCACCTCGCGCGGGTTAAACGGCTTCATCACATAATCATCCGCCCCAAGTTCCAGCCCGCGAATCACATCCTCATCCTCGGTGCGAGCGGTTAGCAGCATCACCGGAATGCTGGTCGTCTGCCGCACCTGCTGACAAACAGCAAAACCATCCAAATGCGGCATCATCAGATCCAGCACCAGCAGGTCGGGCTGCACCTCGGCTACCAACTGCAGAGCTTGCTGTCCATCATAGGCGCGCAATGTATCAAAACCCTGCGACTCAAGCGCAAATACCACAATCCCCACCATCTGCGGCTCATCATCCACAACCAGAATCAACGGCTTATCTCTCATCATCCACCTGCCAGCGCGGAACAGAAAACAAGATGGTTGTTCCCCGTCCCAACGTCGTATCCACCATAATCTCTCCGCCATGCAGTTCGATAATTTTTCGGGTAATCACCAGCCCCATCCCCGTCCCATCTCCCAGCGGTCGCCCGCTGGAAAAGCGCTGAAACAGGTTGCGTTTCTCCTCAAGCGACATACCCGCCCCATCATCCATCACCGAAACCACAATCCGGTCATCGTTTTCGGCCAATGAAACGTAGATATGCCCACCATGTGAGGTGTGCCGGCTGGCATTCGTCAACAGGTTCATCATCGCCTGTCGAAGCAGACGCGGGTCAATATGCACGGCAGCCATCACCTGCGGGGCATCAATATGAATCATCTGATTGCGCTGCCCGGCAATCGTCCGGGCATCCTTCACAATCCGATAGATCAAATCCTTCAAATCCAGCCGTTCCAGGCGCAAATGAAACAACCCGGCCTCAATCCGAGCCTGCACCAACAAATCTTCGGCCAACAAAATCATCTGTTCACAGTTTTGGCTGATCGTCTGCACAAAATTCAATTGATGCTCGGTCAAAGGGCCGGGTTTGCCTTCCAACAACAAATCGCTTGCCCCCTTAATCATCGCCAGAGGCGTACGAATTTCATGCCCCAGTGCGGTCACCCGGTCAGAGCGTGCCTCCACAATCCGCTCCAACCGAGCAATTTCGGCCCGTTGCCGCCGCATTTGCCGCAGCAGCGCAGCGAACAACACAGCACAGCCCATCAACACCCCACCCACCATCCACCAGGCCCCAAGCCACTCTTGAAAAGCAGCCAAAAGAGCCGCTCCCCCCAGCAAAACAGTCACCCCCACCATCATCCAAAACAGACGCCCGCGCCGAAAGCCGCGCCAAACCAGCCAGCCAAGCCCGGTCAAAAAAGCCAGCCAGCCCAAAAGCAGCGTCACAAAACCCGGCGACCACACCTGCATGTTTAAATTGTACCGCATTTACAGCGCGCGGTGATACAATCAATCCATGTCCGAAATCATCCGTCAGTGCAGCAATGCAGCCTGCCGCTTTCGCTTTCCGGCCCCGGCGGTTGGCAGCCTGGGACAAACTTGCCCGCGTTGCGGAGCGCTCGCCCCCCTGGTTGCCACAATCCGGAATGACTCAACCTGTAACCGGCGCGCCACACAAACCGCCCCTGGCCCAGCAGTCGAAGTCCTGCTGGACAACATCCGCAGCACTTTCAATGTCGGCGCCATGTTCCGCACCGCCGATGGCGCCGGGCTGGAACGACTGCACCTCTGCGGCCTGACCCCCACGCCAGACCATCCCAAAGTGGCAAAAACCGCCCTGGGTGCCGAACATGCCGTCCCCTGGCAGGCCTGGACGAATGCGCTGGATGCTGCCGCCAATGCCCGGCAACGCGGCCTGCGCATTTGGGCGCTAGAAGTTGGGCAAAATGCCCTCTCCCTGTTCGAGATAGCCCCGCTGCTCCGCTCCCCACAGCCCATTCTGCTCATCGTTGGCAACGAAGTCTCCGGCATTGACCCCGACCTGCTCGCCCAGGCTGAGCGCTGCATCTGGATCCCCATGCACGGCTACAAACGCAGCCTGAATGTTGCCATTGCCTTCGGCGTGATCGCTTACTTTTTGCGCTATGTCAGCCAATGAAAAGCTTGCGTTTGTAGCAGCTTTCGCGCAGAAAGTGATAGCTATTGATAGGGCTTGTCCGTATAATACAAACATAGCTTTTTGAAAAAACGAGGTTCTCATGCGTCCTGTTGCTATCCTGGGAATTGGACAAACCAAAGTTGAAGAACAGTGGGATAAATCGCTGCGCGAACTGGCTGGCGAAGCGATTCTTGCTGCCATGCAGGATGCCGGCATCCAGCGCGCCGAGGGCCTGTACCTTGGCAACATGATGGCCGGTTCGGCCAACCATCAGCAAAGCCTGGGCGCCTATGTTGCCGATTGGGTCGGTATGCCGTATGGCGAGGCTGTCCACATCGAGGCCGCCTGTGGCTCGGGGGCTGCCGCCTTTCGCAATGCGCTGATGGCCGTCTCTTCCGGCGCACTAGATTGTGCAATTGCCGCCGGCGTGGAAAAAATGACCGACTCCCCCGGCAGCGAAATTACCGGCGAGCTTGCCACCGCAGCCGATGCCGATTGGGAAGCCGGCCAGGGCCTTTCTTTTGTAGCACTCAACGCGCTCATTATGCAGCGCTACCTGTATGAATACAAATGGGAAAAGGTACATTTCGCACCCTTCTCAATCAATGCCCATGCCAACGCAGTCCACAACCCCTATGCTCGCTTTCAGCAGGCAATTAATGAAAAGGCCTACATGAAGGCGACCATGGTTGCCGACCCCATCAACATTATGGATGCCTCTGCCGTTGGAGATGGGGCCGCTGCTGCTGTGCTGGTGCCGCTCGATTTGCTCATCCGCCAGCCAAATCGCCCCATCGTACGCGTCATTGGCTCCGCTGCCGCAACCGATACCATCGCCGTGCATTCGCGCAGCGTGCCATTGCGCCTGAGCGCAGCAGAACGTTCAGCGCGCGCCGCCTATGCCCAGGCCGGAATTGGCCCAGAAGAGATTGATGTCTTTGAGGCACACGACGCCTTCAGCATCATGGCTGCCCTCTCGCTCGAGGCGTGTGGGTTTGCTGAACCCGGCCAAGGCGTTCGGCTGGCCCTGGATGGCGAAATTCGCCCAACAGGGCGCGTGCCAATCGCAACACGCGGCGGGCTCAAAGCGCGCGGGCATCCGGTTGGTGCAACCGGCATGTATCAAATTGTGGAAGTTGTTCAACAATTGCGCGGCGAAGCGCACGGCACACAGGTCGAAGGTGCGCGCATTGGCATGGCACAAAACATTGGCGGCAGCGGGTCGAACATCATCACCCACATTCTGCACGCCGAATAAGCCAGCCTTATTTCTTCGGTCGGCGCAGCAACAAAAACGCCAATGCGCCCAGCAACAACACGCCACCCACCCACAATGCCCAGGCTCCTCGCTCAGGTTGCGCAGAAGAGGGAGAAGGTAAGGTGGGTTGAACCCCCGCATTTGTTGCGGTTGGCAAGGGCTGTGCCGTTTCCGTCGGTGGCAAAGCAATTGTCGCTGTGGGCTGTGCCGTTGCAGTTGCCAAAACAATTTGCGGCGTGGGTTGCGGGGCAAGTTGCGCAGCCTCTTCCACCGTTCGCACCTCCAGCCGCTCACCATCCACAAACACATCCAGCAACCCATTGGCAACCACAAAACCCTCATTCTCACCCAGCGCCAGGGTAGCAAAACGCAAATCCAGCACCCAGGCAGCATTCTCGCCCACAACCTGCGCCCCCTCCGCATCCACCACCAGCGCCGCACCCTGCATCAGCGCCACCGTAAGCAAGTCAGGATGCATGTAGGCCAGCGAGAACATCCGCCCCACCCGGTTATCGTTTAGAACTTGCGGCTCAAAACAGGCCGGCAGCAACCCCAATCCGGGCTGAACCTTGGTGCGCCCGGCCAGGAAGGAACGCTGCGTAGCCACTTCGGCCTCCTCGGCCTCGCGCGGGGTTGGCTCGTGCGCAGAATAGAAACTGCCTGCCAACGCCGCCGCCGCATTATCCAGAAGCAAAGGCTTGCCAGATTGCCAGGCCTGCACCACCCCGGTCAAATCAGCTGCCTGTGCCAACGATTGATCCTTGCCAAGCACCAGAATACCGGTCACCTGCGGGGACAGAACCAATGTTCCGCCCGGCATCAGTGCAACCGCCTCACCTTTCACGCCCAGCCCGCTCAAATAATCATTCGCCGCACTGAGGGCTGAACGCTCGGAAGGATAGCCAATCGCCAATACCTGCACATAGGCCTGTTCGCCACCCGCTGCTTGCAAAAACTGCTGCACGGCCGGGTGCTCTGCCTTTTGGCGGCTCAAATCCCCGCCCAGGAAGAGCATGCCTGCCCCCGAGGGCGTGCGCAAATCGTTAAAACTGCGCGAGATGGTGGGCAGTGGCGCCTGTAACGAATGTTGCCGAGTTTGCAAGTCATAGGAAAAATCGCCCGGCGCCAGCAAATGCACCAACACATTCCGCACGCTGAGGGTATGTTCTTCGCCCACATAGCGCACCCCCTGCGCCGCGTGATAGGTCTCCGCATCCAAAACTGTCACAACATACAAACCAAACACATCCTGCAAGCGGGTTTCATTTGCCACCCACAAGCCCGTATAAGCATCCACGCCAATCCCCACATGCGGCACATCTGGCAAGGCAATGGCATTCAACAAGCGCCCAATGCGCGCCCGTTGCTGAAAATGCTGATCCAGAATAGCCAACTGTACAGCAAAGGGCAGGCCATGCCGCTCTGCTGTGTTCCAAATCTCCGGTGCGCCAAAGTTCAGCGCATTATCCGCCGCAAAATTAGGGTTATAATCGGCCAACATGGTAGCAGCCTGCAACCCCCCGCCAGCACTCGTCCCGCCAATCACCACCCCGCGCTCATAGGCCGATTGCAACGCCATCTCTAACGGCGTGTTGGCAATCACCTGCATTGCCACCTTCTGATCCCCCCCAACAAAGAAAATAGCCGTCAAATTGTCTGGAAAATACTGCGTCACGGCCTCAGCATCCAGCGCATCGCTGCGGGTGAAGATGGGCGCAAGCACCGCTTTTGAAGTTACACCTGCCACCGCAGCCCGTTGACAGGCCTGTTCCACCTGATAGCGCCGCTCTTCCGCATCACGCAGGTTCACCGTCCGCTCGGCCTCGGTAATGCTCTCCGCATTCGAAGAATAGGTCATTGCCAGCACCAGAATATGAATCTGATTCTCGCGTGCCAAAGGTGCCACACGGGCGCAATACCCAGCATACACATCCGCATAGCCACCACCAATTGGCGCCAGCCAGCGCGTCTCCAACGCCTGTGCCTGCCCCCTGCCAAACAACCCGCTCAACAGGGCAAGCCCCACCAGTCCACTTAACCACCAACGCATCGTCTTCATCTTATTATTTCTCAACATGGTGTGGGTCCAGCGCATCGCGCAACCCATCCCCCAAATAGTTAATCGCGATCACGACAATGAAAATCATCATCCCGGGAAAAATTGCCGTCCAGGGCGCCGTCAGCATCTGACTCTGGGTATTGCTGAGCATATTCCCCCAGGTGGGTGTTGGCAATTGCACACCAAAGCCCAAATAGGAAAGCCCCGACTCGGTAATGATGGCCCCCGCCAGCCCTAAGGTCGCCGCAACAATGATGGGCGAAGAAATGTTGGGCAAAATATGCCGAAAGAGGATGCGCGTATCGGTTGCACCAATCATGCGCGCCGCCTGAACAAACTCACGCTCGCGCATTGCCAGGGTTGTGCCGCGCACCAGGCGCGCCACGCTCATCCAGGCCAACGCACCAATCACCAGCGCAATCGGCCAGAATGAACCGGCCTGAACGCCGGAAATATCCGCCTGACGCAAAAATGTTGTCAACACCAGCAGGACAAACAAGCGCGGCACCGAAAGAAAAATTTCTGTCAGCCGAGAAAAAACCGCGTCCAACCAGCTGCCAAAATAGCCCGAAACCAGCCCGATGATAGTGCCAATCACCACCGCCACCGCCATCGAGAGCAAACCAACGGAAAGCGAAATCCGTCCACCATAGAGAACGCGCGTCCACAAATCGCGCCCCAAGTCATCCGTCCCCATCCAATGTTCAGCCGAGGGGGGTGAAAACCGATTGCGAAGGTCTTGCTTAAACGGGGTGTAGTTTGTAAACAACGGCGCGCCCGCCACCAACACAAGAATCACAAGCATGACAATTGCCCCCACCACCGCCATGCGATGCTTGAGGAATTGGTGCAAGAACACCCGCCACAAGGAACGCCGGCCTTCTTTCTTGTTGCTCAACGATAGGCTCATCTTGCCCTCCTCAGGATAGTGAAATGCGCGGGTCGAGGATGGTGTATACCACATCCACCAACAGCATTGAAACAATGATCAACGCAGCGAAGATCATCAGCACCGCCATAATGACCGGATAATCGGTCTTGAGTGCCGCATCAAAATACAAGCGTCCAATTCCCGGCCAGGCAAAGATGGTCTCGGTAAATAACGCCCCACCAAACAGGGAGGGCAAATCCAGACCAATCAGGGTTGCAATCGGGATCAATGCATTGCGCAGCGCATGACGAAAAATAACCGTTCGCTCGCGCAACCCCTTGCCACGTGCCGTGCGGACATAATCTTGATGAATTACTTCCAGCATCGAAGAACGCATATAGCGCATATAGCCCGCCGCCGAAACCAGTGCCAGCATCGTCACCGGCAGCACCAAATGCCGCACCAAATCGCCCAGTGAGCGCTCCGTCCCTGGCGTATACATGCCGGAACTGGGAAAGAGCGGCGCCCCATTAGGCTGTTTTAAAATCACACTAAAAACAATAATTAACAATAGCCCAAACCAAAAAACAGGCAGCGATTGCCCCGCCAAAGCAATCGTCGTCATGATATGGTCAAACAAAGAATACTGCCGCAAAGCCGAATAGACACCCAGCGGAATGGCAATCAGCAAGGTCACCACAAAGGCAACGCCCATCAAAATGAGCGTGTTTGGCAGCCGTTCAGCAATCTCCTGAATCGCCGGGCGCTTCGAGACAAAAGAATTGCCCCAATCCCCCTTGGCAAGGTTGCCCAGCCACATCAAATAGCGCTCCGGCGCCGATTTATCCAATCCATACTTGGCTTCAATACGCGCCCGGTCTTCGGGCGTCATGTCCGGGTTTTCCTCATAGGCAGCCATAATCCCGCCCGGCACCGAACTAATCAGGGCAAAGATGATGATGCTGATAACGAACAAGGTAAATACAGCTTGAACAAGACGGCGCAGCAGATAATCAGCCATTCACGCTCTCCTCGATAAAACCAGAACCGGGGGGGGAAGAGGATGCCGGAAAAACCGGCACCCTCCTCAATGCTCAAACTTAATTGTACAGGTTTACTTGCGAATCCACCAGTTTTCAGAGCCAACTGTGAAATCGCTTGGGCCGGGCGAAACGAGGAAGTTCTGAAGTTCCACGCGGTAACCGCTCAGCAGCAAACGCTCGTACAGGTAGGCACGCGGAATATCTTTGTTCAGCTGCTCGGCAACTTTGCAATACAGTTCACGGCGCGCTTCGGTATCCGTAATCATCGAAGCATCATCAATCCACTGATCCACATCCGCATTAATGTAGCGCGAGAAGTTGCTCCCCACGCCCTCGTTCTCAGCGGTTGGGATGTTGGCGGAGTGATAATTGCTGTAGAGGTGACTGTCAGGGTCAATGCCAGGGCCAGTGGTATAGAGCAGAATGTCGAACTTGCCATGCTTGCGCATCCCATCCGAATCCCAGCCAGCAAACAGCACATCCGATGGCACGTTTTCGATCACCAGTTCAATGCCAACTTCGCGCAGCATTTCAACCAGCACCTGCTCGGTCTGCTCGCGCAGCTTGTTGCCCGAGGTCGTCGCAATCTTCAAGCTCAGGCGCATGCCATCCTTTTCGCGGATGCCATCGCCACCGGGCTTCCAACCAGCTTCTTCCAACAGGGCTTTGGCCTTTTCCATATCATAGGCAGTAGCCGGCTGCGGGCAAGCAAATTGGCCCGTCGGCAGAACCGTCGTGCCAACCTTGACATTGCCGGAAAGCAGCGTATCCACAATCAATTGTTTGTCAATTGCAGTCACAATCGCTTCGCGCACGCGCACATCGCTGAGAATGGGGTGCGGGTTGGTCGCCGGGTCAGCCGGAGCGTCCACCGTCGGGTCGGCCAGGTTGAAGAGCAAAAGCTCGTTCTCACCCGTCACCGCGCCCGCATAGCTAACGCCCTTATCCTTCATCTGCGCCAGGGCCGGGAAGTCGGCTTCCACCAGATCCCACAGGATGTGAATTTCGCCATTCCCCAAGGCCTGCATACCCACTTCGCGACTGGGCAGGATCTTAATGATCACCTGATCAACATAGGGTTTGCCGGGTTCGCGGTAATTGGGGTTCTTCGCCAGCGTCATGCTATCGCCCGCTTTCCATTCCTTCAGCACCCATGGCCCCGTGCCAATCGGATTGCGATTGAAGTCCCAGCTATCCAGCTTGGCAAGGTCGCCAGCCGAGCGGGGAATGATGTAGCTGAAGAGGCGCAGATAGGGCGCATAAATCGCGGCATAGGTCATCACCGCCGTGTGATCATCGGTGCATTCAATTTTTTCAATGTCGCCATAGCCCGACGTGCTGGCCTGCGAAAACTCAGACAGGATTGCATCCAGGGTGAACTGCACATCGGCACAGGTGAATGGTTCACCATTCGAGAACTTGACATCCTTGCGCAGCTTATAAGTTACCACCAACCCATCATCCGAAACGGTTGGCAGTTCTTCGGCCAAAACTGGCGCATATTTTCCCTCTGCATCCACCTGCACCAGGCCCTCAATGAACAGAGAGCCAACGGCATCTTCAATGGAAGAAGAGGCGAGCAATGGATTCAACACGCTGGGTTCCTGCGGGGTTCCAACAATCACCGTGCCGCCCATCTGCACAGCATTTGGGTCAACCGTTGGTGCTGGCGTTGGCAGTGCTTCGGTTGGCTTGACTTCAGGGACCTGAGTTGCCACCGTCTCGGTTCGGGCGCAAGCGCTAAGCAACAGCGAAGCCAGAACCAATACCATCAACAAACCTTTCAATGTCTTCATTTCTCCTCCGGAAAATTAAATGGGTCAAACTCTCCATCACCGTGATGGAACAACAACAAAGCAAGTCTACGATCGAATGTCGGAAAAAAAACCACCTCCTTCCAATTCATCCATCTACTGCCAACACATCCATCGGGATATGAACTGTATGACGTTCAAAATCAAACCTGCAACCCGGGGTGAGGAAATGCAATTGCACATGGCTCAATGCCAATGCCCCGCGAGTGATTTCGGAAATATTGCTGACCGTCAGGTGCCGCCCATCCACAAGCGTCACCGAGCCAGCCCCCGCCACACGCAGCATCTGCCCATCCAAAACAGCAACCGTATTTTCATCCACGCCCACACCCAGCAGACCGGGGTTGAGCGCCACAGCATACATCAGGCGCCCCAAACGGTTGCGCTGCCGAAAATGTTGATCAAAAACAAGATCCTGCCGAAAACCAAGCCCCGGGGCAAGTTGTGCCATGCCCTGAGCCGGCAATTGGCCTGCGCGTCCATAGGCAATCATCAATGCGGAAAGCGCCGCTGCCCCAGCCGATGTGCCGGCAACAACCGCCCCCGCCTGCCAGGCGGTCAGCATGGCAGCGTGCAAGGCTGTTCCACCCAGCAAAGCCGTCAGGCGCATCTGATTGCCACCAGTGAGAAAAATAGCCCCGGCCTGTCGCACCGCCTGTGCCAGAGCAACATCCTCAGCCTGCTCGCGGCTGCGCACCGGCAAAACCTGGGCCGGAATTCCACGCCCGTTCAGTGCAGCAGCCAATTCACTTCCCGCGTCTGCCAGGGCCGAAGCAGTCGGCAAAACAATCACCGGCGCGGGCCTTGCCTGACAGGCAGCAAAGAAGCATTCCATCGCCGCCCCCTCCAGCGCCACAGCCCCACCCATCGCCATCAGCAAGCCCATCAATCATTCTCCTTCAAGAAGGTTACCAGTTCATTGCCCGCCGTTTGGATGTGACGGCGCATGAGCGCCTCAGCCTGTTCGCCCTCATGCCGCTCCAGCGCCTGCAAAATGGCCTCGTGCTCCTGCCAATCCATTGTATCGCGCGCCGGCAGCGAGCGCGCCGCCGTAACTGCAAAATTGCTCCACAGCATGGTCGGGAAGACATCCCACATCTGGTTCAAGGTGCGAATGAGATAGGGTCGTTTGCTGGCCGAAATAATGAACAGATGAAAACGCCGGTTGATCTCGCGATAACGGCGCAAATCATCCGGCGATTGACAAAGCTTCATTTGCTCATGCATGGCTTTCAGCTCAACCAATTCCTCAGGGGTAATGCGCTGAGCAGTTGCGCGCGCCGCCCGCCCTTCCAGGTCGCTGCGAATGGCGTACAGGTCTTCCACATCCACGGCAGTAAAGGTCACAATCCGCACCCCGCGATAGGGAACATGCTCAACCAGGCCCTCGGCAGCCAGTTCCTTCAATGCCTCACGGACCGGCATCTGACTGACGCCATATTCCTGTGCCAGGCGTTCCTGACGCAACCAGTCGCCGGGTCTGAGCTTACCTTCCAAAATATCCGTCCGCAGTCGGTCGGCTACCCAGCGACGAAGTTGTTTGTGTGTTGCAATTTCAGAATCAGTGATTGTATCCATTTGTTTTTATATCATTGATATTATATCTAATATCTGGGATGGTTATAGAATAGCACACAACAAAAAGAGAGTCAATAGGCAATTCCTGTCAGCCTGGAGGAACAAGTCTGTTACCGGTGCGGCCAGGCCCGCCTGAATTCCCCTCCCCCAGGGAGGATGGAAGGGTAAAGATCCACGGATGCAAGACATCGGTTCCATAAGCTGTAGTATAATTTTCTTGATCGCCATTCTTGTCGAGGAGGATTCTATGTTCGAATTTCATGTTGCGCGGCAGTCTCGTGATCGGTATCAATTCGATCAAATCTTATTCCGTTTCAACGGCAATGTCATTTTTGCCAATTTTCATGCTGCGCGCCTGTTCACCCAAAAGATGAATCAGAAGCGCGATCTTGCCAACTTTCCAGAGCGCACAGTGCGCGCCAGCGAAATCAATGCCATGGGGCTGCTGGATGAGATTTTGCACCTGCTGATTGCCAATTACCGCAAACAAAAGGCACCGCAGGTCATGGAAACGGCCCTGCAAACGCTAGAAGCCAGCCTGGGCAAAGAGCGCCTCGACCATGCCCTGGAGACCTTCACAAATGAATTTCCGCCCGTTTCCGTCTATCAGCGACAACTCAGCACCACCGAATATCTCTCCGGCAGCAGCGAAGGGCTTTCACACCGTGCCATCGCCCTGGAAGAAATGCTCATGCTGTGGATCGCCAACCAAAACCCGGCCCTGGCACCCTACCTGGAACTGTTCAGCGACTCAACGCTCAACAGTCACACGGCCTATGCCCAGGTGCAAGCAGAGCTTTACCGTTTCTTCGAAAAACAGCCGCACTTTGGCCCCGAAAACCAAAACCTGATTGACATGCTGCGCGCCCCCGCCCTGGCCTCACCCAATTCCCTCGAAGGGCAGCTGGACTTCATCCGGCAGCGCTGGGGCGAGATGCTCGGCAGTTTCCTCTACCGCCTGCTCAGCAGCCTCGATTTCATCAAAGAAGAAAACAAATTGCCCTTCTTCGGTCCCGGCCCGGCGCTCATCCCCACATTTGATGCGCTCAGCCTGGGCAGCGCCGGCGAAACCGAAAACTTCAGCCCCGACCGCGAATGGATGCCAAACCTGGTGCTAATTGCCAAAAACACCTACGTCTGGCTCGATCAACTAACCCGCAAATACGACCGTCCCATCCATCGCCTCGATCAGATCCCCGATCAGGAACTGGATGACCTGGCGCGCTGGGGCTTCACCGGTCTATGGCTCATTGGTCTCTGGGAGCGCAGCCGTGCCTCAGCCACCGTCAAGCAATGGTGCGGCAACCCCGAAGCAATTGCCTCCGCCTATTCGCTCTTCGATTACCGGATCGCCGATGACCTGGGCGGCGAAGAAGCCTATCGCAACTTGCGCGATCGCGCCTGGCAGCGCGGCATTCGCCTGGCAAGCGATATGGTTCCCAACCACATGGGCATCGATTCGCCCTGGGTTGTGGAACACCCCGATTGGTTCGTCTCCCTGCCCTACAGCCCCTTCCCATCCTACAGCTTTGAAGGTGGCGATCTCTCTGCCGATGGACGTGTGCGGATTCAAATTGAAGACCACTACTTTACCCGCAACGATGCGGCTGTGGTCTTCAAACGCACCGACAACCACACCGGCGAAGTGCGCTTCATCTATCATGGCAATGATGGCACCTCCATGCCCTGGAACGACACCGCTCAGCTCAACTACCTCAACCCAGAAGTGCGCGAAGCCGTGATTCAAACCATCCTGGCCGTCGCACGGCGCTTTCCGGTCATCCGGTTCGACGCCGCCATGACCCTCGCCAAACGTCACTATCAGCGCCTCTGGTACCCACAGCCCGGCAGCGGCGGCGACATCCCCTCGCGCGCCGAGCATGGCCTCACCAAAGAAGAATTTGATGCCGCCATGCCAATCGAATTCTGGCGCGAAGTTGTGGACCGGGTTGCCCAGGAAGCACCCGACACCCTGCTCCTCGCCGAAGCCTTCTGGCTGATGGAAGGCTATTTCGTCCGCACCCTGGGTATGCATCGCGTCTATAACAGCGCTTTCATGAACATGCTGCGCAACGAAGACAACGCCAATTACCGTTCCGTCATCAAAAATACGCTTGAATTTGACCCCGAAATTCTCAAGCGCTATGTCAGCTTTATGAACAACCCCGACGAGCGTACCGCTGTGGATCAATTCGGCAAGGGCGATAAATATTTCGGCATTTGCATTTTGCTTGCCACATTGCCCGGCCTGCCCATGTTTGGTCACGGACAGGTGGAAGGGTTCGCCGAAAAATACGGCATGGAATTCCGACGTTCCTATTGGGATGAAAGCGCCGATCCTTACCTGGTGGCACGGCACGAGCGCGAGGTCTTCCCCCTCCTGCACCGCCGTTGGATGTATGCCAGTGTGGAAAACTTCCTGCTCTATGATTTCTACAGCAGCCATGGCAGCGTCAACGAAGATGTCTACGCCTACTCAAACGGTGCCGGCAGCGAACGCTCGCTCGTCGTCTACAACAACAAATTTGGCGATGCGCGCGGCTGGATTCGCACCTCGGTTGGCTATTCGGTCAAAGAAGGCAGCGAACGCCGGATTATGCAAAAGACACTCGCACAGGGGCTGAACATACAACCCGCCCCAAACCGCTACCTCATTTTCCGCGACCACATCAACGGGCTGGAATACATCCTCCCCACCCTGGAAGTGGCAGAAAAAGGTCTCTATCTGGAACTGGGCGCCTACAAATCCGTTGTCCTGCTCAACTTCCGTCAGGTAGATGATGATGGCTATGGCTCCTATGGCCGTTTATGCAGTTACCTGAACGGGCGCGGTGTCCCCAATGTTGAAGACGCGCTGAAAGAACTCTTCTTACAACCCATTCAACAGCCCTTCCGGCAGATTGCCAACCCGGGTTACTACCACTACCTGCTGCAAAGCCGGCTCAGCGCAACACAGCCAGCCCTGCCCGTTCACCTGCTAGAGGAGGCCGAACAAAAAATGGCACCTGTTTTGCAGGGTGTCGCCGACTTAACGGGATACAGTCAGGGGCAGGCAGCCCTGCTGAGCAGCCTGCGCGCCGACCTGGAAACCATCCTCTCCCTACCCATTCTGGAAGAGCGCTTCCCCTTGCCGGGCGGGCGCAAGTTTAGCGCCGCACTGCACTATTTGCAGGCCAACCTGATGCAGCAGCCCGAACGCTGGGCCGCCCTGCTGCACTGGGCCTTCGTCCACAACCTGGGGCATTTGATGGCGACTGAGGGCGCCCCCGCCCAAACCCAAAGCTGGATGGATGAGTGGCAGCTTGGCAAACTGCTCAACGAGGCCGCTCTCGCTGCCGGGCTGGATGAAGAAGCTGCCCGGCGCTCCACCCTCACCCTGCGCCTGCTCATCAGCCAGCAAAACTGGTACAGCGAGTTAAACCGCCTGCCTGTGCGGCGCATCCTCGAAACCTGGCTGGGCGAAGTGGAAATTCAACGCTTCCTCGGCGTCAATCGCTACAAAGACATCCTGTGGTTTAACAAAGAATCATTCGCCGAGTTCTGCTGGTGGATGATGGTGCTTGCCCTGCTGGAAAACAAACCCGGAACGTCCAGCAGCGCCAGCGCCCTGGTTGAGCGCGTCATCGGTGCATATGAGATCATCGAATCTCTGTTGACCGCCGAACAAAACTCACAATATCAGGTGCTGCGCCTGCTCGAGGCACTGAGCGTCCCGGCTGTCCCGGCCAAAGCTACCCGACGCAAAAAAACAACCGCTTGAAACAAAAAAAGAGGGGCTGCCCGATGGGCAGCCCCTCCACTTTCTGGAAACTAGCGCAAAATGGTGGGAAGATACAAGAGCGGTGACAACGCCACAGTTGTCAACGTCACCGTCTCCATCACATTCTCATCGCCTTGCGAGGTAAAGGAAACATACTGGTCGCTCATCGTCCCGGCCGGCAACCCGACAGGCACGCGCACCATCACCAACACATTCACCGACTCACCAACATCGAGCGAGAGCGGGCCAACAGGGTTAACCAGCGTAACCCACGAAGCGGAGGTTTCAATATCGAACCCATCACTGACATTGCCATCATTCGTCACCGTCAGCTGATAGGTGACCCAGCGTCCCGGGTGCTGGCTATTGCTTGCCGTCAGGGGTTCGACAGACAGGGCATAGAGCGTTGCCGTTGTTGTCGTCAGCGTCGCACTATCCATGATACTATCATCACCTTGCGAGGTAACTGTCACCGTTGCCACATCCGAGACACCGGGCGCCCCCCACGGCACAGTGACCGTGACTGTAAAGGTTGTCGTTGCCCCGCTAGCCAGCGTAAGATCCGTCACCGAAGGTGTCGCCGTCCACAGACTGCTGATATCCACATCAAACGTATCAGCAACCAAAGCGGTATTCTCCACCGTCAGCGTATAGATGACACTCTGGCCCGGCACCTGCGACTCGCTCGATGTTGGCGGCGTCAAAACGACACCATACTCAGCCGCCTCGGTCGTAAAGCTCCAGGTCACCGGTACCTGCTGCACATCCCCGCCATCATCCACCGCCCCCGTCACCAACGCGGTATAGAGCGCGCCATACTCCAGTGCTGGGCTTGGTGTAAAGGTCACCGTGCGGCTTGGCACATCATAGGCAAACGAGCCACCCACGGGGCCCTCCGGCCCGCTGACACTGAAGGTCGTGTTGGCAGCCATCGCCTGACTCCAGGTCACCATCAGCGGTGCAGTCACAGACACACCGGATGCTCCATTGGTCGGGCTGAAAGCGGTTACAATCGGGTCGCGCCAGTTCGGGACTGTGTAGGCATAGGTCTGCGTACCATTGCTGCCATAATCCACGGTCAGGCTCAGGTTAGCAAGTTCCTCATTGCCATCGGCACCCTTCATCACCTTCTCCCACGAGCCGCGCGTAAACTTAAACTCCAATTGCTGGCCTTCCAGGATATTGAAGGTGCGGGTCCACAGTGTGCTGCTGACCTTGTTCAGCGGCGTCGCATCCGGCGCCCAACCGCCCACCGTCCCATCCGGGTTGATGGTGCGGCTCAAATACACCGTTCCCGGTGTAAAGTCTGGCACAGTGATCTCAAAGGTCACCGCCACCAGCTTCGGCTCGGCCGCATGACTGACCTGATTGGAAAGCAGCGAGGGATTAAAACTCGTATCGAACGCCTTGACGACGTAGTAATACGTCGCTCCGGTTGCAACCGTTGCATCATGATAGGTCAAACCAGGAGCATAGACGCGTGATAGCTTCGTCCATGGGCCACCGGTCGTGTCGGAACGATAGACATCATAGGCATACACAGCCACATCGTCAGTCGCCGCCGTCCATTCCAGGTCAATGAAGGTTGCGCCCCAGTCGTCCACGGTCAGCACAGGTGCGCCGGGCGGGGTCGTATCACTCGAAGGAAGAACCGTCAAAACACCCGGGTTCGTGGCCGCCGCACTGCCATCAAAGCCACCGCCCACCTGCGCATAGTACCATGAATAGCCATTATCGGTTGTAAAGCGATAGACATAATCATAGACACCCAACGCCTCAGGCAGCAATGCGGCCTTAAACTGGTCATTGTTGCCAACATTGATATCAAACTCAGCTTCCATCCAGGTCGTCCAAAGCGAAGGCGGGCTGCCGGTTGGCCCAAAGCCAAGCTCGGCGCGCAGCGTCGGCGCCTGCCCTGGCGGGTTGGTCACCCCGGCAATGTAGGCCTGGCCATAGATGTATGGCGTGGAAGTAGTGCCAATGGTATGAGTAATCGCCGTCGGCGAATCGAGGCCGGCCCAACCAATGACATAGGAGGGCATCGCCCAGACCTCGTTCGACCAGCCGCTGTGCAGCCAGGTTGCCGTATCCACCGCCACCACAACGTAGTAATAGCCAGTGCCGGTTTCAACCGTCGTATCGGTATAGGTCAGATCAGATGTTGCGCCAAGCAGCACATAACCGCCGCCAGAAAGCAAACTGCGGTAGATGTAGTAGCCATTTGCACCATCCGCCGCGCTCCAATCCAGGGTGACAGAAGAAGCCGTCACTCCCGAAACAGTCAGGCCCGTCACCGCCTCGGGTGCAGCGGGTAGCGGCCCGCTCGTCAGCACCAACACCACACCGCTGCGGGCTGGCACATTCGCCACCGTCAGGTTCGCGTCGCCATCCACCGTGTAGTTGCTTCCCGCCAGAACGCTCTGGAAGGTTTCACCAACCGGAAGATAACCGCTCAAGTCCACCAGCACCGTCTGTGCCGTGCTGGCCCGGTTAATGATCACCACGGCTGCATCACTGCCGTCGGCCATCTTGCGCCCATAGGCATAGACATTGGCCGAGTTATCCACCAGCAAGGTGCGGAAGTCGCCCGTGCGAAGCGCCGGATGGGCATTGCGCGCCCCGGTCAACAATGCATAGTAATCATAGACGGCCTGCTGCTCCGTTGCGCTTTGCAAACGGGTGTAGAACGGCGAACCGCTTTCATCCAACCAGGGGTAGGGCTGGCGGTTATATGGGTCATCTTCCCATTTACCGCCCGAAAACACCATCGGCCCCACCAACCCAACCTCATCACCGTAGTAAATCGTTGGCGCACCAGGAAGCGTCATTTGCAACAGCACAGCGCCCTTCATGCGCGTGATGGCATCGCTCCAGTCATAGTTCGGGTTGGCATACAGGCTAGCATCGTTCTGCGCCGCATTTTCATCCAACATGAACAAAGTGCGGCTCGTATCATGGCTGCCGAACAAGTTCATCATCGCATACAGCGCTTCTGCCGGATAGCGCTCCATCAGGTTCTTCAGCCGGTTATCGAGTTGTTCGGGCGTCAGCGGCGTCAGCGGCCCGGCAGAGCTGCCCGAGTTGTGATCATTGTCCAAAAACTGCGTATCGCGCCAGAAGCTTAAGACAGCGGAACTGAACTGATAGTTCATCACCGCGTCCCACTCATCCCCCAACACCCACGAACTGGCATTGCCCCATTCCTCGCCAGCAATATAGGCATCCGGTTTCACATCATGCAGTGCGGAGCGGAAGCCTTCCCAATAGTTATTGGTTGGGTCACTAATCGTGCCGGGGTCCACATCACCGCCCACATCCAACCGCCAACCATCGGCAAACTGCATCCAGTATGGGCCAACCGAATCTGTACCCTCATCCCACACCAATTCACGCACCTGCGGTTCGTTGGCACGCAGTTTGGGCAGGCTGTCGTAATTCCACCACGACTCATAGGTAGCCGCATTGGGCGTACCATCCGAGCCAGCGCACACGCCTGTACCAGGCGTCACATCGGTGAAGTAGTACCAGCTGCGGTAAGGCGAAGAAGCACTTTCGCACGCCCCGCTGCCATCATTGACACCCGGCGTTGTCGGGTCGCCATCCGCATCCCAGCGGCTGTAACGGTCAAAGTAGACACTATCCGAAGAGGTGTGATTAAACACCCCATCCAGCACAACCTTCATGCCCAACGCATTGGCTGCGGTAATCAACGCCTCAAACTCGGCCTGTGTGCCAAAGGTGGGGTTGATCTTCATATAGTCGGTTGTGTCATAGCCATGATTGGAAGGCGATTCAAAGATGGGGTTCAGGTAAATGACCGTCACACCCAGATCATCCAGATAATCGAGTTTTTCGGTCAGGCCTGCCAGGTCACCCCCATAGAAGTTGCGACTGTAGGTGCCAGCACATGGACCGGTTGGCTGACGCGGGTCGCAGATTGGTTCATTCCAGGTACTGGTATTCGAGCGCACAATCGTCCCACCTGGCTCATTGTAGAAGAACGTGCCAGCCGGCTTATTGTTCGTCCCATCACCATCGCGGAAACGGTCCGGATAGACCTGGTAAATCACGCCATTCTTGACCCAATCCGGTGTTTGGAAATCCGAATCGTAGATTGTCAGCTGATAGCTGTTATCCATCGCTTCATCAAAGGCCTGTCCCCAGCCGCCATCACGGGCTGCGTCATCCTCATAGTAATCCGTATCCGTGCCATCGGTAACAATGAAGCGATACCAATAAACCGTTGGAAGTGAGGAAGCCGGCAAGGTCACCTGCCACCATTCATAGGTGCCATCATCGGCGGCCAGGCTCAAATCGAGGATAGATTGTGCGTTGGTGCGATCATTATAGACACGCACCTTCACCGCCGTCAGATCACCACTCGCTGCCCGCATGCGCAAGGTTACGGGGGTGTTGGTTTCCACTGGCCCGCCCGGGTTACGGTAGAGCGTATCGCGGCTGTTATGCCCCAATTGCGCCCACCAAATATCATTATCATGCCCTGCCTGAACAATCGGCGGGTAGGCAGTTGAGTTCATCAGCGTTGCCTGGGTAGACCAGTCCGTTGCGTTCCAGTCTTCCGCCGGGTCATTGATTGTATCCTGAGCATTGTCCCCGCCACCGCCACCAGTATTCCAGACTTCCACCCACATCTGGTCGGGGTTGCCGAGCTTGGCCTTATCCACCTTCCATTCAACCACCGAGGTACCGGCAGCGCCAATAGCACCTTCATCAATCACCGTAGCATTCGCCCAATCCCAGCTGCTGCCCGTCCAATGCACCAGGTTGGTGTGCGCCGGATTGTAAGGCGGGCTATCCACCCAGGTATAAATTGCATATTCGGGCTTGTGCGGGTTGCTAACAACCACACTGCGCCCCCAGGCATCCGAGGTTGCGCCATTGGCATCGCCGGTTGTATCCACATACAGGGCATATTTGCCCCAGTTGGTTGCGGAAATATCGGCGCCAACAGTGAAAGCAATGTAAAAGGCGCTTGCATCTTCACCGATGTAGAGATTGCGCAAAT
>CAYVRT010000028.1:0-32328 GCA_964453115.1 uncultured Anaerolinea sp. | reverse complement strand
ACTGCTTACTATCCCCACCGGTAGGACGAGATGGATTCCCACTTATGAACCATTGGTAACCCAACAAGTGATCCCCTCCCTCTGCAAGGCTTAGCATTTCCCACCACGCCCGATCCTGTTTCCACAATTGCAAGGTGCGCAATGCCAATTCTTCGTCTCCGTAATACTTCAGCAGATATTGCCTGATTGCCTCTTCCGTAAAATGCCCACTCGGATCGGTGTACCGCAGCGGGTTATTCTCCACATACGCATACCGATCCCAACTCTGCGGGTCGCTCGGCTGCGGGATGAGCGTATCCGCCTGCACAAACCGGCCTAGCGCAGAGGTGCAAATATCGTTCCAACTGCTACCTGTCATACGCGCTCATTCCCATTATAGTATCGCTCCAACGAAATGTTTTACAAAAAATAGTTACAGCTCTCCTGCTTCGCTCAAATTCCGGTTAAAAACGACAAAATCTCCTCCATTTGTTCTGTTTTCATTCGAGGTTTCAGATATACCAAAATGCCTCCAATGATAGTGTAAGCTGAAGTTATTGGTGCAAACGATATTACAAGCCACTTATCCATCTCTACCCTTGAAAAAGCCAGACCAACCCCCAAACAAATCTCCAACCAAGCCATTACCATTACCCATTGCTTGCTAGCTCGTTTAAATCGTAAGACATGTTCCAAATCGTCCAATCCTTGTTTAATCACCATCAGATAGATAATCGCTGCAAAAATACCCGCCATAACAGCCAAAGTCATTATCCATATTGATTTTGTGTCCCAGACCAAAAACATAACTCCGGCGACTATCACCATCCACCAATTGATAAAAAAAACTACCCAAAGAAACCGCAAGATACTTTTTACGTGCCTTTTTATTTTCTCAACAAATATCAAAATCCCCACCACTATGAGCACGCCAAGATTCGCAAAAATAACCCATTTCATACTCTCCGAAATCATGGTTGCCAAAATTCCAAGAGTAACATACATTGCAGCAAATGGAAAAAAAAAGCGGAAGGAATTTTTCATGTTTCACCTCAATTAATGCAAGGAACAATCTCATAATAAGTGTCTGAGCGTATATCTGTTCCAATAATAGCTAGTATTAAACCAGCAACAGACACCAGCATTGTTATCTTAGGTGCAGGCAGGAGCGCCGATACAATTGCGACAGTAAGACTCGCTTGGCAAAAAGAGTTACAAAGAACTGAGGTTTGATGCTTTTGAATAAGCATATAGTCATCGCCTTTGTACACATAAGGTTCTGTATAAACAATTAATGGTTCAAGGCTCTGCCAGTTACCAATACCGCGCACAACTTGATAAGTACCATCATTGTTAAGTTTATAAAACCCAATCTGGTATGGAGCTATTTCTGAATAGAAAATTGGCTTCCTGGTGCGAAAATCCCAAAAAACACTACTTTGTCCGTCTTTTCGAACAAGCTGAGCTTGATAATTCTCTCCATTCATTTGATAAACAATGCGGTCTCCTGTTTTAATGTCTATAAGCATTGCTTTTTCATCATCATAGCTCAAAGAGATAATAGGCCTTGCAGGAATGGGGTGATACCAATACCCTCTAGAATCATCATCTTTGGAACAAGTTGTAACCCCACCAATTTCCACACAAAAATGCCCACTCGGATCGGTATACCGCAGCGGGTTATTCTCCACATACGCATACCGATCCCACGCCTGCGGGTCACCCGGCTGCGGGATGATCGTATCCGCCTGCGCAAAGCGGCCTAACGCAGGGTCATACCACCGCGCATTGTAATTCATCAGCCCAAAGTCGGCCACGTTCGAATACTGACCGGTGTAGGTGTATTTTGTCGGCAGGCTGCCACTGTTGTAGCGCATTTCGCCCCACGGTTTGTACAGCGTCTCAGACTGATAAACGCCCGTGCTGCTGGTAGTGACGCTGGTGCTGCTCGCGCAGCACCCTGCAAGGGTCAGGTGGTCGCCCAGAATATAGTTCACTGTGCTACCTGTTCGCATCCCTATTCGCTCTCTTCCAGCGTAGTAGTACTTCTTCATCGTGCTGCTGCTCCCGCTCCACTCCAACAACCTGCCCACAAACGTCGTTGTTGCTCCGTTCATCACGCTCTTCACGCACTCTCCATTCCCATTATACACAAAACTCGCCAAAACTGCCCCGTTCTTTTTCACCTCCATCAGCCGATTCTCCCCATCGTATGCCAAATCATACGTGTCGCTGCCCAGGATCCGCTTCGTCTGATTCCCATTCGCATCGTACCAATACTTCTGCACCCCATTCTCATGCGTCACGCCATGTGCATGGCTGCTATCCTGATACCCATACACCACCCCGGCTTTGCTTGCCAGGTTGCCGCTCTCACTTGCATACGTGTAGCTCTCCAACGGGTACACACCCTGTGTGCCGCCCGTTGCCACTGCCGAGGTCAACCGATTCAAGGCGTCATACTCGAAGCTCTGCGTCTGCGTTCCACCCCGCAATGTGTCTTCAATCTCTGTGATATTGCCCACCGCATCGTACTCATAATTCAAGTTCAGCCGATTGTTGTAATTGGGTGAAACTCCGGCTGTCAACGTCGCCAATCGCCCACCCCCTTCTTGCTCCCAGTCTACATAGCTGTAATTCTGCCGCACGCTACTCCCCAAATTCCTCTCCGTCAGCCGACCAACTGCATCATACTTGCTGCTGCTCACATAACTGCTTGTTCCCACAACCGTGTTCAATGCCATTTGTGGTAGGTAGCTATAGGTTACCGTTTCGCCTTGCCCGTTGTAATTGTTGCCTGGATAGCGAATCGTCTTGACCTGATCGGCACTATTATATGTCCAGTTTGTCTGGAAAGTGCCTGATCCTGTAATCTGCAGCGTTTCTTTCGTCACCCGTCCGCGTGCATCATATTCCCAGCTACTGCTCCCGCTGCCATCCGTCATGCCCGTCCGATGACCTATCCCGTACGTGCCAGCATCATAGGTGTATGACACCGTTGCGGTGGTTGGGCATCCCGCCGCATAGGTCTTGCTGCTCAATCGGTTCAGATCATCATAGGCCAGGGTCATTGTGCAGCCACGCGCATCAGTTTGGATCATCAAATTCCCTATCGCATCATAGGTATAGCTCCAACTCCCCATATCCGGATCGTTCAGGGTCAGTTTGCGCCCAGCCCTATCATATGTAATTGTGGTGTTCGCTCCACTCGCACTGGTTGCCGAAACCAAACGATTCAACACGTCATAAGAATAACTCATCCCAACATCCGAACTTGTGCTGCTGATCATCTGTCCCCACACGTTGGTTGCTGTTTGTGATGTGTGGCCATTTCTATCCTGATGAGTGCCTATCAAACGATTTTGCCAAACAGTGTAAGAGTAGACATCGGCTGTGCTGTCTGGATACAACACAGTCTCTACCCGTCCCAAAAGGTCAAAGGTTGTCGTCGTTTTAGGCACCGAAGTATCCGGTGTACAATACAAAGTTGTGCAGCCGGTTGGAGAATAGGGAACACTCTGTGTTTGTTGACGCAAGTCAGCATTGTATGTAAAGTCAGTCACGATCCGTTTTCCGGTCGTTCCGTTAATGGTTGCATTCAGCACCTGGGTTTGAATCAGTTGTCCAGCACCATGATATATCTTGCGTAACTGATAATATGTTCCGTTTTCCAGGCGTTGTTCAGCCAGTGTTGAAAAATAACAACCTGCTCCTGTACACCCCGCTTGCGCATCTGAATAGGTAATGCGTATGGTTGGAGAACTGCTGCTATCCACAGGTCGAATGATTGTCAGCAATCGGCCAAAGCCATCATACGTAGCTGTCGTTGTTGTTGCTGCCCCGTTTGGCCCTGTTTCGCTGATGGGAACACCGAGGTTGTAATTGTACGCAATGGTTGTTGCTTGCCCAAGGTTGTTGATAACCTTCAATGGGTAAGTGAAATACCCGTCTGAAGGGCAATTCGGCTGCCCAGAAACGGATGCCCCATAGCAGGTTGTTGTTGTTTGAGAAGCTCCTGAAGGCAAACTATTTTCAGAAATACTTGGCTGTTTATACGCTATTGTTTGTACCAGGTTGCCCCACGCATCATATTCATACTGCGTATCTCGGAATTGCCCGCTGTTTGTTAATTTCTGCCTCTGTGTTGTAACCAACCCGCGCTCTGGCGGCGTCCACCAATTTGTGACACCATCATACCAGTTCAAGACCAGGCTCATTTCGTTTTGCCACGCAATATCATTTCCCCCCGGCTGACACCACCCCGGTGGACAGCGGTACGTGTAAATAACCGATGGATAAGCAACCATGTTCTTGACAACATTCGGATAAAAACGCGAGAGCTGCATTCGATAGGGCTGCCATGCACTTCCATCCCAGGCAGCCTCATATACCCGCGTGGCATTACCATACTGCAAGTTCCCTTGAAATGCTTCATCATAGTAATAGGACACGCGCTTTCCCAACTTATTCCCAGTCCCATCACCAAGCCACTCGTCTTGATATACGGTATAGATCCATCGCCCAGTCACATCCCAATAGCGAACGCCTGCAAAAGGATTGTATGGGTAGGTTGCACTTGTTGGCACAACCTGATAGGCATAGGTTGTGGTTGTTTTCTGATATTCATCACCCTCAGCATCTTGTAAGATTACCTCATACACTTTGCCATTGTAAATATCATCCTGGTGAAACTTGTAGACCGTTTGCATCCCTGACGAATCTGTTTCTATCACCTGCGCATGTCCCCGAAATTGCGCATATTTGCGATTATAACAGGCGTAATTCCGTTCCAGTTCCTGATAATTGCTTGCCGAAGGGTCTGGAAGGGTACACCGGTTATCGGCCGCAATCGCCGAATGGTTCTCGTCATTGACGGCTGGTTCTGTATAGGAATACGTTGTTTGTGCCATCAATGTGTTGCCAACAAACGTTTGTTTTGATAACACCCGATAATGAGCGGGTATTGCTGTGAACCTTTGCCAGCTTACATAGCATTCTGCATCATTATCAAGGTTATGAACTCGCATTCGAGCTTCAATTGCATGGATCGGCATTTTCAGAATATCCGTCGCCACTGTTTGACTGCTCGGGTTTACCGAACCCCAAACACACTGCCCATTATTGCAACTGCTATGACCGGAAATTCCTAGCTGATAATTGCCATCTGATCTAACTCCTGCACTAAATTTCACCATGCCGCCCGGATAGAACCGGTCTCCTGGAAATTTTGTCAGAAACGTTCCCCCATTGTCACAGCGATAGCTTTGCCCATAATTTACCTGATAGGTGTGCGGCCCCTCGGTGTATGCCCATGGATCTGTTTCATAATTAAACACTACACGTCCATCATATCCGTTTTTCACCTCTGTCAGATGCATCTGGTCGCCATACACGAACTCTGTTGCAGGCAAGCTATTTCCTGCGCCATCATACTCGCGCACAGAACTTAAAGTAACGGTTTGTCCGTTTTGCCCATCATGCGGCCAAAGCACCCCAGGGAAAATAACGCCATCATTATACAGAAAATCATATCGCCTCAGCACTGTTTCATAACTGCCATTTCCATCCGCATCATGTTCCACAACGATTTCTGACAAACGCTCTTTTTGATAAAACATCAATGTTGTTTCATCTTCCCAAATCTCAAGGTAATCTTTGCGCTCCGGTGCTTGCGTGAATTGATTACCAAACCCAGAGCGAATCAATGAAATTCGATACCGTTGATTGGGGTAAATGATGGTACGAGGATAGACAGATACATCCGTCAAATGATTCGGCTTATTTGCTTTGTCACAGTCCCGTTTTCCGGTTGTGTAATGATCATACTGGTAAATAATTTTCGGCCCATCCACTGCGCTATCATAAACAGGGCTTCTTGCTTCCGTCAACGACCATCGCCATATCTCTTTCGACGGTGTATCGCAGCCTTCCATCGGATATACTGCCCGGTCTCCAAATACATATTGCCCTCCGCTCTTATCCCAGACCACCCAATACGACGTATCCTTGTTTGCTATCGTATCCCTCTGCAAATAACGCCGAATCAACAGATAACTTTCATCCCGTGTGTGGTAATCGGTTGTATTGCTGTTCCCATCCGGGTCCCCATCATCTTCGATTAACAAGTATCCGGCGCCATTCAAAACCAGTGTAAAGGTATCATCCACCAGATCCTTACGGGTTGCGTTTTGATTCCTTTCAATATACCCTGTATCGAGCGACCACCCCATTCCCACCCAACTGGCCTGGGTTCGCGAATCGGCCGCATCCACAGTTTCACTCGAATAACTGAGCACGAAACTTGGTTGAAATCCTCCCGGCCCGGGTGGCAGCCAAAACGACATCCCATAATTTGCTCCTCCCGAAAACAGCGACGTTGTTGCTCCATCCAATGTTGGCAAACTTGACGACTGCCAATCCTGGATATTGAAGGAGAAGGTTGTCAGGTGTGTTGTTTCAGCAGTGACTGTGTTTTCCTCAACATTGACAGCCGAAGGCAGAAATCGCCAATCCTGAAGCGTCTCATCATAATACACCATTGCCAGATTCTCTTCATGTCCCCAAACGGCTGTTTCATCGTATTGAGCGGTTATTACAATCGGCTCATCAAATTGATGCATCCCGCGACTTTCTGCCATGTCCGATGCATTGATCTCAAACACCATCCCGCCAGCTGGTGCTGACAGCACTTCGTTCCCCCTTAGCTGTCGAATGCTGAATTTGGCGTCTTCGGTCAATGCCCCCTTGGGAATATCAATCGTTATCCTGTCATCTAATGCCCGGATTTCGCCGCCCTCTACTGAAATGGATTGCTTGAATGGCTCAACTGCTACCTGCACTATATCTTTTGCCAATACTTCGCCATCCAGCACGATCCATGCCTGAAAAGCAATTTCTGCATCTGCGATCTCGTCTTCAGCGCTCACTTTCACGCTGCCATCCCCCAGCGTTCCCATTTCTAATTCGCGCGTCGCTGAATCGTACACAAGACCCTGCTCTTCTATATAGTGCGGCAAGACCCCTTCGGGAAATACCAATATCCACTCTGCTTTTTCTGGTAAGGGATGCAGCCAACGCCACGAAAGCTGCATTTCTCCAAATTGTGCCAGTTGTGTGGGTTCAATTTCCCATTCCAGCCAGTCCTCAACTTTCTCTTCCGTTGGCGGAGTTTCGGTCTCTATTGTCGTTGTTGGGGTCGCTGTCAGCATTGGTTGCACCGTCTCCGTTGGCAAGGGTGTTTCTGTCGGTCTCACTGTCTCTTCCGGTGGCATTGCTGTGGGTGTTTCCGTGGGGGTGGGCGTCTGCTCCCCCGCCATGAAAACAGAAGCAGCCCCCTTGCTACCCAACAACCAAGAGGAAACAACCGGTGTTACGCTATTGAACACCATGCAAATCACGACCAGCCAATGAACCCATGTACGCATCGAAACATCTCCCTGTTGCGATTGTGTCAACCTTGAGCTGTTGCTGAAAAATCCAAACGCCAACCTGTAAACAAGAATAGTCTATCACATATCAAAAAAAAAAAAAAACGACCATTTGTCATATCTATTTTATGATAAAATCAGGTGTCCCTCGTTGCTACAACTGTTGTTGCAAAGTGCATCGACCCACCAAAACCGCTCGTTTTGCCAGAGTTGATGTATAATTTTCCCCAGCCAAGCGCATGACCAGCACCGTTGTAATCACCCGCCTGCCGGCACTCGATTTCAGCCGCGACTACGTTGCCCTGCCAGCCACCTATGGCCGCCCGGCCTATGAAGCGCGCCCTGATGTGCAGGCCATCCGATCAGCCCTGGCCGAAACCCTGCTCCGTCTCGACCACCATGCACCCTTCCTGGAAGGGCTGCGCGGGCGAAAAGTTGTCATCAAGCCCAATCTGGTGACTGTCTATCATCAAATGGGCACTGTCGCCGATGATTACCCCGAAAGCAGTGACCCGCGCCTGCTCGATGCGCTGATCTGCTTCTTGCAGCATTACACCCGCCAAATCGTCATCGTTGAATCCTCCGGGCGGGGTGTGCCAACGCGCGGCTCGTTTCGGGTTGCCGGGTTGCTGCGCCTGGCAAAGCAGCGTGGTGTTGAACTGCAAGCGCTCGAAGAACAACCGGTTGAGCGCTTCTTGCTGCCCAAGGCCAAGGTCATGAAGGAAGTTTACGTACCGCGCATCTTCGGTGAAATTGCCCGCCGCGAGGCCTTTTACATCTCCCTGCCCAAGCTCAAAACCAACCTCTACACCGGCGTAACACTTGGTTTCAAAAACGGGATGGGTGTCATCCCCTACAACCTGCGTCTGCGCAATCACAACCACGCCCTAGCTCAAAAACTGGTTGACCTGCTTTACCTCTTTCGCCCCGACCTGGTGCTGATTGATGGCATTATCGGCGGCGAGGGCAATTGCCCGGCACCCGTTGACCCGGTGCCGAGTCACCTGCTTGTATGCGGCAATCACAGCGTCGAAACCGACCGGGTTGCCACGCAGTTGATGGGCTTCGACCCGGCCAGCATTCCGCTGATGCAAATTGCCGATCAGAGAGGCTTTGCCGACCCGCAAGTGCAAATTATTGGCGACCTGAGACCTGTGCCATTCCGCCCAGCCGACCCCTCCCTCACTGGCACATGGATGGCGGAACATTTTCCAAATGTGAGCGTGTTGACTGCTGAAAATGCGCAAGGGCGATTGCCCTGTCGCGGCGGCTGCCTGGCAACAACCCGCTTTGCCTTTGAGATGCTGGTGCGCGAGGGCCTGCCTACCAACTTTTCCCTCACCCTGCTCCTTGGAGGCAACCCTCACAACATCTATCATGATCAGCAAGGCAACACCTACACACTGGAGCAAATTCGCGCCCTTCCGGGCAAAAAGCTTGCCATTGGCAATTGCACCTCGGCGCTGCGTGGCCTGGCCCGGCACGTCCCCGGCTGCATGCCCTTCCCCAATTCGCCACACATGGCGCTTCATCAACTGACCGGCAGCCTGTGCCGGGTGATGAGCCTGCGCAACCGCTTTCTGCTGCCCCTGCTGTGGGATACGCTGGCCTCGTGCGAGGCGCGCAAGCGCCTGCTGCGACAAGGCTTGCCGCTGGATGTACCCAGGCCGCAAGATGATGCGCGGCACCCCATCCGTCCATTAACAGAAGAAGAACAGCGGCTCGACTTCATCGCCGAACCGCTGCCCCAATTAAGTAAGGCCCAAATTCGTCAACTCTGTGCTGACGAAAACCGCGCCGTGCTCTCCATCTTTTTATCCGACTAAATCCCGTCAAATATCCAGGTTGCGCACACTGCGGGCGTGCGTCTGGATGAAGCGCGTGCGCGGCGGCACCGCTTCGCCCATCAGCATATCAAAGGTGCGGTCTGCCTCGGCTGCGTCCTCAATGCTCACCTGCAACAGGGTGCGCGTTTCGGGGTTCATCGTCGTTTCCCACAACTGTGATGGGTTCATCTCACCCAGGCCTTTGTAGCGCTGCAAGCTGGCTTTCTCGGCGGCTGAGCCCAGTTCCTTCAGGATGCGGTCTTTGTCCGCATCTGTATAAGCATAGCGCACCTGATTCTTATGTGCAATTCGATAGAGTGGCGGCTGTGCAATGAACAAATGCCCTTCCTCAATCAGCTTCTGCATATAGCGGAAGAAAAAGGTCAGCAACAAAGTGCGAATGTGACTGCCATCCACGTCCGCATCGGTCATCAAAATCACCCGCCCATAGCGCAAATTGGTCAGATCGAAGCCCTCCCCAACCCCCGTGCCAAGCGCCGAAATGAGCGCTTTGACTTCGTTATTGGAAAGAATTTTATCCAACCGGGCGCGTTCGGTGTTGAGGATTTTTCCACGCAGCGGCAAAATGGCCTGGAAATGTCGGTCACGGCCCTGCTTGGCCGAACCACCTGCCGAATCCCCTTCAACGATGTAAAGTTCCGTCTTTTGCGAGTCGCGCTCCGAGCAATCGGCCAGTTTACCGGGCAGCGTCATACTCTCGAGCGCCGATTTGCGGATGACCAGGTCGCGCGCCTTGCGCGCCGCATCTCGCGCCCGGGCCGAGGTCAAACACTTCTGCACAATTGCCTTGGCCGCCTGCGGGTTCTCCTGCAGATAAGCACTAAAGGCCTCGCCCACCACCTGCTGAACATAGGTCTGCACCTCAGGGTTCATCAGCTTGACCTTGGTCTGGCTTTCAAACTGCGGATCGGGATGCTTGATGCTGACAATTGCCGTCATGCCTTCGCGGGTGTCATCCCCGGTAAAGTTCGGGTCAGCATCCTTCAGCAAGCCGCTCTTGCGGGCATAGTCATTGATGACGCGCGTAATGGCCATGCGCAGGCCGGTGAGGTGTGTGCCGCCATCAATCGTGTTAATCGTATTGGCAAACGAATAGACCGACTCGTTGTAAGCATCCGTATATTGCACCGCAGCTTCAATGCCAATATTCTCGACTTCCTTTTCGGCATAGAAAACCGGGTGCAGCACCTGTCGGTTACGGTCGAGGTAACGGACAAACGAACGAATGCCACCCTCAAAATAGAAGGCCATCTCGCGCCCGCTGCGTTCATCCATCAGCCGAATTTGCACCTGCCGGGTAACAAACGCCATCTCGCGGAAACGCTGCATCAACGTCTCAAACTTGAAATCAATTTCCTCACGGAAGATTTCCGGGTCAAAGCGAAAGGTCGTGCGCGTGCCAGTTTGTTTGGGCAAGCATTTGCCAATTGCCTTGACAGGCTCTTGCGGAATGCCGCGCTCATAGCGCTGAAAATAGACCGTTCCATCTCGACGTACTTCCACCTCACACCAGGCCGAAAGTGCATTGACCGCCGAAACACCCACGCCATGCAAACCGCCCGAAACCTTGTAGCTGCTATGGCCAAATTTGCCACCGGCATGAAGGATGGTCATCACCACTTCCAGGGCCGACTTTTTCTTCTCGGGGTGAATATCCACCGGAATGCCGCGCCCGTTATCCTCAACCGTCACGCTGCTATCGCGATGAATGATAACCTCAATCCGATCACACGAACCAGCCAACGCCTCATCAATCGAATTATCCACCACTTCATAAACCAGATGGTGCAAGGCTTTAATATCCGTCCCACCCACATACATGCCCGGGCGGCGGCGGACGGCTTCCAGGCCTTCCAGCACCTGAATATCTTTTGCACCATACGATGAAACTTCGGGTTTATTGACTGCCATCTCCGTGTACCTGCTTCCTTTTCAAGTTCAAATCAATTTCCAGCGCGGGCGAGATTGTTGCGCCAGCATCATCAATCCGCTGCGATAGTAGATAAAACTAGCCGCCAGAATGGCGGTGTAAATAAACGCCCGCGCCCCAATTCCCATGAACAGCAACCAGGAATCAGAAGCCGACGATTTCCACAACATATCCAGGCCTTGCGCCAACAAAAGGGCCATCAGCAAAAACAACCCCACCCCCGGCAAACAACGCCGCACCAGGATCATGCTCATGTACAATGCATCTGCCGCCGCCAGGCCAGTGACAAACAGGCCCTGCACAGTGAAGATGAGCGGAAAAAACAAAAACAGCCCCCCGGCCGCCAGCAAAACGGTCAAAAAGCCGGCCATCTCCACACTCAGGCTGGCTGCCACCATCAACAACAACAAGGCCGGCACGCCCGCCAGCAGCAACAAAGCCAACAATATTCCCGTCAGAATCAGCGACTGCAAAAATTGCCCGACTACCAGCCGCCAACGCCAGCGCGGCAACGAAAAGGCTGTCATGCGCGCCAGGAGCGAAAAATAGATACAGCCCAATGCCAGGCCAACCAACACACAGCCCAGGCAAAACAGAGCTGCGCCGCCCTCCGAGGCCAGTTGCACATCCCAGGCCGCACCGAAGGGCGTTTGCCGCCCGCCCTTCCAGGCCATCATGCTTGGCAACCCAACCGGCAGAGTGCTTAAGATGCTAAGCAAATTCTGCTGCCGCGCCGCATCCATCACCAGCGTTTGAAAAGTCACCAGGCTGCTCAACGCAGAAGGGGAAAGCTCCCCCACCTGACGCGTCCAGGTCAAAAAACGTCGCTCCAGCAATTCGCTGACCCCCACACGCGGCCCCAACCACAGCAACACATCCAGCCCCATCGGCATCAACACCAGATAGAGATGATTCGAGACCAGGTTGAACCCGGCCACAAACGAATCCATCAAACGGGGTGAAGTGCAAGAGTCGGCTCCAAGGCTTTCCATACGAAGGTTAATTTTACCACATTCACCCCAGCCTGCTGTAACCTTTTCAGCCATCCCCATCCAGGGTACAATCCATCCATGCAAGCCCACCAGCATTTGCCCGATTCGAACCGCCTCAGCGTTGTGACGGCATTGGTGCTGCTGGCCTACGCCCTCACGCCCAGCATTGCCCTGCCCATTCCGGCCCTCTCGCTCAGCCTGGGCGGCGCCATTTTCACCTTTCAGCTCACCTCCAGCTCGCTCACTTCGCTCTTTGTTGCCCTTCTGGCTGGCTCTGGTGCGGCCTGGCTGCTGCAAGCCCATCCGCACCCGCTCAACCGCTGGCAATTATTGCAACACATCCCCTTGCCAGCGCTAACCGCCTGGGTAATTGGCGTGCCGCTCAGCAACATGTCGGGCGGGCCACAGTGGTGGGCAGTTTTCACATTTGGTGGGATCTTGTTTGTCCTCGTTCTGACAGCAGAATACATTGCCGTTGAACCCTCCGATGTGCGGCATGGCCCTTCCGCCATCGGTCTGAGTGCCGTCATCTTTTCCCTGTATCTGATCCTGGTCATCGCCCTCCATGCAGCCAACACGCGCCTCTACCTGTTCTTGCCCGCCATCACCCTCGTCATGAGCCTAGCAGCACAGCGCGTCCTGACGCTGCGGATTGGCCGGGCGGTGCATTGGGCCTGGGCAACTGGCATTGCCCTGGTAATTGGGCAATTTGCCATTGGCCTGCACTACCTGCCGCTCCCCCCCATCCGCTATGGCCTGTTCATCACAGCCCTGGCCTACGCTCTGACCAGCTTTGCCGCAAACTGGATTGAGGAACGCCTCCCGCCGGGGTTATGGCTGGAGCCGGGCATCATGGCAACCGTCCTGCTGCTCATCGCCATCCTGCTCTAGTATGTCTGCCCCTGCGCTGAACCTCTCCACTGCACTGCGCCCGGCCATCCTTGCCCATTTGCAAAGCTGCCTGCCAGAAGAAGGCTGCGGGCTGATTGGCGGTCTGCCGAGGCAGGGAACGCTCTGGCTGGCAATTCCCAACGAATTGCACAGTACAACGGCCTTTCGAATGCAGCCGCAGCCAATGCTGGATGCCCTGCAATTCTTCGCCCAACAAGGCCTGGAACTGGTTGCCATCTGCCACTCACACCCCTGCGGCCCGCTTTGGCCCTCGCCCCAAGACCAGGCTGCCTTTGCCTACCCCGGCGTTTGGACGGTGATTGCCGCCCCCACCCAGCGCGGCTGGCGGTTGCGCGCCTTTTGCATCAATCGTTTCTCCGTAAAAAGCGGACAAATTCTGTGGACAAACGCGCATCTTTTCGGCTAAAACCGTGTTATCATATCAGCCCAAAACATTCTCTTCAGGCACAGGTTGCGGATGAATCTCTTGACTGCATTTGCCATTCTCTTACTCAGTTACCTGGTTGGCTCCATTCCATCAGGATGGGTTGTTGTAAAAATTGCCAGCGGGCGTGACCTGCGTTTCTTTGGCAGTGGCCGAACCGGTGGAACCAATGCCATGCGCGCGGCCGGGTTCCTGGCCGGGTTCTTCACTGCCCTGCTCGACATTCTGAAAGGCGTTTCTGCGGCCTGGCTTGTCGCCTGGCTGCGGCCTGGCGATGTCTGGTTGCAGGCCCTGGCGCCCATCTTCACCATGCTGGGGCAGATCTACTCCATCTTCCTCATTGAACGCAAACCCGATGGACGGCTGCACCTGCGCGGCGGGGCAGGCGGGGCAACCTGTTTGGGCGGCTCGATTGGCCTGACGCCCATCAGCCTGCTGATTGTCTTCCCGGCAGCGCTATTCGTCTATATCTTTGGCGGCTATGCCTCTCTGACCACCATCAGCATTGCCCTGGTCAGCACCGTATTGTTCAGTTATCGTGCCATCATAGGCACCGGCCCCTGGCAACACATCCTCTATGGCGTGATGGCGCTGATGATGGTGCTCTGGGCGCTGCGCCCCAACCTGGAGCGGGTGCGCAAGGGCATTGAACGTCCGGTTGGGCTGCGTCGGGCGCGCATGAAGCAGCGCGGCGAGCCAATCCCAGAATAGAGTCTACAAATCCGGCACACCTTCTTCGGGCGCTTCGGCCAGCACACGGCGGTAGAGGGCGCGCGCATTGCGGCGGTGCAGTTCCTCAGCCAACCCGCCCAACAGAACCCGGCTCTTACCGCAGCTTTCCACATCAATCAGCCCCAATGCATCCTGCGGGTTGCGCTTTTTGGCCGCTGTGCGCACTGCCTTGCGCAGCCCCGAAAGATAGGCCAGGTTATCGCGTACCGCGTCATCAATTTCGCCGCGCAGAATAATATCTCCATGCCCCTGAATGATGTTTTCCAGGCCCATCTTGCCAATCTTCTTAATCGTTAAGGCCAATTCATCCAGGTTGCCATCCACAATGTAGGGCAAAGGCAGAAAAGCATCCCCCGCAAACAACACCCGGTCTTCCTCTACCAACACGCCAATTCCATCCTTGCTATGCCCCGGCAAGAGGGAAAGCACCAGGTTCTTCTTGCCAACCCGCAAAATCAGCGAACCCTCACTAAACGTCAATTGCGGCAAGGTGAGCTTAATCGCCCGAAAAGCCGGGTCCTGACGCCGCGCCGTCTCAAGCGCTGCTGGGCCATGCAATGCCATCAATTCTCGGCAAGTCAGCGAGGACATGACCATTGCCCCTGGGAAAAAGCAATTGCCCCACGAGTGATCGGCGTGATAATGCGTATTGACCACATACCGTACTGGCACGCCAACCTGCTCTTCAATAAACATGCGCATTGCCAGTGTCTCATCAGGCAAGGCCAGCGTGTCAATCACAACAGCCCATTGTGGACCAACCACAACCCCTGCCGTCACCTGGGCATAAACTTCACTTTGAAACCAAAAAACATTCTCGGAAACGCGTTCGCGCTGCATGAATTCCATCCTGCACGGTGGATAAGATTACAAGGCCTAAGAATAGCACAAAACGGCTAAAAAGTCAAAAAATCAACCTGTAAAGCTGCCGTCCTGATCCAGCGGCGGCTGAGCAGGCGGCTCGGTAGATGATTCGGCAGGTGGTTCGGCCTGTGATGCCTGACCAGGCTTGGGCAAGGACAAAATGCCCTTCCGCCACAGGTAGTACCCCACCCCAGCCAGGAAGAGCAGCCCGGCCAGCACAATCAAAAGCGGCACCAGCCAGCCCGCCCGCCCCGCAGAAGGTTCCCCCGGCTCAACTGTGCGTGTTTGCACCATTTGTGTCAGGCGCGCCGCCTGCGTTCGGGTAGCAATCTCACCGCGCGAGAGGGCCTGCGGCGAAGCCGTCGTGTCTGGCGCATCGGTTCCATCCGTCGGAGGAGGATAGCCGCCCTGCCCCGGTGTTTCAGCGCCGCCGGTTGGTGTGACCGCCCCCGGATAGGCCGGCGTTTCGCCGCCGCTGCTCGGTGTTGCCGTTGACGCCCCAGGATAGCCACCCAGCGTGACCGTTGGCCCGCCCGGTGTGCTACTCGGCCCGCCGGGTGTGCTGGTGCGCGGTGTTCCGGTCATTGGGGTTGGTGTGCGTGTGCGATTGACCGGTGTGGGGCTGCGCAGGCGCGCCGTTGCTGTTGGCCCGGTCGTGCGCGTGCGGGTTGGCGCCGCCACTGTGCGCGTGCGGGTTGGGGTTGGTGGCGTTCCGGTCAGGGTTGGCGTCAGGGTGCGGGTGCTGGTAATCGTTGCGGTTGGCAGGGTACCCGTTATGGTTGGTGTTTGGGTTTGTGTTGCTGTTACGGTTGCTGTCTCTGTTGCGGTAGCTGTGCCGGTAGCGGTTGGTGTCGCGGTTGGCAGCCCAGGCAAAACTGGAATGCTGCCCGTGAAGGTTGAAGACAAATCCGTTGCCTGCACCCGCAGGCGATAATAATACAACGTACCGTTGGTCAGCCCCATATCCACATACTCATACTCTGCCCCCGTCACCCCGGAGCCCTGGCGCGGAAGGAGCGGGCTGACATCTACAAAGCCCCCATTGGCCGTCAGACTGCGCTGCACGTAAAAGCCAACAATGTTCACCTCGCTGCTGGTTGTCCATTGAATGGCAGCCTGTGTATTGCCTGCAATCCCCACCAACCGGGTAATGACCACCCCAGAAGGGCGCGGCGGCAGACCAACCACAAACGGGGTAAAGCCCAGGTCGGCACCCAGCCCAGGCCGCCCGCTGCCATCCAGCACAACCTCAATCTCATCCTGTGCCAGCTGACAAACCGTCTCCTGCCCACTTGCCCCACCGGCACCTGGCCCGGCCGGGTTTTGGCCGGTTGTATCCCAGCCATCCGTCACGCCATTGGCCGGGTCATACCACCAGAGTGGATAGCGAGTTGAGTCGCTCCCCCCACACAAATCGCTTGCCTCCACCGAGGCAATGCAGCCGCTGCTGCGTCCATAGGGCAGCGAAAGCACCAGGCTCTGATCCAGCGGAGCGCTTTCATCCGCCAAAAACACATCCCAATAATCACTGCACGGCGTCAGGTCATCGGGACTGCCGCCGGTAAACGGCACATTGATGACCGACCCGGCGCCATGATTGACAAGAAACAGGTCAAAATCTGGCCCATCACCCATCCGTCGAAAGGCCATCCCCCCCAACAATGCGTTTTGCCGGGTGGTTTGCACCGTCACCCGCTCGGCCTTCAGGCCGGGCAAGGCCTCACGTCGGGCAATGGCCGCCCCCAGCCGTTTGCCTTCGCTTACAGTACAATTGGCCGCCCCGCTCGTTGCGCCAACACCTGGCCCCCAAAAATTATGGTTCGCCTGGCCCAGGTTGGCACACTCCACCTGCGCCCCCAGCCGATTGCCAAACAAATTGTTCGCAATCAGGCTCACCTGCCCCGTTCCACCACTTTCACGCAGCAGGGCATAACCGCTATTGCCCTGCACATGATTGAAGAGCAAGGATACATTCCCATTCCCACTCAAGACATGCACCGCATGACCACCATTGATCAAATCGTTGTTGCGCAAAATGACCGGGTCATTGGTCTGCACCTCAATCAAATCACGCCGCAGGGGTGTGCAGGCCGCACTGCTCAGGCTCAGGCTCTGTACCGTTGCTGCGGCACGAATGCGTAACAACGGCTCGCTGCACGCCAATCCGCCCGGCTGCAAGCTGGCATTGCCCAGCCCCTGCAACACCGTTGGGCGGTTAATCTCCACCGCATAGTTTTTAATCAGATAATTGCCCAGGATGGAAATCACCGCCGGGCTAATTTGTGCGTCTACCGCATCCTTGAGGCCTGTCCCCAGACCACCTGGCGCATCACTACCGCTGTTCAGGTAACAGGGCGTATAGCTGCCGCAGGCAGCGGCATCATTGGCAACATAGACGGTCGTTGTCAGCCCGGTAACTGGAATTGCCAAAAAGGCCTGCTGCGTCAGGCTCCACGTATCACCGGGCAGGCGCTCATAAACGCGCACCAGCAAAGAACCATTGTTAAACGCCGTGTTGCCCAACCGCAAGCCCAAAACCAGCGAATCGCCAAAGTAGGTCTGGTCCAGGCTGGCCAGCCCGCCGCCCAACAACGTGTAACTGGTTGGTGCCGCCTGACAATAGGTGATGCTTGGCGTATAGGTCTCACCGCTCACCCCGCCAACTGGAGCAACGCTGAACGAGTTGGCCGACCAGTTAATTGGCGTGTAGAGACAAACCTGGAGATTGTCGCTCAACCCCGGGTCATAATTGACCAAATCGAAATCGGTACGGACATTCAGGCTCTGCCCCGCTGCACAGCCTGCCGCCGGACAGGCTGACGGGCTTTGCAAGACCAGGCTGGCCGCCTTTGGGGCAGCCAACACCTGCGCATCCATCCCGGCAGTTGCCAAAGCCAGCGCCACCCCCAACGTCAAAACAATCCAGCGGAAGAAAAAGGTTGATTTCAAGCAGCACCTGTAGAAAAAATTGGACATATTGAGTATAGCACAAACCGCGCCGCCTATCAAATCGGCGGCGCGGCAGGCATTGCCTCATCCCATGCTTACAGAATCTTGCTCAGGAAGAGTTTGGTGCGCTCCTGGGTTGGGTTATTGAACAGCACATCCGGCGGCGCATCCTCAACGATTTGTCCCGCATCCATCAGGATCGCCCGGTGCGCCGCCGCCCGGCTGAACCCCATTTCATGCGAAACAACCACCATCGTCATCCCTTCCCGCGCCAGCTCAACCATCACATCCAGCACTTCCTGAATCATTTCGGGGTCAAGCGCGCTGGTTGGCTCATCAAAGAGCATAATCTTCGGGTTCATCGCCAGGGCGCGGGCAATTGCCACGCGCTGCTGCTGCCCGCCCGAAAGCTGCAATGGAAAGACATTCGCCTTATCGGGGATGCCCACTTTCTCGAGCAATTGTACGGCGTTCTTTTCCGCTTCGCTGCGCGAACGCTTGCGCACCACGCGCTGTGCCAGGACGATATTCTCCAACACCGAGAGGTGTGGAAAAAGATTGAATTGCTGAAAAACCATGCCCACTTCGGTGCGCACCGCATTAATGTTCGCAGCCGTGTTGAGCGGAATGCCATCCACCACAATCGAGCCTTCTTCGAATTCTTCCAGCCGGTTAATGCAGCGCAAGAGGGTAGATTTTCCAGACCCCGACGGGCCAATGATTACAACCACCTCCCCGCGTTGCACATCCAGGCTGACGCCATTCAGGGCATGAACATTGCCAAAGCGCTTGTGAATATTGCGAATTTGAATGATTGCTTCTGCCATCTCCATCCTCCTAGCGTTCCAACCGGGCACGTTGCTCAATCCCGTTCACAATTCGGGTTGAGAACAGGGTCATCAACAAATAGAGCAGCGCCACCATCAACCAGGTTTGCACCGGGATGAAGTTGGAAGCCATGAACTCGCGCCCACGCCGTGTCATATCCGCCACCGCCACCACACTCACCAGCGATGAATCTTTCAACAGGGTAATAAATTCATTGCCAACCGGCGGCAGGATGACGCGCACCGCCTGCGGCAGGATGACATACCGCATCGCCTGCACATAGGTCATCCCCAGGCTGCGCGCCGCTTCCATCTGCCCTTTTGAAATGCTCTGAATGCCAGCCCGATAGACTTCACTCATATAAGCAGCATAGCAAAAGGTGAGGCCCAGCACAGCCATGCCAACCGGATTGGCCTTGTAATCAATCCAGGCCTGGACTTGCAACAGCTTCCCCACGTCTTTAATCACCGATGGAAAAGCAAAATACCAAAACATCAATTGCACCAGCACCGGAATGCCACGCACCACTTCAACATAGATTGTTGACAGGCCGCGCACCAATGGGTTGCGCGCCAACCGTCCCAGGCCGCCAAACAACCCAAACACCAGCACCAGGAAAAACGACAGCAGGGTAACGTAAATCGTCACCCAAATACCATCCCGGACATAGGAGACAATCCGCTGGAAGGGGTCTGGTTGAAAAAAGGCCAGCACCAGAATTGCAAAATCAACCAAAATTACCATCAGCCACCAGGGGTCGAGCTTCTTTGGCGGGTCTTTTGACCCCACGGGCTGAACATTGACCGCCAATTGAATCACCAGCAAAGCCGCTGCCCAGGCCAACCCAAAGACCGGCAAGAAGAACAACCAGGCCTCTTGCACGCCGCGCAGCAGTTCGGGGGTGGAAATTTCCGCCAGATTCGTTGGACTCCAATTGGTCAGCACCGCCCCATTCAAAAAGCCCAAAATCAAAGCAAACAAAAACGCCCCCACCAGCATCCCCCAATAGCCCTGTGGCGAACGCTTCTTGGGCTGCAACACCCTGCGAATGCGCTGCACCGCATAGACATAGAGCGCCACATGATACAGCAATGCCGCCACTCCCCCACCTATTAACACCAACCAGCACAAACTCCGAAATTGTTCAACCGATTCCATACCGGGTTCCTCTCTGTGCTTGGATATAAAAAATCTGCGAGGCGCACGCCTCGCAGATTTCTAAACAGCTTGCTATTTTCCTGCCAGCCAGGTCTGCTCCAATTCAGCAATCGTGCCATCTTTGTGGAGTTCTTCGAGCGCCTGATTGATGACGCCAATGTACTCGGTCTTTTGTTTGCAGAAGGCAATCCCATAGGCCTCATCGGTGAAGACATCCCCGACAGCCTTAATTTGAGGGTTCTTGCCAATGAAGCCCAACGCGGTCGGGTAATCGGCAATCACTGCATCAATCTGCCCATTGGCAAGGTCGAGGAAGGCCAGGTCATAGGTATCATAGGGCTTGTAGGTGACGCCATCAATTTTCTTGGCCTCAATTTCGCCCGTCGTACCAAGTTGCGCCCCCACCACCTTGTCTTTCAAATCGGCGGCGCCGGTGATGCTGCTATCCGCAGCCACAACCACAATCTGTCCAGCGTTGATGTAGGGAGAGCTGAAGGACATCTGCTCTTCGCGTTCATCCGTGATGGTAATGGCAGCAATCGCAGCATCGTACTGACAGTTCACCAGGCCAGCCAGCATTGGGTCAAATGGCAGGTTGACAAATTCAACCTCAAAGCCAGCCTTGGCAGCCACAGCGCGCATCAGTTCAATGTCAAAGCCGGTCAGTTCCTTGGTCTGCTCATCCACGATTTCAAAGGGCGGGAATGTAGCATCGGTTGCCACGATCAGCTTGCCGCTTGGGGCCGGATACCCACCCTGCGGTTGCACCGGTTGTTCAATCGCCGGGTACCCCGCCTCGGTTGCCGGAATATCGGTTACCGTTGGGGTTGGGGTGGGGTTCTGGCAGGCCGTCAGCACCAAACTCAGCACCAACAAGACAGCCAGCGTCACAAAAATAGAGCGTTTCATCTTTTCCTCCTGTTGAAAAGAGTGAACTAAAAAAACGAGCAGGCGTATTATACCATACGGATCAGACAAAAAAAGGTGACGAAAATCCGGTATAATCGGGCCATGTCCTCCTCTTCTGCTCGCCCCTCCCTGTACCGCCGCCTGTTGCCGGGCCTGCTGCTGGGCGTGTTGGTATTGATTGCCCTGGCCCTGTTGGGAGACCTGCGCTCTGTGGGGCAAAGCCTGCGCCATTTCAACTGGTGCATGTTTCCGCTTGCCATGTTATTGACCCTGTTCAACTACACGCTGCGCTTCGTCAAATGGCAATATTACCTGCACTTGCTGGGCGTGCGCGGCCTGCCCTGGCGCGAAAGCCTGCGCATTTGGGTGGCTGGTTTTCCGCTCGCCGTCACACCCGCCAAAGCCGGGGAGGCGCTGAAAGGCGTCTGGCTACGGCGCAGCTGCGGCCTGGCAGTGGGACGCGGCATCTCCGCCGTTGTTGCCGAGCGCATCAGCGATGGACTGGCTGTTTTGGCGCTTTCCACCCTGGGCGTGATTGCCTATCCACGCTATTGGCCTGCATTCGCCTTCATTCTAGCCGCCCTGCTCTCCATCATCATCATTTCACAAATCCGCCCCCTGGCGCTGCGCCTGCTCGCACTTGGCGCACGACTGCCGCTCTTGAAACGGATTGTGCCTGGGCTGCGTGAGTTTTACGAAGGCAGTTTTGAACTCTTCCGCCCTCTGCCCACCCTGATAGGTGTCGGGCTTGGTAGCCTCTCGTGGCTGGGAGAAGGAATCGGCTTCTACCTCATCTTGCTCGGCCTGGGCGAGGCCCCCGGAGCGGCGCTGCTCGGGATTGCCATTTTCACGCTCGCCTTCTCCACCGTTGTCGGCGCGGCCTCGGCCCTGCCTGGCGGTCTGGGCGCAGCCGAGGCCTCCATCGCCGGCATGTTGACCCTACTGCACGGGCTCAGTCCGGCAGCCTCTTCTGCCGCGACCCTGCTCATCCGCCTGGCAACCCTTTGGCTCAGCGTTGCCCTGGGGCTGCTGGCCTGGTTGCTCTCCCCAGACCTGATTGGCTTGAAGGAAGCCTCCTCACATGTCAACGAACTGGAAAGTTGAATTTCACTGCCACACCCGCTGGTCAAAAGACAGCCTGAACGACCCCGCCGCCATGCTGCGCACCGCCCGGCAGCGCGGCCTGGAGCGCCTCTTCATCACCGATCATAATACCATTGCCGGCGCGCGCGCCGCGCAGGCCCTCGACCCGCAACATATTCTCATCGGCGAGGAAATCCGCACCGCAAAAGGCGAGTTTCTCGCCCTCTTTGTTCAAGAAGAAGTGCCACCATACCTCTCCATCGCCGAAACCTTGCAACGGCTCAAAGCACAGGCGGCCTTCATCAGCGTCTCGCACCCTTTCGACCCGCAACGCGGTTGGCAACTGCCCGACCTGCTCGAGCTGCTGCCGCACATTGACGCAATCGAAACCTTCAACGCTCGCTGCCTATCTGACCTGCCCAACGAGCAAGCCGCCCGCTTTGCTGCCGAGCATGGGCTGGCCAGCACGGTTGGCTCCGATGCCCACACCCTGGCCGAAATCGGGCGCGCCACGCTCAGCCTGCCACCTTTTCACGATGCCGAAAGCCTGCGCACCGCCCTGCGCAGCGCCCAACCTCAGGTACAACGCTCCGGCCTGGGCGTCCATCTGGCCTCCAGCCTGGCACGCCTGTACAAACGGCTGCGGAAACCATGAAGTTCTTCAACCTGTGTGTTTCTTTTAGCAATGGTATAATGTAGCCGCACGGGGGACTTCCCCGATGCCATTCTTTTCAGGAGCGTAAGCAAACCCATGAGCAAGATTTGTGTCATTGGAACGGGATACGTCGGCCTGGTTACCGGCACCTGCTTCGCCGATCTTGGCAACGAAGTTACCTGCCTGGATGTGGACGAAACCCGCATCAGCAAGCTCAAGCAAAACATCATGCCCATCTACGAACCCGGGCTAGAGCAACTCGTCGCGCACAACGTGCGCGCCGGTCGTTTAATCTTCACCACCGACTACAAACAAGCCCTGGAAGGCACCTCCTTCGCCTTCATTGCTGTTGGCACCCCCTCCGGCGCGGATGGCGAAGCCGACTTGCAATATGTGCGTTCAGCAGCCGAATCAATCGCCGATTTGGTAGATTGGCCCATCATCATCATCAACAAATCCACCGTACCGGTTGGCACCGGCGATTGGGTGGCCGAAATCATCCGCAAGCGCCGCGCCGGGCGCCCGCTCGATTTCAATGTCGTTTCCAACCCCGAATTTTTGCGCGAAGGCTCGGCCATCAACGACTTTATGTACCCCGACCGGATCGTCCTCGGCTGCACCAACCGCGAAGCCGCCAACAAAGTGGCACAGCTCTACCTGGCCCTGCGCAGCCCCATCCTCATCAGCGACCTGCGCACCGCCGAAATGATCAAATATGCCTCGAATGCCTTCCTGGCAACTCGCATCTCGTTCATCAATGAAATTGCCAATATGTGCGAAGAATTGGGCGCCGACGTGGAAGAAGTGGCGCGCGGCATGGGCATGGATAAACGCATTGGCCCAGCCTTTTTGGAAGCTGGCCTGGGTTGGGGCGGCAGCTGCTTCCCCAAGGATGTGAAGGCCCTGGCGCATATGGCCGTCCTGCATGGCACACAGCCACAGCTCCTGCAAGCCGTGATGGATATCAACCGCAATCAGCGCCGCAGCGTGGTCTACAAATTGCGCAAGGCGCTCGGCGGGCTAAACGATCGCGTCATTGGTGTGCTGGGCCTGGCCTTCAAGCCCGATACCGACGACATCCGCGAATCACCGGCCATTGACATCATTCACCTGTTGCAAAACGAAGGCGCCATCATCCGCGCCTACGACCCGCAAGCCGCCGAAAACGCTGCTGCCGATTTGAGGAACAGCATCACCATCTGCCACACGCCCTATGAAGTGGCCGAAGGCGCCGATGCACTGGTGCTTGCCACCAAATGGAACGAGTTCAAGCAACTGGACTTGCAGCGCATTGGCGGGCTGATGCGTCAGCGCATCATCCTGGATGGCCGCAACCTCTGGCTGCCCGAAGAAGTGCGCGCCCTCGGTTTCACCTATTTTGGTGTTGGGCGCGGCAACGGCAGCCCTGCCTGCTAAGCCTGGTTCCCCCCTTCCCTCTCAACGCGGGGCAAAAGCTGCCCCGCGTTTTTTTTTTTTTGTTTTTTCATCCGCCCTACAGCCCCATCCCCTCAACCGCCAATCGCACCACTAGCGCAGCCAGCGCTGCAATAGCAGGGCCAGTGCAGCCAGAGCCAGGGCCGCACTGCCAGCACAGCCACGCGTCAACGCCGGGGTTGGAAGCGGGGTTAAGGAAGGCTGATTGACCGGCAGCGAGGTGACCTGAGCAAGCGGTGTAAGCGTTGGCTGTTCTGTTGCTGGAGGGTCTTCCACTGCAGGCAGCGGCACAATGCCCGCCCCCGCATCCTTGCAACCATTCTGGACGCAGGCGCTCACCACCGCCTCTATATCCTGGCCCGAGTGTTCTGAAAAGCCCACCCAGTAGCGTTCCCCGATGAAAATGGTCGGCACACCCTGCGGCTGAAAGCCAAAGGCTGCTGCCATATCGGTAAAGACCTGTTGATTTTCGCGCACATACCACACCTCATAGGCGCGCAGCTCCACATTCGGGTAACGCTGTGTCAACGCTTCCAAAAATGGCTCGGCTGCTGCACAATGCGGGCAGCCATCCCCCCAAAAGAGGTAAATATAGGTCGGCTGATTGGCCGCTGGCGTTGGGGTGCTTTGCGCCACAGGAGCCATTGGCCCCGTTGCCGCAAGCAGGAACCACGCCGCCAGACAGAAAACAACCCACAAAAACGCAGTTCGTCGTTTCATTCAACACCTCTTGATCCAGAATCAATGCCCAATTGTACTCCCATTCAACCCGCCAGAAACAGCCCAAAGAGATACCCGGCTAGCGTGCTGAACAAGGCCACCAGCCCAACATAAAGGATCACCTTCTTGCGCCCCATCACCCCATTCAACACCAGAATGGATTGCAACGAAAGCTCCGGGTCGGACAGCAAATAGGCCAGCAAGGGGCCACGCGCCATGCCCAGGTCAAGGAACATCTTTGCAACAGGCACTTCCACCAGGGTTGGAAAATACATGAACACCCCAAACAGCACACCCACCAGGTTCGCAGCAATCGTGTTCTGTCCAGCCAGGCTGCGCACCCAGGTTTCGGGAATAATGACCTTGACGACCCCGGCAGCAAAAACGCCCACAATCAGCAATGGGAAGATTTGCTTGACAAACTTCCAGGTCTCCCAAAACCAACCGCCAAGTTCATCCCGGGTGAACGAACGACTTGCAACAATTGCAATGCTGATGAGGAGGATGACCTCCCCAATCAACCGACCGTTCAACCCAATCACCAGCGAGCCGACCTCTTCTTTGGGTGCTGCAATCAGAATCGTAAGTGCAAGCAAAGCCAGGGCCGCATAAGTCCATCCGTTAAACCCATCGAAGATTTTCTCAAACCCTTTCCAGGCCGTGAACCCCAGCACCACCAGCATCAGGATCAAAACCGCCCCTTGAATGGTCAGGTTCATGGAGGAGAGGAACGCCCCCCAGCCATTCGCCCAGGCCAAAGGCAACTGCACACTGGCATACACCCTGGTCAAAAGGTCAATCTGCAAAGTGCCAACAATCAAGACAGCAACCAACAAAAGAAAGAGCCCCCACACCGCCGGTTTCACTTTTGCGGTTTGGTCAAAGACACCGCTGGCCTGCAGCTCCAATTGACGGGCGCTTTCCTCTTTGCGAAAGACCCACGCCATAATCAAACCGATCAGAATGCCAAACGCAATCGAAAGCACCAATCGGGCCACCGCAATATCCATGCCAATGGTTGCACCCGTATAGCTGATTGCCAGGATGTTAATCGCCGGCCCAACGAACAGGAAGGTAATCGCCGGCCCCAGCCCGGCACCGCGCTTCCAAATGCCAGCAAAGAGCGGCAGAATGGTACAGGAACAAACAGCCAGGATAAACCCACCCAAGGCCGAAGCCGGATAGCTGACCCATTTCGAAGCCTTTGGCCCCAAATAGCGCGTGATTGTCTCTTTGGGGATCATTGAACTCATGAAGCCCGCGATGATGAAGGCCGGCACCAAGCACAGCAGCACGTGCGCAGCCAGATAATCCAGCAACCCCGTCCAGCCTGACCAGAGCAACGTCCCCAGGTATTGCAAAACCGATTCCATGAAAGAACCTCGTATTCTAAATATTGAATATTCTTTTTTTCAAAAAAAGCAGGGCAGGTCTTCTGCCCTGCGCAAGGCATTCAGGCCTGCTTGAACCAGGCAATCACCTCAGCCTCACCGGGAATGCGCCCCGAAGAAACCACCTGCCCATTCACAACCAGGCCCGGCGTGGAAAGAATCGGCCACTTCATAATTTCATCCATGGTCGTCACCTTCTCAAACTCGGCCTCAAGCCCCAAATCCGCCGCCACCTTGCGCGCCAGTGCCTCCAGGCGTTTGCAATTGGCACATCCCGACCCTAAAATCTTAATTGAAATCATCGAAAACCTCCAAAGAAACTGGTCTTAAACTTTCAATCAACAAATGTCGGCAGAAGACTGACCTGCTTCCACTTTGTCTCCATACACCTTACGTTGCAACCAAAAAGCCACATTCACCAGCCCAATCATCACCGGCACCTCAACCAATGGCCCAATCACCGCCGTAAAGGCCTCGCCCGAATGGATGCCAAAAACAGCCACCGCCACTGCAATTGCCAGCTCGAAATTATTGCTGGCCGCGGTAAACGCCAGGGTTGTCGTTTTCCGATACGATGCGCCCACCAATTTGCCCATCCCAAAGCTCACCAGGAACATCAGCACGAAATAAATCAAAAGCGGCAAAGCAATCCGCAGCACATCGCCCGGAATGGTGACAATCAGGTTGCCCTTCAGGCTAAACATGACCACAATCGTGAACAGCAGCGCAATCAACGTTAATGGACTGATTCTCGGAATGAAGCGCGTGGAATACCATTCTTTCCCCTTCCAGCGCCCCACAATCCGGTTGGTGAGAAAACCCGCCAAAAACGGAATGCCAAGGTAGATGAAGACACTGCGCGCAATCTCACCAATGGTTACATTGACCACACTGCCCTGCAAACCAAACCAGGTCGGCAGCACTGTAATGAACAGATAGGCATAGACGCTGTAAAAAAGCACCTGAAAGATACTGTTGAACGCCACCAACCCGGCAGCATACTCCGTATCGCCCTTCGCAAGCTCATTCCAGACAATCACCATTGCAATGCAGCGCGCCAGGCCAATCATAATCAGCCCCACCATGTAATGAGGATACGCCCGCAGGAAGAGCACCGCCAACCCAAACATGAGCAACGGCCCAATGACCCAGTTTTGTAGCAGCGATAGCCCAAGCACCTTCCCATTGCGAAAAACCTTGCCCAGGTCATCGTAATGCACTTTGGCCAAAGGTGGATACATCATCAAAATCAATCCAATTGCAATCGGCAAATTGGTCGTTCCCAGCGAAACCGCCTCATTGAAAGAAATAATTGCCGCCGGGAAGAGAAAACCAAGCCCAACACCCAAAGCCATTGCCAAAAAAATCCACAAGGTCAGGTAGCGATCCAAAAATGAAAGCCTGTGGGTCACCGAGGGGGTTGACGGTTGCAAAGCACACTCTCCTGATTTTGAAAATTTTCTCTTGCCTGCTGCTCACAATGCGGACAGGTGCAGGCCACCGCCGCAACCGGCGGCAAACCACCCAACCGGTCGAGCAGGCCAAAAACTTCCGGGCGCACCACCCGGTAAAAAATATTCCAGCCCTCCCGACGGTCCTGCACCACCCCCGCCTCGCGCAAGACCATCAACTGCTGCGAGATATAGGCCTGCCGCAGCCCCAAATGCGCTTCAAGATGACAGACACAATGCTCCCCCTCGCGCAGCGCAGACAAAATCGCCAGTCGCGCCGGATGAGAAAGCACCCGAAACAACTGCGCCATCGCTTCATAGGAACCCAAAATCACATTCGTCATAACGAATGTGATTCTAAATCCAATTAACAATGGTGTCAAGAGAAATTTTCTCAATCGTTGTTATAATGGAACGCGGCATTTGCAAACGTGCCCAAGCCAACAACCCATGACAGGCAGCCTCCATGAAATGGTACCGCAACGTGCAGCGCGCTCCGCTCTACCGCCGCGACCTCGACCTGGTCGCCCAGGCCGACGATGGAGAATTGGCTGCCTTTTGCACCCTCTGGTTCGATGATGTCACCCGCAGCGCCGCTTTTGAACCCGTTGGAACCCATCCCAACCATCAACGCCGCGGGCTTGGCAAAGCACTGATGACCGAAGGGCTGCGCCGCGTTCGTGACCTGGGCGCCACCCTTTGCACAGTCGGCTCCTATTCAGAATCGGCTGGCGCACTCTATGCCGCAATCGGCTTCACCGCCTTTGAGCTAAACACCCCCTGGGTCAAAGAATGGTAACCGGCATTGCCCTGCCAGATGTCTTCATCCTGATGCTAATCGGCACCCTGCCCGATTACATGCAAGGAGTTGCCAAACTCATTCTCTGGCAAACGGCAAAACCGCCTTCCAAGCGCTGAAAACGGAATCACCCCACCGGTCAACGGGCCAAAATCGGCAAGTATAGCCGCTGCCAATCACCAAACCACAAATGCGCCTGGTTGTTGTGCGGGTTGCTTTCTGGCATGGCCGAGGAGACAGAGGCCGAAATGACCAACGGCGCCCCAGCTACCCAATCGGCGGCATATTCCCCCTGCACCGTAAACACCACGCTGCCCCCCACCGGCAAGCTCTCCATCTGCCAGGTGTAGCGAGAGCCATCCAGCAGTTCCACCGGCCCGGGCTGCACCGACCAGCTGCTATTGACCACTGCCAGGGGCAGCGCATTTTCAACCGTCACCGTTTGCACCGCCACCTCGCCGACATTTTCCAACGTCAGCCAGTAGCCCATGGCCTGCCCAGGCGCAGTTTCATCGCTGCCAATCCGCTCCATGCGCAACGCCAAATCCACCACCACACCGCTCTCAACCAGAACCTGCGCTGTATAGGGCGCCAGGCTGAGCGTGCCATACACCGGTTGCTGTTCCAAATCAAGGTAATAGACACTGCCCAGATTCACAACCTGCGTCACGGGCGTATCATTATAGAAGAGGTGGGCGCGCGGCGTTTCGCCAGCGGCCTGTGTATACCAGTGTTCGGTCGAGTTCGCATCCTTGCCACTCGCACTGCGCCACCCGGCCAGGGAGTAGGAAGACCCGGCCAGAATGTGCGCCGAGCGGAAGGGATGATAAAAGGCATTCCGATCCGATAGCCCCAACCGTCCCCCATCGTTGAGCGCCAGCGTGCGGGCATTCGTCCGCCCACCAAAGAACAGGTTATCCGTGCTGCTGCTCACATAGGCTGGAGAACTGCCAACATAGAGCTGAGCAGCCTCATAGGCAGCATTCTCACCATTGTGAAAGAGCGTATTGCCCAAAACCGTGCCGGTTGAATCCTGAAACAGGATGCCATGCGCCGTAGATTGAATGACAACATTGTTTTCCAAAACCACCTGACGCGAAAAATGGTCAATGTAAAAACCAAACCCAAACTGCGCGTCAAAATCACTCCGACAGCCATCCGTGTTGCCAATCGTCTCCACAACAATATTCTGACGAAAGGTGAGGTCATGCACCGGTGTGCTACCGAGCGACCCGCTGCCAAAGCTGCGCACGGCACCACAATCGCCTTTGGAAATGCACGCCTGTTGAATGACGTTCTGCTCAAACCAATTGCCATACCCAAAGACATCAAAGCCATTGTAGCCAATCCGCTCCAGCCGATTGCCCTGAAAGATGTTCGAATGTCCACTATCCGCGGCATTGCTCGCCTTAATCCGAATCCCATCGCCATCCTCAGTGCAAATGCCACCGCTCGCATCGCCCTGATGATACCCGCAGCCCATGCCGCGCGCCCCCAGATTTTCAATCCGCGCAATGTCACGGAGCGTGTTTTGCTGAAAGGTGGAAGAGCGACTGTACAGGTTGATGCCGATCGAATTGGCGCGCTCAATCCGGTTGCCGCTGACCGTCAGGGCATAGCCGCCGCGCCAGCCATCCGGACGGCCATCCTGCGCATCCCAAACCCAGGTTTCCAAATTCAGGCCAATCCCATCCACATCGCCAATCGTGTTATTGCGCAGGGTCAAATCGTGCGGCTCGCTGGGGTGCATGTTGGTAGGGGTTGTAATGCCATGCCGGAACCAGCCCCACAGCGCCAGGTTTTCAACCGTCACATAGGCAATTGGGCTGCCATAGTCCTCGGTCAGGTTAATCCCCCCCCACGAACGCTCGGCCTGCCCCTCATCCACCAGCACAACCGAAGCCTCCACCTCCCCATCCAGCGGCGCACCCGAAGTCGAATAAAGGTACAACTCGTTCCCGCTCACCGCCCATTCCCCATTTTGATCGAGCGTGTTGAGGTGATTGTTCAAAAAATAGCCCCAGCCAGCGCAGCTGCCCCCCCAGCAACTGACCGAACTGCCGAGCGTCAGGGTCGTGCCAGAAGAGCCAATTACCTGACGGTTGAGAATGGCCCAGCGAATGCTCTTGACATGCAAAACAGCCCCGGCCCAATTGCCCGGCGGCAGCTGTCCATCCATCACCTGCGCACCGGAAGGCTGCGAGTCCAGCGTTGCATACCCACCATCTGCCGCATCCAGGTTCGGCCAACGGCCCAGGGTCAGGCGCTGCCGGTTGCGGAACAATTGATTGATGCCATACGGAAAATGCCCGGCATTTGCCCCGGTTGCAAGGTTGGCGCGATAGAGGTTGCCGCCCAACGCCACCCAGCCCGCAACCGGCTGTGTGCCAGCCAACAGCGGCTGATTGGCACACCCCGTCGGATAGGAACCAAAGGTAATGGGTTGCCCGGCTGCGCCAGAATGCCGAATGGTCAACATTTCGGCCCGCCAAACATCGCCGCAGCGAAACAGCACCCGGTCACCCGGCTGCAAGGCCAAATCGTTCACCCGTCCAATGCTGCGCAGCGGGGCGCTCTCCGAAAGCCCATCATTGGCATCATCGCCCTGCGAGATGGAAACATAATACGTCTTTGCAGCAGGTGCCGCCCCCACCTCACCAGGCAACCCAATCAACAACCCCGCCAGCAAGCAGGCCAGCGCCAAGATCCGCAACTTGTTCATTTCCATGCTCCGCAGCAATCAGGATACGAACAGTCTACCCGTTTTCGCTCCTCTTTTCAAGAAGATCGGCCCGGCCACCCCAACCAACCGCCACCCAATCCTTCTACAGGCGCTTGTCTGCACCAACAATAACAATGCTATAATCTGTCATCCGCCTTGATGGAGTTAACCAATGAAACGCTGGATTTATGAAACCCTGCATCCGGAAATTTATCACGGACATGACCGCCAACCGCCCTTCTTTGAGGGCTGGTACTATCGCCTGATCAACGCCGCTGAAGACCTGCGCTACGCCATCATTCCAGGCGTCTTTCTTGGCCCGGACGGTCATGCCTTCATCCAGGTTCTGGAAGGCCATACCCGGCGCACAGCCTATCACCGCTTCCCGCTGGAAGAATTCCAGGCCGACCGGCAGCGTTTCGAAGTGCGGATTGGTGAGAACCACTTCACGCGTGAAAATCTGAGCCTGGCACTTGACCGCCCCGAACCGCTCGGAAAGCTAAGCGGACGGCTGAGTTTGGAGGGCGGTCAGCCCTGGCCGGTGCGCTGGTTTGCACCGGGAATCATGGGCTGGTATGCCTGGCTGCCCTGGATGGAATGTTATCATGGCGTGCTGAGCTTCGATCACAGCCTCTCCGGCAGGCTGCAAGTGGCGGGGCAGGAACTTGATTTTGAGGGCGGGCGCGGCTATATTGAAAAAGACTGGGGCAAAGCCTTCCCGGCTGGCTACATCTGGTTCCAGAGCAATCATTTCGATGCCCCACAAGTCTGCCTGACCGCATCCATCGCCATGATTCCCTGGCTGGGCAGCGCCTTTCGCGGCTTCATCATGGGCCTGTGGCTGGATGGTCGTCTTTACCGTTTTGCAACCCACACCGGCGCCCGCACACAGCACCTGATGCTGCAAGATGAACAGGTGGATTGGGTGGTGAGCGACCGAGATCTGCGCCTGGAAATGCAAGTCGTGCAGGCTGGCGGCGGCCTCATTTATGGCCCCACACACCACAATACGAGTCCCAACACTCCACACAAACCTCCTCTGCCCCACAGGTCATATCACCACTAGGGCCTTCACATTTTTGCCCACAACCGGTTCCACTCACACAATAGGGCACACTTGGC
>CAYVRT010000027.1:0-33905 GCA_964453115.1 uncultured Anaerolinea sp. | reverse complement strand
GAGGCTTCACAGGGCCGGTCCCTCCGCCTCTCTGGATAAGAGCGCCGCACGGGGCTATTGAGTTGATAGGCGCAAGTTTATCACAGGCTTGTGGAATGTCAAGTGTGAGGCGGGTCACATTTCAGGGGGTGACCAGGGATGGGCAATGGAGCAGGGTGGGCGGTGGGTCGGGCAGGGTTTGCCAGATGCGGCAGAGGGCGGGTTGATAGGCCGGGTCAGCCTCAAGGATGGTCTGGGTCAGGGTGAGGGCCTCGCGGTTGCGACCGGTGTGCGCATAGCCTTCCAGGAAGGGCAGCCATTCATAGGGCGCGGCGGGGCGGTGTGTCAGGGCCGAGGCTTGATCGGCTAGCTGTGCAACCGTTTGCCAATCACCTTGCTGACGGGCCAGGCTGGCTTTCTGAAAGTAGTGGCACCAGGTGAGGGCCGGGGGCGGGCCAAAAATTTCGGTTGGCGGGCCAAAAGGTTGAGGTTCGACCTGAATGCGGGATGGGTTGCTGAGCGGCAGGGCGGCCAAAAGGGCCGATGACAGGCCGGGCAGGTCGGCATCAGCCGGGGAAGGAATCCACAGGCAGCGGCCATCTTGCGGCTCGTAGACGATGATCAGCACATCGCCGGCTTGCGATTGGAAGTTGTACCCGAGGTAGGATTGATTCTGCTCGCCAAACTGACCGATTTCCTCGGCCAGGCTATCGTTGAGGAAATAGAACCAGAGCGGCAGTTGTTTGCTACCCTGCGGCTGATTGTAGATCTGGTTGAGGGCAAAGGTGCGGCGCGTGCCGGGGAAGATTGAATCTGTGGAAAGGATGGCTGTGTTGGGTGCAATGGCCGGGGCGCGCCACGAGAGTTGCCAGGCATAGTCTTTTTGTTGCTGCCAGGCGGTTTGATAGGGCAGGGCGGCTTGCAATTGTAGCACGGCAGCCAGCCCAATCAACAGACTGGTCAGGGCAGGGGTGAGGTGTTTTCGAAGCGGCAGGCAGCTCAGCAAGCCGGCCCACAGCAGGGCTGCTCCCCAGGTGGCCGGCAGGCCGAAGCGGTTCGAGAAAAAGCCGCGCCATGAGACGCGGTCTGTGGCCCAGGTTGGCAGGCAGCCAAGGAAGATGGCAACCAGCCCAACGCCGAGAATGGCGGCGACCTGTGTGCGTTGTAGGGGGGAAGCGGTTGGCAGGCGGCGCATTTGCCAGAAGAGGAATGCTGCTAGCCCCAGTCCAACCCCCCCGACCCATAACGGCATCAACGAGGCTGGCAGCCAGTTGAGCAGCAGAATGTGCAATGTATCCTCAATTGCCAGGCGTGCCAGGTGCAGCAGGATGGGTAGCGGTTGTTGCAGCAGGTCGAACAGCAGGCCGGGACGGTTGCCGTCTGCCTGGGCAGCCGAGATGCTCAGGCGCCAGGCAATGAAGGTGGCGCTGAGCAGCAGGAACGGCAGGGCATGGAGCAGGCTGCGACGCAAGCGCTGTGGGCGCGGCAGGACGATGAATAACAGCAAGGGCCGGATGCAGTCGGCGGCGGCAAAATATTCGAAGATGCTCAGGTGCAGGGCCTGGGCAATCAGCGCCAGCAGGGTGAAGAGGGCGCGCCGGGCCGGGCTGGGCTGGGCCACAGCAGATACCATCAGCAACAGGCTGAGCAAGTAGAGCAGGAAGGTCAGCCAGTGTTGGTGGTAGGTGACAGCGATGGGTTGTTGCAGGAAGGTGGGGTAGACCAGGAAGAGCAATGCTCCGATGAGGGCAAGCTGTGATGGCTGTGGCCAAAGCCGGCGCAACAGCTGATAAAGCGTTGCTGCGCAGGCGCAGCGCAGGCCGAGGCTGGTTAATTGCCAGCCAAAAGGTGTGCTGCCAGCCAGTGGGCCAAAGAGGGCAACCGTCCAGCCGGAAAAGGGACGATGCCGGAACGGATCGCCGAGCAGTTCCCATACGCCGCGTGCACCGTCGGCCCGCCAGGCGGCCAGCGTGGCCCAATCATCCCAATAGAAACCCAGCCTGGGTAACAAGATGCCAAAGGCCAACAGCGCTGTGACGATAAGCAAGGGGAGGTGCCGACGAGATTTCATCGCCTCAATTGTACCGCAGCCTGAACAATTGAATATATAATGGATAGGATTATTTTTTCCGGCTGGAGGTATGGAGATGAACCTGCGCAGGTGGATTTCGGTCTGGTTGAGCGGAATGATGCTGGTGGCGATGCCCTGGCTGTGTGCATTGAACCGTGTTGATGGGCGCGCAACGCAGATTGTAACCGAGGCAATTCAACCGCAGCCTTTGGCAACCGAGGGGGGGCAACCGCAGCCTTTGGCAACAGCCTGGTATGTTTCAACCCAGGGCAATGACCTGAGTGGGACGGGCACCCTGGCGCAGCCTTTCCGCACCATTGCCCGGGCGCTCCAAGCCGCACAGCCAGGCGATGCGGTTGTGCTACGCGGCGCACCGGCCTTGAGCAACAACCGCTATCAGGAGACGGTGGAGATTGAGCAGCCGAACATTACCTTGCGCTCACAAGATGGCGAATGGGCCATTATTGAATGTCCGGTTAACGATGAAGAGAATGCCGATACCTGTGTGCGCTTTGATGTGGATAGCTCAGGTGGACGGCTGCAACGACTGGAAATCATTGGTGGGTATTGGTATGGAATTAAGTTTGAAACGCGTTGGGATTGGGGAGACCCCGATGACCGCAGCGGCGCATCCAATATTCTGATTGAGGATGTCAAAGTGCATGATACAGGCAATGCTGCCATCAAGGTCACACCTGGCTGTGATGACATTACCATTCGACGCAGCGAATTGTATAACACGGGCCTGAGTGTCCGTCCGGAGAGCGCCGAGGGAATTGATAACGTCAACGGTGACCGGATGATTGTCCAGGATAGTTATATTCATGATACATCTTCGACCGGGCTGTATTTTAAAGGTGGGGCAATGGATTGTGTGATTGAACGCAACCGTATTGAACGCACCGGGGATGCCGGCGTGTTGGTGGGGTTTGATACCAGCCCTGAATTTTTCGACCTGACCGTCAACCCGGAATATTATGAAAGCATTGGCGGTGTGGTGCGCAACAACATCATTCGCGATACACAACTGGCTGGCATTGGTCTCTATGCCGCAAAAGATGCACAGGTGTGGAACAATACGCTGATTGATACGGCACAGGCTGCACACAGCCCGCTCTATTTTGGGGTAACTTTTCAGGATTGGGAGCCGGGGGCAGGGCGTCCGGCCTCGGTGAACCCGGTGATGGGCAACAATTTGATTTTGCAATCGAGCGGAATGCCGACGGTGTGTGTTTTCATTCGCTATGCAGAAGAAGATGAACTTGGGCCTTTGCCAGCGCTGACAGGAATGCCAACGATGGATTTTCAACTTTATCATGCGGTGGATGGGGCCTGTACGTTTACTGATCAGCGTCCCGATACATTGTTGGAGGATGGCAGCCTGGCGCAATGGCAGGTGCATGTGACCGATGAGGCGCATAGCTTTTTGGCTGAGCCGCAGTTGTTGGCGGATGGGCATCTGGCTGATAGCAGTCCGGCGCGGGATGCGGGTGGGTGTGCAGGTGCGCCAACGGATGACATTGACCGGCAGGTCAGGCCGCAGGGCAGCAGCTGTGATGTAGGTGCCGATGAATTTCGCATTCTCACAGGCTTTGCCAATGCCCTGTTTTTGCCGGCGATTGGGCGTTAATCATCGGCATGGGGGAAAGACTCAATCAATGAGGATATTTAGCGCAGCTGAGGCAGCTCGTTGCGCACCTGGGCCATTTCCTGACGGACGGCCAGGTAGAGGTTTTCGGCGCGCAGTTCGGTGATGGTGTAGCAGGGGCAGGCAAGCTGCTCGGCCAGGGCGCTTGCCAGGCCCTGGTCAAAGGCGATATGCTCCATGTTGATGACGACACTGTGAATTTTTTCTTCGGCAATTTGGCGAGCAAGGCGATAGGCCTCTTCCTGCGGTGGCAGGTGACCCATCGAGACGTTGCCGGCGCCATCGGTCAGGACGAGCAGCAGGGGTTGCACATCGGGGTGAAGCAACTTTTCGCGGCGCAGGACGCGGTAGGCCAGGTCTAACCCGGCGGCGAGCGGGGTTTTGCCGCCAACCGGGATGTTGGCAAGGGCGCGTTGAGCGAGGAGGACGGAATTGGTGGGGGGCAGCACCAGGGTGGAGCGGTCTTTTTGGAAGACGATCAGGCCAACGCGATCGCGGCGCTGATAGGCATCGGTTAGCAGCGAGAGGATGGCGCCCTTCGTGGCAGCCATTCGTTCGGCAACGGCCATAGACCAGGAAGCATCAACCAGAAAGAGAATCAGATTGGCGGTGCGGCGGACGCGCACTTTGCGCATGTAATCGCCGGGTTGAATGGCAAAAGCAACCCGTTTGCGTTGCTCGCTGCGGCGGGTCTGGAAGGGGGCCGCGTTGCGCAGGGTGGCATCAAATGCCAGGTCATAGGCCTGATGCGGAGTCGGGCGGGCCTGAATGTAGCGCCCACGTTTGCGGTCGGTGCGGGTGCGTGAACGGCGGCCTGCCTGCTGACGCACCATTTTATCCAGCGGCGTATCCAGGCGACGTGGAGCAAATGGCTCGGTTGCCTTGACCTTTTGGCCGCCTTCCCACCAGCTGGCATTCCGCTGGTCAAAAATGCTTTGCGGATCGGGTCTCGGTTCGCCTTGTGGGCTGGGCTGATCAGAGAGGATGGTCTCGGTTACTTTTTTTTTTGCTCGCCGCTTTGCTCTTCGCCGTCTTGCATTTCTTCTTCGCCCTCCATGCCGGTTGAAACCTGGCCTTGCAATTGCTCAATTCGATCTTGCAATTGCTCCATGCTCATTTCGGCTTGCTGGAAGGGGCCGCGCTTGATGCGGTGCGGCAAGGCCAGTTCGGCAGCCAGGGCAATGTCGCGGTCGCTGATGGCGGTGCGGCCTTCAAAGGCGGCCTGGGCGCGTGCGGCTTTGAGGATGACGAGGTCGGCCCGGTGACCATCTACGTTGAGTGAGGCAGTCAGGGCGGCAATCGAAAGCAGGTCGCGGCTGCTGTAGCGCACCTGCGGCAGGAGCAGGCGCGCCTGTTCAATCTGGTGCGAGAGTTCCTGTTCGTGCGCCAGCCATTTTTCGCGGAAGGCTTCTGAATTGGCTTCAAACGACAGGTTGCGCTCCATGATGGTGACGCGTTGTCGGGCATCGTGAATGCCAACAATATCTACCGAGAGTGCAAAGCGGTCGAGCAGTTGTGGGCGCAGGTCGCCTTCTTCCGGGTTCATTGTGCCAACCAGGATGAAGCGTGCCGGATGGCTGAAGGAGATGCCCTCACGTTCAACAATGTTCATGCCCATTGCAGCGGAATCGAGCAGCACATCCACCACGTGATCATCGAGCAGGTTGACTTCATCAATGTAAAGCAGGCCGCGATTGGCCGAGGCCAGCACGCCCGCATCAAAGCGGCGCGTCCCTTCCTGGATGGCTTTTTCAATATCCAGGGTGCCAACAACCCGGTCTTCGGTGGCGGAGACGGGCAGGTTGACGAACGAGGTGCGGCGCATGGCCTGCGGCAGGGCTTCGCTGCGTTCTGCACGTTCCCGGCATTCAGTACACCAGGTGGATGGGCTATCCGGGTCGCAGCCAAAGCGGCAATCGCTGACGACTTTCACCTCGGGCAGCAGGGCGGCCAGGGCCCGTGCAGCAGTGGATTTGGCCGTGCCGCGCTCGCCGCGAATCAGCACGCCACCAATGCGCGGCTCGACGGCATTCAACACCAGGGCGCGCTTCATGCGCTCCTGGCCTACGATAGCGGTAAATGGGTAGATGACAGGCATGATGAGCATTTCCTTTTCGTTCAAGCTATGCTTAGTTTACCACTTTTGATGTAAAATCAGATAGGTTTTTGGATTGTGCAAAAACGGATCAATTTTTTCCTGGGAGGCATGAGATGGAAGATCAGCAGAGTACCGTTTTGCTGCCGCCGCCGACGGCGGTGCGCATGGTTTGGGCATTGACGGGGGCTTTTTCGGACGATGTGTCTTCGCATGAAAATGCAGCCATGGTCGAGGGTATGTTGAAAGGGTTGTTGAACCGGGCGGAGAAGGAACGCAGCGAGCGCCCGCTTGAATATGAGTACATGATTGCTGCGCATGCGACGTTGCAATCCAGCTTGCGCAGCCTGGATACGGTGTATAAGGGCCGGACATTGAACTTTTATGAGAATGAGCAACTGCGCGAGGCCTACTTGAAGAATGTGCGCGACAGCCTCAACTTTGGCAAAAGTTTTCAGGATTTTCTCAAGTCACTGCCAACCATGACCATCACAGCAGCAAGCGGCCTGACGTTGTTTCAGTGGCTTGGGCAGCGCTTTGCCCTGTTTCAGGACCCGGTGGTGCTGTGGGTTTCGGGATTGGGGCTGGCTGGCCTGGGCTATGGGGTCAATCTGTGGCTGGTTGGCCTGTCCCGGCGGCAAACGCAAATGAATTATGTCCGTCAGGATTATGACCGGGGGCTGTATTATGAGCAATATGTTAACCGGGTAGCGATGATTTTGAATGCTTTGTTGAACGATTTGGAACGGCTTCATGAACGCGTGTTTGGTCAGCGCTATCTGGCTGAGAGTGATTCCTCGGTGCGGATTGTGGAAGGGATATTGAAGGATGTCCGTCCAACCCACTGCCCCTTGCTGCATCAACACATGCGCCAGGGTGTGGTAACGCCTGAATTGTGGCCGAGCTGCGAATCGGGGTTGGAGGATGATATTCTCACCTGTCCCCACTATCAGCAGCGCCAGAAGAGCAATTTGCCCTAATCTGGCTTGCGGATGCAAAACACCATTTCACTGCCAATCAGCACTTCCTCAACCGGCCAGGGCAGCCCATCGAGTGTATCATAGACCAGGCGGCGCTGCCGTTCCAGCAGCGAGTGATGGCCGGTCAGGTCGGTGATGGGGAGTGAGACGAGCAGCCAACGTACATGCAGCGCCTGCCAGAAGGGGCGGTTGCAGCCATGCTGCCGTTGCTCAAAGCGGTGCGCCTCTTTGAAGAAGAACGCCACATCGGCCTCTACCTGTGGCGGGTGGACGAGAATGTCGGCCTGTTCAACCAGCGGCGGCAGGCCTTGCAGTGCGAAATAGTGTGCCAGCAACTGACAGCGCGGGCCGTGCAGGTCGTAGGCATGGTAGCGGGTGCTGTTGGGCAGGCCCATCCAGGGGAAACTGAGCGGGTGCAGGGCGCAGGCCAGGTCGAGGATGGTTTGCGGCTGCCCGGTGAGGGCAAACAGGCGCGGGTACAAGGAATCGAGCAGCGGCAGGCGTTCGTGGGTGGAGGCATGGGCCTGCATCAGGGCTGCGCAGGTGTTGCGCACTTGCTGCGGCCCGTCGGCAAAGGCAGCCTGCAGGGCGGTGATGGCGCCGGGGTAATCCGGGTCGCCCAGGTAGGGGGCCACGATTTGATGCAGTTTCTCGCGCGCTGCCTTGATTGCGGCCCGGGTGGTGCGGTGACGCGGCAACTCCTGCTCCAGCAGGGCGCGGGCCGTTTCGGGCGGCAGGTCGAGCTGACGATATTTGGGGGCGCGCAGCAGTTCGGCGGTCAGAGCATCCAGGTCAGGCATGGCGCAGGAGGAAGGTTTGTTCATTGGCAAACAGCCGCCGCTCCACCAATTGCCAGGGGCTGTGGAGCAGCAACGTCTCAAAATGAGTGGCATAGTTTTCCACCATGCCGCGCCCGCGCCCACCGAGCGAGCGGGATGGGAAAGAGACAAACAGATATTCACTGCGCAGGCCATTCAACAGGCGCAGCGCAACTTTCTTATCCACCTGCTCGAGGCAGGGCAGGGTTTTCAGCAGCAGCGTCAATTGGGCTGGCGTATCTGGAATGTTCTCGGTCAGGTCGCACAGCATGGCCGTGCCAGGTTGTTGCACATGGCGGAAGAAATCCTGCACGAAGTCGGTCAGGTCGCGGTAGATGTCGCAGGCGGTGTAGGTGGCCTGGGGTGCAAGCGGCAGCCAGGGCAGAGAGAGCGGGTTCAGGCCGCAGGCCAGGTCGAGAATGCTGTGCAGCGGGCCAAGGCTGCCGAGTGTCAGGGTGTAAAAGTGCGGCTTGCTCTCCAGAAGGGGCAAGCGCTCGCGGGTGGAGGTGTGTTGCCCCAGCCAGCGGCGGCAGAACTCATGCAGCGCAGGGTCAGAGCGCTCCGCTGGCAGGGCGGCAAGCTCGGCCCGGGCGCGGGCGTAATCGGGCGGGGCGGGTTGATAGGCGCCGCCCACCTGATGCAATTTGCTGCGCACAGCCTTAATTGCCTCTTTGCGGCTGCGGCCCCGGGCAAGCTCCTGCGCGGCCAGGCGCAGTGCCAGGCCGGGTTCGATGGCGGCATAACTGCCGTGCAGAATGTCGGGCAACAGGTCTTCAGCCGTCAGGGGAATCATACATCTGCCTGGGGGCGCAGCTGGTCACAAAGCGCATTCATGAAGCGCAGGTTGTGCAACGTGGCAAGGCGCTGTGCCAGGCCATCGCCGAGCTTGAAGAGGTGTTGCAGATAGCCGATTGAATAGCGGGTGCAGACCGGGCAATCGCAGCCGGGGGAAATGGGCGCATCGCTGCGCATGTGCCGCTCATCGTTCAGGTAGATGAATTGCAGCCAATCGCCAACCAGGTTGGGCTGTGGCTGACGGAAGGCATACAGGCGGTTGTGCCGGGCATCACGGGTTGGCATGGCGCTATCGAAGATGCCATAGCCCAGGCGGTAACAGGCAAGCACGTTTTTGGGATGTCCAACGCCCAGGGCGTGCATTGGTAGGCTAGCCGGCACCAGGCTGCGGGTATAGGCCAGAATGTCGCTCAACAGGTTGCCCTCACCATCCAGCGGCCAGCCGCCAAACCCAAAGCCATCGAAGCCGATTTCCAGCAGGGCCTCGGCGCATTCGCGGCGCAACTCAGGCAGACCGCCGCCCTGAATGACGCCAAACAGGCGCGGGCGCAGCGGCTCCTCGAGGCGCTTTTGCTCCACCAGGCGGGTAAACTCACGCTTGCAGCGTTTGGCCCAGGCGATGGTGCGCTGCACCGAGCGGCGTTGTTCCTCGGGCGAGGCATCCACGTGCGTGCAGTCATCCAGGCAAATCAGCAGGTCGGAGTCATAGGCCATTTGTAGCTGAATGCATTTTTCGGGCGTCAGTTGATATTTGCGCGTGCTGCCTTCCGGGTTGAAGGTGATGCCGCGCTCATCCATTTTGCCGAATTTGGCGTTTTGGCGGATGAGCGAATAGGCCTGAAAGCCGCCCGAATCGGTCAGGATGGGGCGCGGCCAGCCGCTCATGCGGTGCAGGCCGCCCAACGCCTGGATGATGACCGAGCCGGGGCGCTGCATCAGGTGAAAAGTGTTCATCACCACACCCTGCACACCCACCCGCAGCAGGTCATCGGCATCGGCAGTGCGCACAACGCCAAACGTCGCATCCGGCAGGTAGACCGGCAGGCTCAAATCGCCATGAGCAAGGGAAAGGGTCGTGGGGAACGGTGGTTGGGAACCTGGTTTAAGGCTGTAATCAAGCGAAGAGTCCATACGTTGTTCGGATTATAACGCATTTTCGAGGAACAGATGAAGCGCGCCGCTGCTCGTGATAGAATAGAGATGCAGTTTACATTTCGCAGGAGGCCAAGATGTCGGCATTTGTCAGCCTGAGCCAGGCAGCGTTTGAAGAAAAGGTGCTGCGCGCCGCGCAGCCGGTGTTGGTGGATTTTAGCGCGCCGTGGTGCGCACCTTGCAAGCGGCTTGAGCCGGAACTGGAAAAACTGGCCGAGACCCTGGGCAAGGGGATGCAGTATTATCAGGTCAATGTGGATGAGGCCAGCGAGCTGGCCGGTTCGCTGATGGTGCTGGGGGTGCCAACGGTGATTTTGTTCCGCGACGGGCAGGAACGCGCCCGCTTGAGTGGCTATCAGACCCTGCCGCGCCTGCTGGATGTGTTTGGCAAGGCGTGAATTTTTCAGATGAGGTACAACATGATTAAGCAGCAACGACCGTATGGATTGTGGCCCAGCCCGGTTTCGGCGACGATGATTGGGCAAAGTGTTCGGTTGGGCGAGGCGCAGTGGGATAGTGACGGGCGCACCCTGGTTTGGCTGGAAGGGCGCTCTGATCGCGGCGTGTTGACAGCCCAGAACGGCAGCGAGGCGCGCCGTGACCTGACCGATGAGCAATCGGTGCGCGGCGGGATTGGCTATGGCGGTGGTGAATTCCACGTCCGCGATGGGGTGCTGGTGTTTGCCGAGCGCGGCGGGCGGCTCTTTCGGCGTTCGCTTGGCTATGGCGGGGCGCGCCCCATTACGCCGCCCTTTGGCGCCGCAGCTGCCCCGGCCATTTCGCCGGATGGACGCTGGGTGATGTACGTTTACAGCGATGGGCAAACCGATTTGCTCGGCCTGGTGGATGCCGAAGGGCGTGACTGGCCGCTGCAACTGGCGCGCGGGGCCGATTTTTACATGCAGCCAACCTGGCACCCGGATGGACGACAAATTGCCTGGGTCGAGTGGGACCATCCCAACATGCCCTGGGATGGGACGCGCCTCAAGCTCGGACGGTTGGAGGGTAGCCCGCTGCGCCTCGCCGATCAGCGCCTGGTGGATGGCGATGTGCAGGCAATTGCCGTCCAGCCGCAGTTTTCGCCGGATGGCCGCTGGCTGAGCTACATTGTCACCAATGGCGAATGGGAAGACCTGGTGCTGCTGGAGTTGCAAACCGGGCAACGGGTGGCCTTACTGCACGGCGATGGCTTTCACCTGACGCCGCCCACCTGGGTGCAGGGCGTCCGCAGCTATGGTTGGAGTCCGAACAGCCGCCGCATTTACAGCCTGCGCAATCGGGGCGGGCGCTCGGAACTGTGGGCGGTGGATTTGGATGGCAGCGCACAGCAGATTGAGAGCGCACCCTATGCCTGGATGTGGCAGCTTTCCGTTTCGCCGGTTGATGAGGCTGTTTCCTGCCTGGCGGCTGGCCCCGAGGTGCCGGAACGCCTGATGGTCTGGCAGGGCGGGCGCTGGCAGGTGCGGGCGCGCAGCACCAGCGAGAACCTTTCCCCCGATTTTATGCCCCTGCCCCTGCCGATGCACTGGCAGGCAGCGGATGGCAGCACGGTGCATGGGCTATATTGGGCGCCGCTCCATCCCGATTTTGAGAGCGATGGCTTGCCGCCGGTGATGGTCTCCATTCATGGCGGCCCAACCAGCGCAGTCAACCAGCGTTTTGGCATGGAGCGCACCTATTTCACCAGCCGCGGCTATGCCTGGATGGATGTCAATTATCGGGGCAGCACCGGCTATGGCCGCAGCTATCAGGATGCACTGCGCGGGCGCTGGGGTGAGGTGGATACCGAGGATGCCGCCGGGGCAGCCGCAGAGCTGGCCGCTCAGGGCCTGGCAGACCCGAAAAAGATGGTCATCATTGGCGGTAGCGCAGGTGGCTACACCGTCTTGAACGCACTGATTCACTTCCCGCATGTCTTTCGGGCCGGGGTGTGCAATTATGGCGTTACCAATTTGTTCGATGCGGATACGCACAAATTCGAGCTGCACTACACCGATTCGCTGGTTGGGCCGCTGCCCGAGGCGGCGGAACGTTACCATGCCTGGTCGCCCATCTTCCATGTTGAGGGCATTCGCGCTCCGCTGGCGCTCTTCCAGGGCGGTGAGGATCGCGTTGTGCCGCCCAGCCAGGCCGAGCAAATGGTGGCGGCCTTGCGGCGGCGCGGGGTGATGGTGGAATACACACTCTACCCCAACGAGGGGCATGGCTTCCGGCGCACCGAAACGCAGCTGGATTATTACCCGCGCGTCGAGCGTTTTTTGCAGCAGCATGTTCTTTTCTCCGTCTAGGGAGCGCACAATGAAACGCAGTTTGTGGTGGATGGCGGTTCTGCTAATTTTGAGTGCCCTGTGGGGTGGGTGGGCGGTGCAGCCTGTTCAGGCACAGGGCAAGGTTTCGCCGCTCGTCTGGCAAGACCTGGCACAGGCCGAGCGTGTGCCGGTCTTGGTGATTCTGGCTGAACAGGCCAATGCAGCACAGGCGGCGCGCCCGGCTGCTCTGCCGCAGCGCGCCAATGCTGTTTATGCTGCGCTGGCCGATGTGGCCGGGCAAACACAGCCGGCCCTCACTGCCCGTTTGCAGCGGGCCGGGGTTTCTTACCGCTCTTTCACGCTGGTCAATGCCCTGGCGCTGCGTGCTGACCGGACGCTGGTGCTGGAACTGGCTGCCCGCCCGGATGTGGCGGCGATTGTTTCAGACCGCGCCTTTGCTGTTGCACTGGAAGAGCCGCTCCCCGCCGGCCCGCTTGCCTGCCCGGCAGGGGGCGTGGAATGGAATGTCGCCTGGGTGCAGGCCGATGCCGTCTGGCAGACTGGCACAACTGGCAGTGGTGTGGTGGTTGCCAATGCCGATACAGGCATCCATTGGGACCATGCTGCCCTCAAACCCACCTATCGCGGCTGGAATGGCAGCACGGCCAGCCATGCCTACAACTGGTGGGACGCGATTCACGAAGACCTGCCGCCAACCGGCAGCAATGTGTGCGGTTTGAATTCCGGCGTGCCATGCGATGATTATGGGCATGGCACACACACGCTCGGCACCTCGGTCGGCGCTCAGGGCGTGGGGCTGGCGCCCGGTGCCACCTGGATTGCCTGCCGCAACATGGAGAATGGAATTGGACGGCCTAGCACCTATTTGGAATGTCTCGATTTCTTTCTGGCCCCCTGGGACGCGGCGCATCAGAACCCCAACCCGGATTTGCACGCCGATGTGATTAGCAATTCCTATGGCTGCCCAGCCAGCGAGTTGTGCGATGTGCATACTTTTGATACCGCCGTGGCAAACCTGCGCGCGGCCGGGATTTTCTTCGCGGTTTCGGCTGGCAATGCTGGCAGCGCCTGCTCAACGGTCAACGACCCGCCCGGGTTGGTGGATGCCGCCATTACGGTTGGGGCAACGCAAAAGAATAGCAACGAAATTGCCTCGCTCAGCAGCCGGGGGCCGGTGACAGTGGATGGTAGTAACCGCCGCAAGCCAGACCTGGTGGCGCCCGGCATTTCGGTTTGTTCGACGGCCCGCGGCGGTGGCTATGTGACGATGAGCGGCACCTCGATGGCCGCCCCGCATGTTGCTGGGGCGGTGGCCCTGCTTTGGTCGCGCTTCCCGGCACTGCGCGGGGATGTGGATGCAACCGAGGCGCTGCTGGAAACGGCCGCAACCCCGCGCACCAGCGCACAATGCGGCGATGCACCGGACGCACTGCCCAATAACGTCTATGGGTATGGGGTGTTGAATGTTTGGGCGGCCTATCAGCAGGCGCTGCCGCCTTGCACCGTGCGTCTGAGCGCCGAGCAGGGCGAAACACTGCCGGAGGGCCAAACGCTGACCTTGCAGGTGGAACTGGGCGGGGAGGAGGCCTGTGACCTTGCACCGCACAGCGTGGCGTTTGAGACGCGGGATGGCTCGGCGCTAGCCGGGCTGGATTATGGCGCACAGAGCGGCAGCTTTTCGTGGGCGGCGGCAGATGGCACGCCGCGCAGCATTGAACTGCTGACCTATGCCGATGGATGGCACGAACCGCCCCAAACTTTGCAAGTGCAGTTGCACACGCCCAGCCAGTTGCAATTGGGTGACCCGGCACAGCGTACGATTACGATTCTGAATGGGCCGGGCGCCATAGCCCTGCCATTGCTAATCCGTTGAACGTTGCAAAAAACGGAGCAGGCGCGCCTCATATTCCGCTGGTTGCGCCTGCCAGTAGCCGCCGTGCGCCGCCCCGGGCACAATCCAAAGCTCGGCATTGGCGCCGGCGGCCTGGGCTTGCAGCCAGGCCTGGTTGTTCTCGGCCTCGCCTTCGCCAAAGATGAGCAACACGGGCCGCCCATTTAGCTCGGACAGGCTGGCGCGCGGGTTGACGCCTTGCGGGTTAACCCCCAGGCGCAGCCAGAAATTGAGCAGCACCAGGTGGTTGATTTGCCATTGCAGGGAGGGGAAGCGCGCCCCATCGTTGGTGATTTCGTGCGCCAGGCTGCTGTATTGGCCCTGGGCAATCACCGCTTGCACGCCCGGGCTGCGGGCCGCGCCCAGAATGGCCGCCACGCCGCCAGCTGAAAAGCCGAATACAACCACCGTCTGCACGCCGGGCTGGGAGCGCACAAAGGCCTCCAGGCGCGGCAGGTCGCTCGCCTCGCGGTAGCCCAGGGTGGCCGGGCCGCCCGCACAGGAGCGATACTCGATCGTCAGCACGCCATAGCCTTGCCCGGCCAGCCAGTCTGCTTCGGGCAGCATCGTCTCGCGGCTGGCCCCATTCCCGCCCAACAGCAGGATGACGACCCCATTCTGCGGCGGACGCCACCAGCCGCGCAGTGTGTAGCCATCCTCGGTTTGAATGGCAATTGACTGATAGCCGGGCCAGGTTTCGGGGCCTGCCGGGCAGGGCGGATGCATCAGGGCGCGCACATAGCCATCCGCCAGGCCGTTCAGCACCAACAGCCAGGTGAGCAGGGCGGCCAACAGCAGCTGCACCAGGCGGTGCAGCGCCCTAGTCCGTCCAGTCTTCCGGTTCGAGGTGGACATAGGCGCGATCCACTTCCGGCAGGGCCTCCAGCGCCTCAATCACCTGGTCGCAGATGGTGTGCGCGGCGCGCAAACTCATCTCTGCATCCACGTTGATGTGCATATCTACAATCAGGCGCGGGCCAACGTAATCGGTCATCAGGTGGTGAACGCGTTGCACACCGGCGATGGATTGGGCAGTTTGTACCAGTTTGAGGCGCACTTCCTCCGATGCGCCAGCGCCCGTCAGAAAACCAATGTTCTCACGCCCGGCCAGAAAAGCGGCCCGAAAGATCCACAACGAAACCAGCACACCGGCAACCGGGTCGAGCAGGGGGTGGAGCTGCGAGCCGAGGATGCCGAGGAAGGCCGCCAGTGAGGTGAGCACGTCGCTCAGGTTGTCGGCGGCTGTTGTGCGCAGGGTGGGCGAATGCAGGCGCTCTGCCAGGCGGCGGATGAGCAGGAACATGCCGCCCTTGATGGCCGCAGCCGTCAACAGCACGAGCGTGGGCAGCCCGGGCTGGATGGCAGCGCCGCCGGCGATGAAACGTTCGATGGCTGTGCGGGCAGCTTCGTAGCCGGCAAAGGTCATCGAGAGTGTGATGAGCAGGCCCACAAATGGCTCAAAGCGATAATGGCCCTGCGGGTGGCTGAGGTCGGGCGGCTGAATGGCGAGCGTCAGGCCCAGCACCATCAGCAGCGAGTAGGCCACATCCGAGGCGGAATTGGCCGCATCGGCATAGAGCGCCGCCGAACCGCTCAGGCTGGCTGCAATCGCTTTACCAATCACCAAAATCAGGTTGCCGCCCAGGGTGATGAACAGGGCGGTGCGGTAGAGGCGGCTTTCATCGGCGTGGGGACGGAGTTGACGAACCCAGCGCATCGGCTCAGCCTTTCTCGGCCCATGCGTTCAGGCTGTTGAGCAATTCCTCCAGCTGATGGCGCTGGATTTCGCCCATGCTCGCAATCCGCAGGGTGCTATCTTTGAGCTTGCCATAGCCGCCATCTATCTTCATCCCTCGCCCGGCCAGGAATTTGTTCAGCTCGGCCAGGCTCCAGCCCAATTTGTTGTTCAGCACGGTGACAGTCTTGGAGCGGTAGGGGTCATTGGCGAGTGGCGGCAGGCCATGGGCCAGCGCCCATTGTTGGGCCAATTGTGCCAGGCTGGCATGACGGGCAAAGCGGTTTTCCAGCCCTTCGGCCAGGATGCGGTCGAGTTGCACATCCAGGGCATAGAGGAGTGGGATGGGCGGGCTGGCAGGGATGCCTTCGCGCTGGCGCATGCGCTCCATGCGCAGCAGGTCATAGGCCCAACCGCGCTGCGGGATGGTTTCGGCGATTTGCAGGGCGCGTTCCGAGGCGGCCAGGATGCCCAGGCCGGGCGGCAGCGCTAGGCAGTGCTGCGAATCGCAAAACAGGCAATCAATCTCCCAGGCATCCATCTCGAGTGCAACCCCGCCGAGCGAGGAGACGGCATCCACCAGCGTCAGGGTCTGGGGGGCCATCTGCCGGATGAGGCTCAGCAATTCGGGGAGCGGGTTTTGCACCCCGCAGGCGCTCTCGTTGTGGACGATGGCGACGGCATCGCATGCCTCTTGTTGCAGGGCGGCCTGGAGCTGCTCGGGCAGGATGGGCGCTCCGGCATCGCTTTCCAGGATGCGGACAGCCTTGCCATTGGCACGCCCGACCTCGGCCCACCGTTCCGCAGCCGGGCCATTGACGCACACCAGCAGCTGCTGCGAGACGAGATTGCGCAGGGCAATTTCTTGCAGCCCGGTGGCCGAAAGCCCGTTCAGGAAGAGCGGGCGGCGAGTGCCAAAAAGCGGCTGAAGGCGTTCAATCAGCTGCTTGTGGAGTGCCAGGAACTCGGCGCTGTGGTGTGAGAGGATTGGCCGGGCCTGGGCTGCCAGCACCTCTGGTGCAACATCCACCGGCCCGGGGACAAACGAGACGCTCAATTAGCGCAGGAAGAAGGACAGGATGATGAGGATGGCGAAGAACGAACCAGCCAACAGGCCAATCCGCTTCAGGTCTTTGCTCACATAGCTGTAATCGGGGTTGAATTCCTGGGCGGTGCGTGAAGCCGAGGAGGCTGGTTTGTTCTCAAACGAAACTTTGCTCATATCAACATTCTCCTAAAAAAAGATCGGAAACGGCAGCGGGCTGCCGACACCTAACGTTGTTCGGATAGCAGGGCAGTGATGACGATGCGTTGGTCATCTACCCGGTAGGGGTAACAGGAAATGAGGGTCACAACGGGCTCACGGGTGGGGGCCATAACCTCGACCCGGGTTGGCTCAACCAGCTGGCTCTGCTGAACAGTGTAAATGTAGGAGCGCTGGCTGGTGTAGAGGATGATTTCATCGCCCGGCTCAAGCTGATCGAGGTAGCGGAAGATTTCGCCAAAGACATCGTTGTGGGCGCTGAGGACGAGGTTGCCGGTTTGGCCGGGGTTGGGTGTGCCAAGGTGCTGCCCAACGCCTTTTTTCAGCTGCTCCCAGCCATCGCCCTGGACGATGGGGGCATCTACGCCAATGGCGGGGATTTGAATGCGCACGGCATGGTCGGGGCTGGCTGTGGGGAGGGGTAAATTGGAAACTGATTGCACCAGCGGGCGCAGGTGGGCCGGGATCTCGTCATCGTTGGGGCGGGTGAAGCCGTTTTCGCTGGTTGGCGGGGTGTGGCCGGAGGGCAGGACGACGACCTGCACCAGGGCGGTGGGCGTCAGGGTGGGTTGGATGAGGGAGGCGCTGAATTCCTGGTTGGCCTTGCTGACGGTTTGGAAGAAGAAGAATGCCAGCAGAACAATGCCAATGGCGGCGGAGGTTTCAATCAGGGTCAGGAGGGTGTCATACCAGGTGCGGCGTTTGGGTGCGGTGGGCTGTGGCTCGTTGTGCGGGAACTGCTCGGTGAGGATGGGGGCGGCGATGCGGTGGGCAACAGGCTGCGGCTCGAGCCGAATGACGCGTCCGGTGCGGCGGAAGATATTCAGGCGCGCCTGACGGTTGGCGCGGTGCTTTTCCAACAAAAGCAGGCGCAGTTCGTCGGGGGTCAGGTTTTCCAGCCAGGGGGTGCGTGCCATTGCTGCAAATTATACCCCGATTCGGGCCGGGACGGGCGCGCAGTTTTTTGGCCGACGGGGGGGGCAAATGTCCGTTTTCTCTATTGACGGAAACGAGGCCGTGAGTAAAATAAATTTTAAGGATAGGCGTTTTTCGAAATTTTGGCGCAAATTGGATTACCAGAAAATGGAACTTCCTCCTTCTTCTCAATTGCCAGTTTCTGCATTGGCTTCTTCTTTTAACTCTGTTGCTACCTCCTATAAATTTTATTGGTTGCTGGCTATTTTGGAATCAATTCAAGACGGTGAAGGCCCAGTATTGCCAATTAACCGATTGTTGATTCGAATGATCGCAAATGTTTGGTATCCGGTTCATTACTTCCGATTATCTTTTGGAAAACAGGATCAGTTGGGTGAAATTGTTTCTTTGTTGGGAAAAGAGCTTGAACTTGCTCCGGATAGTTCGAAGACGAAAATTATGCAGATGCTTTTACCATGTATGATGAGAAAGGATCGTTTGGGGCATAGGATTGAAAGGTTGTCTAACTATGTGCCTTATCGGTTTCTCAGACCTTTTTTTGGCATGGAATTGCGTGGTATTAATGATCGCACGATTAATCAGCAAATTGTCTTGAAATCAGACGTTGCTTTCAACTCCTTCCATGCTCCTTGCTTGTATCGCTTTGTTAAACGAGACGAAATTGAAATACATCCAACGTGGTATGAATATTTGAAACAACACCTGATGATTTTGAGGGGATTTTGCTTGTGGCATCTGGTCAACTACGTGCAGAAAAATAATCCCAATGTTCCCAACGTGGCCGGAAAACTGTTTGAACCTCAGCAACGAGACCTGAAACAAGGACGAATGTTCTGGCGCACCGTTTTGGAAAAGGAAACCGGCTTGATGTGTATCTATTCATCACAACCATTACAAAAAGATGCGTTTTCTCTAGACCATTTTTTGCCCTGGAGCTTTGTTTCGCATGATTTGTTGTGGAATTTGGTGCCAGTTCCTAAATCTATCAATTCGTCCAAGAATAATTGCTTGCCTGATTTGAATTTGTATTTTAAACCTTTTGCAATTTTGCAATATCGAGGTGTTCAATTGATCTCAAGGCTGCCCCGCACCGAAAAGCTGTTAGAAGATTATATTACCCTGTTTCGGATTGGTGCGAACGCTGAATTATTGGAAATGAAATATGACGCTTTTGAAAAACTTCTTTATGATACTCTTGCGCCACAGGTACAAATTGCATCCAATATGGGGTTTTCGACACAATGGAGGTATAGAGAGTGAACCTGGTTTATCATTCTCCGCAGAATCCCAACAGCCATTGCACAGTTAGAGATCGCATTGGCCCTTCTTTGCCATTAAGAATGCTCCTTTCTTCTGGTTTGATCACGGGGCGAGTTCTGGATTTTGGATGTGGATTGGGGCAAGATGTTCAATTTTTGCGAAGTCAGGGTATTGATGCTGCCGGGTATGACCCATATTATGCTCCTGAAATTCCAGTCGGAAAATTCGATACGATTTTGTGTTTATATGTGTTAAACGTTTTGTTGCCAGAAGAACAAGCGCATGTTTTAATGGCTGTATCAGAGTTTTTGAAAGAGTCGGGGCATGCATATTTTGCTGTTCGTCGAGATATTGCAAAGGATGGGTTTCGCGTTCATGTTAAGCATCATACCCAAGTTTACCAATGTACGGTGAGATTGCCATATGAGAGCAAGTTTCGAACAGAACATTCAGAAATCTATGAATACAGGCATTATAACCAGCAAGTTCATCTGGATCACCAATGCCGATTTTGTTGCCCAGGCCCAGAAGAATGTCTGATTACCGAATCGGCTACAGCATATGCTTTGCGGAATACGGATGCCAATTTGCCGGGACATGTTTTCATTATTCCGAAAAAGCATATTGCTGACTATTTTGATTTATCTCCCCATGCTCGCACTGCTTGTTGGTTAATGGTGGAGCGGGTGAGAATGTTGCTGATTGAACAGTTTCAACCAACAGGGGTTGAGGTTCGGTTGCTGATGAGCGGAGTTTCTGGTGAATTGGTTGACCATATTCACTTTGATCTCGTGCCGCATTATGCAAGTTGAACTGGTTTGGGGATCAACCCGGGGGCGATACGAAGTATCGCCCCCGGTGTTTCATATCTTACGGGCAAACGGACAGAGTCGTATCATCCACATACAGGCCTGTCACGCCGCCATAGCCGTTGTTGAAGGCGCCAAAGTAGACCTGGATGGTTTGGCCTTTGTAGGCGCTCAGGTCGTAGCTGTAGGATTGCCAGGTTTGGGCGTTGCTGCGCATGTAGAGCAGGGTTTGGAGGGTGTTGCCATAGACATCCAGGATCAGGACGTGTTGCTGGTCATCGGCTAGCTGGGCCTGGTGGGGCGGGCGGCCAACGGGCAGGCGCTGTGGGCTGCCGCTGAGTGTCCCGCTGCTGACCGGGTAGAGCCAGAAGCTGAGCTGGATGCTTTGGGCGCCGCTCGGCAGGTTGTAGACAATTTGGTAGCCGGATGAGTAGCTGTAGGTGTTATCTGTCGGGGTGAGGATGCCGGTGCGCAGGCTGCGCAGTCCGCTGTGGGCCTGGGCGGTGGAGTAGATGGCGCTGTATTCGGTGACTGGCAAAATCCAGCCTTCGCTGGTTTCGAAGCCGGGGTTGACCAGCTTTTGGTTGCAAATGGGCGTGGCGCTGGCGGTGGGGGTGATGCTGGGCGTCCAGGTGATGGTGGGTGTGGGGGTGGCAGTGGGCGTGGCGGTTGGGGTGCGGGTGGGGGTGGCCGTTGGGGTGGATGTGCGGGTGGGGGTAGCGGTTGGGGTGGATGTGCGGGTCGGGGTAGCGGTGGGCGGGCCGGGGGTGTGGGTTGGGTCGTCATCTGGCCAATCAATCCACAGTGCGGCATCATCCACATACAGGCCGGTGGCGCCGCCATAGCCATCGTTATAGGCGCCAAAATAAATCCAGATCCAGCGCCCGCGATAGGCAAGCAGGTCAAACTGGAGCTGTTGCCAGGTGCGGGCGTTGCTGCATTGGTACCACAGTGTTTGCAGCACGTTGCCGTTTGTGTCGAGGATCAGGATGTATTGGGCATCGCTGCTGAGCGGCAGGGCGTTGATGGATGCGCCGCTCAGGTTGGGGGTAGAGAGGATTGGGCGCGGCTCGCCGCTGATGGGGTAGACCCAGGCGCTGAGCTGGGCGGTGGTGGCATCGGCCTGGATGTAGACTTCTTGATAGCTGCCGGAGTAGGCATAGCGGTTGTGGGCCGGGTTGGCGATGCCAACCCGCATCGAGCGCACCGGGCTGTGGGCCTGTTCGCTGCTATAGGTGGCGCTGTAGGGGGTGAGTGGCATTTGCCAGGCAAAGTCGCTTTCGAAATCGCTGTTGGCCAGTGCTTCGCGGCCCTGGATGATGCCCACAAAATCTTGCTGGGCGTTTTGCTGCGGGTCGAGCTGTGCCTGGGGCGGGGAGAAGCTGTAGCCGAGCTTTTCGGTCGTCAGGGTATAGTCGCCAGCCAGGAGGGGCAGGGTGTAGTGACCATCGGCGGCGCTGACGGCAGTTTGGCCGTGGTCGGTGTGGATGGTGGCACCGCTGATTGGCTGGCCCTGGGGGTCGAGGATTTGCCCGCGCAGGGTAAAGAGTTTCTGGTTGGAGAGCAGGGGCAGGAAGAGTTTTTGTTGGGCAGTGATTTTTGGGGTCGGTTGCGGGGTGGGGGGTGGGGGTGTTTGCTGGGGCAAACTGCCCGGTGGGGTAAGCAGGGCAATCAGTAAGACGAGGGAGGAGAAAAAGGTGCGCATGTTAAACTCCTTTGTGGATGTTTTGATTGTAGCACATGGGCAACATTTTACAAGCTGTGGGCGTGCTTGTGTTGCTGGCTTGCAATTGGGGATATAATAGGGGCATGGAAATGGTGACCGGCTCGGTCTTGAAGGATCGGTATCAGATCATCCGCCTTTTGGGGCGAGGTGGGATGGGCGAGGTGTATCTGGCGCTGGATTTGGCGCTGGATGCGCAGGTGGCGGTGAAGGTCAACCATGACCCGAATCCGGAGAGTGGGGCGCATTTTTTGCGCGAGGCGCGTTTGCTGGCCGGGCTGCGTCATGCGCGCTTGCCGCGCGTGAGCGATTATTTTGTGTTGGAGCAGAATCAATACCTGGTGATGGATTACATTGCTGGGGAAGACCTGGAGCAGCGTTTGCAGGCTGGCGGGGGGCAGCCGTGGGCGCAGGTGCTGGCCTGGGCGCAACAATTGGCCGAGGTTCTGGCCTATTTGCATGCTCAGCAGCCGCCGATTATTCACCGCGACATTAAACCGGCCAACATCAAGCTCTCGGCTCAGGGGGAGGCGGTGTTGGTTGATTTTGGGATTGCGAAACCAGCCGATGCCAGTCAGGCTTCGACCGGGACGGGCGGCTATACGCCGGGCTATGCGCCGCCGGAGCAGTATGGGGCGCAGCGCAGCGGGCCGTGGAGCGATCAATATGCGCTGGCGGCGACGATTTACACGCTGCTGGGCGGTCAAAAGCCGCCTGATAGTGTTCAACGGGTGTTGGGGCAGGCACGCCTGATGCCGCTTGGTGCGTTGCGCCCTGACCTGCCGCCACATGTTGGGCGGGTGTTGGAGCGCGGCATGGCGTTGCGTCCACAGGACCGGTTCGAGACGGTGGCGCAGATGGCGGCGGCCCTGGCAGACCCGGCCCTGGCGGAGCAGTGGTTGCAGCAACCCGAGCCAACGCAGCCGCTGGGCGTGACGCATCTTCATCAACCGTCATCCCATGCTGGTGGGCTACCGGCCAAAGGGCCGGCATTGGGTCAGCGGCGAGGTGTGCCGCTGCTGGCTGTGCTGGGGGTCATTTTGCTGGTGGTGCTGGGCGGGGCAGGGTTGTGGCTGGTGCAGGATGGCCTGCCGCTGCGTGCTACGGCCACGCAGGTGCCGATGGTGATGCCATCTGCCACGCCTTCTCTGCTGCCAACACGGACTTTGACGCGGCAGCCTTCGTTGACGGTGACGCCGACCGAGCCGCCGCCTGTGCCAACAGAAACGCCCTCACCAACGCCAACACAGACGCTCCTGCCTTCGCCCACGCCGTTGCGCCTGGGCAATGGTGGGCTGGTGGTGTTTAGCAGTGACCGGGCGGATGGGCAGACGTTGCAGTTGTGGGGTATGTATGTCAGCCTGGATGGGCGCGGGGTGGCTGTGGCGCAGGATGTGCAGCAGCTGACGTTTAGCCAGGGCGATAAGAGCGAGCCGGTCTGGTCGCCGGATGGGCAGCGGTTGGCTTTTGTTGCCCCGGGCGGGCTGGATGGGCGCGGGGATGACCTGGGGCTGGATATTTGGGTGATGGATTGGAACGGCGGCACGCCAGTCAACATTACTCTGCGCGAGGGCAACGATACCACCCCGGCCTGGTCACCGGATGGGCAGTGGATTGCTTTTACCAGCGATGCCCGAGATGACAAGATTCGGATGGTGTATGCGGTGCGTCCGGATGGGACAGATTTGCGCCGCCTGACGGTGGATCAGCAGGAGTATTCTCCCGATTGGTCGCCGGATATGCGCTGGCTGCAATATGTTTTGAAGGTGGAAGGCAATCACATTTTGTATTTGCGTTCGCCGGGCGAAGATTTTGCAACGCCCTATCCCTTTGACCGCAACACGCTCAATGGCCGTTTGGGGCAGGTGGATGAGCCGGCCTGGTCGCCGGATAACACGCGCGTTGTCTACACGCGCATGGATGGCCGGCTGCGCAACATCTATTCGGTCAATACCGACACGCGCGGGGATGAGATTTATCCATTGACGAACAGCAATCAAGAGACGAACCCGGCCTGGTCGCCGGATTCGCAGTGGATTGTGTTCACCTCGCAGCGGGATGGCAATAGTGAGGTGTACATTATGATGGCGACCGGGCAAAAGCAAACCAACCTGACACTTTCGCCCGGGCGCGATCAGCAACCGGCCTGGCAGCCGGCGCGCTAGGAGTCGCTGGCTTCGGGTGTGCCGGGGCGGGTGCGCCGTTCTCGCATCGAGCGTGCTTTGCTGCTCAAATCCTGGAAGAATTCGGTGTCGGCAATTTCCTGCACCTGGCGTTCCTTCTTTTCCTGGTCAATGATGATTTCCAGTTCGGTGACGCGCTCTTTGAGGGCTTCTTCACGTCCGCGCACCTGGTTAATCATGACGTTGAAGGCGCTCGAGAGCCGGTCTACTTCGTCTTCGATGGCAACGGCTTGCACCTGAATGGGGGTGTAGTTGCCGGCTGCAACCTGGTCGGCAGAGCTGCGCAGCCCGCGCAACCGGGCGGTTGTGCGGCGGGTGATGAACCACACCAGGCCAAGCACGAGGACGTAGGCAATGAAGAAGCCAATCAGCAGGTTGCTTTTGAATGCGGCAATTTCTTCCACCACATCTCCGGCCACCATCCAGGTGCCGAGCCCGCCAATTGTCTGTCCGCTGCCGTTGGTGATGGGGGTGTAGGCAATGTACCAGAAGCCATCTTCCAGTTCTTCAATTTCGTCGCCATAGGTGCGTTCAACCAGTCCGTAGGCGGCCTCTTCGCCCAGGTCTTCGATGGTGTTCGGCTCACCAAAGACATCGCTTTCGTCCGGGGCATAGAGGACGGCTGAATCAACACCGACGATGAAGTTTTCGCCATCGGCCTGGTAGGTGAAGATGTTGACATAGGGGTTGTAGCGTTGCGTGTCGTTCAGGCATTCGGCAATTTCCCAAAACCGTTCGTCCTGCATGCCTTGCGGCCAGGGCTGCCCCGGGTCGTAATCTGGCGATTGCATCAGCCCTTGGAGCTGGTCGGGGTCAATGCAGGTCAGGGTGGCATCCAGCACGGCATCGGCATCCTGTTGCATGACCTTGAACATGCTGTCGGTCAGGTAGAGTTGCAGGCTGGAATAGGCAACGGAGAAGATGAAGGTGAGGAGCAGAAAAAGGGGGATGAGTAGTTTGAGCGGGATGCTCATGAAACGGGGCTTGCGGGCTGAGTTCGCCATGATTTCCTCCTGGTATTTTGAAAAAAGAAAGGATCAGGTGCGGCGAGTTTTTCGTTTGGGGGTGCGGCGTTTGCCAAGTCGCCGCCGGGCCGTGGTTGGCTGTCCCGCATTGGGGCTGAGGATGAGGTTGAGTTGACTGAGGGCCTGCGGGTCATATTCGCGCCGTCCGCACACATCGCAGACCCAGGCGGGAAAATCTGGAATGGTGATGAGTTCATTGACCAGCCAGGTGTAATAGGTGATGCGGCGCAGGCGCATGTGGCCGGCGGGGCATTGCCGGCAGGGGATGGCGGATTCGCGCAGATTGAGCAGGGTCATCCCTGCTCCTGCAAGATGGCAAGGCTGGCGCTGGCGCCCAGGCGGTTGGCGCCGGCAGCCAGCATGGCCTGGGCATGGGCCAGGGTGCGCACGCCGCCGGCAGCCTTGACGCCCATTCGGTCAATTGGGCCAACGATGCAGCGCATCAGGCGCACATCCTCAACGGTTGCACCGCTGGGGGCGAAACCGGTCGAGGTTTTGACAAAATCGGCTCCGGCGGCCAGGCACAGCAGGCAGGCAAGGATTTTCTCGGCCTGGTTGAGGTAGGCCATTTCGAGAATGACTTTGACGCGCGCTTGTTGGCGGTGCGATGCGGCGACGATGGCCTCAATGTCGGCCAGGACGGCCTCGGTTTGACCGGCCTTGAGCAGGCCAATGGACAGCACCATGTCAATTTCTTGTGCGCCATCCTGGATGGCCTGTTGGGTTTCGAATACTTTGGCGGCGCTGGACATGGCGCCGAGCGGGAAGCCAACGACGGTGCAGACGGCGACCGGGCTGCCTTGCAAGAGGCGGGCTGCCAGCGGAACGTGCAGCCCATTGACGCATACGGCGGCAAATTGGTGCTGACGGGCCTCCTGGCAAAGCTCGGTCACTTGCGCCGGGGTGGCCTCGGCTTTGAGCAGGGTGTGGTCAATGCAGGCAGCCAGGTTGGGTGCTTCGAGCGTTCCGCCGCTGGGGAAGGGCGGCAGTTCTTGCAGGTATTGTTCTTGCAGGGCGCGAATTTCGGATAGGTTCATGGGGTACTCGATGCCTGGACAAGGTTGGGGTGGGAGAGGATGCGCAGTTCGGAGAGCGGCCAGTAGACGATGAGGGCGCGGCCAATGACTTCTTCCATCGGGACAAAGCCCCAGCGGTGCGAATCGGACGATTGGTTGCGATTATCGCCCAGGACGAACAATTTATCGTCCGGCACAACCCATTCGCCTGAGTAGGTTGGCGGCTCGGCAATGTATTCTTCTGTTAGTTGAACGCCATTCACCAGCACGGCCCGGTTTTGGATGGTGACAGTATCGCCCGGCAGGCCAATGACGCGCTTGATGAAATCTTCCTGCGGGTTGAGTGGGTAATGGAAGACAATCACATCGCCGCGCTGCACTTCGCCGAGGCGGTAGGCCAGCTTGTTGACCATGATGAGCTCATCGGCGTGCAGGGTGGGTTGCATGCTGACGTTTTGAACGCGCACGCGCCCAATGAAGCTATCAATGGCAAAATAGAGCAGGGCAGCCAGCAGCAGGGTTTGGGCAATTTCCCACAGGATGGAGATGATGGCCGGGGTGGAACGCGGTTTGTCCGCAACGGGGGCGGGCGGGATGGAGGAAGGATCGGGCAATGGGTTTTCCAACAGAAATACTCCTGGAACTGATTATAAATCGCAAGGGAAGGACTGGCAAGGTTTAGCTTTTCAGGCGCACTCCGCAGGCCCGGCAGTAGCGATCGGCGGTGGTGATGCTGTGCCCGCAGGTGGGGCAGTGCAGGCCCTGGTGGGGTGTTGGGGTGGGCGAAGTGGGGTTGCGGTTGTTGGGGTTGCCCGGCAAGCGAAGGCGGCGCAGCAGGAGGGTGAAGAGCAGGGTGAGCAGGCAGAGGGCGCCAAAGCCGCTCAGCAGCCAGGGCAGCAAGGAGCGCATGTTGAAGCGGCCCGGGGTTTCGTTGTTGATGGCGATGTTGGGCTGCACGTTTTGTTGTGTAAACGAGGGTTGGTTGCCGGTTTTTTCATAGCCGATGGTAAAGGTGAATGCGTCGCCGGCGTCCATTGCTTCCAGGTCGGCGGTGTGGTAGGTTAGCCCGTCGCTGCCCTTGATTCCGGCCTGGAAGCGGGCCGGAATCTGCATTTGGGTGGCGCCGGCTGGCTCTTGAATGTGGACGATGAATTGTTGGACGGAAAAATCGCCCGGCCATTCGTAGGTGTAGGTGCGGCGGGCCTGGCTGAGGTTGAGGCGCGGGTCGTAAAATTCAATGTGCAGGTAGCGGGTGGGGGTGGTGAAGACGATCCGCAGCCAGCGGTCTTCCAGGTAGGGGCGATGTGTGAGCGGAATGGGGGCCGAGTCGGGTTGTTCCATATAAATCAGGCTGTGTACTTTTTGTGCTGCGATGGGGATGCGAATGGCAACCTGCGCTGGCAGGCTGGCCGATTCGGCCAGTTCGATATCATAGGTCACCAGCACGGATGGTTGGTCATATTCGGGCCAGATATTGATTTCAACCGATTGAGCGAGCAGTGCCTGTGTTTGTGGCGGGGTGAGAGACGGCAAGACCATTGCGCCAAATAACATCCAGGCCAAAATGCGCTGTAGGGCAATCATGGCTGAATCTTACCATAAATCGGGTTGAAAAGCCGGTTATAATTTAAGCAGAGGTGATCAATGGCTGCACTCAATTTTTTCCTGGGCAAGAAATTCGATTTGGCTGCTGGGCAATTGCTGCCGGAGCGGGTGGAGTATGATGCTGCGAACCTGACGACACACGCGGTGATTACCGGCATGACTGGCTCGGGCAAGACTGGGCTGGGAATTGGCTTGCTGGAAGAAGCGGCATTGCATCAAATTCCAACGATTGTGGTGGATCTGAAAGGCGATTTGACCAATCTGCTGCTGCATTTTCCTGAGCAGGCAGGGCGGGATTTTGAACCCTGGTTGGACCCGGAACTGGCACGCCGCGAAGGCAAGCCGCTGGCGCAATTGGCCGAGGAGGTGGCGGCGCGCTGGCGGGCCGGGCTGGCTGAGTGGGGGCTGGGGCGCGAGCAACTGTTGGCGCTGCAACAGGCAGCCGGCTTTTCGCTCTTCACCCCCGGCTCTGCCGCCGGGCAGCCGGTCAACATTCTGGCGTCGTTTCACCCTTCGGCCCCCTGGGAAGAAAACCGCGAGATTTTGCGCGAGCGCATCAGCAGCACCGTTACCGCCTTGCTGACGCTGGTGGGCATGACGCAGATTGACCCGCTGCGTTCGCGCGAGCATATCCTGTTGGCGAATTTGCTGGAACATGCCTGGAGCCGTGGGCAGGGGCTGGATTTGAATGAGCTGATTTTGCAGGTGCAAACGCCGCCATTTGAGCGCCTGGGGGCCTTCCCGCTGGCGAGTTTCTTCCCCGAGAAAGACCGTTTTGAGCTGGCGATGTTGTTGAATAATTTCCTGGCGGCACCTTCTTTTCAAACCTGGTTGGAGGGGACGACGCTGGATGTGGCGGCTATGCTGTATGAGGCGGATGGCCGTCCGCGCCACAACCTGTTTTACCTAGCGCACCTGACCGAGGGTGAGCGGATGTTCTTCGTTACGCTGCTGTTGGCCGCCATTGAAAGCTGGATGCGCGCCCAGCGCGGCACGAGTGGGCTGCGTTTGCTGGTCTATTTGGATGAGGTGGTGGGCTACCTGCCGCCGATTGCGAACCCGCCTTCGCGCCCGATTCTGCTGCGTATGTTGAAGCAGGCGCGGGCGTTTGGGGTGGGGCTGGTGCTGGCAACCCAAAACCCGGTAGACCTGGATTATAAGGCGCTTTCCAATTGTGGCACCTGGTTGATTGGCCGCCTGCAAACGGACCAGGACAAGCAACGCCTGTTGGATGGGTTGCAAGGGGCCGGGGGGGTGGTGGACCGCGCCGCGCTGGACCGCATGATTTCGGCGCAGCAAAAGCGCGTTTTCCTGCTGCACAGTGTTCATTTGTCGCAGCCCATTTTGTTCCAAACGCGCTGGACGTTGAATTATCTGGCCGGGCCGATGACGCGGGCCGAAATTCCGCGCCTGCGCGCCCTGGTGGGCCAGAGCGCAGCAGAATCGGCTGCGGCTGCGCCCGTTGTGACGGCACCGGTAGCGCCCGTTGTGACGGCTGCGGCTGCGCCCGAAGCGGCGGGGTCATTTACCCGTCCGGCTGCGGTGGCGGGGATGGGCGAATATTTTTTGCCGAACGAGTTGAGCATTCAACAGGCGCTGGCTGCCGGTCATTTGCCGGTTTTGCAGGGGCCGGTTGAGCCGCTGGGTATTTTTTACCGCCCGGCCTTGTTTGCGCAGGCCGAGGTGCGCTATCTGGCGCGCAAATATGGGGTTGAGACATTGAACCGCCTGGCCGTGCTGGTGCTTGAGGAGGGCGGGGGGCTGATGCGCTGGGAAAACTGGCTCTGGCTGACCTATGAGCCGGAGGCAATTGCCGGGCAGCCGCTGCCGCAGACGCGCTTTGGCGCGTTGCCAGCCTGGCTGGGCGATGGGCGCGGCCTGGCCGCATGGAAGAAAGATTTTGTGGATTGGGTCTATCGAACGGCGGTCTTGCGCCTGCGCGCCAATGATGCATTGAAGGTGTATGCCGGGCCGGAGGTTACGGCGGGCGAATTCCGCGAGCGTTGTGCTGCGGCGGCGCGGGCGGGTTTGCAGGCCGAATTGGAAAAGGTCCAGCGCGGCTATGAGCAGAAGTTGCTTACCTTGCGCCAAAAGGTGCAGCGGCAGGAGATGGAAGTGCGCGAGCAAGAGGAGGAAGTGCGCAAGCGGGGTCTGGAGGAAGCGGGGGCCCATGGCGAATTGCTGTTGAGCGTTTTCTCGCGCCGCAAGCGCAGCCTGTCCACTTCGCTTTCCAAGAATCGTCTGACGCAGCGTGCCAAGGAGATGTTGGAGCAGGAGAAGCAGGAACTGCAAACGCTGGAAAAGCAGGTCCAGCAGATGGAAGCTGACCGTCAGGCGCAGATGGCTGCTGTGCAGGAGCGCTGGGCGCGGCTGATTGCCGAGGAAAGCGAAATGCCGCTTTCGCCACAGAAGAAGGATATTTACTTGCAGGCGTTTGGCATTGCCTGGCTGCCCTACTATCAGCTTTCGGCAGGTGGGCAGCCGGTGGAGGTGGCGGCTTTCAAGCAGGCGGTGCGCTGAACTAGCTTAATTCCTGCCGCCCGGCCAGGGCGCGCAGGAGGGTGTTCTGGTCGGCATATTCCAGGTCGCCGCCCACCGGCAGGCCGCGCGCCAGGCGCGTCAGGTGGACGCCAAAGGGCGCTAATTGCTGCCGTAAATAGAGGGCCGTGGCGTCACCTTCCATGCTGGGGTTGGTGGCAATGATCACTTCCTGCACACCGCCGGCGCGCAGGCGCTCAACCAGCGGGCGAATTTTCAAGTCTTCTGGGCCAATGCCTTCAATTGGGGAAAGTACGCCATGCAAAACGTGATAGCGTCCCTGGTAGACACCTGTGCGTTCAATGGCAATCACATCCAACGGCTCTTCGACAACACAAATCAAATCGCTTTGACGCTGTGAACTGGTGCAAATTTCGCAGGTTGTTTGCCCGGCCAGGGTGATGTTGTAGCAGGTCTGGCAGAGGGCGGTGCCGCTTTTGAGCGTTTGCAGGGCGCTTGCCAGGTCTTCGGCCAGGTCATCGGGGCCGCGCAACAGGAAGAAGGTTAGCCGGGATGCACTTTTGGGGCCAATGCCGGGCAGCCGCTCGAGGGCGGTGATCAGGTTTTGAACGGGCGCAGGTAGGATGGGCATGGTGGCCTAGAACATGCCGCCCAGGCCGCCCAGTCCGCCCGCCAGGGGGCCCATGCGTTCTGCTTCCAGCTTGCGCGACTCTTCCAGTGCCAGATTGATGGCCGTGAGCAGCAGGTCTTGGAGCATTTCGGCATCGGCATCCTTGAGCAGTTCAGGGTCAATGGTAATTGCTTTGCAGACTTGCCGCCCGCTCATCGTCACTTTGACGGCGCCGCCCCCGGTGGTGGCGCTGACGATTTCCTCGTCCAATTGGGCCTGGATGGCCTCCATTTGTTCTTGCAGGCGCTGAAATTGTTGCATCATGTTGTTGCCCTGGCTGCGTGGGGCGGCGGGGCGGTTGAAACCTTTTGCCATAAGAAGACCTCCAAAAATTGGTGTGTGGGTTAATCTTTGTGAACAATCTTTGCGCCCAGTTCAAGGGCGGTTCTTACCATGCCATCGGGTGTGCTTGGGTCGGCAGCTGTGCTGCCAGCCCGTTGGGTGGAGGAGATGCAGCGGATGGCGGGGGCTGGAACGCCCAGCACGCTGCTGATGGCTTGACGGGTGATTTCCAGGTTGTCGCTGGCTTCCATTTTGGATTTGAGCAGGTCGCTGCCAAAGACGAGGATCAGAATACCTTCTTTCATTTGCATCGAATTGCAGGAGTTGAGCAGCGCCTCGGTTTGGTGGCGTTTGCGCTTGATCTGGGCGCGCACAGCGGCCCAGTTCTTTTGCAGGTCGGCCAGTGTGAGGGTGGTGTTGGGGACCGGGTCGGGCGCGGCGATTGGCTCGTGGTTGGGCGCGGGGTGTGGCAGGGCAGCGGATGCGGCGGGCGCTGGTTCAGTGGTCGGCGGGGCGAGCCGGGTGGGGGGCGCTGGTTCGGTGGTCGGCGGGGCGAGCCGGGTGGGGGGCGCTGGTTCGGTGACGATTGGGCGGTCGGGGGCGAGGATTGCTTCTGCCAGGGCCATTTCCAGCATCAGACCGGGCTGCCAGCCGCTGCGCGCTTCGTTGGCGGCGGTGTTGAAGAGGCGCAGCGTTTCCAGCAGGTGGGGCAGGGTAAAGCTGTTGGCCTGGGCGGCCATGCGGGCGCGTTGCTCGGCTGGGGCATCAATCTGGTCGCCGCTGCCCAGTTGAATCAGCAACAGGCTGCGCAGGTATTCAACAACCTGACGTGCAAATTGGCGGGCGTCTACGCCGCTATCCAGCGAGTGGTGAATTTGTTCCAGGCCGCTGGCGCTTTGGCGGTTGAGGATGGCCTGCACCATGTCAATTACCATTTGGCTGGTGGCAGCGCCCAACACTTGTTGGGCGAGGGCCAGGGTGATTCGCTCGCCGGTTGAGGCCAGCTGGTCGAGGAGCGAGATGGCATCGCGCATGGCGCCGGTGGATTGGCGGGCAATCAACAGCAGCGCCTCTGGCTCGGCGGGAATGCCTTCGTGCTGGCACATTTTTTGCAGATAGTCGGCAATGTCGTTGACTGGAATGCGGCGGAATTCGTGCCGCTGGCAGCGCGAGAGGACGGTGGCCGGGATTTTGTGCAATTCGGTGGTGGCGAGGATGAAGATGGCATGGGCTGGCGGCTCTTCCAGGGTTTTCAACAGGGCGTTGAAAGCAGCCGTGGAAAGCATGTGGACTTCATCAATAATGTATACTTTGTAGCGTCCCTGTGAGGGGGAAAAGTTAATCTTGTCGCGCAGCTCGCGCACATCATCCACGCTGGTGTTGGAGGCAGCATCAATTTCAATCAGGTCGAGGAAGCGCCCCTGGTTGACCGCCAGGCAGTGTTCACAGGCATCGCAGGGCCGTTGGGTTGGCTCCTGGGCCAGGCAGTTGACTGCTTTGGCGAGCAGGCGGGCAGTGGTGGTTTTGCCGGTGCCGCGCGGCCCGGAAAAGAGGTAGGCATGTCCAATGCGCTGGCTGAGCAGGGCGTTCTTGAGGGTGCGGACGACGTGTTCCTGGCTGACGACTTCGGCCCATTGGTGCGGGCGCCATTTGCGGTAGAAGGCTTGGGTCATGGTGGCCTATGGAATACGGAAGGTGGCCCGCACGTTGCCGGCGGAGTCGAGGAGCCGCACCAGGTCGCCGCTGTTCCAGGCCGGGGCGCTGCGTTCCCAATAGAGTGTCATGGCGGGGCTGGGGTTGGTGGCAGAACTGCGGCGGCTGTAGAGGTAGATTTCACCGGCGCGGAACAACAGGTCGGGGAAGATGTAGGTTTCATTGGTGGCGGTCAGCACTTGCCAGCCGGTGAGCGATAGCTCCCCCTCACCAATGCGCTTAAGAATGACGGCCTCGTTTTGCAAATCACCGGCGGCAATTACGGAGGTGATGCTGATGAGTGGTGGGTCGAGGGGGGGCAGGGTGGCGGTTGGTTGGGGTTGTGCGGCGGCGTGGGTGGGCTGTGCGACCTGTGGAAGGGTGGGGAAGGGGTGGGCGCGGTTCCAGAAATACAGCACTGCCAGCAGGGTGGTTGCTGAAACAAGAATGTTGAGGAGCAGATAGGGTAGGATGCGTTTCAAGGATTTCATGCCAAAGCCTTATGCGAATGATAGCACATTTTCGGTCGAAACGGGGGATTGTGGTATGATTTTAAGGTGCGCACAGGAGTTTTTGCCCCATGTATTTGATTGATGGTCATAACCTGATTCCCAAGCTGCCGGGCCTGGATTTGCGGCAGTTGGATGATGAGCAGCGATTGATTGAGTGGCTGCAAGTGTTTTGTCGGGTGCGTCGGCAAACGGTGGAGGTGTATTTCGATCGTGCGCAACCGGGTGAAAGTGGGCTGCGGCGGGCGGGTGTGGTGCGTGTGCATTGGGTGCGCGAGGGCCGCACAGCAGATGATGCCCTGGCGGGCCATTTGCAGCGTTTGGGACGGTCGGCGCGCAATGTGCAGGTGGTCAGCTCTGATCGGCGGGTGCAGGCGGAGGCGCGCGCCTGTGGGGCAGGGGTGATGAGCGCCGAGGCCTTTGCCGGGCTGCTGTTAGAGGCGCAGCGTCAGGAGGCCGGGCGTGTCCGACTGGAAGGCGCACCGGATGCAGCAGAGGTGCAGGAATGGCTGCGGGCCTTTGGTGAACTGGATGAAAACTCTTAACTGGGTTTAATGCAAATGCGATAATTTTGATGTATATTATCAGAGACACAGCAAGACAGTGTCACCATCCAGAGCGAACGAGCGGTGTGTCCCCCCCACACCATCGAGCAGAGCAATGGATGGAGAGTTCCCTCCCTGGAGTTGCCGGGCGTGTCCCCCCCACGCCCGGCGCATTTTTAACCGGTTGGGGGGATTTTTGGTATAATAGACAGGATTGCCCGCCCCAGTAGCTCAACGGACAGAGCAGGGCTCTCCTAAGGCCTTGGTTGGGGGTTCAATTCCCTCCTGGGGCATTTCCTCGTTGGTTGGGGGCACCCCAAGGGTGTGGAATTCAATTCCCTCCTGGGGCATTTTCTCATTGGTTGGGGTCACCCCAAGGGTGTGGAATTCAATTCCTGCTGGGGCATTTTCTCTTGGTTGGGGGCACCCCAAGGGTGTGGAATTCAATTCCCT
>CAYVRT010000026.1:0-41783 GCA_964453115.1 uncultured Anaerolinea sp. | reverse complement strand
CACCCCGCCCGGCGTCGTTGTCACACCGCCATCGTCCTTGACCAGCGTCAGGTCAATGCCGGAGACAGTCAGCCCTTCATCATCCTGATCGGCGTAATCATCCACGCCACCTGCCCCGGTGCGTTCATCGGGGTCAACGCCCGCCAGTGAAGTCCAGGTGACATTCGCCGTATTGAGGGGTGTATCGCCCAGACTGAGCGGCGGCACGCTCACCGTGACATCAAAGGTCACGCTGATGGAGCAGCCCAACGGCAGTTCCGTCAGGCGCACATCCACCGTGTTACCCGCCGAATTGCTCGTATCCACGCCGACCGCACAGGCTGCGGGTGCGTCACTGACCGCAATCGTCGCCAGCTGCACCACCAATCCAGCCGGCGGTGTATCGGTCAGCACCACATTTTGAGCATTGGCCGTACTGGACGGCAGATGCGCCAGGTTAAGGGTGAAGGTAATATCCTGGTTGATGCCCGGGGTATTGTCACTGACCAGCTTGGTCAGGTTCAACTCCGGCTCGACAACCGTTGCCGGAACATTGGGCGTGACAATTGGTGCCACACCCGGCACGGTCAAAGTAGCGGCATTGTTCAACACGTCGCCGTTCTGATTGCCTGCCTCATTGAAAACCAGGGCGCGGAAGCGCAGGAGGAAGCTGTTGTTGCCAGCCACGTTATCCACATTGACAAGAATCGGGTTGTTGAACGTAAAGGTCAGGTCATCGCCGCTGCCACAGCTACCCGCGCAGCTGACCACCGGGTCTGCCGCATCCAGGCTGCCCGCAAAGCCGGTTAGATCGAGCGCCGCCGAGCCAGGCACATACACCAGACCAACCGGCAAATTATCCACAACCGTTACACCGGCCGGGGTCGTGCCTTCCGGCAGGGTGACAAGCAAGGCGTAGGTAATTTCTTCGCCAATTGCCACATTGCTGCCGCTCGTATGGCCCTCGGAGGTTGTTTCGAGCGTCTTGCTAAAGGCCGGACCGCTGGTTGTAAAGTCAGCCGGGTCCGTCACCACATAATCATCGAGCGGCGGCAGGCTGCCATCGCGCAGTTCCGGCAAGCTGCCAGGCAGGCTTTGCCATGTCACCTGCGCATCATTGCTGATCGTTTGCCCAGGCGCCACATCACCAAGCACAGCGGTAAAGTCAATCGTGACACTCCCGCCAACCGGAATGCTGGCAATGCGCAAGTCTATCGTATTGCCGGCTGAGGAATCCGTCAGGCCAATCGCCCCACCAGCCAACGTCACCGTTATGGGCAGGTTGAGCGTCAGGCTGCCGGGCAGGGTATCCAGAATTTGAACATCATAGGCAGTCGTTGTATTCGGGCCAGCCGGGTTGTTGACCACCACCTGATACGTGACCGTATCTCCGGCATCTACCGGCGGGGTGAGGGTAACATCTTTGGCAATCGTCAGAGTTGGCTCAATCAACGTCAAGTCGTCCCCATCGCTGAGCGTCACCGGGTTGCCACCGGCATCGTCATAGGTCAGGGTTGCCGTGTTAATCAGTGTGTTGCCCTGCTGATTGCCGATCACATTCGCCACAGTAGCCGTGAAGGTAATCGTCACCGGCTGAGTGCTGACAGCCGCATCGCCAAAGCTCCAGGTGAGCGTCACGGGCACTGTGCCATCGTTCGGTACGCTAACCGTAAAGGTTGGAACGGTGCTGATGCCATTAACCGTCTGCGTCCCCATATCGTAGATCATGCCCTGCGGCAGGGTATCGGTAATGGTCAGGTTGCGGATTGTGCCAAGCGGGGTGCCAATCGTCAAGGTATACGGAACCGTTTCGCCAATCGTGGCATAGAGCGTGCCATTGTCGCTCTTATCAAAGGTCACAGCATCTACCGTAAAGCCAGCGTCATCATCATCCTGATCCCCATCGAAGGGGTGCGGACTATCCTGATAATCACGCTCGTGCAACGGGTCGCCATCCTGACTGCTCCAATCAGCGTCAATGACATTGATATGCGAGCCGCCAACGTAGAGATCCGGCTGCGCTGTCGCCGTGTAAACACATTCAATGTATGCTCCAACAGCAATATCCCACGAACCCGCTGGCAGGCCATCAAAGGTCACCTGATTCGGGCCGGGGCCAGGCGTCACCTGCGAAGGAATGTTAACCGTGCCATCGGTGCAGGCGGTCAGCGCCGTAAAGGCCACGCCCTGCGCCAGGGTATCGGTCGCGGTCACATCGTAGGCCGGGCTGTTGCCGGTGTTGGTAAAGCGCACCGTGTACGTCAGCACATCGCCCGCCTCCACCCCGCTGGTCGGCGCCACAGTCTTGAGCGTTTCGATGCGCGGCTCAATGATGCTGATATTCTCCGGGCCATCCGGCAGGGTGACCAGGTTGCCCGTGTTGGGGTTGGTGTAGCGCAGTTCCGCCGAATTGGGCAGAATGGCGCCATCCACCACGCCCGGCATGACATTCAGCACCATCGCATTAAACCGAATGACAAAGGAATTGTTGTTGACGTTGTTGTCATCCGTCGTCACATGGTTGCCAAAAGTGAAGAGCATATCATCGCCATTGCTGCAACTGCCCTGACAGGTAACCACGGGGGTCGGCACCGCACCAGCGTAATCCTGGGTGAGGATGCCGCCGCTCGCAGCTGCGGTGGTGATGATGGTGGAATTCATGAACGAAAGGCCGGGCGGCAGGTTATCAAACACCGCCAGGCCATTGGTCGTACCTTCGCGCAAATTGACAAGCAGGTTATAGGTAACAACATCACCAATCGTGTAGGCCGTGGGGTTAGGCGTCAGTTTGTTGAAGGTGGGCGTGAAGAGCGTCAGATTGACATTGGCGTTGCGGAAGTAATCGTTGAGGGCGGCTGGGGCGGTATCGCCATTGCGCTCGCCCGTTCCCGTCCCTGTACCGCCCGGCGTGCAAGAACCGGTGGGGTTGGGGCAAGTGCCATTCCCTCCCGGCAGAGAAGTGAAACTGGCGCGGGCGGCATTGGGAATGATTTGTCCATTCGGCACGAGCGGCCCAACATGGGCGTTGATTTGCACAGTCGCCGAATCACCGGGATTGAGGCGCGAGATGAGCACATTCACATTCGGCGCAACCGAGCTATCCGTATACGTGGCATAGCCAGGCACAGTTACCGAAACACTATCCAGGATCAAAAAGCCGTTCAGCGTATCGGTAACGCGCAAATCAAATGCCGCAGCAGCATTGTTGCCGCTCGAGTTATTGGTCAACAAAATGCGGTAGACAACCGGGTCACCGGCATCTATCGGGGCAGTGAAAATCGTTTTGCTGATCGCAAGATTGGGCTCTGCCACGCGAGAATCAACCACATTGGAGGTTGCATTGAGACTGCCATTGATGAACAACTGAAAATCATTATTCAACAAGGTATTCGCCTGATTGCCATTGACATTCAGCACCAGGGCATTGAACTCAATTACCAAAAATTCCTGATTGGTATCGCGGTCATTGTTGACAACCTGCAAGAACTTGAAATACACATCCGTGCTATTACCATAGGCGTCATCATCCGAGGCCAGGAGGGCCGAAACAGCATCATCCGGCAGAACAAAGGCTGGGGTAATCGTTGCCAGGGTTGTCTCATCGCCAGCAATCACCGGCAGCCCGGCAATCAGCGGATTGGTAGAAGTAATGCAGTTCGGCCCGCCCGAGCAGACAAAGGCCGCCTTTGCACTGCCATCATCCAGGAACTGCAAGCCATTGCCCAGCCGATCATACAAATACAGATCACTCATCGTTGTTTCGGCCAGGCGCACCACCAGGCGATAACGAACGATTTCGCCCACCGCCAGGCGCACTACCCCGCCCGGCGAACCGGTATGCCCTTCGGAGGTTTGGACGATGGACTTTTGCGGCTGCGGTTGATAAACCAGCACATCGGCCGGGTCACTGGTCGTGTAATCGTTCTCTGTCCCGCCGCAATCGGCCGGGTTGCCGGTGCGTTCGCAAGAAAGCGGATTGTAGGGCGATTGCGGCAGGCCCACGCCGCCGGGCAGGCTCGTCCAGGTCGCCGTTGCCGTGTTGGTAATCGTCTGTCCAGGGACAACCGTGCCATCCACTATCGCCTGGAAAGTGAAGGTACTGGTCTGAGTAAGGGCAAAAGTATCCCAGGTGGCAGTCAGGGTCGGCGCGCCCGCATCGCTAATTGTCGTGGGGGCCAGCCCAGCTGTGTTGGTAAAACTGCCTGGCACATAAGTCAGGCCAGTTGGGACAATATCCGTCAAGACCACATTGAAGGCATCGCTATTGCTAGGCGCCAGGTTACGCACCACGATGGTAAAGGTAATCGTATCGCCGGCATCGCCGGTCGTCGGACTGGCATCCTTCTGCACCGTCAGGGTCGGCTCAACAATGACAACATTCGGCGCCGAAGCACCGCGGCTGCCCCCACTCCAGGCCCAGGTCGCAGCGTTGTTGCGCCCCACGCCGCGATCATTGCCGGGAGCATTCAGCACCACCGCCCGATAGGTGAGGGTGACTGTCTCGGAGATGCCGTTGTTGCGATTGGCATTGGTAACCGTGCCAAAATCAAACGCCACCCGGCGGCCCTGGTCAGCCGGGGCAACACTGCCGGTTGGCTGCGGGCCAACAGTCGGGTTGGTGGGCGGGTTACAGGCCGTTGCCCAGGGGCCAATGCTGGTTGTCAGGTCTGCCGAAGAGGCAACCACGCTATCACAGCCAACAAACGCCAGGCCAGGGTCGAGAATATCGGTCAATGTCACCCCCGAAGAGGTGCCTTCTGGTACTGTAATCGTCACCTGATAGGTGACAATCTCGCCAATCGCCACATTATTCCCCGTCGTAAAGGCCTGATTGGTGCCGGTCATCTGTTTGTTGACCGAGGGGGGCGTCACCTGGACACTGGCAACATCGGTCAGGTCAGTCGCCGTATGATCCGGGCCGCCTTCCTGCCCGGCAAAGTTGAACAGCGTTGCCGTATTGGTCAGGGTCTGCAATGGCGAAACTGCCGCCGTCAGCTCAAGGTCATAGGTCAAAACCATCAAGTTGTGACCATCTGTGGCATCATACGCATCCAGTGCGCCGGCATCCGGGTTGGTTGGGCCAGGGTCGGTCAGTTCCAGCCCCGTGCCAAACAGACCACCGCCCAGGTCGGTGTAGGGCATGGCAAGCCCGCTGCCATCCGTAACGCACAGGTTCAACCCGCTGCCGGGGATGGCAAAGCCAGCTGGCAGGGTATCGCGCAAACGCACATCAAAGGCGCCCGTCAGGCCTGAACCAGTATTCTCAATCACAATTGCAAACGTCACCCGATCCCCAGCATCCACCCCCGAAAGATTGCTGTTGATTGGGTTGGCAGCCAGGTTGGTGGAGTGGATGGTGGAGCCAAAGCGCGGGCAGCCACCGCCCGGGGCCGAAAAGCCGACCGGGCCAACAGTCGCGGGCACAAACACCCCGGCCGTATTATCGGTTGCAATCACACCCTTGCCAATTTCCAACACTGGCTCGGTCAGCTGAATTTGAACAATCGAGTCATCCACCACATCGCCATTGTTGGTAGACCCCTCATGGGCACGGGCCTGATTGGTGAGGTACAACCCATCCGCAAACGGATCGCCCTCAACCGTCACCGTAAAGAGAATGTCCACCACCGAAGAGCTGCCACCCACCACATCATAATCGCCATAATTAAACTCGATGCTGTTGGCTGTCCCATCCGGCATGATGGTTGGGACAAGTGCAGCCGGCAAGAGATGATAGGTATCATCGGGGCCAAGGCAGGCTGTGCCAGCCGCTGGCAGGCCGCAAATCGTATTATTGAATGGCCCGCTGACTTCGGTAGCACTGAACACCGGCAGCGGCAAGTAATCAATGATGTAAAAATTTTCAAAGTCGCTATTGGGCATGAAATAACGCAGGCGGAAGGTCACCGTATCCGCTGGCGCAACGCGCACCGGGCTGGGTGCAGGTGTAATGCCATTCACGCCGTAAATAGACTTCTGCAAATCGCCGCGGGCGATCTCAATCTGTGCTGCGCTGTCATCATCCTCGCTGAAACCGGTTGGGTTCAGGTCACTGACTGCCAACACGTCTCCAGCAATGACAACATCATTCCACAAAATATCGCCCTGGTCTACGCTGGGGTCACCAGGCAAAAACGTGTCCGAAAAGTTTTCCTGAATGATGGTGCGGAAGCGGATTGTGCCGGTTGTTGCCCCGCCATTATAGAGGGCGCAGCTAGGGTCTGGGCCGCCCGTGCCGCCCGCCGGAATACAGCCACCCAACACCTGCCCATCCAGGCTGCGGCTAATCAGCTCATTTGAAACCGCAAAGGTAACCGTCGTTTCCCCCGTGCCGGGGCTATCCAACACCACCGTAAAATTACTCAGGTCAAAACTACCGCTGGTGTTGGCGCCGTGTTCGCTCAGCGTCAGGGTCGGGATGAAGCTGGCATCAAAGCGCTGTCCATCCGAGAACCTATCGGTAATGACAATATCCTCAAAGGAGAAATAATCCGAAATCTGGAACTGAAGGGTATATTCCAGCAGATCACCGGGCGTGTTGTTGGGGTCGCTGAGGTTGACAACACCCTTTTGAATGGCAATGGATTGATCCTCCAGCTCATGCTCGCAGCCGCTTGGGTCAGCTACTGCATTATCCACACCGCCGGCATCGCGCGTGTCAATCGGCGTCCAATCGCCCACCGCCAGGGCATTGTTGCAGGAAATGGCATCATCGCCGGTTGCAGGCGGCAAGACATAGCCGCCATCCGCATCATACTGCGGGATGAAGAACTGCACATCCAGCGAGGCATCGCTGCTGCCCAGCCCACCCGTAACAGAGCTAAAACGCACATCCAGATCATTGTTGGGCGGGTTCTGCGCCCCAGGCGTGACCGGCTGATCAATCAGCGCCGTCGGCCCGGGAACTGCGTTGAGATAGCCCAAATATTCCTGATTGTTATCCAGCTGATCCACAATATCCAGATTGGTGACCATCTGACTGTTGGCAATATCCACCTGAATGGTGTAGCTGCGCGGAAAGTTGGGGCCGGTTGCCGTTTCATCTTCCGGGCCATTGTAAATCTTGGTCAGACGGATCAGAATCGGGGTGATCGAATCGTTGACCCAGCCACCAACGATCGAAGGGTCGGTTGTGAAATCATTGATTGGCGTGGACCCAAAGCGATAGCCGCCGCGCATCTGGAAGGTGAGCGGCGTGTTCAGGTCGGCCAGTTGACTGAGAGAAGCGCTGATAGCGACATTGACTGCCGGTTGATCCACAACAAAGGAACCAAACGGCAGTTCAACCACAACCAGCACATCGCCAGCATTGCCACAAACTTGCAGCGGCGTGCCGGTTGCATCCACCGCATAGGGGTGCGGCACACAAGACACCCCGCCAGAGCCTGGAAAGGTCAGCTGCGTCACATTCAGCGGCACACCCAAATAGGTGGCATTGAGGTAAGTGATGCCATCCAGAGGCGGGTTGGTGTTTTGCGCACCATCGGCCCCATTGACCGGGAAAATAAGATCAATAAATGGCCCATAGCCCTCGCTGGTGCCGTTGTTATCAAAGGCAACGGTGAAATTCACCGGTTCACCGATGAAGACCGTATCCGGCAGCCCCGAGGTAATCGTGACCGCCGGCACAGCCAGCGGACGAGCCTCGACCCAGTGTTGCGGAATGAGTGTCAGTGACAACACAAAAATAACCAGCGCAAAAGCAATTCCCCCTCGGCGAAAGCCAAAATGCAACACAGGGTTGGAATGACGGTTCATACGGCCCTCCAGGACTAAATTTTAACAAACTACACCTATTATAACCGATTAATAAAAAATGAGAGCGCCTGTTTTTGAGTGAATTCTGTTAACCCTAGCGGTTAACAGTCGAGGTACTGATAAACCGTTATTTTACCGGTTAAAAACAAGACAGGGAGAGCTTTTGGCTCTCCCTGATGGGGTGGTTGTACTGTGTATGGTTGGTATGGATGGCGTGTAATTGTTACCAGGCTGGTGCGCTCAAAAATGGAGTGCACCTTACGTTACTACCCAAACCAAACCCGAGTAATAATCCCATAACATCTTTTATGTTTCTTTAGAGATTCGGTTGGAAGTCAACCTACGTGAAATGGTATAGATTAATGCGCCAATAACACCGCCGCCAATTACAGCGATTATGATCCACTCAAAGAACTGGCCGAGGATGATTCCTTTGAACATTTGCCAATAGTAATACCAGAATGTTTCATCCTTATCGCCGAAGATATTGAAGTGTTCGAGGTGAACCAATTTTCCCAAGGAAAGAAGGGCAGCATAATAGAAATAATAGCTAAAAATGGCACATGACCAGGTCAGCACCCCAGCAAGCATCGGGGCACGCATCCGCTGTGCGCGCCTGGCCTCATAAACGACAACTGGGATGATCGGGACCAGCCAGATGCCGTAATTCATAGCGATAATGATAGGGACGACCAGGATGGATTCCCCCAGGCTGCCCCAAGATAAATGCGCCAGCCAGTTCAAGTAGAACCAGTCTATTACGCCGAAAATGAGACCAATCAGGGTATAAAGGAGAAATCGATATTTGGATTCTTTCATTACTTGTTAATTCCCTTTTAAAGCTGCTCCCGTGATTCTGCCATCAAAAGTTTAGAGGGGAGCACTTTTCAAGTATTCCCCATTATATTATGAGAAATTTCCTTGTTTGGGCGATACCTTGAATCAAGGTATCGTCACTTTAGCCAGGATATCCAAAATTTCCTGTGGGGGTGCAGATACCTTCTCGACGAGAGAATAGCGCTCTGTGGTTTCTATTCTGTCTGTACCATCTTCCAATCGCCAGAATGACTGGAATTGGATTTGCTGTCCTGTCGTCAGGTTGACCCATACCTTATTGCCTGACCCAATAAATGCTTGTGTTTCACCTGCAAGCAGAGTTGGCTGGGAGAAGGATTCTACCGATGTAATGATGATGCAAGGTTGCCCATCATCGCAGGCTACTTCCTCGCGCGTGACGGAGACGCCATTCTGCTCTGCTTGCGCCAAGTCGTGGGTTAGGATGTCTGTAGAAAAACGGTAAGGTTGGCCATTGTTGAAGCTTGCATCACCCGTCGTAAAGTTGACCGAATAGTCACCGACCGTTGCTGACAGCTGAACCATACTTCCATTTGTATCCTTATCCATCCAAACACTACGGATCACGTAGCCGTTGGCATCCGTCTCAATCCATTGTTCGCTAAGCAGGTAGGGTGGGGGAAAAGATTGACCAGGCCGGGGATTAAATGTTCTCTCGGTCACTACATGAATCCATGCGGGGCCTTGCTGGAAGGGTGTATTGAACTGCTGAGCCAACTGCTGGATTTCGAGCACAATTGGATCCGAAGAAGCCAGGGTGGGAGTGGCAAATGGTTGTCTTGTTGGAGATGGAGTTGCGGTCGGCTGTGTAGTGATTCCTGGAGGAGCTGCGGGGGGCTGCCATTGGATCTCCCAAGAGCCATGTGCCGTATAGTATGCTCGCGTTACCCGTACTTCAAACGGGTGTGATGGGATTGTCTCAAAAGTCATTCCGGCTGAAATCTTCCCGTCTGCCTGAGGGATACCGCCAGTAGCACCTCGTACCAAGGAGTCCGGAGTATACAACATGATGCCCGTAAGATTTCCAGCTGGCTCAAACTCGAATAGCAGTTCAGTAGGCGATGCAAGACTGGCACTCACGGTTCGCAATGTGAAGCCGCCAATCTGGATAACTTCGTCAATCGGCCAACTTTGTCCAACCGTCGGATTTGGCCCGGGGTCGAACAGAAAACCATTGGCGTCATCCATCGAGAAATCGATTGACATAGGCAAATCGCTTCCTCCGGGAAAGACCTTCAACGAGACTTTTAGTTGCTCATTTCCGGTGAAAGGCAAGGTTTGGAATATCTTTGCATTTCCGTCCATCGTATCGGGGGTGATGTCAATGGCCGGATAGATTGCACCATTTTGATCTGTCAGGAGGACATTCCAATCATTGTTGAGGGCCATACCAGGTTTATCGAAATGTAGAGAAACTTGAAATACGGTCTTATCGCTAGCCGGGGCAATATGATCCAAAACCATGGTAACCCCATCCTTGGTATCGCTTCTCAATTGCTCCGACTGTTCGGGTTCAGAAGGGAGAATTTCACCTGGTTTTGCCAGACGCAATTGCATGGGCACACTAAAATTTTGACCACCCAAGTTTTCAATGGATAAAATCATATCACTTGTAGCGGAAGGCAATGACGGAAAGATGTATGTCAAGTTTGCACTGTCAGAATTAAAGGTCATGCTGCTGCTCATTTGGAAGGGGATTTTTTCGCCGTTTGGCAGGTAAACAAAAGCCTGAGAAAAATCCTGTTCTTCAGGTAGTCCCGATACCGTCAGGCTTACCCATAACTTACTCTCATCACTTACCGCCTGATCTACACTCAGTGTTACATCCCCGCTGATAGCTTCAACCGGTTCTGACAGTAGATAGACCGACTGGATATCTGAAGTAAAACCAAAGCCGGGGATAAATCCGGTCAACCGGCCAAGTGCATACGCCACTCCAGTTAGCAAGGATAAAGCAAAAAGCACCACGATCAACGCAAGAATGGGCCGAGCTCGTAAAGTTTGCATGATTTCTCTCCTACCGCTCCACGATAAATGAAAACGGGGTTTGGGTTTGTATTGAAGTAATACGCCCTGGCGCTGGCGCAATTCTTGTTCCAGGCGGGCCGCAAAAGAGGATGATGGTTCGAGAGTGGCATAATACTCGTTAATCGCAGTTTCCAGTTCCGATAGAAGTGTCCAGTCCATATCAGACATCTTTCGCCTCCCAATTCTCCCGCAGCCAGCGAATGATACGATGGATCGACATCTTGACTGCAGCTTCGCTCTTGCCTTCCAGAGCAGCAATTTCCGCGAAACTTAACCCACCAGCAAAGCGCAGGCGCATCAATTCTCGCTTATCTTCATCTAACTCTGACAGTAACTTTTTAAGACGATTTTTGTTATCCGTAAACTGAATATGATCGGATGGATCAGGGTCAAAGAGAGCAGTTTCTTCAAGTGAGACAGTTGGACGTTGACGATATAAATCAATCAGCCTGCGCCTTGCAATGGTGAACAGCCAGGCTACAAATTTTCCGTTTTCGCGATAACGCTGATGGACAAGGCCTTCCAGCGCTTCGGTAAACACTTTAGATGTGATATCCTCAGCATCTTGTGGATTGCCCACGCGAACGAGCAAATAGCGATAGATCTGAGGTAAATAATACCGGTAAAGAGCGGCAAAAGCATCTGGATCGCGCCGGGCGTGTTCAATCAGTTCGTAAATATTGTGCGATTCTGTCATCATCATTTAGTATATCGGTTAAAAGTACCAAAAGTAACAAGAGCTCATTGATTACACAACCTATTATTTGTAATTCGAATCATAAATATCTTGTTTCTATGTTATCCTCCATCCAAGCTGAAAGCCGAGAAGCAGAGATTGCATATTTCTGGATGGCAGCTTACAAGCCTCCTTCAACAGCATATGGGGTAAGGCCAGTTTCACGGTTTTTGCGCCACAGAACGAAGTGAGCAGGTCGACCACATCACCCCCATCATTCACAATAGAAGGCGGAATATGTCCAGGCACGTCGTGCCCTGTGCGCATGATCCCCTATTAGGTTAATAATATATCAACAAGAACCACACCCGCGAGGCGATACTGTCTTGAACCGGGAGGTTAACAGCCAAGAAACGACCAATCGGTCATTTTGACCTGGGGACGAAAATATCGGGTATAATGCTGTTTGCAGGGGGGAAAAGGCAAGATTTTGAGCGTTTTGCCGTGAAAATACGCTCAAAACGCTGTATTTATCGCGATTTTGGGACTTAAACCCCCACCCCATTAAATAAAAAAGGCTCCCCGACCAGGACTCGAACCTGGAACCAAGCGTTGAACTCGGGCAATTGACGGCTGGGGTATAATGAAAAAAAGGAGACTGGAATGAACCATCCAAACGCTCGCCACTGTCTAACCCACCCGCTCATGCTGCTGGGTTTGATCCTGGTATTGTTGAACACCCTCTGGCTGCAACCCCACCTGCCCGGCTGGTGGAGCGGCAAACTGGGAGACCTGGGCTGGATGATGGCTGCCCCCTTGCTACTATCTGCACTGCTGGTGTGGTTGCTGCCCAACCGGCGCGCCCTGGTTGGCGTGTTGGCGGTTGGCCTGGTGGCCGGGCTGTGGATAGCGCTCAAGGCACTGCCTTCGGTCAACTCGGCGGCTCAAATGGTCTGGCTGAGCCTCACTGGCTGGCCGCTCAAATTGCAGCTGGATGCCAGCGACCTGCTGGCAATGGTTGGCCTGGCTGCTCCGTTATCGGTCTGGTACCGCCGCCCGCGCCCCGCTGCCCGGCGCCTGACGCTGGCACCCGGCCTGATGCTTGGCCTGGCTGCCCTGGCCTTCCTGTCCGATGCCCCCGCTCCAGCCGACCTGGGCGTTCTGTGCCTTGCCCCTCAGGATAATGCCATTTACGCCTTCCGGAAACTGCATTCCCCGGCCTATGTTGGCTCCAGCGGCTACACCGGCTGGAACATCTACCGCACCCGCGATGGCGGCCTGACCTGGGAAATTCTCGCCACCCTGGAAAGCGAAAAGGATCTGCCAGAGATGAGCGACCCCGGTGTTTCGCCTGCTTTCGAGCAATGCGCCACGCACACCGCCGTTCCCGAGCAGCTCAATGACCCGCTCGACGCCCGCATTCAATATCTGTTGCTGTCCGGCAAGGGCATTTACCGCAGCGCCGATGGCGGTCAAACGCTGGTGCGCGAGGTTGAACTGCCCGCCAACACGCCCATCACCGATTTGCTGTTTGACCCTGCCACCAACAATCTCATCATCGCCGCCGGCACCAATGGCCTGTGGACACGCCCCCCCGACAGCAACTGGCTGCATTACGAGAACCTCTTTCAACCATGAAAAAACTCCCCTTCCTTCTGCTGCTTTTGCTGCTGCTGACAGCCTGCAACCTGCCACAGCTTACCCGGCCATCAGCCACCCCTGCGCCCACCACACCGCCGCCCCCGCTGCCCATCCCCTCCGCCACCCTGCCGCCCCCCACCTTGCAACCCACCCTGCCGCCCACCCCGCCGCAACCCAGCCCCACCCTGGTGCCGGTTGGCCTTGCCAGTGATGGCCCCTGGCTGGTTTTTGAAACATCGAACGGACTGAGCGCCATCAATGCCAGCGGACAGGGCGGGGCAGTGATGATCTTTGCCCCACAACCGGCGCAATGGTCCGTCTCACCGCGCGGGCGGCGCATTGCTATCCTCAGCACCACCCTGAACGAGACCGGTTCCTGGACCTATCGCGACCTGTTGCTCAGCCTGGTCACCTTCCCCGGCGGGCAGGTGCGCGAGCTATCCGTGCTGACCAACGAGGAAAACACCGTCCTGGATGAAGCCCTGCCCGGCGAGCCGGCCTACCAAACCGCCCGCGCCATCCTTGAGCAGCCCAACCTTGCCTGGTCTCCGGATGGGCAGGCCCTGGCCTTCATTGGTGCCTATGCCGGGCCAAGCGCCGACCTGTATCTCTACGATGTTGCCAACAACCGCATCACCCGCCTCTCCGATGGCCCAAGCCAGGCCTTTTGGCCGTTCTGGTCACCCGATGGGCGCTACCTGGTGCATTTGGGCGCAGAAAATTTTGGCACCGGCGCCGGGTACGATATGAGCGGCGCCTGGGCGCTGCGCATGAGCGACCGTAAGCTGTTTGAGCTATACACCATCTCGCCCAAGAGCAGCGCCGAGACCCTGTTGGGCTGGCGCAGCGATGGCAGCCTGGTGCTGTATTCTTTTGACCCAATTTGCGGCTACAAAGAACTGCGCACCTATCACCCCGAAACCATGCTCACCACACCACTCAACAAGGGCTACCTGCAAGCAGCCTGGGCCGCACCGGATGGCAGCATCCTGTATGGCTGGGATGACAGCTTCAGCGAATTTTGCAACAACGGCACCCCTGGCCTGTATCTCAGCAGCCCGCAATTGCCCTTACAGCAGACCGGTCAGCCCCTGCTGCCGTTTGGCGCCATTGCCCGTTGGGAACCGGCACTGGGTGGTTTTCTGGTCGCCGGGGAAGGCAGCCTGACACTGCTGCAAAGCGATGGTAGCACCACTGCCTTGCAACCCGCACAACCCGAGCTACCCTTGCTCTCCCCGAATGGCGAGCGCTGGGCCTGGGCGCAGAATGAGGCGCCGGGCGGCGTGTGGGTTGGAACGTTCAACCAGACCCCGCAACGCATCTTCGATGGCAGTGCCCACGATGCCATCTGGACGCCGGATGGAACAACCCTGTTCTTCTTTGGCGATTCACCCAGCCTGGGGCAAGGCTTGTTCCGCGCCTCAGCCCCCAATTTCACCCCAACCCGGGTCGTAGAAGCGCTGGATGGCAGCGCTCCGGCCTGGGTCTTGCCCTGAGGAGACTCTTCAATGAACCGTACCCTACGGCTTGCCGCCTGCCTGATTGCCCTCTCGCTGCTGCTCAGCGCCTGTGCCACACCGCTTGCCACACCGTCAGACCGCAAAACGCGCCTGCCCGATTCACTGCTCACCCCCACCATTGACATCCCCACACCAGCCCCCACACTGCCAACCAACGTCATTGCCCTGGCTGCCCAAAACACCCTGGCCGCCAACCTGGGCATCGCCGACCCGTTCTCCATTCTGGTGATCAGTTTGCTGCCCGCCACCTGGACAGATGCCTGCCTTGAAACCGGGGCGCAGCCCACCTGTGACCCGGCCAACATTCCCGGCTTCCGCGCCCTGCTCTCTGCCAATGGGCAGCTCTACCAGGTTCACACCAATGCCGATGGCAGCCTGGCCCTGCAGGCCAACACCCCGCCCGGCCAAAGCATTGGCCTGCTGGCACAGCAGCGCCTGGCCGGGGCGCTCAACCGCCCAATCGGTGACCTGCGCCTGATGGGCATTGCCCCCGTCACCTGGCCGGATGCCTGCCTGGGCATGCCGGAAGCCGCGGCCCCCTGCCCCCAACAGCCCACCCCCGGCTACCGCGTGATCATGGAAGTGGATACGATCCGCTATGAACTGCACACCAATGGCGATGGCAGCCAGATTGGCGCCGCACCGCCCCAACCCGGCATTGGCCTGCCGCAACTCGTCTGGCAGGGCGGCGAACCCTGCCAGGTGATGGAGGTCAGCGTGCTTGGTCTGTCGCTCGGCAATTGCGATGGCCTGATGACCACCTACACCTTCCAGGGCGCCGATGTACCGGCACAGCTGTTTGAGTGGATCACGGCCTTCACCCCCTTCATTGCCCAAACAAGCGCCGGCAGCGCACAGCTACAGGGCAACGGGCAGCAAACAGCCAGCCCATCACAGCAGCGCGCCATTGCCGAATGGGCTGCCTGGCTAGCGCATAACGCCCCGGGCAATGGTGACCCGGCCTTTGGCCTGGCGCTCGAATGGCAGCGCAGCGGCGGAATCGCCGGCAGCTGCGAGACGCTGCGCGTGATGCGCAGCGGCCTGCTGTTCAGCAGCACCTGTCAGGGGCAAGCAATCGGGAGCGGAATGCTGGAAGATGCCGACCTGGTGCAGCTCTATGCCTGGCTGGACAATCTGGCACCGCTCGAAAGCAGCTTTGGCGACCCAACCATCGCCGATGGCTTCCAGGAGCAATTGCGCCTGCCAGGTCAGGGCAATCAACCGGCAGATGCCGCCACGCAAACCGCCCTGCTCGAATTCTGCGCCCGGCTCTCCGATCAGCTGCGCCCCAACAGCCAGTAAGTCTGCATCTGACGCAAATCCTTCAATTGAATCGGGCCATGCTCTTCAAAGCGGAAGGCACTGCCAAGCGCCGCACATACCTCAGCCGAGACCAAAATGCGCCCGCCGGTGCTGAAGGCCTGCACCCGGCTGGCGGTATTGACCGTATCGCCCCACAGGTCGTAGCTGAACTTTTGGCTGCCGATCACCCCGGCCACAACCGGCCCCAAATGGATCCCCATCCGCATCTGGAAGGGCGGGATGGCTCCCTCCTCGTTCAAGCGCGCCATCGCCTCTTGCATTTCCAGCGCCGCCTGCGCCATCAACTGCACATGCCCGGCGCGCGGCAGGGGCAGCCCGCCGGCCAGCATGTAGGCATCGCCAATCGTCTTAATTTTTTCCAGCCCATAGCGCTCAACAATTTCATCAAAGGTGCGAAAGATGGTATTGAGCAGGTTGAGCATTTCCGGCGGGCTGTGCTGCGAGACAAAGCGCGTAAAGCCGACCAGGTCGCCAAACAGCACCGTCACCGATTGGAAGGACTCAACAATCGTCTGCTCGCCGCGCTTCAAGCGCTCGGCAATGGGCCCTGGCAGAACGTTGAGCAGCAACCGTTCGGAACGTTTCTGTTCAACCTCAATCTGTTGCAAATAGGCCTGCTCCAGGTCGCGCAGCCGCTTGCTGACCAGTGAAGCATTCATACGGGCATTCAGCAGCAAGGGGTCGAAAGGCTTGGGCAAATGGTCTGTTGCGCCCATCTCAATACAGCGCACCACGCTATCCATTTCCTCCAACGCCGAAATGACAATCACCGGCAAATGGCGCAGGTTGAGGTCTGCCTTAATCTGCCGCAGCGTCTCAAAGCCATCCATCACCGGCATCAGCAAATCCAGCAGCACCAGGTCAAACTCGCTCCGGCGCAGCTTATCCAATGCCTCTTGTCCGTTTTCGGCCTCCAGCACCTGATAGCCCTGCTCTTCCAGATTGGTAACAATCAAGATGCGATTGAGCGCATCATCATCCACCACCAAAATTTTTGCGGTCTGGTTTGTCATTCCATCACCTCTCTACAGGCCCAGGCGCTGACGAACACGGTCTAGCTCGGCCTGAATTTCAGCAATCAAGGCATCGTGACCCCGGGTTTGCCCGGCACGAGCATAATTCTCCAACTCGCGCGCCAGCTGACTGAGGCGCTTTGCGCCAAAGGTTGCTGCCCCACCTTTCAGCGTATGGGCAGCGCGGCGCAACAATTCGGCATCATCGGTCAGCACCGCCTGACGCATCTCATCCACCTGACGAGCGCCATCCCGCACAAAGCCGGCTGTCAACGAAGGCAGGAGCTGATCGGCCTTTTTGCCAAGAGTGGCACGCAGCCGATCCAGAGCGCTTTCATCCAACGTTTGCGGCTGATCGCTTTCTGGGGCAACGGCGGGCAACTCGTCCTGCAAGGGCGGCAGGGTCACCGTCTCGGGCAGGGCGCGGCATTCCCGCAGCGCCCGCAGCAGATCCGGCATCATAATCGGCTTGCCAACATAATCATCCATCCCAGCCTGCAAACAGGCCTCACGGTCACCGCGCAGCACATTGGCCGTCATGGCAATGATGCGCGGCTGCATGGCAGCCGAGAACTGTTGACGAATGCGACGCGTTGCCTCCAGCCCATCCATTTCGGGCATCTGCACATCCATCAGCACCACATCATAGAGCTTGCGGCGCAGCATATCCAGCACTTCCAATCCATTGGCGGCCAGGTCGGCTGCGTATCCCAGGCTATCCAGCAGGGCCAGGGCCAGCTTTTGATTAATGGCATTATCCTCGGCCAGCAAAATGCGCAGCGGCAGCTGCTCGCCCAGTTTTTGGCGGTTGTTGGCGGCTGTGGCAATGGCACGTACGGCCGGGAAGGAACCCGTCTGACGGGTTGAAAAGACCTGCACCAGGACATTGTACAAATGGCTGGCCTTGACCGGCTTGACCAATGCCGCCGAAAAGACGCTCATGCGCTCATTGTTGCCCCAATCACCAATCGAACTCAGCAGCACCAATGGACAATCGCAGCCCCGCCGGCGCATCTCCTCGGCCAGCATCAGCCCATCCATCTCCGGCATTTGCATATCCAGCAACGCCAGGTCAAAGCACAGCCCATCCGCCATTTGAAGCAAGGCTTCCTGCCCCGAAGTGGCCGTCACCACCTGCATGCCCCAGCCCTCGGCCTGCAAACGCACAATTTTGACGTTGGTCGGGTTATCGTCCACCACCAACAAGCGCTTGCCGGTCAAAGTGGGCTGGTCGGGGCTGAGGTACATTGGACGGTCGGCCTGCACACGCCGGGCGCGCATGGTGAAGTGGAAAATGGAGCCTTTGCCCGGCTCGCTAACCGCCCAAATCCGCCCCCCCATCATCTCGACCAGCCGTTTGCTGATCGCCAGGCCCAGGCCCGTGCCGCCATAACGTCGGGTGGTCGAGGCATCCATCTGCGTGAAGGATTGGAACAACCAGTCAATCCGTTCCGAGGGAATGCCAATTCCCGTATCGCGCACAGCAAAATGCAACTCATACCAATCCTCTTGCTGCGGGGTCGCGTCCACCGTCAGCACCACCTCGCCCCGCTCGGTGAACTTGACGGCATTGCTAAGCAGGTTAAGCAACACCTGCCGCAAACGGGTGGAATCGCTCAGAATGCTATCGGGCGTGTGCGCCTCAATCATCAACGCCAGGTCCAGGCCCTTTTCCGCCGCCCGAACGGCCATCAAATCTACCGCTGGCTCGATGCACTCGCGCAAATTGAAGGCGTGCTCCTCCATTTCCATCTTGCCCGCTTCAATCTTCGAGAAGTCGAGGATATCGTTAATCAGCGAAAGCAAGACCTCACCGCTCGTGCGGATGGTATCGGCAAAATCGCGCTGTTGGGCGTTAAGCGGCGTTTCGACGAGCAGCCCGGTCATGCCGATGATGGCATTCAATGGCGTGCGAATTTCATGGCTCATATTGGCAAGAAACTCACCCTTGGCGCGCGAAGCAGCCTCAGCCACATCGCGTGCCTCCTCGGCAGTGCGGTTCGCCTCCGCCAATTCACCGTTCTTGCGCGCCAGTTCCACCGTGCGCTCGGCCACCCGTGCTGCAAGCACCCGCTCCGACTCTTGCAAACGCAGCAACTCATCCTCGCGCTCGCGCCGTTCATGTTCCACGCGCTCGTGAATCAGATCCTGAATTTGTTGCGACATGCGGTTAAAAGCATGCCCAAGCTGTGCAATTTCATCATGCGTGCGCACATCCAGGACATAGCCAAAATCTCCGGCAGCCAGTGCCTCGGCACCTTTTTCCAGGCGGCGCAGCGGACGCCAGACCACCCAATGGGTAATGCCAATCATCAACACAATCGAAATCAACAAGCCGCCGATGACGAAGGGCAACACCGTGCGCAGTGAGCTGGATTGCACCAGGTCCAGGTCTTCCTGGTAAACATTCGCCTCAACCAGCGCAAACACCTGTCCGTTTTCATCCACAATCGGGGCCACATAGCCATAATAGCTGCCAAACTCATCGGCATATTGGACAAACTGGCCCTGTGCCGTCTGATAGGCCAGGCGGTGCTGATCCGTTGGGTGAAAGAAAGGGTAGCCCACGCCCAGTTCATCCGCATCCACCCAATAGGAGAAATACCCATTGGCATCCTGCGAAAAAGTACCCACCCAGGTCAAATTACCAGAGGCACGCGCCCCATCCATCATCAACCGCACCTCGCGATAGGCAGGGGTATTCATATCGAACGGGGTTTCAACGCTGCGCAAAGCACGCTGATTGATATTCTCGGCCAGGAAACTGGCCGTGCGGCGCAGGCGCGTATCCAGTTCCTGACGATTGAGGGCATAGGTATCCTGATAAATGCGATAGCCCGGCACGCCAACGGTTGCCGCCAACAGCAAAATGAGCGGAAAAAGCAGCTTGATTGAAATTGGCACACGCACATTTCTCATGGTTGCAGCTCCACCCGGCGACTGACTCGGCCCTGCGCGTCAAAAACCCAAACGCAATTATTGAGCGCATCGGCAGCATACAGCAGCCCATCTGCGCCAACATCCATGCCCATCACCTGCCAATCGGGTATTTCGGGCCGAAAGGTATTGAGGAAGCGTCCCTCGGCATCAAAAACTTGCACCCGGCGGTTGCCCTGGTCACCGACATACACCAGCCCGGTCTCATCATCGAGGGCCAGGTTTTGCGGAAAGCGGAACTGCCCCGGCTGCTCGCCAAACTCGCCAATCCGCTGCCGGAAGCTAAGCTGCGGCAACCGATTGTCATCGTAGCGCAAGTCATATTGCAAGAGCGCCCCATAGGTAAAATCGGTCACATACAGCAGCCCGCGCCCCTCATCCACAGCCACATCGCCGGGGTTCATCACCAGCCCCTCATCTGCCGTTTCGAGAATTGCATACTCCAACAGCTTCTCGCCCAGCGGAGCAAAGATGCGCAACGTTGAAGCGCGATAATCCGCCGTATAGACGCGCCCCTCCGCATCCACATCCAGGCCATAGGGCAAATAGGCCCAATCGGCATGGGCTGTATCATACTCTGTGCTGCCAAATTCTTGCAGCAAACTACCGGAAAGGTTAAAGGAAAGCACCCCATCGTGACGGACCCCCTCATTGTCGCGCACCACATTGCCAAAGTACAAAGCACCCTGTGGCCCCAAAGCCAGGTCCCAGGCATAATACAACTGTCCGGGCGCCGTGCCAAACGAGCCAAGCGCATCGAGTGGCCTGCCCTCTGGTGAAAGATGAAGGATGCGGTAATTGCCAAAATCGGTCACATACAGCGACCCATCGTCCAGAACCGCCACACCATTCGGGCGCAACAGCGTCTCAGGCTGAGCAGAACAGGCCGAGAGCAAACACAACAAGGCCAACGCGGCAAGCAGGAACCGAGAAGGAGTCATGCTATGAATATACCGCAGCGAAGGAGAGCCGTCAAGCAAAAAAACCGCCCTCCTGGGGGGAGATTCATCCCAAATTTGAGACAGACAATCTCCTGTAAAAAGCAACAGAAAGGCTGGAACCAGCCTTTCTGTTCTCCGCCCAGGTTTCAGCCAGCATTTCAGTGTAACGAGGCTTGACGATACAACCGCAACGCTTCCAAACGCAAGACCTCTGGCAATAATGCCTGATAAATGGCACAGTTTGGGCTTTTCGCATCCCAGCGTCCAAAAATGCGATGGCTCTCCAGCGGACATCCTCCTGTGCAGCGATACCGATACAGACAAGCACTACATTCCAATTTCTGATCTACTGCAATATTTTGCAAAGGGCCATGCCGTACCTGCTCGAGCCAGTCCTCAGAGTCTGCCGCTAACAATGGTTGGTCCAGCAACATCTGACACTGTGCCAAACGGCCCTGATGATTCACCACAATGTACGATTGACCCGCGCCGCAGGTGTTGGTATGCCCTACGCCACGACAGCGGTCGAGCAAACTATCCAGCAATGAGAAATCAGGCCGGCGCTCTTCAACCACACGGTAAGCAGCCAACACACCCGCAATGATTTGTTGTTCTTCAAATGCTAGCTCTGAATGTGCATCCGCGCCGAGTGGGGTTCGATAGAAATTGAGACTGATCGGCAAATTGCGTTGCAAGGCCCAGGCAACCACCTCCGCGATTGAGCCTGCGTTGCGCCCCGTGACTGTGATCGAAATTTGCGGGTAAATGCCAGCGGGCAGCAACAAAGCATCGGTTGCTTTTTGCAACGCAGCAAACGAACTCTGACCATTTCGAGAGGGACGAAGGCAATCCTGCACCTGATCCACTCCATCCAGAGAAAGCATCAGTTGAATTGAATTTTGCACCAGCCAGGCCACATCCGCCGCCGTCCACAACGTGCCATTGCTCAGCACGACCTCGCGCACAGCCAAACCAGTTTGCTGCGACAACTGAACGGAGCGTTGGTGCAAAGCATGTAACAAGTGCCTTTGCAATAACGGCTCCCCGCCAGCATATTTAAGTTTGATAGACGAGAATTGATGCCGCAGCGCCGTTTCAAACAAGCGTTGCAACGCCCGCTCCCCGGTCGGCAAACTCATGGCCGTTGCATCTTTTCTGACATAGCAATAGGGGCAATCCAAATTACAGGCATTGCTCAAATGCAACCAGGCGGTCAATTCCTGCGTGGCTGCGGTTGCAAACGTAGCCGGACGATCAACCGGAAGCAACAGCCCCTGCTGAACAAATTCACGATCCACAGACTGCACCAACGGCTGCGGCGTTGAAAACTGTTGCAGCCGTTGCAAAGCCGCCCGGTTCAACACACTGGGGCCCAAGGGCGCATAGGGGCTAAAAGCCATCCATGCATCCGGGGCAACTGGCTGCACCAATGTCTGCATGCAGCGCTGATAGTTTTCTCCCGCTCTCAGCACCTGCCGATTCCACTCTGACCTTCCCCCTGAACAAGCGCAGTCATCATTGAATGGTTCAGCTGTACAAGCGCTTACAGTCACGGCATTGGCACAGGCACAATCATCATCAAGTTCAGTGTTTTGCCAACGCGCAAGCAAAATGGGAAAGGTCTCATCAAAGCGCATTTTTCCTAGCCTACTCTCCGTCATCCGGCAAAACCGGGAAGGTTTCCTGGAGGAATTTCTCGGCATCTGCAAGATTTTGGGCCCGAATTTCATTTATCTTGTAATGATTTGTCCATCTTGTCACAGAATCAAAAAACTTTTTCAACACCATTGGACTTAACTGAATCAAAATGCGGTACGAGTTGTCATAAACCGCAGATAGCGAACTGGAACGCGGCGAAAACAATTGGGCATAGCCAAGAGCCAGGACAAAATACCTTGCAGCATTGTCCAATATACCATGAAGATCTTTGGTGAGGAATTCTTCCGCTTCTTGTCTACGCCGTGCCATCGTCAAAGGCATCCATGGATCCTTGGGTTGTGTAATGACGCGTTGCATTTTTTGGCAGGCAAGTGTCAATTCCATCAATGTTCGCAAAGAGCAAATCTTACTGCATTGCCGGAAATAACGCGGAGGCTTGTCTTTCAACTGCGGTAATTGCTCTGGTTCATACTCCATTTTAATTTCTTTGAGCCGTTGCCTCACTGGTTCATATAGTTTTTCCGAATCCATTTCCGGCTCCGAAGCCATGCGCATTTGCGCATTACGGAATTCAAGCCAGGCCCAATTGACCTGCACATCCAGGATCAAAGGCTCATTTTCCAACTTTTTCGCCAATACCAGTGCCTGCTCGAAATCAGCTCTCGAATACTGATAAGTTGACGGATATGGTTTGGGCAACAACAAATTATCGCGGCGCAAACAGGCCAATTCTAAGTAGGTCTCAACAACCCGCATTGGCTCATTTGCTGCCGGACCTTCGGTAAAGATCTCCAATGCTTCTTTCAAAAGCGTTTCCGCAGCCGTATAAATTTCTTCTAGCTGCGAAGGAAGAACATAAGTACCACTGGACATTAACCGACGTAACGCCTGTCCCAGTTGAATCAAGGCCAACCCCAGACCGCGAGTATCATTTGCTCGCCGGGCATGAGAAACTGCCATTAACGCTTCCAGCCAAGCTAAATCTGGACGATTTTCCTCGTTATGCAACATAGCCAAAGTTGTTTGCGCCACACTAATCAGCGATGGAATGCCTGTTTTTGTGCGAAGAGCAACGACTTCCTCGCAAATCCGGCGAGCGCGCGAGGTGCGACCTGCATCCGCCAAGGCGCGCGACAAATTAGTCAGAGTTGTTGCCATATCCTCGCGATCGCCCACTTGATGCATATACGCCAAAGCAAGATCGTAATGTTCAATGGCCTTGTCAGTGTCTCCTACAATAACATACCCGTACCCCGTATAATTGTGAATCAACGAAATCAGGCGATACAAACGTTGCTCAGCAGGGTGCCCAACAAATCCATTTTCAGACCACGAATTGTCGAGCCAAATAGCTTTTTCATCCTTTGAGATTGTACGAAGCTTGTGCAAATTTATCAACAAAGCCTCCAACCGCTTAATGGCGCCCATCACATCTTGATGCAACAAAATATGAGAATATTCTCGCCACACAGCCCGAAGTGATTTAAACATTGTATGACGCCAGGAATTTTGGAGATAGCCCTCCGGCAATTCACTAACCTCTCGTTCAATAGCATCATCCAATTCGATCACGCTTTTATACTTTCCATTCAATACCAGGCGAATCATCCAACGCACCACCTCATCCTGCTCAGCAACGCGTTGCAAGGCAGTTAATGCATTTTCGTCGCGATCACGTTGCTCATTCCACCACGGTTGAATGTCAATGAAAGAGCTGATGTCTGGATTAAGCAATACCTCATGAACCACCATACGCGCCAATGCAACTCGCTCGGGATTGTTGGCCAGCCAGCGCTCTTTCATCATGTCAAAATAAGTATCATTGAAATTTGCCCTCAAATCCAAACATAGGGCATAGTAAATTTGCTCCCGCTCCCAGACTTGCATTTCTGCACGATTCGTAATACGTTCCTGCATTTTCCATCCTGAAAGCCCTGGTAGGCGAAAAGTACTCGCCTGGCCAGGATTCAGAATCACGGTCTGCAACAATTGGGCATCTTCTTCAACAAACTTCTGTGCCTTTTTTACCCGCTCCTGAAATTGATTGACGGCAAATTGATATAATTTTTGATACAACTTAATGCGCTCTTTCCTTTCCTCTTCAATTTTTCCATTTCTCACACAATATTCTTTATAGATTTTGTACAGTTCATCCTGTAAAGCCAGGCGATTCCCAGGACGCGGCTTGAAAATTGAAAGCCTTCGAAGCGGCCTAAAATCCTCATCTTTCAACTCTTTATAGTCCAGCACATCCTGCAACTGCTCCAGGCTCAATCCCAAAGGCGTGCGCACCAACACTTGCAAAATTTGTCCTGTCAACGTCTCACTTTTGAGCAGCAGCTTGATAAATTCATCACCCAGGATATCTTTAATTTCCGGTAATCCATCTTCTGTTTTATGTTCTGCATCTTCCCAACAATCCTTTAATATTTCCGGTATGGTCTCACCTTCGATCAGCAAATCCACATACAGCGCCAGATAAATAGGCCGACCATCAGCATAACGATGCAGGGCACGCAAATGGTCATCATTCTCACTTAAGGAGCACAAATTTTCATAAACATTGCTCAGCTGTGGCTCATCCTTATATACCTCAGCCAGCGCTTTAATATACTGCTTGGTTTCCTCGTCCTCAAACCTATCTACCTTTACAACAATAAGGGAATCTTTTTTATGGCGAATTAGATCAAAAAATCGCTCGCCTTCTTTGGCTCGCCCTGATAGTAACAATGTGGTATTTTGCAGCTTGTCCAGGCTTTGTGCCAACCAATAAGCCGTATAGATTTTCAAATTGTCAGCCACCACGTCCAATTTTTCAAACCAGGTTGGCTCAATAGGCGACAGGCGCTCAACCGTATCCACAACAATCACCATTCTGAACTTTTTAGCCAAGTTTTGATAGTCTTCCCAAAAAGCCTTCTCAATACTGCCCATCGCAGAATCAACCGCAGAATATGACCCGAATTGCATCTCAAATCCCAATCGCGCCTGGGCATTATCAAATTTTGTAAAGGGCACATCGGTGTATCCATTAAATGCATCACGAACCGCCTTTATAAAGGCCAATGGGGTATGCAGGGCAATATCCACCACATCAATTACTTTGCTGATCCTGAACGGTGATGTTTCCTCACACCAGTCCAAAGCTTGTTCTGGTACGCCGCGTACCCGTCGTTCCTCCGGGTTTCCTCCCCGCCAGAGCACCTCCTCAAGCAAGCGCGACTTCCCCAGCCCGCCCTCTGCTTGAATAAACACCACCTGACAGGCAGCCCCGGGCTCATTTTTTTGAATCAACTGCCGCATCTCCTCCAACGGCCCCGTGCGATTGATCAAGCGCGGTGTGCGCACCAACGGGCCAAAATCATTTTCAGACATCTTTATGCTCCTTCAATTTCCTTAACAAACCGTCCAATCGCAGGCACAACCTGCGATTTTTCTTCCACATATTCGATCAAACCAGCCTGACGCAAAAACGTGAGATCCGGGTCATTATAAGGCTGGCTTAAGTGGGCGCGTATGTCGCGCGGCAACCATGGCGCCCGACGATCAGCAAGCACATTCAACAACCGACGTTGTCCGACGTTCAAAGGTGGATAGCCGCCAGCACCCGTCGTTGCAGTCGGACGAGTAATCAACTCTTGCAGCACCTGCTCAAGATCATCCTTCCCCCAAAGACGCAGCGACTGATCCTTATTTTGGTAGCAGCGCTCAAACATGGCCGCATTGATAAAGGGATGATCCCAGCAATACTGATTCCTCTGACTTTTCCACTTCTCAAGCTTATCCAGCCAATCCACGCAAGGCGACGGACAAACCTTGCTCTCCCATAAACGCTTAAATTGCTCAAATTGCTCGTTCGTATTCAATGATTGGGAAACCCACACAAGTTTCTGAGAAGTGCGCAATTGATAATGGAATAACCGCGGGTTACGGTGAGCCAGAAGCAATTTACCCCTATTCCAAAACGGCAGCAAGATCTGATTTTCGATCATAGTTTGCTGTTCTTTCGCAAACAGGTCCAAGCCATCTACCAATAGCAACCAATGCGGGTGGATGCTGAGTAACCCGCTCATGAGGTTTTTCACCCAGATTAACGGATCAGCCATTTCATCCCAGGTCTGTTTTATTCCTGCATCCGATGCAAGCTGCCCAATTGCAGCTTTTGCACGATCTTCATTCCACTGTCGGTCAGGAAATATCGCCATGACATCCAGAAAAAGCATCTTTTCCTGTGCTTGATTAGTTTCGCGACTGGCTTCACAAAGACGCTTCAGGATCCAGCTCTTACCACACCCCGGCGGCCCGACCAGAGAAACAAGCCCTGTTGCTTCCCCACGCAAGTGCTTTAACACCTCATCAAATTCACACCGAACCACATACAAATTGCTGGAATAATCTGGCATCAACCGACCTCCCCGCCGGCAAGACCCGGCATCCAAACACTACCGGACACACTCGCTCCCAAGCCTGCGCTGCATTGCCTGCCAATCTCGTTCGTTAAACAGCACTGTGTCCGGATTATGCTCGACATGCACATCAATCAACGTACTGATCGCCTGCAATAAACAGCGCGGGGAACATCCGGTTCGCTGAATCAAACGCGCAGTCAGCCCCTCCAGCCCCTCTGCACTCCATCCATCCAGGTCTTGCTCCTGAACTCCAGCGGCTCGCAGGCGCTGAGCCAGCATTTGCTTCAAGCTACCCTCATTCCAGATAATGTTAGCATAAAGGGCCTGCAAATTCAATCGCTTTTGGGCAATCAATTTCTCAATTCGAGGCCGCAGGAGCCGTTCCGAAGCCGAGTCGGAAAGGAAAAATTTGAAATACACCCCCAGGCGCGTCAATTGTGGCAAGTGCTGAAGCAACGGGCGGAGCAACCCCATCATTGCCTCCACATTGCGGTCATGCGCATCAACACCATCCACCAAGATCAGCGCATTGTTAAGTCCCCAGTTCTTGGCGCGCCGCAAAGCAGCCTTGACAGCCGCCCAACCAACAGGTGACGGTGGAAGTTTATCCAACAAAGCCAGGCTTTCGCGCAACACCAGGCCCAGCGCCGTTGAATGCGGCACATAATTAATGGGCGAACGCCCAACTGACGACCAATATCGCCCCAGCCCCCACTCCGGATCCAGGTTATCACTCTCAACCAATTGCCGGGCAAGCGCTTGCAAGGGTTTTCCACCCAATTTCAAATACCACCCCAGCCATTGTGCCATGCGCGATTGTACCTGTCGCTCATAAGAAACACTAAAACGCTCAACAATTGTAATAAAAAAATCCAGGGCAATCGTTTTTGCGAGCCAGTTTGCGTAATCGTCAGCCAATTGAGTAACCTGAATGCTCTCGCCCAATACCCAGTTGATCGCCCAGGCATCAGGGTTCAGTCGGCAATCTCCAGCCAGAGCCAAACGCAGTGCCGTTTTCCCCATTCCCGGTTCTGCAAACAAAAAAAGATTTTCAGGCTGGATGAGGTCGGAGCGGCTTAAACGACGTGTGAGGCCGCCATCAATCTCAACCATTGGATCGCAAAAATAATCAAAAAAGTTAACTGCGCCCGGCAGGGTTCGGGCAGCTTCTTGCTCAGCCACCGGTTGGGCAAACGGATCAGCGCCAAACCCCAATCCCTTGAGATACAGTTGTCTCCTGGTAAGGATTTGATCTTGACTTCTTGCAGTTCGCTGATACTCTTTGAGCATCTTCTCTTCTCTCTCTTCGAATCTCTTTTTATTGTAGTAATTTTGACTCTCTATTCATTATCCTCAACCCAACAAAAATCTAACATAAGTCTGACAAAAACCCCGTTTAATTTACCTTTTTTTCAAGCCAATATCCCGAATCTCGTTCCTCTTTCAAATAAATCCACGGAGCAGAGAGCGGCTCAATTGCTTTCCGCAAACGACTCACCTGCTGATAAAGCGCCTCCTTAGAAAGGCCCAATTTCTGATGATCCACTACCTGATTCGGAGACAGCCGGTAGAGTTTGCTGAGCAATTCAAATAAAGAGCGCTGCAACTCGATCCGGCAGCCCCCCCGCCAAACGACTGGCAAACCACTTTTGACATCCATCCACAACCGAATATGCTGTTCGTAAAACGAACGCCGTACTTCCTCAACCATTTGCTGATCCAACTTCTCCCCCTGCCCAATTCGCAACACCTCCTCAGCCAAATACAGCCAGCTTTGCAGGCTATCCGCAAACTCTTTTTGCAACCATTGGCTGAGGTCACGATACTGCGCATCATCCATCAACTGTCGAATGTCTCCAAAGCTCCCACCACTGGCAGCCAGCAAATGTTTGCAAATAATTTCTTCTTTCTGAACCGCATCGGGAAAAACAGGCAGAAATGCTGCTCGGCCACGCACCCGCTCACGCAAGCCCAACATCTCTGCCCAATGGGTTGGAACTGCTGCCACAACCCGAAATCCTGGATGCTGCATTGGCTCCAACCAGGAAAACAACGCCTGCAATTGCTCAATTTGTGCCTGTTGCAGGCACAGCGGCACGTCAACCAAAATCCATATTTGCCGAAACCCAACCTTCCGGCAAAGATCAATCAGTTCATCCAATTGCCCGCCAACCTCGCGTAAATCACCTGGAGAAGCATACAAATCATCAAAGTTCTCTTTATGCAACACCTGGCCTTGTGCCGTTAATTGTTCCGCCCAACGCTGATAAGCACGCTGTGATTGATACTTTCCAATCATCCAGGATAAAAATTCTTGCTGAATCGGCGATAGTCGGCTCAAATCTCCCGTTTGTTCAGCAAAATATTGTTGGAGCTTGCGTCCCGCCTCAGCCATCCACTGCTCAAAATGACTGCGCGATGGGCTTTGCCCTGCCTGCGGCCAACTGGCAAGCCCATATTCCAACTTCAGGACAGGCTGATTCACACGCTGCAACGCCTGCATCAACACCGATTTTCCGCAACCCGGCGGGCCTGTAATCACCGTCCACTGCGTTTGCCCAACAATCGTATCCAGCAAGGGTGGTTGCAGGTAGCAGGTTTTCCACCAGCCCTCATCACGCGATTCAAACGGCCAAAACTCAACCTTTGCCATCGCCAATATTCTTTCCGACCCACAACTTCCACGACTCGGCCAAGCGGCGCGGGCTGCCCTTTGCACCTCGAACCAATAATTTCAATTGGTTTTCTTGAATACAATCTGTGTATTTATCAGAAGAGCGCAATGTGTTCCAACGATGCCCAAACAAAGCAATCAATTCATCCTCCGTCCAGGCAAGCCGAATCACCTCCCCACATTGAAAATCCGGCTTGTTGACGATCAAAGTCACAGCCCAATCATTGCCACAAAAACTCTCACGCAGTGCAGCCAGCCTGTCCAAATCCACACTCTGGACTTGCGATAAATCCAACACCAGGTGAAAACGATGGAAGCCTAAACAGCGCAAACCGCGCATAAAGTGATGCAACCATTCTCCCCCGTCCAATTCGCCAACCGTTGTGTGAAGGGTTTGAATCATCCAGCGCAATTGCACCTGCCCGGCCTTCCAACGCGCTTTTTTGGGGGACTCCTGTGGATCGGTTTGCTGCAATTGTTGATCCAGCTCAGCCAGAATGACCGCCTTTGGCAGGCAAGATGCCAGAATATCAACCAGCAAACGTTGTTGGGCAACACTCAACTCAGCCAGTCGCAGTGGGTTGTGGCTGCAATACAGCAATAGCTGTTCCGCCAGTGCGGGATAAGAACTGTTGACCGAAATATTGGTGACACGAACCGCCCAGGTTTGCTTGCCAGAGAGTTGTACCAAAGCGTATCCCAGTGTTGTCGCACCGGTGCCCGGTTTCGCATACAAACACTGCCAATGCCCCGGATAGACACCTCGCTCCAGTTGCTCAAACAACCTCGTCTTATAAAATGCTCCGCTTGTAAACAATCGTCCCAACTCCTGCTCGGCGCGAGATACAGGCCAGGGATCTATAAATTCTGAATTTTCTGACTCAGCCTCTTCTTGAGGTTCAAGCGGCCATTCAACACCCTGCAACGGCCCAAATTCTTTAATTTTTTCCTGTACCTTACTGCCCAAAGTTAATGGCACCTGATCCAATGGGAAGAGCCGCAAACGGCGTTGAGTTGTTGGATTCTGATCGCTTTCCGCCTTTAAAGAATGCAAGAGGGCTTGCACCACCTCTTGCGGGTTTGATTTCAACAAGATTTCATAGCGTTCCTCTTCAAACTCCCCTTTCGCCAAAGCCAACAAATCTTCAAACCGCCTCCGATCCGCCTCATTCCATAATGCCCGATCTGCTTTTTCAAATTCTTCACGTGCTTCGTCTATCTCCCCTGCTGCAAACCTTTCAAGCAAGCGTTTTGACTGCTGACGGGCTTCCTCTTTCTTTCGCCGCTCCATTTCGTAAATAGAAGCTGCTGCTGAAACGATCAACCCCACAAGCAAAATCAGGGGGCTGCGTTGGCTGACTTCCAACGCACCGATTTGCCGTATCAGCCAGCGCCCCTGCCCCTCCACCCGCAAAGGCAATTGCTTTTCTGCTGCACGGCCAACCAGCTCAGCATGAAACGCAGTCTCAGGCATAACAAAAAGAGAAGGCAAGATGCGCGTATACCGCAATGTCACCCATTGTGTGCGCGGCCCTGATGAACTGCAAGAAAGCTGTATCGTCTTTTCCAGGCTATCTTGCCAAACCCAATCCAAATGTGCCGCGTCCGAATTCAAGCTCAACCGAATATCAAGTGGATACTGCTTGACAGACATACAGGTCACCTCAACCTGCACATCTTGCGCGCCAGCAAGTAAGACCCGCGGCCAGCGAAAACGCACAACATCCATTGTCACATAATCATAGAGAGACGCCTCTTTCAGCATCTGCGCCTGATTCGGCCAAATCACGACGCTCAACAGCCAAACAGACGACAAGACGAACGAGCCAAAAAGCAAAATCACCAAAAAGAGCCAGAGAATCTTCGATGGCAATTGACCAAGGAGACGACTGAACCAGGAAGAGGAGTCTGAAGCAACCACACCACCATCCTTCATTACCCAAAACAAGTAAAATTATTGTAGCCGCGCCAGGTGTTTTTTTCAAGCGCTTAAGCCGACCAAAAAAAAACCATCTCTGGGGCAAACCCAGAGATGGTTTATAAGGAAATCGTCGCTTCGCTTACTTCAGCAACGCCGGCAAGAACAGATACGTATCAACGGCAATCGGGTTAACCGTAATCGTCACCGTTGCCAGTTCCGACTGATGCGCCCCATCGGTTGCGCGATAGGTGAAGGTTATCGTGCCCGTATAGCCAGCCGGCGGGGTGTAGCTAAAGAAGCCATCACTCGCCATCGTCAGGCTGCCGTGCGCCGGAGCATCCACCATCAACGCCGTGATTGCATCTCCGTTCGGGTCGCTATCATTGCCCAACACGCCCGGCGCCAGCACCGAGAGCGTCATGTCCTGCTCCATCTCATAAGCATCATTCACCGCCAACGGCGCATCCGGCACGTCCACAACCGTAATTGTTACCGTTGCCGGGCTGGAATAGGTCTCCCCATCATACAAACGGTAGGTGAACGTCACCGCGCCTGCATAGTCCACCGGCGGAGTATAAACAAACGAGCCATCGCTGTTCAAGGTCAGGATACCCGTTGTCACATCATCCACCAGCTCTGCCGTCAGGCCGCTGCCGCTATCATTGCCCAGCACACCCGGCGCAGCCACGTTCAGCACCGTTTCTTCATCCATCGTGTAGCTGTCGGGCATTGCCATCGGCCCATAGAAGCAGGACTGAATGCGGGCATCATCCACATACCACCCCGTATCGCCCACGCTGCTATCGCTGCCCAGGCGAATGCGGAACTGCACCGTCTGCCCGGCATACGAATTGAGGTTGACAACCGTGCGCGCCCATTCCATATCGGCACACCAGCCGGGCTTGCCCCCCAGGGGATTGCCATACCCGCTGTAGACGGTGCCATTGTAGGGCGTTGTCAGCAATTGAGCCGTCGGCACCTGAGTCCAGGTGCTGCCGCCATTGGTCGAAATTTCCAGCAAACCGCCATCATAGCAGCTCGATGTGCTGCCCTCAAAGGCATATTTTTGCCAGAAGGAGAGCGAAAGCGGCTGCTCGGTGGAAGCCGGTAAAACAATCGCCGGAGAAACCAGGCGCTGTTCCGAGGTTGCCGTAGGATCCGAGGCAAAGAAGGCATGGGTTGGGCTGTGTGCGTCGCTTGTGCCCAGCGCCCAGTGATACGAACCACTCGAAGCATCGGCCCAGCCCGCCGCACCCGCTTCAAAATCCACATTATGCAGCACCTGCGGGGTTGCACCAAACGGGCAATCGCCAGCCTGCGCCAGGGTGATGAAGCTGCGCGCGACCGTGAAGGCCGAATCGCCACAGGCATTGCTGGCCGACATGCGCCAGTAGTAGAGCGTGCTGCCGCTCAGCTCGCTCCCCAGCGTGTAACTCGTGCCGGTCAGGCCGCTCACATCCGCCACCAGCTGGTTGAAGGCAGCATCGGTCGCAACTTGCAGGCGATAGGTGCCGCCCTGCGTTGCCGCCGTCCAGGTAAAGGTCGGCAAAACTGGTTGATTGGTCGCCCCATCCGCCGGCGCACCGAGCGAGAAAGCACCCGGCTGAGCCGTGAAAATGCCCAGGCTCAAATTGGCATCATGCGTCAGGCTGCCCGAAACACCGTTCACCGTCAGTGAATATTCCCCGGCCACCGCATCAGCACCGCTTTCCAAATTCAGGTCTGTGCTGGCAGGCGGCGTGAGTGGGTTTTGCCCAAACGTCCCCGTCACCCCCACAGGCGCACCGCTCAGGCTCAAAGTCACCGGGTCGGCAAACTCGTTCACGCTGCTCAGCGTCAGGCTCACATCCGCATCATCCACGCCACAAAGCTCCACCCGCGCCGGAGAAACCGCCAGGCGAAAATCGGGATACTTGGGCGCCAGAACAATCGTTGTGCTAGGGTCACCAAACAGGTTGTATTCTTCCCAATAGTAGCGCGCACTGCCGGGATAGGATTGCTGCACCGCAGCCAGGCCGGCATAGAGCATCTCGCTAATGGAAGGCACATAGGTCTCCGGGTCTTCATAGAGGGTATCGAACATCGTGCGCTGCAAGCGGTCGTCCTCCCCCCAATAGCTGTTATCCGAAGCGCCAACATAAACCAGCCCACCCTTGTTGGGTTGAATGACCCAGGTATCGGAGAAGGCCTCAGCCGTGTTGAAGTCCGCCGTCACACAGGCATGCCCAACCACATAGGCCGAAAGCACACCGGTCAGGTTGCGGACATTTGTCTGCGAAACCGATGGGCCAGCCCAACTTGTCTGGCTACCATGTCCAGAATACACAACCATCACGCGGTCATCATTGATTGAATTCAACACATGGGTTGTATTGGCATTGTAGGTGATGGCATACAGCTTGTCGCCACCGGCCTGCGGGTTGGTCGGGAAGATGCCGCTATAGCCGCGCGGTTGTGTGTGGGTATTGATGCAGTAGTTATGCGTTCCTTCAGCGGTCTGATAGTTTCCCGAATCATCCGTTGCCAGGAAAGCAGCCTTCTTAACCCAGTCTTCTGCGCCAGAGGTCTCGTTATACCACTCGGCATTGTTGACCATGTTGGCAAGCTGCGTGGTGTTGCGCACCGGGAAGCGCCCGCGATAAATATCCGGCACATAATCCGAGGCGCCATCCATCGTCACGTAATACAGGTCGGTCAGATAGCTGGTTTCGCCCGAGCTGATAAAGTTCCAGTTCGGAATTTTATCCGTATCGCCAACAAACAGCACATAGCTGGGCGGTGTCGCCGAAGCATATTGAGCGGCAATGTAGGCCTTGATTTGATCTTTGGTGCTGCCGGTGACAGCCGTCGTCACTTTCGAGACCGTGTACCCCTGCGACTGCTTGAGGGCCACAAAATCGGCCAGGTCGGCTGTATCGTAATCGGGATGGGTGATGATGAGATAGTAGATGGAGTCTTTGCTGCCAAAGGTGCGTTCACCGGCGCCCTGGTTATAATTCAAGACGCTGCTTGCCAGACGATGCTCAAAAGCTGGCGAGGCATAGCGGCGGCTCATCAGGCTGGTTTGGGCCAGGTCGCTGCCGGTCAGATGAATGCGGGCCTCAATTTGCGCCGCGAACTGCAACTGCCCATCACTTGCCCGGTAAGAAACCGGCGAAAAGACAACCGTCAGCAGGCGATGCCCGCGCACAACCGTCTCCTCGGTCACAACCGCCGCCGGCAGGCCAGCCGCCGCATAGCGCCCGGCATCTGGCTGGGCTGCGTTGGGCAGCGCACCGCACTTGGGCGTAGGCGCCTGGATGGGGTAGAACATCGCCGGCAGGCCAAGCGCGCCCAGGCTGGTATCGCGCCCGACAGTGCGGGTTACTTCCAGGGTATAGCTTGCGCCAAACGGAATTTCCACCTGACGAATGACAACCGGCAGCGCCGGTGCGCCAACCTCGCCCAGGTTCGCAAACCCCTCGCCGCCCAAACGGGTATAGGCCTGCTCACCCAGGCTCACCTTCTCGGCATAGGCACCAGGGATTTCGGCCAGCAGAACAACCTCACTGGCCTTGGCGCTTTCAACAGTGACCTTCGGCTGGCTAACGGGCAAACCATCGCCAAAGGATATCCAGCCCTCGGGAACAGGGCCAGAGGCCTGCACTGCCTGCGGGGCAAGGCCCCATGGCAACAGACCAAACAGAAACAGGGCCGTCGCCAATACAATCAGGCGGCGGAAGGAAAGAGAGAGGGACATAGGTTCTCCTTATCAAAAAAAAAGAGGATGGGGGGGAAACTCTGGTTATTCTAACACAAACTCAAGCCAGCACCCTAGTGACAGGTATCCGGTATCCTGTCACCTTCCTTAAAAGGTGCGGGCGCTCAACGGCCCACAAGGCTTGCTCACAGGCACACTTCAGCTGTGCAAAGCGCAGCAATTTGTTACCAAATGCAACACCGCCGGCCACTGCGCCAAAACATTACCCAAGCAGTTCTTTCAGGCGCGGGTGATTGGCATAATGCCCCCAATAGGGTTCCGGCAGCAAGGCCGCAATCCGGCACATCATCTCATCCGTTGCCTGCTCCAAACTGCCCTCGCGGTCGTTTCGGTCAATGGGCGGCAATTGAAAAGCCGGGCCAAAGCGGACGGTAATGGCAGGCCGCTTGAACCTGCGAATTGACTCGCTTGCCCGCTCACTGCCCGCAATCGCCACGGGAATAATTGGCACATTGGCACGCTGCGCCAGCAAGACACTGCCCGGCTTGCCCGGCAACAAGGCTCGAACGGTGCTGCGCGTACCTTCAGGCGCAATGCCCAGAGCGCGACCGCCCTTCAGCACATCCAGCGCCTGCCGGAAGGCAGCAAAATCGGCCCGGTCGCGGTCGAGCCAAATGCCGCCCGCCGTCTGCGTGAACCAGCGAAAGAAGGAATACTTCTTATACTTATCCGTCACCAGCGCAGTAATATCGGGCCGCACCGGGTTGATGAACAAAAGGGGAATATCAAACCGGCTCATGTGATTGGTCACCACAATAATGCCGCCCTGGGGTGGAATGTACTCCACCCCCAGAAATTGCGTCTCGGTCAGGGTGCGCAGAAAAACCCGCACCAGTTTCAGAAGCGTTTCGCGTTTCATGCCGCAGTTTTCGCTTCGCGCTTCGCCTTAATCACCTCATAGACCGCCGGCAACACTGAAATGACGATGATGGCAATCACAATCAGGGAAAAGTTCTCGCGCACAAAGGGCAAATTACCAAAGAAATAGCCGCCAAACGTGAAGAGCGCCGTCCAAACCAGGCCACCGACCACGTTGTAGGTAATGAAATAGCCATAGCGCATGCGCCCAATCCCCGCCACAAACGGGGCAAAGGTGCGGATGATGGGAATGAAGCGCGCCAGGAAGATGGTCTTGCCGCCATGCTTCTCATAAAACTTTTGGGTGCGCTCCAAATATTCACGCTTGAGCCAACGCACATCCTCGCGGAAGACGCGCGGCCCCACAAAATGCCCAATCCAGTAATTGGCCGTATCGCCCAAAATGGCCGCCAGCGCCATCAGCGCCCACAGCCAAACAACCTGGAACGACCCCAACGCAGCAATCGAGCCAGCGGCAAACAAGAGCGAATCGCCCGGCAGGAAAGGCATCACCACCACGCCCGTCTCAATGAAAACAACTGCAAACAGCAGCGCATAGCTCCAGAGGCCCATGCTGCGCACAATTGCATCCAAATGCTTGTCCATATGCAGGACAAAATCCACAAACCAGTGAAATAAATCAGTCAACCAATCCATCGAGTGTCGTTTCTCCTTTTTCGGGTTCAAGCGGAACGGGCGGCGTCGGGCGGCGTGACCACCACGACAAACCGAACAGCACCGCCAAATTGACGATTGTAATCAGCCCCAGCGCCAGTGCGCCCATGGAACCCAGGCGCTGGAAGAGCAAAGCATCGGTCAGCGGAGCAAGCCCCTCCGCCACGCCAAAGAAATTCCAAACACCGTGCAAAATCACAGCGGCAGCATAGCTTAACAACAAAGCCAGCGGACGGCGCTTGTGAAATGCAGTGGCAATGCCAAACCCAACCAGCCCAGCCGTTGCCATGTGCAGCAGCGAAGTGCCAGCCCGTCCAAAGACCAGCACCACCCAGCCGCTGCCCCCAGCCGCAACCGCCAGAGTATTCACATTCTCGCCCACAGCAAAAATCAGCCCACCCAACAAGCCAAACAAAAAGCCCTGGCGCGGGTCAATCCGCCGGGCCAGAAGCCAGACGGCCAACGGTTTCGCCAACTCTTCAATCAGCGGCGTGATGATGCAAAGGAAAATCAATGTGCCATTCAACACACCCGGCAGCGCCAACAGGTCAGCAATAAAACCTTCTGCCAGCGCCGGGTCCAACTGTGCCGCATCGGCCTGTTCGGACAATTGTTGCAGCAAAGCAGCAAACTGCGCATCGCCAGCACCGCGCAGCCCCACCCCAACAATCAACACCAGAATCACCAGCACCTCGGCCAAAAAAGCCAGCGGCATCACCCCCAGCAAACTGCTCGTCATTGCGGCCCAACTGCGCAGCCCAGCCGGGCGGTCGCGCCCGACAATCACACTCCAAACATACAGGCCGGGCAAAATGGCCGCCCCCACCACAAACAGCCCCCCCAACACCGTGTTGCCGAGCAGTGCACCAAGCACCAAACAGGCCGCCCAACCGCCAAAAGCCAGCACCCCCAGCGCTGCCCCGCCGGGCAACGCCAGGCGCGGCTCAGGTCGGCACTCCAGCCGGCAATAGGCCAGCCATGCGCCCGGCAACATCACCAGCGCCCCAAGCCCCAGGGCCAGGGCCAGCGCGGAGAAGAGGGCCGCCTCCAGATTGAGTAACGCCATCACGGCAAAAATCAGCGCGGCAAGCAGGCCAAGCCCAGCGCCCGCCGCGCTGACAATCACCACCACCCAAAGCAACCAGCGTTTTTCCCCCACAAACGCCCTATTTCTTCTCGGAGATGGTCACACGCAAGATGGCATCCCCTTCGGGCAGGTCGCCGCCCTGACTGGGGTCGCGTTGCGTCAGGCTCTTCACCACATCCATCCCCTCAATCACCCGCCCAAAGATGGTATACCGGCCATCCAGGTTAGGCTGAGCAGCTAGCGTAATGAAGAACTGACTGCCATTGGTGTTGGCACCCGAATTCGCCATGCCAACCCAGCCTTCGCCATCGAACTTCAGCTCGTTAATTTCATCCTTAATCGCATACCCCGGCCCGCCAACCCCGGTGCCGGTCGGGTCACCGCTTTGCGCCACAAAATCGGGCAGCACACGGTGGAAGATGACGCCATCAAACCAGCCATCTTTGGCAAGGAAGATGAAGCTATTGACTGTCACAGGCGCCTTATCGGCCAGCAACTCAATGACAATATCGCCCTTTTCAGTCTCCAGGGTTGCAATGTACTTCTTGGTCGGGTCAATCGTCATCTCGGGGCAGGAAGTGTAAGCGCGCCCCTTCAGCTGATGCAACTGCCAGATGATGTTCATCACATCATAGCTGGCCGGAATCTGATCATTCTGGTCGAAGACAAGCTGCCCATCCAGGAAGACGAACAGGGTTGGGGTGCCGCCCAGGCCAATTTGCTGAGCATCGGCGCCGGCCTTCTCAACTTTGGCAATCATTTCTGGGCTCTTCAAATCCTTCATGAAGCGATCCACATTCAAGCCTTCCACCTTGGCCGCATTGGTCTTCAGCCAGCTTTCAAAATCAGCCACCGAAAGCTGCGTCCAGGTCTGCCAGTTTTCAAACTCAAACAACAGGTCCTTCATCTCCCAAAACTTGCCCTGCAGGCCAGCCGCTTCGGTTGCCTGGGAGGCCAGGGCGGCTTTATCATGAATGCTGTTGAGCGGAAAATGCCGATAGACAAACAACACATCCTGCGGATGGTCGCTCTGGAATTTGACCAAATCGGGCGCCGTCTGTGCGCAGTAGGGGCATTGGAAATCGCTATATTCGATAATAATCATGCGCGCCTTGGCCGGCCCCAGCGTCCAGTCATCCTTGCCCACGTTCGGCACACTGACCGTCAACGGGTCTTTGGCTTCCGGCAGCAGCTGGAAGAGCTTGCAATCCTCGCCCACCTGCACCGGGTTGCTATCCACAGCCTGGGTTGGCGGAACAGCCGTAGGCTGAACTTCAGGAAGATCCGTTGGCTCGGGGGTAGCCTGGCCGTTACAGGCTGCCAGGGTAAGCATGACAACCAACAAGGCAACATAGAAAAACGTACGCATAGGGAAATACCTTTCTTGAGTTGACCTCTTGAAGGCTCAAGAGGTGCGGAGAGTATCCAGGACAACCTGGCGTAAGCTGGATTGTACCACGTCTGCTGGCTGGCTGGCATCGAGGATTTTCCAGCGCGCCGGCTGTGCAGCGGATAGTTCCAGGTAGCCCTGACGAACGCGCTGATGAAATGCCAGCGCATAAGCATCCAAACGGTTCCACTCCCCGCATTGCGTCTTGCGGCGCAGCCCCACCTCGGCATCCAAATCGAGCAGCATGGTGCAATCTGGAATCAGACCACCGGTTGCAAAATGGAGCAAAGTTTGCAATTGCGCCAGCGCCACCCCGTGTCCATAGCCCTGATAGGCAAGCGTGGAATCGGCATAGCGATCGCTCAACACCACCACCCCATCTGCCAGTGCCGGACGGATGACCTCTTCCACCAATTGCGCCCGGGCGGCCAAAAAGAGCAGCGTCTCGGTGCGCGGCTGCATGGCGGTATTCTCCAAATTGGTGAGAATGGCGCGCACCTGATTGCCAATCGCCGTGCCGCCCGGCTCGCGCGTCGTCAACACCCGGTAACCCTGCTGACGCAAAAACTCAGCCAGGGCGGGAATCTGGGTTGTCTTTCCACTGCCTTCAGGGCCTTCCAGGGTAATAAACATGCCTCACTCCCGAAAAATGCGCACGCGCCGGTTGGGGTCTTTGCCGTAGGAATGCGAGGTGAGCTGCGCCTGGCGGGCCAATTCATGCTGCATGCGCCGCACCGGGGCCGGGGCAGGCGGCAAATCTACCCAGCGTTGCCCGTTCAGCACCGCCTGAATGGCAGAGGCCGTCTGCGCCGAAACAATCTCCCATTCCAGCTGATCCACCGGCTGCTGAATGACATTAAAAATCTCGGCCAGGGATTGCTCCAACTGATTGACCGTATTGGCGCGCAGAACGTAGATCGGCAAACTGCGCTGCTCGGCTTCGACAATCGTTTGCTCGCGGGCGCGGTAGTAGGCACGCAGCGTCAGCAGCGCATCGGCCTCTTCCAGGTCCCGCACCACCATGACCGGCACGCCCAGGTGCTTGGCAGCCTGAAGCAGGCGATTGCGTGCCACACCATAGGGCAGAATGCGCAGCAACTTTCCCGTTGCGCCCTCCTCGGTTGCGGCGGGCGAGGGCTGAGCCGCCAGCGCCGGGGCATCGCTGCGCTGGATGGGGCGCGAGCGCTGCATCGGCATGGCAGCCATGCTGGCCTCATTCCCATTCCGGCGCCCATTGGGGTTGCGCCCCGCCACAGCCGGGGGTGCCGGCTTTTCAATGTGAACTTGCCCTTCCGCATCGCGGTAGCGAATTTCCGGCGGCATGGGATAGCCGCGCACCAGCGCATCCACCGCCACTGCCACATCCACATGCACAGCCAGGCGGTCGCGATCCTGAATTTCCACCAGCACATCAAAGGTTGGCGGGGCGCGCCGTTCCAGCACCGTCTTTTGCGTGCCGCGCCGGCGAGCTTCCTCATCCGAAAGCGTCACCGACTCAATCCCGCCCACCAGATCGGAGAGAGTGGGGTTGAGGAGCAGGTTTTCCAAAGTGCGGCCATGTGCCGTTGCCACAAGCTGGACACCGCGCTCAGCAATCGTGCGCGCCGCCTCCGCCTCCAATTCGCGGCCAATTTCATCAATCACAATCACTTCCGGGTTGTGATTCTCAACCGCCTCAATCATCACCTCGTGCTGCATGGCCGGCATTGCCACCTGCATCCGGCGCGCATTGCCAACCGCCGGGTGCGGCACATCGCCATCCCCACCAATTTCATTCGAAGTATCCACAATGATGGTGCGCTTGCTCTCGCCCAAAATGCGGGCAGCCTCGCGCAGCATGGTGGTTTTTCCAATCCCCGGTTTGCCAAGCAACAGAATGCTGCGGCCCGATTCAACCAGGTCTTGCAAAATATCAATCGTACCATAGACAGCCCGGCCCACACGACAGGTCAGGCCAACGATATGTCCACGCCGGTTGCGAATGGCAGAAATGCGATGCAGGGTGCGCTCCATACCGGCACGGTTATCGGCATCAAAATCGCCAATTCCCTCCACCACGTAATCCAGGTCTGCGCGGCTGACCTCCACCTGACTGAGGACCACCTCGCGCTGCACAAAGCGCGCCTTGGGCAGCCGCCCCAGGTCGAGGACAATTTCAATCAGGTTATCGCTATCATCCACAGCCCGCACCGCCTGCACAACCGCCGGCGGCAACACACCCAGCAAAAGGTCTAAATCATCGGTAATTCTTCGTTGTGTCATCCAATTGTTCCATTTTTGGTTGAAGAACGCGCTTCCAGGTTAGGAGCCCAGGGATGCTCCAGCACGGCTTGCGGCGCAAGCACCCCGGCACGTTGCAATTGAGCAAGATATTTGACCATCAACGCCTGACGCGGAGCCACCCCACCTTGCAAACCAGAAAGAATGGGTTCGAGCCAGGCCTGATAGGAACGCATCGTCAGGTAGATGGGCCGCGCCCGCCCGCGCCCCTGCCCCCACAACAAGTCGCACAGCAAGGCTTCCACATCTTCCACATCCGGGTGAATGACCGGCAAAAGGTACGTCCCTCGCCCGCCGCTCACCATGTTGACATAGGCCAACAAATCCCCGCCCCGGCGATAGACCAGCCCCTGCCCGGGGCGCAGCAAAAAGGTCTCGGCAGCCTGCGCCAGGGGCGGC
>CAYVRT010000025.1:35528-44335 GCA_964453115.1 uncultured Anaerolinea sp. | reverse complement strand
AAAGGAGACGCGATGACAAGCGCTTTATTCTGGGAATGGCTGATCAAGGGCATCCTCCTGATTTTGGTGATGACGGGCGGTTTCGCCTACACGACCTTGCTCGAACGCAAGGTGCTGGCACGCATGCAGGCCCGCATCGGCCCCAACCGGGCCGGGCCGTTTGGTTTGTTTCAGCCGGTGGCAGATGGCATTAAACTGATTTTCAAGGAAGAATTGACCCCAGCCGGGGCGGATAAACGCATCTTTCTGCTGGCGCCCATCATCACGGTCATTCCTGCCCTGATTGTGACCGCAGTGATTCCCTGGGGGACGAGCCTGACGATTGGTGGGCGCGAAATTGCCCTGCAAGTGACCGATATTAACGTCGCCGTTTTGTACATCATGGCGGTTACATCCATCTCCGTCTATGGCATCACGCTGGCGGGCTGGTCTTCGAATAACAAGTATGCCACCATGGGGGGGCTTCGGGCAACAGCACAAATGGTCAGTTATGAGCTGGCACTCGGGCTGGCCTTTGTTGGGCCGGTGATGTTGGCTGGCTCGCTCAGCATGGGCGATATTGTCGCCGCGCAGGGGCCGCTTTGGTACATCGTTTTGCAGCCCGTCGGGTTTGTGATTTATTTCATCGCTAGCCTGGCTGAAGTCAACCGGGCGCCCTTTGATATGCCAGAAGCAGAGCAGGAATTGACCGCTGGCTATCATACCGAGTATTCGGGGATGAAGTTTGCCCTGTTCTTCATGGCGGAATACATCAAGATGATTGCTGTGGCAATGATTGGTGCTTCGTTGTTCCTGGGTGGGTATCAGGGGCCGTTTGTGGCGCAGTTGCCCTGGCTTGGGCCGATTTGGCTATTCCTCAAGGTGGTGCTCTGGCTGTTTGTGATGATTTGGCTGCGGGCGACCCTGCCGCGCATTCGCTATGATAAGCTGATGGCGTTGGGGTGGAAGGTCTTGCTGCCCATTTCGCTGCTGAATGTGATGGTGACGGCAGCGCTGATTGTGCTGGTTGGAATCTAAGGAGGTTGCCTGATGCTGAAAGGATTGTGGACGACCCTGCGGGAGATGTTCGATAAGCCGGTGACCATTCAGTACCCGGAGCAGAAGCGCCCGGTGCGCAATCGTTTTAAGGGGCGCCATCTGCTAAAGCGCTATGACAATGGGTTGGAAAAGTGCATTGGCTGTGCGCTGTGTGCCGCAGCCTGTCCGGCAGATGCCATTTTCGTTGAGGCTGCCGCAAATACCGATCAGGAGCGTTACTCGCCTGGTGAGCGCTATGCCAGCACCTATGAAATTAACCTGATGCGCTGCATTTACTGCGGCTTTTGTGAAGATGCCTGCCCGACGGAGGCAATTGTGCTGGGGCATGAATATGAACTGGCTTTCCTTGACCGGGCATCTTCCATTTACACCAAAGAGATGCTGATTGAGCCGGTACCGCAGGGCGGTCAGGCTACCCCGCAGGTCACCTCGCCGGGCAGCTTTGACCGGGCGGTGCCAATGATGAAAGACCCGGAATAGGAGGAGGTACGATGGCGCTGGGGAGTGTGATTCTCTTTGCGGTGTTGGCTTTGGTGGTGATTGGTTCGGCGGTTGGCATGTTGCTCAGCCGCAACGCAGTCTATTCGGTGCTTTTCCTGGTGCTGAACTTTGCAACGGTGGCGCTGCTGTATCTCATTTTGGGCGCGCCCTTCATTGCTCTGACACAAATCACCGTCTATGCCGGTGCGATTATGATCCTCTTTCTGTTTGTGATTATGCTCCTGGGTGCCGAAAAGCTGCCCGATTCTTCCAGGCCGCATAGCCGACGGCAGCGCCTGGTGGCTGTTCTGGTGGCACTGGTCTTTTTGGGTGAGGTGGCTCTCTATGTGGCGTATCGCGGTACCAACCTGGCTGGCATGCCGGCATTGGAGGCCGATTTTGGCAGCCCGGTTTCGGTTGGTATGGCGCTCTTTGAACAGTATCAACTGCCATTTGAAATTACCTCGGTTATCCTGCTTTCGGCGCTGGTGGGCGCCATCCTGCTCACCCGGCAGGATAAGAAGCTCTCGTGACTGTGGAGGGAAACATGCCAATTACCTACTATCTGGCTCTTTCGGTCATTTTGTTCAGCCTGGGGGCGCTGGGCGTGCTGGTGCGGCGCAATGCGCTGGTCATCTTCATGTCATTGGAATTGATGTTCAATGCTGCCAACCTGGCCTTTGTTGCCTATGCAGCCTATTATCAATTGATTAACAGTCAATTGTTCGTCTTCTTCGTCATGACGGTTGCGGCGGCGGAGGTGGCGGTTGGGCTGGCGCTGATGGTGGCAATTTTCCGCGCCAAGCATAGCATTGATGTGGATCAGATGAGCACGCTGAAAGGATGAGCATGAGCGAGACACAGCTTCAATGGGTGGTGTGGGCCGTGCTGATGCCGCTGGCCGGGCTGCTGATTAACCTGCTGATTGGGCGGCGGCTGGGCGAGAAGGGCATGGGTGCAGTGGCGAGCCTGGCGGCGGGCGCTTCCTTTGCGCTGGCCGGGTTGTTGGCCTGGGCGCTGTTGCAGCATCCGGAGGGCGGAATTTACCGCCTGGCGACCTGGTTCAGCCTGGGCAGCCTGACAGTGGATTGGAGCTTCCGCGTTGATACGCTTTCGGTGACGATGATGCTGGTTGTTTCTGGCGTTGGCACGCTGATTCACATCTACTCGATTGGTTATATGCACGAAGATGTGCGGCATCAGGGCGACCCGGCACGCTTTCGGCGCTTTTTTGTTTACCTCAATCTTTTTGTTGCTTCCATGCTGCTTCTGGTAACGGGCAACAACTTCCTGGTGCTGTTTGTGGGCTGGGAAGGGGTGGGGCTGTGTTCCTACCTGTTGATTGGTTTCTGGTTTGAGAAGGGCGAGGGCGGGTTGGGCAATGCCCGGGCGGCAAAGAAGGCTTTCATCGTTAATCGGGTGGGTGATTTTGGGATGCTGCTTGCCATCTTTTTAATGGCCGGGGCGTTTGGGACGCTCGATTTTGACGGTGTCTTTGCGAAGGCTGGTGCAGCTGCTCCAGCGCTGCTGCTGGCAATTACGCTTTTGATGCTGCTGGGCGTGACGGGCAAATCGGCGCAGCTGCCGCTTTTTGTCTGGCTGCCCGATGCAATGGCTGGCCCAACACCCGTTTCAGCCTTGATTCATGCTGCAACGATGGTGACGGCGGGGGTGTACCTGGTGGCCCGTTCACAGGCGCTCTTCCTGCCGGTTCCACAGGCGCAGGCTGTGGTGACCTGGGTCGGCGGCCTGACGGCACTCTTTGCGGCGACGATTGCTGTGGCGCAGAATGATATTAAAAAAGTGTTGGCCTATTCCACCATCAGCCAGCTGGGCTTTATGGTGGCGGCGGTCGGCATGGGTGCGGCAGTGGCGGGTGTCTTTCACCTGGTTACCCATGCCTTCTTCAAGGCATTGCTTTTCCTCGCGGCGGGTTCGGTTATCCTTGGCCTGGAACATGGTCATCATGCTGCCCACGACTCGACCCCATTTGACCCACAGGATATGCGTCACATGGGCGGTTTGCGCAAGCGCATGCCATTGACCTTTGCGGTCTATCTGGTGGGGGCGTTGGCGCTGGCCGGGGTGGCGCCCCTGGCGGGTTTCTTCTCGAAGGATGAGATTCTGGTTGCGGCGAGCGAGCGTTTCCCGGCCGTGTTTGGCCTGCTGCTGGTTGCTGCCCTGTTGACGGCTTTTTACATGGGACGGCAGGTGTGGCTGGTGTTTTTTGGCGCACCGCGCAGCCCGGCGGCAGACCATGCGCATGAGAGCCGCCCCTTGGTGACGGTTCCATTGGTGGTGCTGGCAGCGCTTTCGGCGTTGGGTGGGGCGCTCAACCTGCCTGGCCTGCACACCCTGGAACATTGGTTGGAACACAGCCTGGCCGGGGTTAAGGAGGGCCATTTTGTTTGGGCAGTGGCGCTGGTTTCGCTGGCGGTGGCGCTTTTGGGGCTGGGCCTGGCCTGGCTGGTGTATGGTCGGCGACCGTTGCTTGGCGAACGCGATCCACTGGCGCGCCCGCTCGGGCCGCTGTACCGCGCCCTGGAAGACCGGTGGGGGGTGGATGCGTTCTATCGCCTGGTGCTGCTGCGCCCCCTGGGGTGGCTGGCAGAGCTGCTGGCTGGGCCGGTAGACCTGGGGCTGATTAACTGCCTGGGCGATGGGCTTGGGCGAGGCGCACAACGCGCAGCCGGCTGGCTGCGCAAGCTGCAAAACGGGCTGGTGCGATCCTATGCCCTGGTAGTGATGATTGGCGTGGCTGCCATGTTTGCCTATTTGCTCTGGATGAGGTAAGGAGGAGCTGCCTGTGAATACATGGTTTCATCCCTTGGTGCTGATCACCTTCTCCCCATTCCTGGGGCTGGCTCTCATCTTCCTGTTGGATGGGCGCAGTCAGCGTTTGCTGCGTTGGGCGGCGCTGTTGAACAGCCTGGTGACCTTTGGGCTGGCAATTTGGGCGCTGGTGCTGGAGCGGCAGGGCGCACTGACCGAATTGAGCTTGCCCTGGTTGCAATTGGGCAGCTTGCCGGTGCGCTTTCACCTTGGCGCAGATGGCATTAGCTTATTGATGGTGCTGCTGACGACCTTCCTCACCCCCCTGGCGCTGCTTTCCACCTGGAAGGCGGTTGATGGGGAGCGGTTGAAGGGCTTTTTGGCGCTTTTCCTGCTTCTTGAAGTCGGTATGAATGGCGTTTTTCTGGCGCTTGACCTGGTGCTGTTCTATATTTTCTGGGAATTTACCCTGGTGCCGATGATTTTCTTGATTGCCATTTGGGGCGGTGAACGGCGTAGCTATGCGGCGCTCAAGTTCTTCCTTTACACCATGGCTGGCTCGGTGCTGCTTTTGCTTGGCATTCTCTTTGTTGGCCTGCGGGTCGGCAGCTTTGATTTGCCCGTCCTGATCCAAAACCGGGATGCCTTTGCCGGGGTGCAGATTTTGCTCTTCCTGGCCTTTGGGTTGGCCTTTGCCATCAAAGTCCCGCTTTGGCCGTTGCATTCCTGGCTGCCCGATGCGCATGTGGAGGCGCCAACAGCCGGTTCCGTCATCCTGGCCGGGGTTTTGCTCAAGATGGGCGCATATGGCTTTTTGCGCTTTAACCTGCCGCTTTTTCCTCAGGCCAGTGTGCAGCTTGCGCCCTGGATGGCGGGGGTGGCGGTGTTGGGCATTCTCTATGGCGCGGCGGTGGCGTTTGCCCAAAAGGATTGGAAGAAACTGGTGGCGTATTCCTCCGTCAGCCATTTGGGGTTTGTCATGCTTGGGGTCTTTGCCCTCAATCCACAGGCGGTGAGTGGGGCGGTGGTGCAAATGGTCAATCATGGCCTTAGCACGGGCGCCTTGTTCCTGCTGGTGGGCATGCTCTACGAGCGGCGGCACACGCGCGAACTGACGGCATTTGGCGGGTTGTGGAAGGTGCTGCCGTTGCTCTCGGCCCTGGCGTTGATTGTGACCCTCTCTTCCCTGGCCTTGCCTGGCCTGAATGGCTTTGTGGGCGAGTTCAATATTTTGGCCGGGGCATTCTCTGCCCCGGGGGCAGGGAACTTCTGGCGCATTGCAGCCGGGTTGGGGGCATTGGGGGTTATTTTTGCGGCTGCGTATTTGCTCAAAATGTTTGAGGCTGTTTTCCTCGGCCCGGTGACGCACGAGGAGAACCGCGGTCTATCTGACCTGAATGCTCGCGAGTTGCTGACCCTGCTGCCAATTTTGCTGCTGATATTGGCGATTGGCATCTATCCGCAGCCAATTTTCGACCTCATTTCTCCGGCAGTTGAAGGACTGCTGGCCTTGGTTTGGGGAGCGTGACGATGAGCGTACAAGACTTGTTCGTGCTTCTTCCAACATTGGTGGTGGTTGCCTGGGCGCTGGTGCTGCTGCTGGTGGATGCCTGGCTGCCCAAGAATCGCAAGGCGGTGACTGCTGGGCTGGCTGCGGCCGGCTTTGCCATTGCATTGGGTTTCACCCTCTCGCAGCGTGGCCTGCCGCCGGTTTCGGCCTTTCAGGGCATGCTGGTGCGCGATGGCTTTTCGGTGTTTTTGCAGGTTGTTTTTCTGTTGAGTGGGTTGGTGGCAATTGGTCTGGCGTTTGACCATTTGCGCCGACTTGAGATTGAGCATGGTGAATATTATCCGCTGCTGATGATTAGCGTGGCAGGGATGATGCTGATGGCGCAGGCTGATGATTTGCTGATTGTTTTCCTGGCCCTGGAAATGCTTTCGCTGCCGCTCTACATTCTGACCGGCATTGCCCGCCCGCGCCTGGATTCGGAAGAGGCGGCGCTGAAGTACTTCTTGCTGGGTACTTTTTCTTCGGCCTTTTTGCTCTATGGTGTGGCGTTGATTTTTGGCGCAACGGCCAACACTTCGCTGCCTGGGATTGTGCAGGCAGCTTCGGTAACGCCATTGTTCCTTGCTGGGGCAACCTTGCTGCTGGTGGGGTTTGCCTTCAAAGTGGCCGCCGCGCCATTCCACATGTGGTCGCCGGATGTCTATCAGGGTGCGCCTTCGCCGGTGACGGGCTTCATGTCGGTGGGCGTCAAGGCAGCCGGGTTGGCAGCGCTCTTGCGCGTGTTTCTGGCGGCTTTTCCGCCCCTGGCTGAGCAGCTTTCCCCGCTGGTTGGTGCGCTTGCCATTTTGAGCATGGTGGTTGGTAACCTGGTGGCGCTGGCGCAGACGAACATGAAACGCCTTCTGGCCTATTCCGGGGTGGCAAGCGCCGGGTATTTGATGATGGCTTTTGTTCCCTATGGACGGCAGGAGCTGGCCGGCGATGCAGTGGCGGCGATGCTTTTCTACCTGGTTGCCTATGCCCTGACGAGTTTTGGCGCCTGGGCGGTGGTGGTGGGCATGGAGCAGCGTGAGGGCCGTGGGTTGGAGATTGAGGACTATGCCGGGCTGGGCTTTCGGCATCCCTGGCTGGCAATTCCGCTGGTCGTTTTCTTGCTATCCTACACGGGGGTGCCGTTGACGCTTGGCTTTTGGGGAAAGTTTTACCTCTTCCGGGTTGCGGTGCAGGGCGGTTATTGGGGGCTGGCGCTGGCCGGTGTGCTCACTTCGCTGCTCTCGGCGGTTTATTATTTGCGAGTGATCCTCAAGCTCTATTCTGCCGGCACGCCGCAGGTGCAGGGCGACCGCTGGCTGATGCTGTTGGTGGGGGTGCTGGCGTTTGCTGTGGTGGGGTTGAGCTTCTTGCCGGGGCCATTGCTGCAATGGCTTGGGCAGGCTGGTTTGTATTTGCCGTGATGGATGTGGGAGGGACGTGATGAGCTACCGAATGGAAATTGGTGCATTGCGCAGTGACGTGCAGGGGTTGGAGGCACTCTATCAGCAGGCTTTGTGCAAGGATGAGGGGCTTTTCTTCGCGCAGGCCCTGGATGAGTGGTATGTTGCCGAGCCGCAGGAACTGATCTGGCAGGTCTGGCATCACCGCCTGGCACAAGAGGCAAAGCGCCTGCGTGAGCCGCGCCTGAATTGGAAGTGGTTGCTGCCGATTGGCCTGGCAGTGGCTTTGCTGGCAGGCGTTTTCTCGAACGATATGGCGACGCAAGATATTTCGTTTCGGGGGCGGCAGCCCTGGCTGTTTCTGATTGCACCGCTGGTGGGGCTGGGGTTGATGATTTATTTTGGCGTGAGCGAACGCAGCAAGCCGGGTAAACAGCGGGCCGGGCTTTGGGTGGGCGCACTGGTGCTGGTCAGTGGCCTGGGAACCTGGTTTGTCTATCAAACGGAGTGGTTCCGCTGGTTTTCGGAAAGCCGTAATTACGAGACATTGTTGACGGTTAACCTGGGGCTGTTGAGTTGGGCGGCGGTTGGCTTTTTGATGGTCGAACGCGAGAGCCGCTCCGTGTTTGCGTTCTTGCGCAAATCACTGGAGGTGTTTGTCGTTGGCGGCGTGTTCTCGATTGTTGCAATGCTCTTCCTGGTGTTGACGTTTGGCCTGTTTGAGGCTTTGTCGGTCCGTTTGCCCAATTGGTTGACACAGGGGCTGATGGGCTCGGCGGTGGCAGTGGCCGTGCTGCTAGCCGCTGCTGGCAATTATGACCCGAGCCGTCGAGCGGAGGAACAGGTCAGCGAACGCGGGTTGGGGTGGTTGGTGGTATTACTGATGCGCATTTTGCTGCCGCTGAGCATTGTGGTATTGGTGGTCTACCTGGGTTTCATGCTTTTCAATTTCCTCAGGCCGTTTGAGGATCGAGATGTGCTGATTGTGTATAACTTGTTGCTGTTTGCCGTTGTGGGGCAAATTCTGGGGTTGATGCCGCTGGAGGAGAATGAAATCTCGCCGCGCTGGCGCTCTGCTCTGCGGGTGGGGGTGATGGTGCTGGTTGGACTGGTGCTGATTGTTTGTGGCCACGCCATGGCGGCAGTCATTTATCGCACGGTACAGGGTGGGTATACCATCAACCGGGTGACGATTTTGGGCTGGAATGCGATTAACCTCTTTTTGCTGGGGCTGATGGAGGTGCGCTTGCTGCGCGCAGGTGCAGCGGGTTGGATCTCATCTGTGCAGCGCACGCTGGCGTTGGCTGGAGTGTTGTATCCGGCCTGGGCGCTGTTGGGTATTTTACTGGGGCCTTTGGTCTTTTAGTTTTGTGATACAATAGGCCCGTTCGCCCTCGTAGCTCAATTGGACAGAGTGATGGACTTCGAATCCAGAGGTTGGGAGTTCGAGCCTCCCCGAGGGCGCCAGGAATTTAATTCAGCTGTGAGGAGAGGTTGGTAGTCCCCTGGGGGGATGATATTCGAGCCTCCCCGAGGGCGCCAGGAATTTAATTCAGCTGTGAGGAGAGGTTGGT
>CAYVRT010000025.1:0-35428 GCA_964453115.1 uncultured Anaerolinea sp. | reverse complement strand
AGTCCCCTGGGGGGATGATACGAGGGCGCTAACTGTCAATCCACTTCTGCGCAAAGCAGGGTATAATGGATTCTTTGATGATGCGCTTGAACAAGATGCGATGGTGGTTTTTTGCGCTGCTGCTATGTGCCGGTATGGGGGTGCGGCTCTATGATCTCAGCGATTTGCCGCTGGATTTTCATCCGGTGCGGCAGTTGCGCGCTCTGGTGCTGGCACGGGCAATCTATTTGCCGCTGGATGGTGATGCACCTCAATGGCAGGTACAGGCGGCACAGGCGCAAGCACAGCGCGAAGGGTTGATTGAGCCGCCGTTGATGGAAGGCCTGACTGCTTGGACCTATCTTGCACTGGGGCGTGAAGCAGCCTGGGTTGGACGGTTGTATGCAATTCTGTTCTGGCTATGGGGCGCGCTGGGGGTGTTTTTGCTGGCACGCCGCGCATCTGGCTGGGTGGGCGCACTATCGGGGGGGGCGTATTTTCTCTTTTTACCCTATGCAATTCAGGCGAGCCGCAGCTTTCAGCCTGACCCGTTGTTAACAGGTTGCATCATTTGGGCGTTCTGGGCGGCATTGCGCTGGCACGAACACCCAACGACCTGGCGTTGGCCGCTGATTGCCGGGCTGTTGGCTGGCCTGGCCTTGTTTGTCAAATCGGTGGCGGTGTTTTTTGTTGCAGCTGGCTGGTTGGGAATTTTGCTGGCTGAGGGGCGCCCCGAAACGCTGCGCGGCTGGTTGGTGCGGATTCGCTCGGCCCGCTTGTGGCTGGTGGGGCTGCTGGCAATTCTGCCGCTGGCGCTTTTTTTGCTCTATGGTCTGGTGTGGACGCAGCGCATGGCCGGGCAATTTAGCCTGCGTTTTTTCCCGGCTTTGTGGGTGCAGCCTTCTTTTTACTGGCGCTGGCTGCAAATGATGGGCCAAACTGCCGGTTTGGCCTGGGTGGGGCTGGGCCTGTTGGGAACCCTGCTCATTCCAGGCCGAAGTATGCGGGGGCTGATGCTGGGGGCCTGGGTTGGCTATGGCCTGTATGGCCTGGCATTTGCATATCACATCACAACGCACGACTATTATCAATTGCCATTGCTGGCGCTGACCGCCATCGGCCTGGCGGCTGCGTTGCAGGCCCTGTTTGATGCGCTCAAATCGGTTCACCGCTCTGCAAACAATGCCCCGGCGGTAATCTTCCTGTTGCTCGGGCTGATGTTGTGCAGCTTTGGTGCTGCAAATGCTGGATACGATTTGCGCAAGACGGATTATCGTCCGCAGGCTGAGTTTTGGACACAAATTGGACAGCAGCTTGGCCCGAATGAACGTGTTCTGGCCCTGACGCAGGACTATGGCTATCCGCTGACCTATTGGGGCTGGCGGAACTGTGATATCTGGTTTGCGGGCGGTGATTTTGAGTACCGTGCCCTGGCCGGGGATCCTCTGGATATGGCGGAATATTTTGCAACGCGGATTGAAGGGCAAGACGTGTTTCTGGTGACTGATTTTGAGGAATGGGAGCGGCAGCCGGAACTGCAACGTTTGTTACAGCCCTATCCGCTGCGAGTGAAAACCGAGACGTATTGGATGTTTGATTTGAAGCAGGGTGGGCAATGAACGAGATGACCTGGAAACGGTTTGAGACATGGGTGCGGGTGGGTATATTGTTGGCGGCATTGGCTGCGCTGCTGATGTTTGCCGGTGCGGGAAGCTTTAGCCGCCTGTGGGCGGATGATTATTGCTATTCGGCAACGGTGCAGGAGCATGGCGCACTGCGCGGGGTTTGGGAATGGTACTCGCTGAGTGGCAATCGCTTTTCGGTCATTCCATTGGTGGCGCTGACCGATGAACTGGGGTTGTGGGGCGTGCGCTTGCTGCCTGGCCTGGTGCTGCTGGTTTGGGTGCTGGCGGGCTGGAGCCTGCTGGGCAGCCTGTCGCCTGGCTCACGGCGCATCGAATTGCTGGCAGGCGCATTGCTGCTGACGCTGTTTGTTGTGTGGATGGCACCGCATCGCCTGCAAACCGTCTATTGGCGGATGGGAATTTTGCATTACAGTTTGCCAGCGCCGCTGGCGATGTTCCTGGCAGCCTGGGCGGTGCGTTGGTTGCGCTTCTCGAGGGCGTTGCGGCTGCAATGGCTCGGCCTGTTGGGCATGGCATTCCTGGCCTTCTTCACCGCTGGGCTGTCTGAGACCTTTGCGGCGATGCAAGAGGGCGCGCTGCTGATGCTCATCGCCTGGGCGTGGTTTGCCTTGCCGGGGCAGCGTTCGCGTTTGCTGGCATTGGGAGCGGCGATTGGTGTTAGCACATTGCTTGCAATGGGGCTGATGGCGCTCTCGCCTTCCAATGCCTGGCGACAGGCCGCCTTGCCGCCGCCCGATAGCCTTTGGCAACTCATTTATTACACATTGCGTTATACGGCGGCGTTTCTCTATCATTCGGCATGGGACCTGCCGCTACCCAACCTGGTCTGGGCGGCGTTTGTGGGATTGTGGGCCTGGTCACTGGGCGGGGAGGGGGTGCGTTTGGGCCGCCGCGCCTGGCTCTGGCTGACGGGCATTGGCTTGTTTGCCCTGGGGCTGATTGTGTGCGCAACGGCACCGAGCGTCTATGGTGGGCTGGTTGCTCCGGCTGGCCGGGCATTGATGCCGGCGCGCTTTGCCTGGCTGCTGGGGGTGGGGGGGGCTGCGTTTATCCTGGGGCGTTGGGCAGCCGGGCGCTGGATGCCAACCTCGGCCCCGCGCCTGCGCCTGGCCTTGTTGTTGGGTCTCTTGTTGTTGAGCCTCTATCCGCTGCGCATGGTGCCGGTGGCACAGCAGGAGGCGGAAGAATTGGCGGTCAAGGCGCAGCGTTGGGATGCCCGTCATGCCCAGTTACTGGCCGATCGCGCCGCCGGACAACGCGATTTGCTGACAATTGAGACGGATGTGGTGCAAAGCCTGGAAGACTATGGCCCCAATCCGCAGGATTGGGTCAATCACTGTGCCGCAGCTTATTATCAGGTGCAGAGCCTGACGGCGAAGTAAAAGGAGAGAAGATGCTGGTTTCGATTGTGACTCCCTCGTTCAATCAGGTGCGTTTTTTGGAAGCGACGATTCAATCCGTCCTTTCGCAACAGGGCGTGGAGATTGAATACATGGTGGTGGATGGCGGTTCAACGGATGGCAGCGTGGAAATTTTGCGACGCTATGCCGATCGGCTGGCATGGTGGGTTTCGGAGCCAGACAGGGGGCAGACGGATGCGTTGAATAAGGGCTTTGCGCGGGCGCGGGGCGACTTGTTGGCCTGGCTCAATTCTGATGATACCTATCAGCCGGGGGCTGTGGCCGAGGCGGTGGCAGCCTTTGCTGAGCATAGACAGGCGGCGGCGGTTTATGGTGAGGCCAATTTTATAGATGAGCAGGGGCGCATCATTGGCCGATTCCCGGCGGCGCAGACTGATTATCGGCGTTTGCGGCGCGGCTATGTCCATGTTCCACAGCAGGCGACTTTCTTCCGGGCCGATTTGTGGCGCAAAGTGGGCCCGCTGGATGCTAGTTTTTATTTCGCGATGGATTATGACCTGTGGGTGCGCCTGGCCGCACAGGCGCCACTGGTTTATCTGCCGGGACGCGTGTGGGCCAATTTTCGCCTCCATTCCGATGCCAAAACTGTCGCAGCGGATGACCGTTGCTGGCCTGAGATGCTGCGCGTGCATTACCGCGATGGCGGAAGGCGCATTTCGGCGATTGTTGCCAAATATTGGCTGCGCAAGCTGGCCGCCCCCTGGATCAATGCCCGCCGTCGGCGCATGTTTGAGCGCCGCTAAACTGCCCGCCTGAACAGCCACCCCCATCATCGTTGGCGCTTTTTCGGTTTTGCCTATTGACTTTTTGTTTGAATGACGTATAATTTTATGTAGCGAAACATAATAATACGCTTCTATAGAGTCTGGCTGCAAAATGAAATCACCCCCTGCCCTCATTACAAGAACGCTCGAATTAATGGCCGATGATCGCAACCTGCCCCGGTTGGAGGCTGTGACCAAGGCACTTGGTTCTGAAACCCGCCTGGAAATTTTGCGCTTTTTAAGCACACACACCAGCACGGTTCTGGAAATTGCCGAGGCGCTCGGGTTGCCGCAATCTACCGCCACTTTGCACATCAATATCCTTGAAAAAGCCGGTCTCATTGAAACCGATTTGCGCCCGGCGACGCGCGGCCTGCAAAAGGTTTGTGCCAGGGTCTTTGATCGAATTGTGGTGCAGCTGCCTGGCGAGCATGAGCAAGATGATAAGATTGTTGAAGTTTGTATGCCGATTGGGGCGTATGTCAACGTCCATGTTCTGCCTACCTGTGGTTTGGCTGGCGAGATGGGCATCATTGGGCATTTGGATGACCCTGCTGCCTTCTATGAGCCGGAGCGCATCTATGCGCAGCTAATTTGGTTTCGGCGCGGTTTTGTTGCCTATCGTTTTCCCAACCGCTTACCTGTTGGTGTGACATTGGATGCAATGGAGGTTAGTTTTGAGGTTTGCTCTGAGGCGCCATTGCATCACACGGATTGGCCCTCTGATATCACCGTCTGGATGGGGGGGGTGGAAATTGGCACCTGGACCAGCCCGGCAGATTTTGGCGGTGAACGCGGGGCATTGACCCCCAGCTGGTGGGATAGTCAGAACACACAGTATGGTTTACTCAAAGTCTGGAAGGTGACCCATAATGGTAGTTTTGTGGATGGCGTGCAGGTTTCGCAGGTCTCGCTCAAAGACCTGCCGCTCAAATCGGGCGATTCCATCCTCGTTCAAATTGGCATCAAGGAAAATGCTCACAATGTGGGCGGCCTGAATTTGTTTGGCAGCAAGTTTGGTAATTATCCCCAGGATATTATCTTGCGCCAGCGCTACAAACAAAACCAAAAGTCTTAAAAAGCAGGTGCGACGCGCCTCATGTCCTGGCAGACCAGCGCGCCGCACCTGTGAGAGGAGGTTGTTCCGCTCGAATACAGTATACCATACGTCCCAGACAAAAAAACAAAGCAGTTTTTCGTTCATCCCTCGCACCTGTGTGAGGGCCAGGTATGTGTTTGTCCAATTCAACCTATTCAAACAGGAGAAAAGATGAAAACCTTTGCTCGTTATGCCTTCCCCATGCTGCTGATTTTGAGCTTGCTGCTCTCAGCCTGTGGGACTGCCAGCACGGAAACGCCGGTTGTTGCCCAGCCAACAGAGCCACAAAAACCGCAAGATGCCCAGACCTGCGGCATGGTTGAACTGCAATACTGGAACCCGTTCACGGGTCCGGATGGCCCCTTTATGGGCGAAATGGTTGAGGCATTCAATGCTTCGCACCCGGATATCAAAGTCACGATGACCAGCCAGGGGGAATATTACACACAGCTTGCCACGGCTGCCGCAGCCGATACATTGCCCGATGTTGCCATTCTCCATGCCGACCAGGTTGCTACGCACGCTTTCCGCAACATGCTGCGTCCAATGGATGACCTGGTTGCCGAAATGGGCATTTCTGGCAGTGATTACCCTGCTGGGGTTTGGAACGCTGGCGAAGTTGCTGGGCGACGGTACAGCATCCCGCTTGATATTCACCCGATGACCGCTTTCTACAATGCCGATTTGCTCAAGGCTGCCGGGTTTGATGCTCCGCCCGCGACAGGTGAAGAATTTGATGCAATTGCTGCCGCGATTACCTCGGGCGATAACAAAGGTTTCGACATTACCGGCGGCTTCCCTGTTCAGCAAATCTTCCAGCAAATGCTGCATCAGTTTGGCGGCAGTGAATTCAACGCCGATGGTACTGAAGCAACCTGGAACAGCGAAGCAGGAATCAAGGCTTTGCAATGGATGAAAGATGTCCAGAGCAAGTATTCTGAGCCCAACCTGGAAGTGGATGCTGAATTGAATGCCTTCAAGACCGGCACGGTTGGGATGGTGTGGAATGGCATCTGGCAGACGACCAATGTTACCGGCGCTGGTGTCGAATTTGATGGCCGTGCAGTGGCCGTGCCACAGATTGGCCCACAGATGGCTGTTTGGGCTGGCTCACATCAATTCACCTTGCCGGTGCATAAGAATGTTGACCCCTGCAAAGATCGTGCCGCAGCGGTCTTCATCAAGTACATGGTTGAGAATTCTGTCACCTGGGCCAAGGCCGGGCAAATTCCCGCCTCGAACTCGGTGCGTGCCAGCGCTGAATTCAAAGCCATTGAACCCCAGGCCTCCATTGCGCCTTCGGTCGAATATGCCTTCTTCCCGCCTTCTGTGCCTGGCATCACCGATGCTTATGGCCCGCTGGGCGAGGCGGTTGGCGCAGTGATGAACGGCACGGCGCCCGACATTAAAACCGCACTGGATGATGCGGCGCGGCGCGCCAATGAAATTCTGGCGCAGAACCGGGCTACCTACGGCGACGCCCCCAAGCTGCCGTAACCTCGCACATTTTCCCGTCCAGACCCCGGGGCTCCTCCGACCTGGGGTCTGGATTTTCGAAAGGCAGGGTTCCCATGTCTGTTTCGCGGCTTCACTTGCGCAAGATTTCCCCCATTCCCTATCTCTTCATTTTGCCGCATCTCATCTTCTTTGCTATCTTCATTGGCTATCCGTTCTTCAGCGGTCTCTACATTAGCTTTTTTCAATATGACTATCTACGCCCTGAAGCGACTACATTTGTTGGCCTGCAAAATTACACCGATCTGTTCCGCGTGGGGAGTGTCAAGTTCATCGAATTTTGGAACTCGGTGCAGGTGACATTGACTTTTGTCATCTATAGTGTGCCTTTTCTGGTCGTCATTCCTTTGGGCCTGGCGGTGTTGCTCAATTCCAAATTGCGGGGCATGAATTTCTTTCGCGCAATTTACTTCGCTCCCTGGGTGTTATCCTGTGCGGTCATTTCGCTCATCTGGTGGTGGATTTTCCAGAGCCAGGGTGGGCTGCTCAATTATTATCTCAAATGGATTGGCCTGGATACACCACGCTGGCTTTCGACCATGCCCTACGCCATGATTTCGATCATTATTGCAACCGTGTGGTGGACGATGGGCTCGAACATGGTCATTTTTCTCGCTGCGCTACAGGATATTCCATCGGAATTGTTTGAGGCAGCACAAATTGATGGTGCCAATGCCTGGCAATCTTTCACCCGTGTCACCATCCCGTTACTGCGCCCTGTCATGGTTTTTATCATCATCACGACCATCATTGCGTCCTTTAATTTGCTGGGTCAGCCGATGATGATGACGCGTGGCGCGCCAGCGCAGCCAACCGGCGGCGGTGCAACGGAGCCGGTCATGCTGCGCATTTTCACCGAAGGCTTTGTGCGGCCTTTCCAGGGCAGCGCCGCAGCAATGTCGGTGATTGTTGCCATGATGATGATGGCTTTTTCGGCAATCAATTTTCGTATTTTTCGGCAACGTGATTAAGGAGTTGTCCCATGTCTGCCAATTCTTTCTCCCCTCCTTTCAACTCGCATCGCGCCCAAAAATGGCTCAAGCGTGCTTTGGTGTACCTGGCCCTTGGCGTGGTGGCATTGATTATCATCATCCCCCTGCTTTGGATGTTTTCCACCTCGTTCAAACTAAAATCGCAGCTATTCACCAAAGAAATTTACTGGATCCCAAAGGTTATCACCTTGGAGAACTACACCAAAATTCTGGATAACCCCGCCACCCCCATTGGTCGTTGGTTTTTGAATAGCTTGTTTGTTGCCTCAGCAACGACGGTGTTAAAACTGTTCATTGATGCGCTGGCCGGTTATGCCTATGCCCGCCTGGAATTCCCGGGTCGGAAGCAAATCTTCGGCCTGCTGATTGCAACCCTGTTCTTACCAGGGGTGATGTTCCTGGTGCCAAACTTTATCACAGTTGCCAGCCTGGGCATGCTGAATAAGTTTAGCGGGGTCATTATCCCGGCCCTGGCGAGCGTTTTCGGGGTCTATTTCATGCGTCAGTTTTTCGAGAGCCTGCCCAAAGAATTAGAGGAAGCGGCTGCCATAGATGGGGCAACTCGTTTTCAAATCTTTTTTCAAATTGCGCTGCCGTTGGCGAAACCTGCCCTGGCAACCCTGGCCGTGATTGAGTTTCTCGCCAGTTGGAACGACTTTTTGTGGGCTTTGTTGGTGCTAAAAGACCGGGCGGTGCAAACCTTGCAGCCGGGCCTGCGCACCTTGCAAGGGGCCTATACCTCCGAATATGGCTTGATGATGGCGGGGGCGGTGATTGTTGCCCTGCCGGTTTTGGTGCTGTACATTTTCTTGCAGCGCTACATTGTGCAGAGTGTCGCAAGGACAGGGTTGAAGGGATGAAATTGCTCAAACGCGGGGTATTGCTGTTTGTTTTGCTGTTTATTTTTTCGGCCTGTGCTCAACCGGTGCGGGTTGCTGAGCCAGCGCCAACGGAGACTCTGGCCCCCGGTTTGGGGTTTCAAAACCCGGTGCTGAAAGATTCGTTTGCTGACCCGTTCGTTTTGCAGGTTGGTGACACTTTTTATGTCTATGCCACCAACAGTTCCAGCAAAAACATCTCCCTGGCGCGCTCAACCGATTTGATCAAGTGGCAAAATCTGCCCGATGCCATGCCGGCCCTGCCCAAATGGGCCAAATTGACGGGGGGCTTTGTGTGGGCGCCGGAGGTGATGCAGATTGGTGAGAAATTTGTCCTGTACTACACGGCACGCGACAAAGCATCGGATAAGCAATGCATTGGTGTGGCGGTCAGTGATGCGCCAGAGGGCAAGTTTAAGGATAGTAACCCTGCCCCGCTCGTCTGCCAGGCCAGTTTGGGTGGCACGATTGATGCCAGCCCATTTCTGGATGTGGATGGGAAACGATACCTGTATTACAAAAATGATGGCAACTGTTGTAGTCTTGCAACCTATCTCTATGTTCAGGAACTCGCGCCGGATGGGTTGAGCCTGCTCGGTGAGCCAATCGAATTGCTGCGCAACGATGCGATTTGGGAAGGACATGTCATTGAGGCCCCAACCATGTTTCGACAGGATGGTAGGTATTATCTGTTTTATTCGGCCAATAATTATGCTGGGCATCAATATGCCGTTGGCTATGCTCTTTGCGAATCGGCGCTCGGGCCTTGCCAAAAAGCAGCCGAAAACCCCATCCTGGCAAGCAACCTGGAAAACAAAGATGCCATGGTAATTGGCCCTGGACATCAGGCATTGCTGCAAGTAGGTGACCAGACCTGGATTTTTTATCATGCCTGGGAGGTGGTTTCGGGCAGCCGGCGCGGCGATCGCCGCCTGATGTGGCTGGACCGGCTCGACTGGGTGGATGGAAAACCCGTGGTGCGTGGGCCAACGATCAGCGAACAGCCTATCCCAACCTTGCCCTGACGGTTGCAAAACCAGCCGTTTTCCTGCTTTTGTTACAACGCCCCAAAAACAATGGTTGGCATGGGGCGCTTTGATGGAGAGTCGCTTTTTCAAGGAGGTTTCCTTGTCCCCTCGCGCGCGTGTTTCTTTGGATGGCCGGTGGTTGTTTTGCGCAGCTGCTGAATTTGACCCGGCTCAAGCGCTGTTGATGACGGTGCCTGCTCCCTGGCAGGCCGATGCACGCTTTCGCACCTACAATGGCACAGCCTGGTATCAACATCAATTCGATATTCCAGCCGCATGGTTGATGCCAGGACGGGTTACAATTCTGGGCTTTGGTGCCGTGGATTATTTTGCCGAAGTGTGGGTGAATGGCTTTCTGGTTGGTCAGCATGAGGGCGGTTACCTGCCATTTGAATTGGATATTAGCACGGCCATTCGCACAGGGGCAAACACAATTCGCGTTCGCGTGGATGACCCGCCGGAAATCTTTGCCGAAATCCCGCATGGCAAGCAATCCTGGTATGGAATGCTTTCCGGAATCTGGCAATCGGTTTGGGTCGAGAACCGCGCCGCTGATCACCTTCGATATGTCAAAATCCGCACTTGTGGTGAAGAGGTGCGGGTGGATGTTCAATGGAGCGACGGTTTGCAGGGAAGACTTGAGGCAGAAATTTTTGCGCCGGATGGCCGCTCTGTGGCGCAGGCGCAAGCGCAGACGGCGAGTTTTTCAATGCGGGTCGAGTCGCCGCAGTGCTGGTCGCCCGATGCGCCGAATTTGTATACATTGCAAGTCGGGCATGGCGATGATGTGCTGCGCGAGACCTTTGGTTTTCGTCACATTGAGGCGCACAACGGTCAAATTTTGTTGAATGGGCAGCCGTTCTATCTGCGCGCCGCTCTCGACCAGGATTATTACCCGGAACTGATTTGCACCCCGCCCTCACAGGAATACATTGAAGCACAGTTCCGGCAGGCCAAGGCGCTGGGGATGAACAGCTTGCGCATTCATATCAAGGTTGCAGACCCGCGGTACTATGCCGCTGCGGATAAAATTGGCTTGCTCATTTGGACGGAATTGCCCAATCACATCTTGTTAAGCGAAGAATCCAGGCGCCGCGCCCGTGAAACCCTGGCAGGAATGGTGGAACGGGATGGCAATCATCCTTCAATCGCCATCTGGACGATCATTAACGAGGCCTGGGGCGTGGATATGAGCAATCCGGATCACCGTGCCTGGCTGGCTGAGATGTATGATTTTCTGAAGGCGCTTGATCCAACCCGGCTGGTATCCGGAAACTCGGCCTGCTGGGGCAATTTTAATGTCGTCAGTGACCTGGATGAGTATCACATGTACTTTGCCATGCCCGATCATCACAGCCAATGGCGCGACTGGGTGGCAGCTTTTGCACAGCGTCCCTGGTGGAGCTACGCCTGTGCTTATGACAGTGCGGCTGCCTGGGGCGAGTATCAGCGCGCCCCCTGGTTGGCAGCCCCTCGCCCGCCAGCCTCGGAGGTGCGCCGCCGCGGAGACGAACCTTTGCTGGTTTCGGAGTTTGGCAATTGGGGGCTGCCCAATGTGGATGCACTGTTGACGGGCTATGGCGGCGAACCCTGGTGGTTTGAGACGGGCCTGGAATGGGGTGAGGGCGTCGTATACCCACATGGCATTCAGGCGCGCTTTGGGCAATATGGGTTAGACCGCGTTTTTGGCTCCTTGCAGCAATTGGCCGCTGCCAGCCAGGAATTGCAATTCGCCGGCATGAAGTATGAGATTGAACAAATGCGGCAGCACAGCTCCATTCAGGGCTATGTCATTACCGAATTAACCGACGTGCATTGGGAGTGTAATGGCCTGTTGGATATGCTGCGCAACCCCAAAATATATTTTGAGCGCTTTGCCGCCATCAACGCCGATGATGTACTGATCCCCGTTTGGGAACGGCTGGCGATTGGATGCGGCGAAACGTGCAGGATGCCGGTTTTGTTTTCGCACTATTCGCCGCGAGACATGACCGGGGCTGTGTTGGAATGGCAGTTGCGTTACGAGCAACGCTTCATGGCCGGGCAAGTGCTTCCAGAGCAGCCGCTGGCGCGCTATGCCGTCCATGGACTGGGGGTGGTTGCTTTTGAAGCGCCCCGGGTTTCGCAACCGACTCGGGCACAGCTGATCCTCAGACTGGGGCGCGGCAGCGAAACGCTTGCCAGCACTGAGCAGGAACTGATCCTGGTGCCAGATTTTCATCTGACGCTGAATGCCGGGCCTGTCTATGCCCCTGACCTGGCGCAGGTGGCTGATGGAATGGGCATTCCCCTGGCTGCTGGGTTGTCGCAGGCCAGATTGGCGATTGTTACTGCCCTGGATGATGCCTGCCGTGAATTTATCCTGGAGGGCGGGAAAGTGCTCTTCCTGGCAGAGAACGAGAATGCTCTCCAGACGGTCATCCATGGGTTGCAAATCATTCCCCGGGCTGGCTCGCCCTGGCAGGGTGATTGGGCAAGTAGCCTGGGCTGGCATCGCCTGACGAGTATCCCGACTCGATCGGTTGTAGATTTTGCTTTTGCCGGGCTGACACCAGAACAGGTCATTCGTGGCTTGTCTGCACATGAGTTTGCTCAGCATGTCTATGCTGGATTGCTGGTTGGGTGGTTGCATAAACCCGTTGCAACCATTGCCCGTAAACGCCTGGGACGCGGTGAAGTGTTGATTTCTACCTTCCGTTTACACCAACACTTGCAAACAAACCCCCTGGCCGGGTGGATTTTCAAAGAATTGCTTGATTTAATTCAAAAATCGGAGAAGTAAAATGGCACTACAGTATCAAAACCCCTTACCAATTCAACACATCGGCGACCCGTTTGTTTTGCGTGTGAGAGACCGGTATTATTGTTATGCCACTTCGGCACCGGATGGCTTTCTGGCCTGGACTTCTGCCAATTTGGTTGAGTGGCAGGAGGCTGGTTATGTGTATCAACGTCGGGCCGATTCGTGGGGGCAATCGGACTTTTGGGCGCCTGAGGTGGTTCATTATCTCGACAAGTATTGGATGCATTACACCGCACGCTGGGGACAAAATGGCAGCCTGCGGATGGGTGTGGCGGTTGCCGATTCGCCGCTTGGGCCATTTGTGGACCTTTTCAATCGGCCCATGTTTGATTTTGGCTATGCAGTGATTGATGGGCATGTTTTCTTTGATGAAGATGGCAAAAAATATTTCTACTATTCACGCGATTGCAGTGAAAATGTGGTCAATGGGCGGCATGAAAGTCACCTCTATGTGGCTGGCCTGGCCGATGACCTGGTTTCCTTTGTCGGTGAACCGGTTTTGGTAGCCCGTCCCGAACAGGATTGGGAAATTCAATCTGGCGATGCCTGGCGCTGGAATGAAGGCCCGTTTGTACTCAAGCAGAATGGACTTTATTATTTGATGTATTCGGCCAATTTCTATGCTAGCCGTCAATATTCTGTTGGCTATGCGGTTTCAGAAAAGCCAACCGGCCCGTTTCGCAAGGCCGCCCATAACCCTGTCCTTGCCTCCTCCTGCCCCGAGATTTCTGGCCCGGGGCATCATTCGGTGACGGTTGCGCCGGATGGCGAGACATTGCTGATTGTCTATCACACCCATACCGATCCGCAAAACCCCAGTGGAGACCGGCAGGTTTGCATGGATCGCATGGGCTTCGATGCGGATGGCGCTTTGTTTGTGGCTGGCCCCACCCATACCCGGCAAGTTTTGTAAGCGGTTTTTTTCACTTTCAACCTCGACTTGTTACGAGTTGTAACAGCTTGCAACGTTTTGGGCTTGCTTTTCGTATAGACTCTTGACTATAATGAATGCACTTGGAGGCTGTTATGTCGTCTCGTTCGCCGATTAAATTCCCCAAGGCCGGTTTGCTGGAAGGCATGGGCTTGCGCATTCGGTTGGTGCTGCGCCTGATGGTGGATGGGCGGGTTAGCCCATTGTTAAAGCTGCTCCCGATTGGCAGTGTGGTGTATCTCTTCTTCCCCGATTTGCTCCCTGGCCCGATTGATGATGCTTTGCTCATTTGGCTTGCGACCAATTTGTTCGTTGAGCTTTGCCCTTCCGATGTGGTGCAGGAACATATGCACTTTCTTCAACCGCCTGACGAATCATCTCCGCCAACACAGGTCCATCCTTCCACCCCGCCATCAAATGGTGAGGTGTTGGAAGGTGAATTTTACGACGCTGATCAGCAGCCTCCGCAATCTTAGGCGGCGGAATCATCCGCTGCCGGTGCGAAGGAGTGAAAATGGCTTTGCAACGGATGTTGATGGGGGGGATTTTGCTCATTTTTTTGCTGATGGGTTGTGCTGCGCCTGTTGTGCGTGTCATTCCAACAACAACCCCGCCGCCAACAATTGAACTGCCAACGCCTGCCCCAACGCAGCCCGCCGACCCTACCCTGGCCCTGCCTTCTCCCACGCCCCTTCCTGGCGCCACTCCGCTGCCAAAAATTCCTCAGCCGGATGACTATTTTTGGCGTGAGGTGGGGCTGGGTTTTGCGCGCCCGGTGGATTTGGTGGATGTCGGTGATGGCTCTGGCCTTCTGGTGGTGGAGCAGGAAGGGTACCTGCGCTGGCTGGTGGATGGGCAATCGCTCGAGACGCCTTTCCTGGATCTAAGCGGGCGCGTCTCAACCGGCGGCTCGGAGCAGGGGCTGCTGGGCCTGGCGCTGCACCCCAAGTATGCCGAGAACCGCCTCTTCTACGTCAACTACACCGACCGGCGCGGCGATACGGTGCTGGCACAATTCCAGGCCGATGCTGCGGGGCGCAGTGTTGACCCTCAAACCGAACAGATTTTGTTGCGCGTCAACCAGCCCTATGCCAATCACAATGGCGGTGGGCTGGCCTTTGGGCCGGATGGCTATTTGTATGTGGCGCTGGGTGATGGCGGTTCGGCAGGAGACCCGCAAGGTAACGCCAAAAACCCCGAACGATTGTTGGGCAAGTTGTTGCGCCTGGCAGTGGATGGGCAGGGGGGCTATGCCATCCCGTTTGATAATCCATTTGCGGGCGGCGGCGGTCAGCCGGAGGTGTGGGCTTTGGGGTTGCGCAACCCCTGGCGGTTTAGTTTTGACCGTCTGACGGGCGATCTGTATATTGCGGATGTGGGGCAGAATCGTTGGGAGGAGGTTAATTTTTTGCCAGCAGGTTCGCCCGGTGGTGCGCATTTTGGCTGGAATTTTCGCGAAGGTCGGAATCCCTATCAGGGCGAGCCTGATCGTAGCATCGAGCTGATAGATCCGGTTTGGGAATATTCACATGACCTGGGCTGTTCGGTGACCGGCGGGTTTGTTTATCGTGGTGCGGCATTCCCCGAATGGCAGGGCGTCTATTTTGTTGGCGATTACTGCAATGGCAGGGTGTGGGGGCTGCTGAACAATGCCGGCACCTGGATGGTGCAGCCGCTCTTCGAGGTCTCGGATACGATCAGCGCGTTTGGGCAGGATGCAAACGGCGAATTGTATCTTTTGGGTCACCGCACTGGCACAATTTACCGCCTGGATCGGCGCTAAACCGGGGTATAATTTTTGTTGGAGGTAACGATGGCTTTTAAAACATGGCAGATTGTTAAAGTCCGCTATTGCAAGAACGCCGGACAGGAAGTTTCTTTAGAGGCAGAGGTAGTCTACCCGGCAGAATATTTGCCCGATCTGCCGCCGCGTGTGCGCGGTCACCGCTGCTCGCGCGGGGTGGATTGTGCGCTCTTCAAGCGCCCTACCTGTGTTTGGGCCGGTACCAATCCGGATTACGACCCGTTCGCCGAGAAGGAGGATTCGCCTTCTTCAAGCCCAAGCGCCTGACGGGTTGAGCGGAAGGCCAGCGGCGGCAGAGCAGCAAGGCTGAAGAAGCCTGCCTGTTGTGCATCGTCGCCCGCCTGAAGGCAGCCGCCAATCACTTCGCCGGCGTAGACGAGGACAAGATCGGCGCTGTGTGGGGTTTCGCGCCCGGTCAGGATGGCAGAAAGGTGCAGAATGCGCACTTGCAAGCCGGTCTCTTCGGCGCATTCGCGCTGAGCGGCCTGGGCAGGGTCTTCGCGCGCATCCAGAAATCCGGCTGGCAAGGCCCACAGGCCCTGTTGAGGAGGATTGGCGCGCTGTATCAGCAACACCTGTTCATCTTGCTGCACCAGCACAGCAACCGCCACTTTGGGGTCTTCAACATGCACCCAGTTGCAGTCCGGGCAGATGGGGCGCAGACGCCCAAAGCGCATTGCGTGTTGGATGGGGGCGCCACAGAGCGGGCAAAAGCGGATCGGACGATGATCGTGCATTCAGTCTTAGCCTGGACGGCGCTTTTTGAGCCAGAGCGTTAGCAGGCCAAGCAGGATTGCCAGGCTGCCAGCCGCGAGAGCGGCCCATTGGCGCAGCGTGGGCTGCTGCAATGGGGGGGGGGCGGCTGTGAACGTTGTCGTTTCGATCGGGTTGGTGTTCAGCACCTGCCCACCTTCTTCGGGGCGCAGCCCCAGCACGGGCTGGGCGCCTTGGGGCAGGGGCGGGGCGGGCATGGGGGTTGAATGGGGCGCGACGATGGTGGGGGTGCTGCTACTCTGGGGCAAGAGTGGCACCGGTTGGGTAATGACTGGCTGATTGGGGTCGAAAGGCAGGCTTTCAACGCCATATTTGCTGGTTGTGTTCATGTCTTCGGCAGCCCCGCCGCCCATGCCTTGCGGCGCGCTCAGGTCGCGCTGTCCTCCCGGCTGCCCATTCCAATAGATGATGGGCGGAAGGGTGGGCCGGGTTTCGCTTCCGGGCGCGCTGAATGCCTCCATTTCATAGGCAGACGAGTCGGTCTGTCGGGCTGTGGTTGTGGCCGGCAGCAGGTCGAGCGAGAAGAGAAACACCATGAGCAGCGCAGCGAGGATGGAGGAAAGCCGCAACCAGGGTAGGATGGGGGGCGCTTTTTGCGCCTGTGCCATGCTGCGTGTCAGGGTGAAGTTGTGTGGGACGCGACGTTGCGGCAGGTCGCGCAACAGGCTGCGCAGCTGACGCAGTGCTTCCAGTTCGGCGGCGGCCTGCGGGTCACGCTTGAGCAGCGCTTCTACCTCGGCCTGTTCCCGGGCTGACAGGCTGCCATCCAGATAGTTGGAGAGCAGCTGCCATTGAGTGGGGGTGGGGGTGCGGCTGTTCATGGGCGTTCCTCGTCTTTGAGACGAAAAGCCATTGGCAAAAGTTCCCCGAAGCGTTGCAGGCAGTCGCGCAGGCGCAGACGGGCGCGCGCCAGCCGACTTTTGATTGTACCGAGCGGGTGACCGCTGACTTGCGACACTTCTTGATAATCCAGGCCTTGCACATCAATTAGCACGACCACAACGCGAAAATCATCCGGCAAGCGCGCCAGGCAATCTTGCACAGCGTGCAGCAATTCGCTTTGTTCCAGTGCTGCCTCGGGCGAGGGGCGATCATCCGCCAGCCAGGAGGGAGATTCGACCTCTTCTTCCGCTGCGTCGTTGATCGGTTCAAGCGGGCTGGTTGGTCGGCGTTTTTGACGGCGTAGTTCATCGTAACAGGCATTGGTGACCATCCGCAACACCCAGGCGCGGAACGAGCCGCCCCGGTAGCTGTTCAGGTTGCGGTAGGCAGAGAGGAAGGCGTTTTGGGTTGCATCTTCAGCGGCAGCATCATCATTCAGGATGCGGCAGGCAACATTGAAGGCCAGTTCCTGGTGGGCCAGAACAAGATGATTGAACGCCTCAAGGTCGCCTTTGCGGGCGGCCTGAATCAGGGTGGCTTCATCCAATGTTGCCATGCCGTGTATCGTATCGCGCCGGATGGAATCCGTCAAGTTAACGATCTATGGGGGTTGGCCCACTGGGTGGACGGATTGGACGGGGTGGCTTGGGCGGCTCGGGGTCAATTGGCTGCGGGTCAATCGGTTGCGGCTCGGGGTCAATTGGCTGCGGGTCAACGGGCTGTGGGTCGGGGTCAACGGGTTCAGGGTCGGTGGGCGGTTCAATTGGGAATGGCTTTTGCAGGCGCAGGTAACGCTCGCGCAGCCAGCCTTTTTGGGAAGTCCAGGTCAGGCCATCTGCTTCCAACCGGGCAACGCGTACCCAGGCCCCCTTGCGCTCTTCGATGCGCAGCACGTCGCCGTTCTTGAGCCGGCCAACAGCAAAGGCGGGCGAGTCATCGGTTGGCAGCGAACGCAGGTCGCTATCGCGAATCAGCTGATAGTTGAGCGGTGTTTCGGGTTCAATCCCAAGCACGGTGCAGCGCACCTGCTGCATGGGGAAAGCTGGGCCGGGGTCAATTTTGCCAACCATGGAAATATCTTCATGTCCAACAACATCGAGCATGTTGTAGTGCTGATAGAGCAGCTGGCAGACTTCGATGACCGCTGCGACCTGAACATCGGGGTAGGTTTGCCAGCCTTTCACATCATATTCCAGGCGGTGACGTTCGAGCAGCACCTGTTCATCGGGGATTTGGGTGCGGCGTACATACCAGATGCCATTGGCATGTCGGGCAGTGCGGGGGATGAATTCACCCAGGTTGACCATCTCAATCCCGATTGAGTAGAAATTGATCCCGGTGCGCCCGCCCCACTGGCTGGGGCCGGCGTGATGCGAGACGATATCGAATGGCACAATCTGGGTGATTTCGCCATTCGGCTCAATGACCAGATGACAGGAAAGGCGTGTGCTTTTGTTTTTGAAGACGTAGTTGATGGCGTCTTTGCCGTTGCTGGTATTGGTGTAGTGCAGGACAATGAACTCGTGGGCCTCGACGCGCCGATTGGTGAAATCATACCCATAATTGCTGTTGGGCAATTGTTCAAATGGGTAAGGCGTGCCATCATCGTGGCACAAGCGATGATCAATGATTTTCATGAGCAGCCTCCAATTCCATGGGCCGGATGCAATGAAATCATTATAGCAGAAAAGGAGATAGAAAACTTATGGTAAAATGAAGTATCCTGCCTTTTTCAGGAGAAGAGATGCCCCCTGTTCTCGAACTTTCTCAAATTACCAAGCGTTTTCCGGGCGTGTTAGCAAACGACCATATTGACCTTACCTTGAACGAAGGTGAGATTCTGGCCTTGCTGGGCGAAAACGGTGCTGGCAAGACGACGTTGATGAACATTCTCTATGGCCTGTATCAGCCGGATGAGGGTGAGATTCGCGTGCGTGGGCAAAAGATTTCAATCCATTCGCCGACCGATGCCATTCAGGCTGGGATTGGCATGGTGCATCAGCATTTCATGCTTATTCCGGTCTTCACCGTGACGGAAAACGTCATGCTGGGCGCCGAAACGGTGCGTGCTGGCCTGTTCCTGGATCGCAAACAGGCAGCCGAGCGCATTCAGCAGATTTCCAAACAGTATGGCCTGGATGTGGAACCGGATGCCTATGTGCGTGACCTGCCGGTGGGTGTGCAGCAACGGGTAGAAATCATCAAGCTGCTCTACCGTGAGGCCAATATTTTGATTTTTGATGAGCCAACGGCCGTGTTGACGCCTCAGGAAGCTGACTCGCTGTTTGTGATTATGCGCGAACTGGTGCGGCAGGGGAAGTCCATCATCTTCATCACGCACAAGCTGCGCGAGGTGTTGGAGTTTGCCGATCGCATCACCGTCATTCGGCGCGGGGCGGTTGTTGGTCAGGCCATGCCGCAGGAAGCGGATAAAAATTCGCTCGCTGCAATGATGGTTGGCCGGCAGGTGAGCCTGGAGGTGGAAAAGACGCCTGCTTCGCCTGGCAAAACGGTGCTGGATATTCACGATTTGAGCGTGGCCGATGATCAGCAGCAAGTGATGGTCGAAGGCGTCTCGCTTCAGGTACGGGTAGGCGAAATTGTGGGCATTGCCGGCGTGCAGGGCAACGGTCAAACGGAGCTGGTGCAGGCCATTACCGGGCTGCGCAGCCCGTTGAGCGGCAGTGTTCGTTTGCTGGGGCAGGATATTAGCCATGCGCAGCCGCGTCAGGTGACGGAATTGGGCGCTGCACACGTGCCAGAAGACCGGCAGAAGGATGGCCTGGTGCTGCCCTTCCCGGTCGCCGATAACCTGATGCTGTGTTCCTACTACTTGCCGCCTTTCTCAAAGCATGTCGTGCTGCAAGAAGCAGTCATTCACAAGAATGCCCTGGAACGAATTCAGGAATACGACATTCGCACACCCGGGCCAACAACTCATGTCGGGGCGCTTTCGGGCGGAAACCAGCAAAAAGTAATCATCGCCCGCGAATTCAGCCGCCCAATTCACTTTCTCGTTGCTTCGCAGCCAACGCGCGGCCTGGATGTTGGCTCAATTGAGTACATTCACAAGCGAATTGTGCAAAAGCGGGATGAGGGGTGTGCGGTGCTGCTCGTTTCGCCGGAGCTGGATGAAATTATGGAGCTTTCAGACCGCATTGCAGTGATGTATCGCGGCAAGATTGTGGCTGTGTTGGATGCCGGACAGGTGACCAAAGAGCAGATTGGGCTGCTGATGGCGGGCGTTAGCCCGGATTCGGAGGGTGTGGCAACCTCTGCTCCATCCGCTATGGCAGAAACGACGATCTAAGCGAGGCAAACCGTGGACGAAAAGAAACCGAAAACTGATCTTGGCAAGGCGTTGTTACAAGAGGTGACGGGTGAAGGGTCTGTGAAGCCTTCCCGCCGCCGGTTTTGGCAGCCTTTGGTGGTGCCTGCGCTGGCTATCCTGACTGGTTTGCTGATTGGGGCCGTGCTGATTATTTTAACCAGTGAGCAGGTCTACGCTGCCTTCCGCCAGTCGTTTGGCGCCGGGTTGTTGGCGGCACTCGAAGCAGTGGGCAAGGCCTATGGCGCATTGCTGCGCGGTTCGTTTGGCGATCCGGTGCGGATTGTGAATGCGCTCGGCAGCGGCGATGCGCTGGAGATCCGTCGGGCGATTAACCCAATTTTGGAGAGCCTGGTGGTGGCAACCCCTTATATCTTCGCTGGGCTGGCGGTCGCGGTTGGGTTTCGCGCGGGCCTGTTCAATGTGGGCGTGGAAGGGCAACTCTTCATGGGCGCCGCCGCGGCGACTTTTGTTGGCTATGCTTTCAAGGGCTTGCCGGCGGTTGTGCATTTGCCGCTGGCGCTGCTGGCGGGTGCCATTGGCGGCGGGCTGTGGGGCTTCATTCCTGGCTGGCTGAAGGCCAAAACCGGCGGGCATGAGGTGATCAATACCATCATGCTCAACTGGGTGGCCTTCCGTCTCACCGATTGGCTGCTGGCCGGGCCAATGCAGCGCCCCGACTCGGGCGGAATGCCGATTAGCCCAATCATTGAAAAAAGCGCCCAAATTCCACAGTTCTTTCCATCTCCCATTCGCTTTCATTTGGGGTTTTTCATTGCCTTGGCAGTTGCCTATCTAATTTACTGGTTATTGTTCAAGACGACCTGGGGTTTTAACCTGCGCACCGTGGGCGCCAACCCCAGCGCTGCCCGCTATGCGGGGATGAACATTGTGCGCACAACCGTGCTTGGCATGACGCTTTCCGGCGCACTGGCCGGGCTGGCGGGGGCCAATCAGGTGTTGGCGATTACACGGGCAATGGCAATGGGGCTTTCTTCGGGCTATGGCTTTGATAGCATTGCTCTGGCGCTCTTGGGCAATAGTTCCCCGTTGGGGGTGGTGCTTGCAGCGCTGCTGTTTGGCTTCTTGCGCAATGGGGCAACCAACATGATGGTCGTCTCGCGCATTCCCATTGACATCATCTCCATTTTGCAGGCTCTCATCCTGGTCTTTATTGCTGCACCAGCCATCATCCGCTCGCTATACCGTTTACGCAGCGTCCAGGGTCAGGAAGGTGGTGTGTTTGTGCGTAGCTGGGGAGGTAAATAGCCATGACAACAACCGTTGTTCATCATCGCAAGCTAGAAAGTGTTTCGTCGTTCCGGCGCTATGGCATGGGCATCTTTTTCCTGTTGCTGGCCGGGCTGACGGTGTTCGTTTTTCATCGTTCAGTGCCGGTTGGCGAGCAAACCACTTTTGTGATGACGCCGGGCGGCATTACGCAGGGCGCACTGCCCGATTGGGTGCTGGATGCGCGCACGGCTTTGCTGATTGTGGCTGGGCTGATGACGCTGGCAGGCGGGTATCAGCTGGGGCGTGGCTTTGCCAAACGCACCAATGCCATGCTGGGCGTGATTGCGCTGCTGTTTGTCTTTGGCTTTTTGGTTTGGGCGGCGGCGGGCAAGTCGCTCAACCTGGCCGGAATGCTTGGCAACGCCATTCAACTCTCGGTGCCAATTGTACTGGGCGCGTTTTCGGGGGTGCTGTGCGAACGGGCTGGTGTGGTCAACATTGCCATTGAGGGCATGATGTTGATGGCTGCCATGGTTGGGGCGCTGGCCGGGGCTGTTTCTGGCTCCATGTGGGTTGGCTTGCTCGCGGCGGTGGCTTCCAGTGTCCTGCTGGCGTGGGTTCATGCGGTGCTTTCCATTAAGTACAAAATCAATCAAATCATCTCTGGCACGGTGATCAATATCTTTGCCACGGGCTTCACCTCCTACATCTCGGCCAAATTTTTGCAAACCTATGAGCAGCTGAACAAGACGGATATTTTCCCGCGCTGGGCCATCCCCGGGTTGGCCGATATTCCTTTGATTGGTCCGCTGTTCTTTAACACCACCTTGTTTGTCTACCTGATGTTTATTATTTTGATTGTGTTGCAGGTCGCCCTTTTCTCCACACGCTGGGGGCTGCGCCTGCGCTCGGTTGGGGAACATCCCAAGGCGGCAGATACACTTGGCATTAATGTGCTGCGCACGCGGTATATGGCCGTGTTGTTGGGCGGGGTGGTAGCCGGGTTGGGCGGGGCCTATTTTACCCTTGGTTCGGTTGGGCGCTTTGATGAGATGATGACGGCTGGCAAGGGCTTCATTGGCCTGGCGGCAATGATCTTCGGTAATTGGTCGCCCCTGGGTGCCTTAGGAGCGGGGATGATGTTTGGCTTTGCCGATACGCTCGGCTCCAAGCTCTCCATTCTCGGCAGCACCATTCCGCCGCAGTTTATGAGCATGCTTCCCTACATTACTACAATGGTTGTATTGGCGGGCGTTGTTGGGCGCGGACAGGTTCCGGCTGCCGATGGCGTCCCTTATGAGAAGGAGTAAAAATCGAAATGCCATCTTTTGAAGTAGAACACATTGTAAAAACGTTTGGCACGCAACGGGCCGTGGATGATGTTTCGTTTTCGGTCGAGCCGGGCGAAATTTTTGGCCTCTTGGGGCCAAATGGCGCTGGTAAAACCACTACCATTCGCATTGCGCTGGATATTTTTAAACCCGATTCGGGCCGTGTGGCTGTTTTGGGCGGGCCGATGGGCGAGGATAAGAAGAACCGCATTGGCTACTTGCCCGAAGAGCGCGGCCTGTACCAGGATATTCGGTTAGAGCAGTGCATTTTGTACCTGGCAACCCTGAAAGGGCTGAGCAAGGCGACCGCACAGGCGCGCATGGAAACGTTCTTGGAACGTTTTGACCTGGCCGCACACCGACGCAAAAAGCTGAAAGAATTGAGCAAGGGTATGCAACAGAAGGCGCAGTTGATTGTCACGCTCATCCATCAGCCCGAGTTGTTAATCGTGGATGAACCCTTCAGCGCCCTCGACCCGGTCAACACACAAATGGTCAAGGATGTGCTGCGCGAGGAGCGCCGCAAGGGAATGACGATTGTGATGTGTACTCATCAGATGAATCAGGTGGAAGAGCTGTGTGACCGCCTGGTGCTGATTAACCGCGGCCAGGTGATGCTTTATGGCGCACTGGATGAAATCCGCCGACAGTATCACAGTCACACCGTCATGGTGCGCTCATTAAACGGCTTGCCAGAGGGCTTGCCGGGGGTTGAGAAGGTTGAGGCGGTGAATGGTGGTTTTGCACTGCATTTGCTGCCCGAAGTGACCCCGCAGGTTGTGCTGCGCGAACTGGTGCAGCGCTCGGTGGAATTGGAACAATTTGAGGTTGCCTTGCCCACGCTGGACGAAATCTTCATTCAGGTGGTGACGGGCAAAGAGAACGCAGCATGAAGAAGGCCTGGCTCGTTTTTAAGTATGAATATTTGCGGCACGTGTTGCGCAAACGGTTTTTGCTTGGCTTGTTGAGCGTGCCGTTGATCATTGCCTTTTCGATTGGCGTTGGCTTCCTCTCGGTCCTGGTGACGATGGATGTCCGCCCGGTTGGTTATGTGGATCAGGCTGGCGTGATTCGTGAACTGCCCTCCCAGTCTTCGCCAACAGCGCCAACCCTGAAGGCGTTTGCGGATGAGGCGGCGGCGCGCAGCGCTTTGGATGCCAAAGAAATCCAGGCTTATGCAGTCATCCCGCCCAACTACGCCGAGACGCGCATAGTGCGTCTGGTGGCCATTGATTCGAGCATGATGGATGACCCGGCGAGCGAAGTGCGCAAGGCGGTTCGCTACAATCTGCTGCTGGATGAGGAGCCGACCGTTGCAAAACGGGTGCAGAGTGGGCCACAACTGGAAATTCGCTCAACCGAAGATGACCGGCGCGCCAATGAGAAAAACATCCTTGGCATGATTTTGCCCATTGTGGCAGCCATTTTGCTGTTGGTGGTCGTCAACACCAGCGGCGGCTACCTGATGCAGGCTGTGGTGGAGGAGAAAGAAAACCGCACAATGGAAATTGTGGTTACCTCAGTTTCGCCAGAGCAATTGATGATTGGCAAAACCTTTGGCAACCTGAGTGTGGGCCTAACGCAACTGGCCGTTTGGCTGGGAATGGGCCTCCTGGGCGTGTTGGTGGCAATGCGCTTTTTGCCCTTTGCCCAGGATCTGAGCCTGAGTTCGTCCTATTTCTGGCTGACGCTGCTGACCTTTGTGCCTGCATTTGTGATGATTGCGGCGCTGATGGCGATGGTGGGCGCAACCGTGACCGAAACGCGCGAGGCGCAGCAGGTTTCGGGGATGTTCTCGCTGCCGCTGTTTGTGCCGTTGTGGTTCATCACGCCATTGCTGCAAGACCCGAACGGGACGCTGGCAATCATCTTCACCTTCATTCCGTTTACCGCCCCGCTCACCCTGCCGCTGCGGGCTGCCTATTCCACCGTGCCACTCTGGCAGAGTGCGCTTTCAATTGGTCTGTTGTTTGCCGCAGCAATTGGCGCCATGTGGCTCTCGGCGCGTGTTTTCCGGATGGGCATGTTGCGCTATGGCAAGCGCCTTTCGCTGAAAGAGATTTTCAAACGACCATGAACAACATCCTGCTGGTTCTCAAAAACGAATGGAAAATGACGGTGCAGCGCCGCTCGTTCGTGCTGACGCTGATCCTGGTACCTTTGGTGCCATTCCTGATCTTGCTGGTGGTTTTGCTCATTCAGCAGAAAAACCCCGACGCAAACCCGGTGGGTGATTTGCTTGCCCCGCCAACCGAAGCTGAAGTGACCGGTTATGTGGATTTGAGCGGTCTGGTGCGTGAGGTGCCGGTGGATTTGCAGGAGCGGTTAATTGCATATCAGAGCGAAGCGCTGGCGGACTCGGCTTTGCAAAGCGGTGAACTGGATGCCTACGTGATCATTGCTGCCGATTATTTGGAGAGCGGCAAGGTCATTTACGTGCGTCCCGATTTCACCCCGCTGGGTGGGCTGATGCAAAGTGATGCTGTTGCAGATTTGTTGAACTATAATTTGCTGGGGGCAGATGCTGAGCGCTTTGCGCAGTGGCAACAGCCGGTGGTCTTTGAATATGAATACCTTTCTCCGCAAGAGCAGCGCGACCCGGAGAATGCAATGACCTTCTTTCTGCCCTATGTGACGGCGTTTGTCTTCTACATGGTGATTCTCGGCTCGGCTTCGCTGATGTTGAACAGCGTAAGCAAAGAGAAGGAAAACCGGGTGATGGAAATTTTGATGACCTCTGTCACGCCAACACAGCTAATGGCCGGCAAGATGGCCGGGTTGGGGCTGGCCGGGTTGCTGCAAACAGTGGTGTGGAGTTTGGGCGGGCTGTTGATGTTGCGTTTTAGCGGCAATGCATTTGAACTGCCAAGTTCCTTCCAGCTTTCCCCGCTGCTGCTGTTTTGGGGGGCGCTCTACTTCTTGTTGGGGTATGCCGTCTATGCCTCCCTGATGGGCGCAATTGGGGCATTGGCACCCAATTTGCGTGAGACTGGGCAAACAGTGACGCTGGTGGTTATGCCATTGGTTGCCCCGTTGATGTTCATCAACCTGCTGATTGATAAACCCAATCATCCGCTATCGGTGTTTTTCAGCCTCTTCCCATTTACCTCTCCGGTGGGAATGATGGCGCGCCTGGCAGGAACGACTGTGCCGTTGTGGCAAAACCTGGTGGCACTGATGTTGCTGGCCTTGACGGCCTGGCTGACGGTGCGGGCGGCGGCGGGAATCTTCCGAGCGCAGAACTTGCTCTCGGGGCAGGCGTTGAAGGTGAAAGTTTTCCTCCGGGCATTAGTTGGTAAGGCCTGAACGCGGCAAAAGAATAAAAAAAACGCTCCGCTTTTGGCGGAGCGTTTTTTTTATGGTTGCGATGAAGAATTACCAGTCGCGACGGCGGGGGCCTTCGTTGCGAGGGCCGCGGCGATCGAAACCACCACTTCCCTGCCCGCGGCGTTCGAAACCACCACCGGCACGTGGGCCGCGGTCGCTGCGTTCTTCACGGGGGCGGGCCTGGTTGACAACCAGGGCGCGGCGGTTGAATTCTTTGCCATTGAGGGCCTGGATGGCCTTATTGGCTTCTTCGTCAATCGCCATTTCGACGAAGCCGAAGCCACGGAACTGCCCGGTCATTTTGTCTTTGATCAGGGCGACGGATGTAACCTGGCCATACTGAGCGAACAATTCGCTTACCTGGTCCTCGGTGACGCTGAATGGCAGGTTGCCAACATAGATATTCATCAAACTTCTCTCCTGGGTAATTTTCTGATTACCCCAAACAAAAATGGATCCGTCCACCTCGAGGCCAACAAAAACCAGGCACACCAACAGTCGAACGGTAACAACGCTGCCATTATATCATAGAATCTTAAAAGTCAAGGTTTTTTGAGGGATTCTTTTTTAAAAATCACCCATTGATGCGAAGAAATTAGATAACTTGCTCTTTAATGTCTATGTAGTTAGTCAAGGATATGACTTTTATCCTGTTGATTTTTGGGCCGGCTCTGCTAAAATTAAAGAAATATGCTCCGGAGGTAGGATTATGCCACAGAAACCTTCTCAACCTCATCCAACACGCTCGGCGCGCACACTGGTCTTTGGGCTTGTGGCGGTGATTGCAGTTTTGGGCCTGGGATTGGTCATTTTGCTGCTGGGGCAGCAAAATGCTGCTGCCGGGCCTGAACCTGGCGATGCGCTGGCAAACAGCAACGAATCCTGTGTTTTGTGCCATCGCGGCGTTTCGCCGGGGATTGTTCATCAATACGGACATAGCAGCATGGCGACTGCCGGTGTGCAGTGCGCTGATTGCCATCAGGTAGAGGAAGGATATCCTGGCGCCATCCAGCATCAGGGGCAGAGCTTTTACGTCTTGCCTTCTCCCAGCACGGCGATGTGTGCCGATTGTCATCAACAGGAAGTGGCACAGTTCAATGCCAGCCGCCATGGCATTCCAGCTTATGTGGCGGTGGCCGGCTCGAAAGATTTGCACGAAACGGTTCTGGCAGCCTATCAGGCCATCCCCGAGGGCAGCTTTGCGCCGGATAAATCGCGCAATGCCATTGCCGAACTGGAAGGGCCAGAAATTACCAAATTTGCCTGTGAGACCTGCCATGATATTGGCAAACCAGCCCCCGACAACTCCATCGGGCAGTGCCAAAAATGTCACCTGCGACATGAGTTTAGCCTGGAGCAGGCGCGCAAACCAGAAACCTGCAATGCCTGTCACATTGGCCCCGACCATCCGCAGTGGGAAATTTATCAAGAATCGCCACATGGCATTGCCTATATGACCGGCGGGCATGAATGGAACTGGGAAGCCGAGCCCGGCACCTTGACTGTCAAGGACTTTCCAGCGGCAACCTGTGCCACCTGTCACATCAGTGGGTTTGGCAGTGCCACAACAACCCATGATGTGGGCGACCGTCTCACCTGGTATCTGTTTGCGCCAATTAGCGAGCGCCGCCCAAACTGGGAAACGAACATGGAGCAAATGCGCGGCGTGTGCGCTCAGTGTCACAATCCACAGTTTATTGCAGATTTCTATCAGGCAGCCGATGCGGCAACCCTGCGGGTTAATGAATGGGTGGTGGAAAGCAATGAGATTATGCAGCCGCTCAAGGACCAGGGCCTGCTCACGGCTGCACCCTTTGATCAGCCGATTGATTACACCTATTACGAGCTATGGCATCATTGGGGGCGCACAGCCAAATTTGGCGCCTGGATGCAAGGGCCAGATTACACACAGTGGCATGGCGCCTATGAGGTGCTGAGTGACCTGGCTGAGCTGCGCGAATTTGCCGAGCAGATTCAGGCGGAGAAATAGGCATGGAAGAGGCACCGTTCTTTCGGGTGCTGCCCTTCTTGCGTCGTTTGCGCATTCCAATCACGCGGGATGGGGCGATGCTGCTGGTGATGGCGGTGACGCAATTCTTCCTCGGGCTGGATACCTATCTCGCACATCAGATTAGCGGCACAATTGTGCCGCGCGAATGGATTCCCATTGCCTTTGGCCCATTGGCCGGTGTCTTGTTGCTTGTGGCGGGCGTCATTGCCCGACGGCAGCGCATGGCAGCCAATTTGCTCGCCACGCTGGTCTTTTTGGGCAGCATTGTGGTTGGCGTGCTTGGTAGTTACTTTCACATTCTGCGAGCCATTCGGCCTTTTGCCGCACCCGGCGAGCAGGTGACGCTTTCGCTTTTGGTTTGGGCACCGCCGCTTTTGGGCCCCATTACGTTTGCTCTGGCCGGGGTGCTGGGGCTGAGCGCTGCCTGGCAGGAGGACCCGGTCAATAGCGGAACATTGCTCTTGCCGGGGCAAAAACGGTTGCGCATGCCGCTCAGCAAGACGCGCGCCTATTTCTTCCTGGTGGCGTTTTGGATGCTGGCAACCCTGGTCAGTGCAGTTTTGGACCATGCCCGTTCCAATTTCACCAATCCCTTCGTTTGGATTCCAACGGTGACCGGGGTGTTTGGGCTGGTGGTGATTTTGGTGCTGGGTGCTTATGAAACGCCGCAATTGAGCGATTACCGAACCTACTTCATTACCATGCTGGTGTTGATGGCGGTTGGCGCGGGCGGCTTTGTGTTGCACTTGTTGGAAAATCGGGCAGGGGATGTGTTGACCTGGGAACGGGTGCTGCGTGGCGCTCCCTTGCTGGCACCGCTGCTGTTTGCGCATGTGGGCATGATGGGCTGTTTGGTGCTGCTTGACCCGCGCGAGACGCGGTAGTGCGCTGAGATTTGCGGGTATAGTATAATGGGGAGCATGAGAGACAATCATGTTCCCCTTTTTTCACGCAGCGTAACCCGACGTGAGTTTTTGCGCCTTTCGGCGGCATTCCTTGCACAGTTGAGCCTGGCTGGTTGTGCGGAGCGGCTTGCATCGATTGTTCCCACAACACCGCTGCCGACTGTGACGCCAACAATACCACCAACCGATACCCCAACACCAACGCTTTCCCCAACGCCAACGGCAACCGTAACAGCGACAGCACAGCCTACGCCAACGGTGGTGCTGTCGCCGCGTCAGCGCGCCCTGGCCACACATGAGCAGGAGCGATTGCGTCGCCTGGCAGCCTATGGCCCAACCCGCACCCTGACGGCGCTTGAATTTCACGGTAACAATTATTCTTTGATGAATGGCATCATCAATATGACGCCGGTTGAATTTGAGCGGCAGATGAAATTGTTGCAAGCACTGGATGTACACACCGTCACCTTTGAGGAATTGCATGGTTTTTTGGATGGTACAATACAACTGCCGTTGCCTTCGCTGGTGTTAACAACCGATTCGGGAGCGTCTTCCAAACGCTCCATGCCGGAAATGATCCCCGTTTTGCAGGAGACCGGCAATCACTTTTTGTCTTTCATCTGGACGCGTTCAATGGCCCCGGATGAGTCGGTTGAGTGTGCTGGCGATGTGTGCTGGCAGCTCTTCCGCGATGCGCATGCTTCTGGGATGGTGAGCCTCGGGACGCATAGCGAGAGTCATGCTGATTTTGCCACGTACAAGGCCGATGTTGGTCTGGCGGAGCTTCGCCTTTCTATTCAGGAAATTTATGATCAGGTAGGGGTGTGGGTCAGTAGCATTTCCTGGCCGTTTGAAAGCATTCCGAGTTGGGCCGATCGCTTGCAGGAGATTGGAGTTTTCTCCGGCTTTGGCGGCAGCACCCGACCGGTGCGCGAGGCCTATGCTGAATGGGGCGACGCAGGACAGTGGCGTTACCACCTGCCGCGCCTGCTGCCGCCCAACCCGGGCGGTTTTTCCGGGCGGCCGAATGGGGCGAGCCTGGAACAGATTGTGAGCAACTATAACCTGCCATGAGGAGGTTCCGGGCGTGCTGGGCTGCTTGAAGGGTGCATGGCAGGGGCTGTTGTTGGCCGGCCTGATGGTGGTGTTTGTGGGCTGTGCGCCCTTGCAAACCCCCACTCCCTGGCTGCCAACTGCAACCTGGACGCTCCCCCCGCTGCCTATGCCAACCCCAAGCACAACAACAACCCGCACGCGCACAGCCTCCCCCTCCCCTTCCCCCCGCCCTTCGCTGACCCTTACACCGCAGACGGGAACGCCAACGCCGCCAACCCCAACTTGGACGTTGACCGCTTCACCAACCGAGACGCCGACCCTGACGGGTACGCCGCTGTTGGTTGTGCAACAATTGGAAGGTGGGAAGCGCTGGATTACCGGGATGGCTTTTGACCCAACCGGGCGGCGGCTGGCAGTTTCAAACATGGATGGCTCGCTGCGCATTTGGACGGTGGATGATTGGCAACTGGAGCGTACCTTGCAGGTCTCTGCCGGGTTGAACAACCTGGCCTTTCGCTATGATGGCACCCTCCTGGCAGCGGCAGCGGATGATAGTACGCTGCGAATTTGGGATGTGCAAACGGGTGAGGAGCAGCCCTGGATTGGCAGCCTGCCGGATCAGCCATTGAGTGTTGCTTTTCATCCGGATGGTGAGCAGGTGTTGATGGGGTTTGCCGATGGAACGCTGGGAGTATGGCGGTTGAGCGGTGAACAGCTTTTCAATCTGTCTGATATGGCCTTGGGGCGCATTTGGGGTGTATCCTTTTCGCCAGGTGGAAATTTGCTGGCAGCAGCCGGCGAGCGGGCAATTGTCTTTGACCTGCGGCAGAAGAAGCTACTCTGGCAGAGCGATTGGCGCGCCTCGGCGGTAGCCTTCAGCCCGGATAGCTTGCGTCTCTATCTGGCTGGTGACCGCCTGGAGGCCTGGGATTTGCGCAGTGGGACGCGCCTGCTGGCCTATACCGGTCATGAGGGCTGGATTTGGGCAATTGTGTTGGATGGTGTAGACCAAAGGCTGATTTCTGCCGGGCAGGATGGCACTGTTCGCTTGTGGGAATTGCGTCAGGCGAGCCTTTGGGCAACGCTTGCCGATAGCCGCGCCCCGCTCAATGCGGTGGCAATTAGCCCGGATGGACGTTGGCTTGCGGCGGGCGGTGATGATCAAACAGTGCGAGTGTATGACCTCACTCGTTGAACAAAGGAGCAAAGATGGAGCGCGATCGGTTACTGGCAATTGATAATGGGACACAGAGTGTGCGGGCGCTGCTCTTTGATTTGCAAGGCAATTTGCTCGCCCGCAGCCGTGTGCCGATTGAGCCATATGTGGCGAGTGCGCCGGGCCTGGCTGAACAAGACCCGCAAATCTATTGGCAGGCGGTGTGTCAGGCCTGTCAACAGTTGTGGCAGATGCCCGGTGTGCGCAAGGATGCAATTGCGGGCGTGGCGCTGACCACACAGCGCGGCACGGTGATTAACCTCGACGCACAGGGCCGCCCGCTGCGCCCGGCCATTGTCTGGCTCGATCAGCGCCGCACCTTCGGCCTCAAGCCGGTTGGCGGGCTGTGGGGGCTGGCCTTTGCCCTGACGGGCATGACCGAGACGGTGGCCTATTTGCAGGCCGAGGCTGAAGTGAACTGGATCCGCACCCATCAACCGGAAATCTGGCAGCAGACGCACAAATATCTCTTCCTCTCCGGCTATTTGACCTATCGTCTGACCGGACGTTATGTTGATTCGGTTGGCTCGCAGGTTGGTTATGTGCCATTCGATTATAAACGTCTGCGCTGGAGCGGGCGCAGTGATTGGAAGTGGCAGGCTGTTCCCATGCCGGAGCAATTTTTGCCCGAGCTGGTGCCGCCCGCTGGAAGGTTGGGCGAGATTTGCGCCGAGGCTGCCGAGGCAACCGGCCTGCCGCGCGGCCTGCCGCTGATTGCCGCAGCTGCCGATAAGGCTTGCGAGGTGATTGGCTCGGGCAGCCTGCGCCCGGATGTGGCCTGCCTTAGCTATGGCACAACGGCAACCATTAACACGACCCATGCCCGTTACCTGGAAATTATTCCGCTCATCCCGCCCTACCCGGCGGCGGTGCCAGGCTTTTATAGCCTGGAAATGCAAATCTATCGCGGTTATTGGATGGTGAGCTGGTTCAAGCGCGAGTTTGGCCACCCGGAGGAGCAGTTAGCCGAGGAGATGGGGGTCGAGACGGAGGAACTGTTTGATGAATTGGTGAACAACGTCCCGCCCGGCACATTGGGGCTGATGCTGCAACCCTTTTGGTCGCCAGGGCTGAAGGTTCCCGGCCCTGAGGCGAAAGGGGCGGTGATTGGCTTTGGTGATGTGCATACCCGCGCCCATCTTTACCGCTCCATTCTGGAGGGGTTGGCCTATTCCTTGCGCGAGGGGGCAGAGCGCACTGTGCAACGCAGCCGGGTGCCGATTCGCTCGCTGCGCGTGGCCGGCGGGGGCAGCCAAAGCCGGGCAGCTGTGCAATTGACGGCGGATGTCTTCGGCCTGCCAACTTCAACGCCGCATATCTACGAGGCATCTGGGCTGGGTGCGGCAATTGACCTGGCCGTGGGGTTGGGGTTGCACGGTGGTTTTGAGCAGGCGGTGAATGCCATGACGCACATTGGCGAGACGTTTGAGCCCAATCCGGACCATCACCGCATTTATGATGCGCTCTATCGGCGGGTATATTCGAAGCTGTATGAACGGCTCAAACCGCTGTATGAGGAGATTCGCGAAATTACAGGTTACCCGCCAAAGGTCTGAGCCAGGGTGGGCCAGCCATAAGCGACCTCAATCAGTGGTGCGCCGATTTCAATCGTCTGCTCGGTGAGATAAACCCCGCCAAGATGCTCATAGAAGGCGCGGCTTGGGTTATCACGCAACACCCACAGGAACAGGTTCTCGAACCCGGCCTGTAATAACGACTGCGCAGCCTTCTCAAACAGCGCCCGGCCAATCCCGCGCCGTTGATGGTCAGCCAGCAAGTAGAGGGCGTAGATTTCGCCGGTATAGGGCGGCAATTGGCTGCGGGCCGCGCCACAATGGGCAAACCCAATCACCTGGTCGGCTTCATTGGCAGCAACCCAGGTGAAGGGCAATTCTTCGGCGCTGGATTGACGCAGGGTTTCCTGCCAGCGGGCTGTGCTGCGTTCGGGGCTGAGCCGTTCCAGAAACGAATCGGGAACGATGCCGCGGTAGCTCGTTAACCAGGTTTGGAGGTGAACTGCGCCAAGCGCCGCTGCATCGCTCACTTGCGCGGGTCGGATGATCATCGTTCCTCTGGCGGCAGGGTGAGCAACAACGCATCGAGGATGGTTTTGAGGTAAAAAACCGCTACGCCATGCAATTCGCGGCGGATGTCTTCGTCCGGTCTATCGCTTTCTTCGGTGATGCTTTCCAGAATGTACATCAGGATGTGCGGTTGAGGGTAGTTTTGCGTCATTGCTTCCAGCCAGGGGGTGGCGTTTTCTGGCGATTGGGCTTGCAATTCTTCGAGCAGTTTCAGGTTGGCCTGCTCGGCCTGTTCCAGATGGGCGCTTTGCACCCTGCCGGGCTGCGGCTCTCCTTCCAGCAGCATTTGCCAGGCGGCAATTGCAACGTAGTAGATGATTTCGCCCTCGGTTTGGTTAAATAATTGTTGGTTGGCAGCCAGGATATAGGCTATCAGGTGCGGTTGTTGCTGAATGGCGCGCAAGCCCAATTGTTGGGCCTGTGCTTGATTCATCCTTGCCATTTTTTGCCAGGTGTGTGTGACAGTTTCTACAGAAATCATAGCGGACCTGTTCGAAAAGGATAGCTTCATTATAGCAAAACTGTGGCAAAAGGTTGCGGCTCAGAATGCTAATTGCTTGACAAATATCCTGAAATTGAGGATAATAGCACTGTCTGTTCTAAATTTGTTTTAAGGAGATTTTCACATGTCTACACCTATTCCTCCCCAGGAAGAATTGATTCAGCCCAGCAATCCACCCAAGGACCCAACGATTGCTTTGATTCTGAGCTTCTTCCTTGCTGGCGGCGCCGGGCAAATTTACCTCGGCCAGACCGTTAAGGGCATTGCCATCATTGCTGCAACTGTTTTGACTTCCTGGTTTGGCGTCGGCATCATCGCCTGGATTTTGGGCGTTGTGGATGCCTATCAGATTGCCAACCGTCTCAAAGAAGGCAAGCCGGTCAAGCAGTGGGAATTCTTCTGGACGAAGTAGTCCTCTCCCTTTGTTTGGGCCAGCCTCCGAAGCATGATTTTGCTTCGGAGGCTTTTTTTAAGCAAAAAATCTTATACAATTCATAGCTGCTTTTCATTGTTTTGTCATACAGTTAATCTACAATCGAGGCATTGATTTGCTTTTTGTGATGCGATAAAAAGGAGAATAGGATGAAGACACTTCCTTTGTTTCAGAAAATGGCTGGTGGATTGTTGATTGCGCTCGTCTTGTTGGCGTGTACCATTACAACGCCCTGGAGTGCCCGTCCAGTCGTTGAACCGGTGACGGTCGTTCCCGTGCAGCCAACCCTCAGCGCTCCGCAGCCCATCAGCCTGCCACCAACAGTGATGGATGAACAAACTTTAATGACCGAACTGTATCAGCGCGTCAACCCCTCTGTCGTCCATATTACAACCTATATCCGGGATGGCAATATGCTTTCATCCAGCGGGCTTGGCTCTGGCTTTGTATATGACGCGCAGGGCCACATTGTTACCAATGCGCATGTGGTGCAGGGGGCCGATGACCTGGATGTGGTTTTTTCGGATAATACAACGTTGATTGGTAAGGTGGTGGGGCTGGACCTGAACAGCGATTTGGCGGTGGTTAAGGTGGATGCCCTACCAGATGGTGTGCAGCCCTTGCCACTGGCTGACCCCAACAGCCTGGCGGTGGGGCAGACGGTTCTGGCAATTGGCAATCCATTTGGGCTGGATGGGACGCTGACGCGTGGCATTATCAGCGCACTTGGGCGCACAATTCCAGCCCTGACGACATTCAACATTCCGGAGGCAATTCAGACCGACGCACCAATCAACCCTGGCAATTCGGGTGGGCCATTGCTCAACCTGCAGGGCGAGGTGATTGGGGTCAATGCGCAAATTGAGACGGGGGGGACGGGGCGGTCGAACAGCGGGGTGGGGTTTGCTATTCCAGTCAGCATTGTGCGCCTGGTTGTGCCGGATTTGATTGCGACGGGTGAACATGCATGGGCCTGGCTTGGCGTGCGCGGCGGTTCGCTTTCGGTGGTGCAGGCTGAGGCAATGGAGTTACCAGTCCAGAAGGGTGCCTATCTTTCTGAGATTATTGCCGGTGGGCCAGCAGCAAAAGCTGACTTGCGCGGCTCAACCGGTATGCGCACTTTGCAGGGACGGCAGGTGGAGGTGGGCGGTGATGTGATCATTGCCATTGACCAGCAGCCGGTTGAGGCGTTTGAAGATGTATTGACGTATGTTTCCTTGCGGGCTGCGCCAGGGCAGACGGTGACTTTGACAATTTTGCGCGATGGCGAGCAGTTGCAGGTGCCGGTGACGTTGGAGAAACGCCCCGATAGTTTGCAGCCATGAGAAAAAGATTGACAGGAGTCGCATTTGCGGTATAATAGCTTTCGCAGTGCGATGGTCCACTAGCTCAATTGGTAGAGCAATTGACTCTTAATCAATCGGTTCAGGGTTCGAGTCCCTGGTGGATCACAAGATGGGCTGAAAAGCCCTCGATGCAATTCGGA
>CAYVRT010000024.1:38191-50339 GCA_964453115.1 uncultured Anaerolinea sp. | reverse complement strand
CGCCCGCTCGAGGCAGGCCCGCGCCCCGGCGTAGTCCGCCACCATCTCCAGCCAAGTTCCCAGGTTGTTCCACAAAGCCCCTGCCGCTTCCTGCCCGGCGCTCTCGGCTGCCTCCGCCACGGCGCGCAGGTGCGGCTGCAAGCTCCGCCCGGCCTCCGGCAGCCCGCTGCCATTTGCAGCGTTGGATGCCCGTGCCAGGCCATCCGCCAGCCGCGCGAGAACGGCCTTCTCGCCATCTTGCAGCTGCCCATATTCCGCCAGCAGCCCATGCAGCCACACCCAGCCCGGCCCGCTTTGCAGCAGCCCGGCATGTGACAGCCGACGGATCGCCTGATCAAAGGCCTCTTCTTCCGCACTTGTAACCCCAAACACCTGCTTGAGCAAGGTCAGCGGGATTTCAACCCCCTCGGCACACCACCCGCAGGCCCGGAACAGATCCTCGGCCTGTTCCTCGCCCCTCACCTGCTCCCACGAGAGCGCAAACGCCGCCGTCAGGCTGCGCGCTTGACCCTGCTCGCGTTCATAACGCTCCGGCTGCGCATATTCTGGTCGCTTCAGCACCTGCTCCAGTTGTTGCAGATAGGTTGCCAGGTCAATTTGCCGCCAGCTCAGGTAGCGCCCGGCCAGTTCGAGCGCAAGCGGCAGCCGCCCCAGGCGGTGCGCCAGCGCATCCACCAATCCATCCGGCTGCCCCGCCAACAATTCCCCGGCCAGGCTGCGCAGCAGGCGGCGCGCCTCCTCTGCCTCCAGTTCGCTCAGTTCCACCCCTTTCAGCCCCCACACCGCCGGAAAGTGCGAACGCCGGCTCGTCACCAGCACGCACAGCCCGCTCAGCTTTGCCAGCCAATCGCCCAGGCGGTTCGTTTCCTCTCCATCCACGCCATCCAGCACGACCAGGTGCTTGCTGCCTTCCGTCCGCCACGCCACCAGCGTCCGCTCAACCTGCTCCGGCTGTTTCTCGGGCCACCCCGGCAGCCCAAGCGCCGCCCCGCAGGCCGCAATCTCGGCCTCAAAGCCAGCCGAGACCTGCACCCAATGCACCCCATCAAAAAAACGCCCATAGCGGCTGCAAAACTCAACCGTCAGTTGTGTCTTGCCCATCCCGCCCAGCCCGGCAATCAGCGCACGTTGTTGGTGCTCGCTCAGCAATCTCGCGGCCAGAGTCCGCAGTTCCTGCTCGCGGCCCACAAAGCAGGCATTGCGTGGCACAGATAGGCGCGAGCCAGGTGGCAGGCCGCCCGGTGCTTCGAGGGTTTGCCCGTCCCAGACCGGCGGCTTGTAGCGCTCGCCAGGCGGAAGGATGATATTTTGAACACCGATGAATTGGCCGCTTTCAACGTTGACGTTACCGTTAATCGCTGGCCCGCCGCCGGTGTCAACAATGGTTGTTGAGGGTCCTTTTTTTGCCATACCGCGTTCCCTGTTGCGTTTGTGGATGAGATGATTGTAGCACAATTTGCGTCGGGGGAGGCGCCCGCCCCTCGCAAAACAGAACTCTTGTTCTAACCCTTGCAAAATTAAAAATTTTATGATATGATTACCGCAACGTTGGGCAAAAAATCCGCCTCCCCACAAATCCCTCCCGTTGGAGAGATTTTTTCTTTCGTTTAAGCCTTCCCGATTTTTGCCCATCCGCCATTTCACAGCCCAAACAGGCAAGCACAGCAAAGGAAACCCTGCCATGCCCGCAACCTTTTTGACCAGCGAAGGCTATAAAAAACTACAAGATGAACTGGAAACATTACGCACTGAAAAGCGCGAGGAAATTGCCAAACGTCTCCACGAGGCAATGGACGGCGGTGAATTAATTGACAACGCCGAATATGAGGCGGCCAAAAACGAACAGGCCTTCACCGAGGGACGCATCAAAGAACTGGAAATGCTGCTCGCCTCCGCCCGCGTCATCAACGAAGACAGCCCTCACTACGGCGAAAGCGTTCAGGTCGGCACACAAGTCACCATCCAGGAAGAAGGCGGCGAACCAGAAACTTACACCATTGTCGGCGCAGCAGAGGCCAACCCGGCAATTGGCCGCATCTCGAACGAATCGCCGCTTGGTAAGGCGCTCATCAACCGCAAGGCCGGTGACCGCGTTCAGGTAGACGCGCCGGCGGGCGCTTTTGTGGTCACGGTGCTAAAGGTAGGCTAACCTTTCCCCAGGCCAACCCGGCCCCGCCAATCCAGGCGGGGCTTTTCTCAATTTGCTCAGAGAGGACGTATGGAATACAACGAACTGGAACGAATTCGCGTTGAAAAAGTGGAACAATTGCGCGCCCAGGGCATCAACCCCTACCCAACCCGCGCCCACATCACTCACACCGCCGCCGAGGCGATTGCCGCCTTTGAGGCCGCCGAGGCCGCCGGCAGCAGCGAGCCAATCCCCGTCTGCGTAGGCGGTCGCCTGCGCTCGACGCGCGCCATGGGCAAGCTCATCTTCGCCCACATCGAAGACCGCAGCGGACGGGTGCAGCTCTTCCTGCGCATCAACGAACTCGGCGAGCAGGCCCTCCAACACTTCCGCGAGCAATTCGACCTGGGCGACTTTATCGAGGCCCACGGCAGCATGTTCCGCACCCGCAGCGGCGAAATCAGCGTCCAGGTGCAGCAATTCAGCCTGCTTGCCAAGGCCATCACCCCCTTGCCCGCCGCCAAAGATGAAGTCGTGGATGGGCAAATTGTCCGCCACGCCACGCTCAACGACCCCGAAACGCGCTACCGTCAGCGCTACGCCGACCTGGCCATCAACCCGGACGTGCGCAACATCTTCCGCACGCGCGGCAAGGTCATTCAGGCCCTGCGCCAGTTTTTGGATGAGCGCGACTTCCTCGAAGTCGAAACCCCCATCCTCCAGCCAATCTATGGCGGTGCAGCGGCGCGCCCCTTCGTCACCTTCCACAATCAGCTCAAACAAAACCTTTACCTGCGCATCTCGTTCGAGCTATACCTGAAACGCCTGCTGGTTGGCGGGCTGGAGCGCGTCTACGAAATCGGGCGCGACTTCCGCAACGAGGGCGTCTCGTACAAACACAACCCCGAATTCACCCAGCTCGAATTCTACATGGCCTATGCCGATTACCTCAAAATCATGCAAATGACCGAGGAAATGCTCGTTTTTGTTTGTCAGCAGGTGCTTGGCAAACAAACCATCACCTTCAACGGCCAGGAAATTGACCTGACCCCGCCCTGGCGACGGGTTGACCTGCGTCAGGGGCTGCTTGAGGTCACCGGCATTGACATTGCCGCCTGCCCCACCGCCGAGGCCCTCGAAGCCGCCATGCGCTCGCACGGCCTGAACCCGCGCCCCGGACAGGCGCGCGGCAAACTGATTGATGCCCTGCTAGGCGACTTCCTCGAACCAACCTTCATCCAGCCCACCTTCCTCTACAACTACCCGCGCGACATTTCACCGCTCGCCAAAAGCATCCCCGGCGACCCAACCACCGTTGAGCGCTTCGAGGGCTTTGTGGGCGGAATGGAGCTTTGCAACGCCTTCACCGAACTGAACGACCCCTTCGACCAGGAAGCACGCTTCCTGGAGATGGGGCGCGCCTACGCCGCCGAGGATGAGGAACGCCATCCGCTGGATGAGGACTACCTTCAGGCCATGCGCTACGGCATGCCGCCCAATGGCGGTTTTGGCATGGGCGTAGACCGGCTCGTGATGCTGCTGACCGGTCAGCGCACCATCCGTGAAGTGCTGCTCTTCCCGCACCTGCGCGAAGGCAGCGACTAACCCAATGCAGGCCGAGCTGTTCGCGCCCCAGGCGCTCAGCGTCAGCGAGCTCAGCCGCTATGTGCGGCAACTGCTGGAAGGCGACCCCGCCTTGCAAGATGTGTGGGTGCAAGGCGAGGTCTCCAACCTCTCGCGGCCCAGCTCCGGGCATCTCTACTTCACCCTCAAAGATGAGCAATCCGCCCTGCGGTGCGTCATCTGGCGCGCCCAGGCCGTCCGGCTGCGAGCCAGTTTGCAAAATGGGCAGCGCGTCGAAGCGCGCGGCGCCATCAGCGTCTACGAACGGGATGGCGCCTATCAATTCTACGTTAACAGCGTCCGGCTCTCCGGTGAGGGCCTGCTCTACCAGGAATTTGCGCGCCTCAAGGCCCGCCTGGAAGAAGAAGGCCTGTTCGATGAGCAACGCAAACGCCCCCTCCCCCCCAACCCGCGCCGCATCGGCATCGTCACCTCGCCCACCGGCGCCGCGCTGCAGGATATGCTCAACACCCTGCGGCAGCGCAACCCGCTCCTGCACGTCCTGATTGCGCCCTGCGCCGTCCAGGGCAGCGAAGCCCCGCCACAAATCGTCGCCGCCCTGCGGCGGCTGAACCACCTTTCCCCGCCAGCGGATGTCATCCTGCTGGCGCGCGGCGGCGGCTCGCTCGAAGACCTGTGGGCCTTCAACGATGAGCGCGTTGTTCGGGCAATTGCCGAAAGCACCCTCCCGGTCATCAGCGGCATCGGTCACGAAACCGATTTCACGCTCAGCGATTTTGCCGCCGATTTGCGCGCCCCCACGCCAACCGGCGCGGCGGTGCTGGCCGCCCCCGAACGGGACGAACTGCTCGACCGGCTCCGCAACCTGGTTGAGCGGATGGAACAGGCCGGTCAGCGCACCCTCGAACGCCGTCAACGCCGCCTGGAACGCCTGCACCTGCGCCTCGAACGGCTCTCGCCGCACCGTCACATCCAGCACGAACAGCAGCGCCTGGATATGCAGCTCCTGCGCCTGCGCCGCGCCGCCCTGGCCGTGCTGAGCAGCCGACGCACCCGCCTGGAGGGGCTGAACGCCCGCCTTGGCGCGCTTAACCCATTGGCCGTCTTGCAGCGCGGCTATGCCCTGGTCAGCCTGGCCGATGGCGGCATCATCCGCCGCCCGCAGCAGGCACCCCCCGGCAGCACGTTGCACATCCGCCTGGCAGAAGGCAGCCTGTTAGCACACGCCCATGCCCCCGAAGAGGAAAAACCGCAATGAAACCTTCTTGTATCCCCGTCGAAGACCTGACCTACGAACAGGCCGTTGCTGAGCTGGAAGAAATTGTCAGCCGGCTGGAAGATGGCGACGCCCCCCTGGAAGAGACCCTGGCGCTGTTTGAGCGCGGCCAATTGCTTTCGCAGCGCTGTGCCGGGCTGTTGAGCCAGGCCGAGCTACGCGTGGAACAACTTGACCTGAACGCCGACCCGCTCCACAACCAGGAATAAACGCATGATCCTCTTCCAAAACCGGGTTCTGGTTGCTGCTCTGTTGGGCTGGTTCCTCGCCCAAACCCTCAAACTGCCCTTCGAATACCTGCGCTCACGGCGCTGGAACTGGGGGCTGTGGTTCAGCGCCGGCGGCATGCCCAGCAGCCATTCCTCGCTCGTCACCGCAACCGCCCTGGCAAGCGGCCTCTATGAAGGCTTCGACTCGCCCGTCTTTGCCCTGGCTGTGGCAGTGATGATGATTGTCGTTTACGATGCGGCCGGGGTTCGGCGCCAGGCTGGCATTCACGCCCAAAAAATCAACCTGATGATTGAGGAATTGTTCACCGGGCAGCCCATCAGCGAGGAGCGCCTCAAGGAAGTTCTCGGTCACACCCCCCCGAAGTGGTCGGCGGCGTGATCCTTGGCATTCTCATCGCCCTGGTCTTGTGGTGGAGCTGGCCGCCCCTGCCCTGAAAACCCGCTGCACTACGGCCCCTCAAATGTTGTAAAATAGAATAATGGATATTCACGCGCCCGAACCCGAACGGCGCAAGAACCACACCTTGAGTCAACGGCTGATCTGGGCCATTCCGGTCAGTGTGGTTGTTCTGCTGGTTGCAGGCTGGTTTGTCCTCTCCTTCAACCTGCGCTCGCTCCGCTCGCTTGAAACCAGCGCCGGACGAGCCTTTCAGGAAAGTCAGCTGCACACGGCAAACGCCGTTGCCCGGCAGGTGGAGCTATACACAGCCCAGGCCAACGGGTCAAATGCTGCGCTGGAAGAAGAAATTTACCAGCAACTGGTCAGCACCGCCCGGCAGCCCAACGGCAGCGCCTGGCTGATTACCCCGCGCCACATCTATCTTGAATTTGAGGGGCTGTTGCACATCTCAGCCCGCAGCGAATTGCCGCACTTGCTGCTCCTTGAGGGTCAGCAGAGCGAGTACCGCTCCGACACCCTGCTGAACAACGTGCAGGAAGGGCGCCCCGGCAGCGGCTGGTGCGTCTGGCAGGAAGGGCGCGGCCCCGAAGCCGCCGCCTGGGACGTGGCACAAGTCGGCGGCGAAACCTGGGTGGTGGGCTACTCGTTACCCCTCGCACACATCCTGACAATCAGCGGCGTCCGCCAACAAACCGATTACATGCTTGCCCTCATGCTCCTCACCAGCCTGGGCGGGCTGCTGCTGACCTACCTGGCCACCCAGACCCTGTTCGAGCGGCAGCGCGCCGAGGCAAAAACCGAGCTGGTCAACCGCACCCTGGAGCAGCGCGTCCGAGAGCGCACCCTCGAGCTAGCGCGCATCAACGTTCGCCTGAGCGATGAGATTGACAAGCGCAGCGCAATGGAGCAGGAACAAGCCGCCAACCTGCAACTGCTGGAACAGCTCAACCGCATGACCCATGCCGCCCTGGAAGCCAGCAGCCTGGAAGAAACACTCAACGCCCTGGCCGAGCAACTGCCCGCCCTGATTCAGGCCGATGCCTGCTACATCACGCTCTACGACGAGGAAGAGAATTGCTTCCGCGTTGCGGCGGCGCATGGTTTTGCCCCAGATGCCAGACCGCCCGATGCCGAACCGGGCGAAGTGACGCTGAGCGGCAATGCGCTGCGCGTTGGGCAGCCGCTGGCCGTCTCCGACACGACCAATTCCCCGCTCATCAGCGCCCGCCTCGCCAAACGCTCGCCGCGCGCCCTGCTGGCGCTGCCGCTCCTGGTGCAGGGGCAGGGGCTAGGCGCCATTCTGCTCGGCCACCATCATCCACATTCCTTCAGCGAGGCCGAAATCCGGATCGGCGAACAGGCCGCCGCGCAGGTCTCACTCGCCATCCTCAAGGCCCGCTTGCTCAACGATGCCCAGCAGCGCGCCGAGCGGCTGAGCATTTTGTATAAAATTGGGCTGGCGGTTTCTTCACACCTGGAACTGGATACCGTCCTGCAAACCATCTATGAGCAGTGCCGGCGCGCCCTCCAGGCCGATGCCTTCTACCTGGCGCTCTACGACCAGGAAACCAACCGGATCGAAATTCCCATCTTCTACGACAACCAAACGGCCTACAAAGTGCCATCGTTCGACATCCACGAACGCCAAAGCCTGACCGGGTGGGTAATCCAAAACCGGCGCACCGTCTATTTGCACGATACCCTCTCCCCGGATGAGGAAATGAGCCGCCTGATTATGCACCTGGGCGGTCAACCAACGCGTTCCTTCGTCAGCACGCCGCTGATGGTTGGCCGGCAGGTGGTGGGGGTGCTCTCCATCCAATCCTATCAGCCGGCGGCCTATCGCAGCGCCGATGTGCGCCTGTTGGAAACGATTGCCGCCCAGGCCGCAATTGCAATTGAAAATGCCCGCAGCTACCAACAGGTAGAGTGGAAAGCCATCATGGATGAATTGACCAGCGTCTACAACCGGCGCGGCCTCTTCCTCCTGGGGCAGCGCGAGGTCGAGCGCTCCACCCGCACCGGACGCCCGCTCAGCATCCTCTTCATGGATGTGGACGAATTCCGCGACTTCAACAACCGCTACAACTACAACATTGGCGATATTGTCCTGCAAGCGGTTGGCGCCGAGCTGCGCGCCAGCCTGCGCAGCATGGATATTGTCGGGCGGTATGGCGGCGATGAGTTCGTCGTGCTGCTGCCCGAAACCGATTTGCCCACCGCCCGCAGCGTGGCCGAGCGGCTGCGCCAGAACGTGGCAGCGCTTGAGGTGCTTGCCAATCAACAGGCGCTGCAAGTGACCATCAGCATCGGCATTGGCCTGCTTGGCGAAGAAACGCCCTCCCTGCAAACCCTGCTCAACCGGGCGGGAGATTTGTTGCACCGCTCGAAAGCAGAGGGCCGCAACCGCATCAGCGGTTAGCGCTCAGGGCGTGGGGCGCGGCGGCAGGACGGGCGTCACGCTAGGCAGCGGGGCGGCAGTCGTTTGCACCACCGCCGGGCTGCTGCTCGCCGGTGGCGTGGGGGTCTGGCTGCGCCACCCGGCAAACGCCCAGCTGCCCAAAACAGCCAGCAAGAGTGCGCCCACCACCAGCAGCGCCAAACAACCCAACCAAAGCGAGCGCCGACGGCGCGGCAGGGCAGCCGCCTCAATCAGCACAGCGGTAATGTTATCGTGTCCGCCGCGCTCATTCGCCATCGCAACCAGCGCTTCCAGTGCGGCGCGCAACCCCGTTCCACGGCTCAAAACCGCCCGCATCTCATCCGCCTCCACCAGGTCGGTCAGGCCATCACTGCACAGCAGCACCCGATCGCCCGGCTGCAACACCAGCCCCTGATGGGCAAGCTGCAGCGCGTCGTCCTCATCGGCAGCCAGGCGCAGGCGAAAATCCACCTCCGGCGGGGTCGGGCCGCCCAAAAAACGCCGAATGACGTGTGCATTCGGGTGGCCGCGCGCCTGCTCCGGGCGCAGCAGCCCGCGCTCGATGGCCTCCTGAATCCAGGTGTGATCGGTGCTGAGCTGCAAAATTTGCCCGGCACGGCACAAATAGATGCGCGAATCGCCCACCGTTGCCGTATAGAGCCGGTTGCCAAAAATCCAGGCACAGGCCACCGTTGCCCCCATGCCCTGCAAGGCCGGGGAACTGCCCGCCTGCTGATAGATGCGCTCGCTTGCCTGTTGAATGGCAAATTTCAAATCGGCCAGCGGCTCCTGCCCGTTGCTTTGCGCAGCCGCCAGGGCCTGACTGATTTCGGTGACGGCCAGTTCAGCGGCCACCTCGCCACCGCGATGCCCGCCAATCCCATCCGAAAGCACCGCCAACAGCACCGGCGTTGCCGCCTTATCCGGCATCTGATAGGCCGAAACACCAAAGCGATCCTCGTTGTTCTTGCCGCTCATGCCCGGGTGCGTGATTGCCTCAACCGGCCAATGGGAATGCTGAACACGAATCATGGCAGCCTCTCCACCGTTGGCACACGCCGCTCTCCACCGCGCGCCGGCTCAAAGCGATAGGCCAGGCTGCCCAAATGCACCAGGTCACCGGCCTCAAGGCGCGCCCCCTGCATCGAAACCGGTGCATAATTGATCCACGTCCCGGCAATCGAGCCAGCATCGGCCAACAAATAGCCGCCCTCCGGCGTTTGCACCAGGCGGGCATGCAGCGGATGGATCGAGGCGGCGGCAATGACCACCATTGCCTGCTGCGGGTCACTGCCAAAGGTCAACTCGCCGCGCGTGATGGCCAGGTCGGCCAGGGCGGGCGTATCTTCGCCGCCAATCGTTGCAGCGGGCAAATCGGCCTGCGGCTGACGCACCAGACGGGCCTGAACCGTCGGGCGGGCCAGGCCCGCCCAGCGCGCCGGCTCGGTGGGCGGCGAAACCGGGCGCGAACGGCGCGGCTGTTCCTGACGGATGGCGACCGGCTGCGTGAGCGGGTCTTGCAGGCTGCGGCGGCTCGGGCGTGGCTGACGGCGTGCCCGTCCCACCAACAACACCGCCCCCAGCAACACCAGCCCGGCCAGGCCAATCGCCACGTAGCGGGTGATGGGCGACTGCACCACCATCTGCCAGAAGAGCAGGCGCGGCGCTTCTGGCACAACCAGTTCAATCAAAAACGGCTGACTGCGCCCACTGAGGCCCAGCTCATCCAGCACCTCGACCTGCACGGCCAGGCTGCGCGAGGTGTTCTCGGCCTCCGGCAGCACCCAGGTGAAGGCCTCAAACGGCTCAGCCAGGTTTTCGGCCACCACCTGCCCATCCACCAGCAGGCGCGCCGCCTGCAAACGGCGCGGGTAACCATCTGGAAACTCAACCACAATTTCAAACGGCTGTGAAAGCGGCTGCAAGGTGGCCGCCTGACGCGTTGTGGGCGGCTGCCAGCTGCGCTCCAGGCGCGCAGGCGGCGAAAGCAAGAAGGGATTGGGCGGCGCCACTTCCAGCACAAACCGCAACGGATCCAACGTCACAGACTGCTGATTAATCTCAACCGTCAGGGCCAGTTCATGCTCTCCGCTGCGCGTCAACATTGAACGATAGGCCAGGCGATAGGAGGTGCGCAGCGGGGCAAAATAGGTCTCCGGGTCGGGCAGGCTCTCTTTGCCGGTGAAATGGAAGAACTGACCGCCGGTTTTCACGGCGGCAACCGTCAGCGCCTCGTAGCCGGTCGGGTCTTGCTCCTGAGCAGCCGGTGCGCCCACCAGCCAGATGAACAAAGCCGCGCCCTGTTGCCGCGCCCGCTCGGTCAAGTTCGGCAGAGCGTTGCGCGTGGCAGCATCGGGCAGGACGGTGATGTAGAGAATGGCGCGGCGCATGGCCGGGTTGGGGTTTGGAACTGTGACCAGGTCGAGCGCCCAGGCCAGGCTGGTTTGGCTGGGCTGAGTGGTTGCAAAATCGGGCCGGTAGGCAGCAATCGCCTCCGTCCATTCCGGCACCGACTTCGAGCGCATCAGTTCCTGCCGTTCCGGCGTCACCAGGCTCAAATCATCCCGCTCATTGGTTGGGCGGGCCGCAGCCCAATCGCTCAGCGTTTGTTGCACCAGCTCAAAACGGTTCGCATCGCCCACCCGATTCGACATAGCCAGGCCGCTATTATAGGCAACCACAATTTGCAGCCCCGGCTCAAACATCTCGAACTGCTGCAAAGTCTGCGGGCTGCCATCCTCGCTCAACGTCACGCGCTGCACCGGCAGGCCCTGCCAATCGGCACCGCCCACCAGCGGCGGGCGCAAGACCGCCTGCACCAGCGGGAATTGCGTCAGGTCAAGCGCCACCAGGCTGGCCTGCTCAGGCGCCGGAGTCTGCGCCAGGGCCGGACGCGACCACAGCCCCAAAACCAGCAAAACCAGCAGCCAGCCGACCAAACAACGCTTCATGAGGAAACCGTTAGCTCCTCTTTCTCAGCCGGCAGCAGACTGCGGGTGTGCAGCCGTTGATAGAAATTCACCTCTGCCGCAGCCAAAAAAGTTCCCCACATCCCCTGATAGAGCAGAGAAAACAGCCCGGCAATCAGCAACGTCAGTCCCCAGAAAGGCAGGGTCTCGGTCGCAAAGAGATAGTTCGCCTCGCTCACACTCGGCCCCACAACCACAACCCCCACGGCAACCAAGGGAAAGGCCATCAGCAGCGAAACAGCCAGGTTGATCATCACAGACAAAATCAAAAAAGCGATACAGTTGCCCGGATTGTTGCGCGCCAGACGCACCCCCTCGTCCATTGCAGCCCAAACCCCCAGCGGGCGGGCAACAACCGAAACATTGGCAAGCATCCGACAAATGGAAATCACAATCGAAAGCGGTGTTGCTAGGCAAACAAGCGGCAACAAACAAATAGCCGCCGATGGGTCATCAAATAGCGCAATAAACGCAAATGCGCCACCCAACGGCAGGAGGATGCACAAACTGAACAGAAGATTGATGGCGAACAACCGGGCTGCCTTCTGTAGCCCCAAACTGCCCAGTTCACCAAACTGCAATTGCTCTGCACCGCCAATCGCCTGCAGCGCCCCGGCATACAGGCCGCCGCGCGCCACATAGCTCAGCACAGTCAGCAGCAAAATCAACATACCCGCCAGCACCAGCAACGGAAGCCAATTCGTCAAAGGCAGCGCCTCCAGGCGCTGCTCCCAGTCCGTCAATTGCTGACTCAATTCGGGCGAAATCAACGGGTTGTCGCCCAAAAAATTCTGCATAACACGAAAATCCAACGTGCTGCTTGTCCCCATCAGAATGGCAAACAGCCACAGGATTTTGTGCTTCCAGGTCACATGCCAGGCCTGGGAAAAGATCTCGCCGTAATTCACTGCCTACTCCCACTCAATCGTCGCCGGCGGCTTGCTCGTCAGGTCATAGACGACGCGATTGACCCCTTTGACCTCGTTCACAATCCGGCTGGAGATGCGGGCTAGCAAATCGTGCGGCAGGCGCGCCCAATCTGCGGTCATAAAATCTTCGGTTGTCACGGCGCGCAGAGCCACCGTCTCCTGATAGGTGCGCACATCGCCCATCACCCCCACCGATTGCACCGGCAGCAA
>CAYVRT010000024.1:0-38091 GCA_964453115.1 uncultured Anaerolinea sp. | reverse complement strand
TCTCCTGATAGGTGCGCACATCGCCCATCACCCCCACCGATTGCACCGGCAGCAAGGCAGCAAAGGCCTGGGCAATGCTGCCCGGCTCATCGCTCATGCGGCGGCCCAACAAACCGGCGGCGTGCAGCTCGGCGGTGAAGATGGCATCGGCGGCGCGCAGCCGCGCCAGGCGTTCCTCCGTCACCTCGCCCAGGCAACGCACAGCCAACCCCGGCCCGGGGAAGGGCTGCCGCCAGACCAGTTCGGCGGGCAGGCCCAGCGCCTCGCCCACGGCGCGCACCTCATCCTTGAACAGGTAACGCAGCGGTTCAACCAGCGCAAAACTCAGGTCACTCGGCAGACCGCCAACGTTGTGATGCGTCTTAATCCGATGTGCCTTGTTGCGGTCCGGCGCGCTCGACTCGACCACATCCGGGTAGATAGTGCCTTGCACCAGGAAGGGAATTTCACCCAGGCGGCGCGCCTCGGCCTCAAACAAACGGATGAAAGTCTCACCAATGATTTTGCGCTTCGTCTCCGGCTCGACCACACCGCGCAGCGCACCGAGGAAGCGCTCCCGCCCCTCAATCGTAATCAGGTTCAGCCCCAGGCCGCGCCGCAAGGCATCTTCCACCTGCTCGCGCTCCCCCTGACGCAGCAAACCGTTCTCCACAAACACAGCCGTCAATTGAGCGCCAACGGCACGATGCACCAGGGCCGTCGCCACGCTCGAATCCACCCCCCCGCTCACCGCAGAAAGCACCCGTTGCCCGCCCACCTGCGCACGAATGCGCTCGACCGCCTGTTGAATAATCGAGGCCGGCGTCCAGGTTGGCGGAGCAGCGCAAACCTCGCGCACAAAGCGGCGCAAGATCTCGCGCCCGCCCGGGGTATGATGCACCTCCGGGTGAAACTGCACCCCATACCAGCCGCGTTGCACATCGCCCATCGCCGCCACCGGGCTATTGGGGCTGGTTGCAAGCACCCCAAAGCCCTGCGGCAACTGCTCAATCCGGTCACCGTGCGACATCCACACCGGATAGGTCCCCAGCGGCAAAAGTGGATTATCGGACACGGTTTGGACCTGCGCCAGGCCATATTCGCGCGCCTGCGCCGCCCCCACCTGCCCGCCCAGGGCATGCGTCAACAGCTGCATCCCATAGCAAATGCCAAGCACCGGCAAACCGGCACGCAGCAGATACTCGGGCAATGTCGGCGCATTGTCCTCATAGACCGAAGACGGGCCGCCGGAGAGAATGTAGCCACACGGCTGAATGGCCTGCACCGTCTCAGCCGGCGCATCCCAGGGGAAAAGCTCGCAATAGACCTGCATCTCGCGCACCCGCCGCGCAATCAGCTGCGAATATTGCGAGCCAAAGTCGAGAATGGCAATCGCCGTCCTCATCGCATTTCCTCTGGCTCGCAGAAACAAATCTGCCCACCATCCAGCGAGGCAATGCAAACCAGCGAGAGAATGGGAATGTTGAGATAGGCAAGGTGATTGCGTCCACCCTCAAAGATTTTCTCAATCAGCGTCCCAATTCCCACCAGGCTGGCCCCAGCCGCCTGTGTCAGGCGCACCAGGCCCTGAATCGTCGCCCCGGTTGCCAGAAAATCATCAATGATCAACACCTGCTCGCCCTTGGGCAAAAATTCCGGTGAGACAATCAGTTCCACCATCCGCCCCTTGGTGTGCGAGGGCGCAACCGTCAGGTACACCTGATCCGGCATGGTAATCGGCTTGGTCTTGCGAGCATAGACGACCGGCAGGCCCATGTGCCGGGCAGTTGCCAGGGCCGGAGCAATGCCAGAAATTTCCGCCGTCAGGATGCGCGTTGCACCGCAACTGGCAAAGACACGGGCAAATGCCGCCCCGCATTCATCCATCAATTGCGGGTCTACCTGATGATTGATGAAACCATCCACTTTGAGGATGCCATTGCCGAGGTTACGTCCCTCGCGCAAGATTCGATCTTTGAGTGCCTGCATAGAAAAACTCTCCTGGGAGAATGGAATGACTATTGAGGGGCGGGCGGTTGGCTGGCGGGGGGGTCTTCAGCCGGGGGATCGGCAGGCGGAGTTTGTTGCGGCAGACGGTAGCCATAATAGTACGCTGCGCCCATACCAATCAGCCCAACAAACATCTCATCCAGCGCACCGGGCAAAAAGCCGCCAATCAAGGTATAGAGGCTGGCCGCCAACATGGGAATGAGGATCCAGCGCGGCGTCTCGGGCTGCTTGCGCATCCACATTGTAAAGGTCAGCAAGACCCCGGCCGTAAAAACCGCCGCATCGTCCAGGGGGGAGGGGATGAAATCTGGCAGCATGGTGTAGAGCAGCCCAACAATCGCCGGGGCAAAAACCGTCCACCAGGAAGGCAGGCGCACCGTTGCCAGCAAGACACCAGAGATGAGGAACAACACCGCAAAGGTAACCAGCCCGGCAATGGCGCCGGTGCGAAAATCCCAACCCAGCCAGCCAAGTGCCAGAGCAACGAGGGGCAGGACAAAAGTTGCTCCAGCAAAGAATGCCGAAAGGCACGTGCGCGAGCGGTCAGAAATCATGCCAACACCTCCGCAAACCATCTCCCACAATTGTAGCATAGAACCCCATCCGGTGGGGCGCATTCCGCCGTCGGATCGTTGAAGCAGGAACGATCCCCAAAAAAACAAACGCGCACCCCAAATCGGTGTATACTATCCCTATGTGCGAAACACAGGGAGCCCCATGTCCATGCCTTCCATCTACATCTACGCCCCGCCTTCCGAACGGCAGAACGCCGAACGGCTAGCGCAGCCCTGGCAAACCGCTGCACAGCCCTGCCTGCTGAGTTCCGCCGCCGACCTTGCCACCCTGCCGGCGCACCCCTGCGCCGTGCTGATTGTCCTCTATACCCCGGCCCTGGCCGAAGATGAAGGTCTCTTTACCCTCTTACAGCGCACCCATGCCACCCCCGGCCTGCGGCGTTTCCTCTTTTTGCCGCAGACGGATGGTACCGAGGCCCTGCCGCCCATCTTTCACCTTAACCGTTCGCAGCAGCTCACGCTCTACCGCTATCCGGCAGAGGGTGTCTGCAACCTGGATTCGGTCCTGGCAGCCTATGAAAATGATGTGCGCCGTTTTCTGTCCCCCCCCACCCTGCCGCGCAGCAAACTGAGCAGCAAACGGCCCTTGCTGCGGCGCTTGCTGTTCGTGCCAGTCTTCGCTGCACTGTTGATTGCTGCATGGCTGCTCTGGCCCGGTGCCTGGGCGGCGCTTTCCAGCCGCATCATCACCCCGCCTCCGGCAACCGAATTTTGGCTGCAAGCGGATGGTGAGCAGCCGCCGGGCAGCCAATGGCAGCGCGTCACCCAACAGGATGGCAACCCGCTCACGGTCGAAAGCCTGAACGGCAGCTGGAATTTTTCCGCTTTGCCGCCCACTCGGCAGGCGGCGCTGCGTCTGACGAGCCGCAGCACCTGGCCGCTGCAAGACTGGCATAGCCTGGGCTTTGCCTTCCGCTTCGAGTCTACGCCAGAGCCGGACGCGGCCGCGCAATGGACGGTGCGCCTCCTTTCTGCCGAGCAGGGCCATCCCATCCTCACCTGTTGGCTGGTCGCAGAGCCATCCGGCGGAAAGCTGCAATGCGCCCTCTCCGACCTGGCGCTTTCTGAACCTATTCCCTGCCCGGCACAGACCTGGCAGCACGTCATCATTGCCCTGGATAAATCGCAAACAGCCGTACAATTGTATCTTAACGACCAACCCATCGGGCAACGCAGTTTGCCGCCCGATTGGAGAACCGGGCAAGTTGCCCTGCAAATTGAAGCACAGGTTGAAAACCTCAACACCAACCCCATCAGCCTGTGGCTGGACGATGTCTTCATTGCCCACAAGCCCTGAAGGAGCTACAATGTCCGAAGCAATTTTCATCAATTGCATTGCGGATGACCGTCCGTTAGCCGAAGCGCTGGCCGGTGAACTAGCGCGCGCCGGCCTGGCCTGTTGCCTGCCGCCAAGCGAACTGACCGTCCAGGCCAACAACGCCATGGTCGCTACCATTCGGCGGATTGCCGAGCAGAATGGCATTCTGATTGCCTTGCTCAGCCCGGCTGCCGAGCAAGACGCTGTGTTTCTCAGCAACTTGCAGCTGATGAGCGAAGCAGCCCACACCCGTCAGGCGCTGCTGATTGTGCGCATTGGTGTGCAACATCAGGAGCGCGCCCTTCAGCTTTTTTATTCGCAGGCTCTGGTGTTGCGCGTCGGCCAAAATCCTCAACAGCACCTGGCGCGGATCGTGCACCATGCCCAGCAATTGCTGGGGCAGGCAACGGCGCCGCAACCGCAGCGCCGCCTGAATCCGCTGCTGGGCTGGCTGTTGGCGTTGCTGGTCATCCTCCTTTCGCTGGTTGCTGCCGCCCAATACACCCGGCCCCGTTCCCCCACCACCCAACCCACCGTCACCGCCACGCCGGTGTTGCTCTACATCCCATTCGGCGAGCAGACAAACGACATGGGGCTGGAGGTGGATGTGCGCAGCCTGCCGCCTGACCCACCCCCGACGGACGCGGCACAGGCGGCCTTTGCTTTCTCATCGCCTGTGCTGCTCGAACTGCAAGATTTTTCCAACCCGGCCATGGATGGTAGCTATGATGGCAGCGCCTGGAATATCAACTATGATTCCTTTGCCGACATCGAGCGCTTCGCCGTCCTGCAATCGGATGGCGTGCTGCGTGTGGCAATCGCCCCACAAGCGCAACAAAGCGATTTCACCCTCTTTTCGCGCTACGGCTTCAGCCTGCAACAGCTCAACTACATTGGCATGCGGGTGCGCATCCTGCCCTACACCGGGCAGCGCTACGAAAGCACCGCCATCGGCTGGTCGCTCGGCCTCAACAGCAGCGGCGGTTTCACCAGCCTGGCCTATTTTGACATGTTGCGCAAGCCGCTCTCGGAAGGCTGGCACACCCTGGAACTGCGCCGCTCTGCCAGTGCCGATGAGGTAACGCTCTACCTGGATGGTAGCCCGCTTGGCAGCACAGCTCTCAAAAACCCGCTCGATGCGCAGCGCCTGCTGCAACTAACCCTTTCGGTGCGCACCTTTAACACCACCGATTGGGTCGAATTGCAACTGGACGAAGTCCGTTTTGGCGCCGATGCACCCCTGCCACAAGCCCAGGACCCGCAACAGGCCGTGACGCGCTTCCAGCCGCAGGTCACCCTGTGGGAAGAAACGTTTGCCGATGTGGATCTGCTACCCGCTCGCCTGCAAGGCCCAGATGGCACCTTCTCGTTTGCCGATGGCCGGCTACGCTTTGAAATTGCGCCCAAAACCGGCGCCGAGATGGTTGTGCCTGGCCGCACCCTCAAGGAGGCCAATTACTGGGCGGTGCGTTACCGCCTCACCAATCCAACCGCTGACCCCTGGGAAGTGTGGAGCAGCCTTAGCCTCAGCCTGCGCAACGCCAACGATCCGTTTTCGCTCACCTTCAACCTGCCGCGCGATGGATATAACTTTGCCGGCTGGAGCGGCCCAAACACCGGGCTGAGCATCAATGCCCTATCGCCGCTCGCCCGTCAGCCCGAGTTATGGCACACGATGGAAGTCTTCGTTCAGCCGTTGGGGAGCGGAGAAGCGCTCTTCCAGGTGCAATACTGGTGGGATGGAATCCTGATTGGCATCGAGCGCATTCAACAGGCTGAATTGTTCGTTGATGCCAACGCCCCGCTTGAACTGGTGCTGCATTTTTCAACCGATTCCAGCACGCAGCCGCTGCGTGGCGAGATAGACAACTGGCTGATTGGACAGCTTCAGCCATAGGAGGAGCAAATGACAACCAACCGCGATTCCTACGTGTTCATCAGTCATTCTTCGGCCAACCGCGCCCTGGCCGAGGCCCTCTATCAGGCGCTGAGCAGCGAACAGCATGGCCTGGATTGCTGGCTGGATAACAAAGACCTTCACCCGGAGGGCGGCTCCTTCCCGGAACAAATTGTTGAAGGCATTCGGCGGGCAAGCGCCTTTGTGCTGCTCGACACGCCGGAAGCACGCCGTTCAGACTACGTCAGGCGTGAAGTGCAACTGGCACAGGCACAGCATTTACCAATCTACCGCCTGCAACCCGGCAAAACAGCTGCTCAACAGCAACGCCGCATTCAACAACTGGCGCACCGCATTCACCTGCGCATGAGCCGCCCGTTTTGGGTCACTGTGTTGCTGCTTGCCCTCACCCTGGCTGTACTGGCCGGGGCAGCCTTCTGGCTTGGCGTGCAAGTCGTGCCGGTGCTGGCTGGTTCCCTGGCAACGCCCACCCCCACGCCCCAGCCCACCCTGCCGCCCGACCCGCAACTGGCTGCCCCTTTCCACTTTCAACCCAAGGTACTGCTGCTGGAAGATGATTTCAATGACCCGGCCTGGCAAGGAAGTTTCAATTCGGCGTTCTACACCTACGACCTTCGCCCCGCCGATTCAGGCGTGCAAATTGGGCAGGAAGAGGGCACTTTGCGCATCTTCCTGCCACGCCATTGCCAGAGCAACGATCGGCGCTATGATTGCGAAGTGCAAATCAATTCCATGCCACTGCGCTTTGCGCAGGTGCAATACCTGGGCCTGCGCCTGCGCGTTGCCCAACCCAGCGCCGCACAACACCTTTCCATCTCCATTTCCAGCTCCACGCCCGACCGTCGCCGGACCGGTTTTGGCTGGAATTTCTCAAATGACGCTGTGCCTTTCTACCGCCGCAACATTAACCTGCCGGAAGGTGAGTTTTACGCCTTCGTTGCCCTGGATGAGGGCTGGCATGCCTATGAAATCGTGCGCGACCCACAAACCGGCAGCTATTCCTACTACATGGATGGACAACGAATTGGCAGCCATACCACCACACAACAGGCTGCCTGGCAGGATGCCCCCTTGCAGCTCATCCTCTATGCCCTCAGCGAGCCGGGCAACACCTCGGCTCAGCGCAACGATTTTGAGGTGCAGCTCGATCTGCTACGGGTTGGCAGCTTCGCCACCCCCTAGGCGCTCCATTCGCTCCCAGGTCACCTGTCCGCTGTGACTGTCCAGCCAGGCCAGCGGATGCGCTCGGCTGCGTGCCAGGGCAACAACTTCGGCTGTGCCGCCCATGCCGCGCGCCGGCAGACCATCCCACACGGCCAGCAGCAGGTCACTCTCCAGCACAACCACCTGTCCGGCTTGTAGATAGGCCTGCTGCGGCGTGCTGCACCCGACCGGTGCCGGCAACACCTGCGCGGCACTGCGCAGCAGGGTCAAAAATTGCTCCTGTGATTGCGGTTCAGCAAAATCGCGGCAATATTCTTCAACCGGCAGCGGCAGCGGCACAATCAGCTGTGTGGTTGGGCAGCGCAGCCGCGCCTGCTCCACCACCAGCCGATCGGCCCCCTCCGCCAGGGAAGAAAGCAGCGTCCAGGGCGGCGGAGCAATGCGCCCCAGCGCATCGAAAATTTGCCCCAGCCCGCTCAGCACAGCCGCCTGCCCGGTAACCCAACGATGCCCGGTGATGCCAATCCGCAGCATGGGCTAGGCTCGCTCCTCGGGGCGGATGACGGTGTAGCCAACCCGCGCCAGGATGAAGGGAATGCGCCGAATCAGCTCGCGGTCTTTCTCTTTTTCAACTTCGGGCAGTTCGGCCCGCCCCAAAGCAGCAATCTCTTCGGCGCGAAAGACCTGCGCCAGTTCTTCCTCGCTCATCACCCGCCAGGGCAGCAACCCGGCATGTTCAAAGCGCTCTTTGCAGGTTTGCGGGGCGTAGTGCCAGCGCGCATCCGAAGCCAGTTTATCCTTCACCCAGCGAACATGCTCCGCCTCGGCCAGCTCTTCCAGGTTGCGGTCTGGGAAGACGAGCGGCGGCTCATTGCTGCGGGCATGAATCATCACATAGCCAGCAGAATCCAGCCGGGTGAGCAAGGCCCGCGCATGGTCAACATTGGCCTGCTGATCGGCAGCCGAAAGTTCATCGAAGGGCCGCAGGGCGCTGTGCGTTGGCGGGCTTGCCTGCTCATCGGTGATGCTGCCGGGAAGATAGCCCTGCCGTTCCAGGTAGGCACAAAAATCCTCATGCACAGCACGCGCCAGCTTCTCCAACGCCTCGCCTTCAAAAACTGGTTTTTGGACGCGCGCCATGAATTCCCAGCCGATGACGTGCAGGTTCAGTTGAGCGGTCGGCGGCAGGCAGGAACGCTCAAAACGCACCTTGCCCGAAAGCTGACTCATCGCCAGCAGCGCCTCCATCGAGCGCACACCATGCAGATAGGTCTGGGTTTCCAGCAACGCATCCAACACATTGGCATCAATTTGCAGCGTCGGGTTGAATAGCTGTCCCGCCTGACGGCGCAGCAATGAATGAAGCAGAATGGCACGGCGGATCAGGTAGAAGGCATCTCCAACCCCGCGGCGCGGGTTGGGACCCAGGATGTTAATGAAGCCTTTCAGCCGGCTCAGGAAATCGGGGCCTTTGGCCGCCCGCAAGGCATCCGCCTCCAGCCCACGCCCAAAGCCCTCCATCGTCTCACTCGTCCCCCCCGCAAAGACGAAGATGGCACGCCCAATCGGGTGTGTCACCTGTCCTTCCAGAAAACTGCCATCCTGCATCGGCGCCAAAAAATAGCGCAGCCAGCCCAGCGCTGCGCCACCCAGGCTGCTATCAAATTCATCCCAAAAAACGAGCGGCATTTTGCCGCGCAGCGCCTCATCGCGCACCTGATGCAATGCACCAATCAAATCCGCTGGCGAATTCATCTGCGACAGGTTAAAGGTCAGTTCGCGAATGCGGCTGCTGAGCGAATTGGCAATTTCCTTAATCCCAAAGGATTTTCCCGAGCCAGGCGCGCCAAACACCGCAATCGAAAGCGGCTTTTCCTGCCGCTCCTGCTGCAAATATTCCTGAATCAGCGTCGCAATGGTGCGGTAACTTTCAATTTCGTTGCGGTCAACCGTCAGCAGCTTGCCAAAACGGCCCAGCGGAATGTTGCTGAGCGCCTTTTCGGGGCCTTCCAGCACAATCCGCCGCGCCAGGGGCAACAGGTCACCGCGGCACTGCTCGGAGAGGATGGTGAACAGACCGCCACGTGCCGGGCCACCGCTCAACACAATCAATGGGCTCTGAATTAGCGTTTCAGCAAAGCGGTGCGCAGGCTGTGCCAGGTCCGCTGCAATGGCCTGATGCGGGAATTGCAACTGCACCCCTCCCCCCGGCGCAACATTCTCAAACCCATGGCTAAGCAGCACGCGCATCGCCGAAAGCCCGCTGTGAATGCCGGCCAGAATGCGCCCAGTCGTGGAATGCTGCGACGCATCGAGCAGGGCGCGGGCAATCGCAGCCGTCAGGCAAGTGTTGTAGCCAATCACCTCCCCGCTATAGGCCACCCCCCAGCCATCCTCCACCGTCTGCGGGTCAAACACCAGACGGCATTCCAGGCCATTGGCCTGCCGCGAAACCAACACCGCCCCATCATTTTGAAAAGAAACGATGACACGCGCCGCCTGCGAAAGAACCTTCAACTGCGGGTTATAGGAAAGCTCCCAGAGCGTATCCTGTGCGGCGCGCTCCCAGGAAAGGGAGCGGCTGATTTGGGCATTAGACAGGCGCAGGTCGTTGGCCGTCACCAGCACAATCAGATGGTCGCGGCGGGTTTGAAGCAGCTTTTCCCACAGGGCGCCCTGCAAGACCGGGTAAACCGTCTTCAGCAGCACCCAGGCATCCGGCGATGCGCCATCCAGCGCCGCCGGCCAGGCCGTCGGTGCCAGGCGATAGCCATGATTCGAGTCATCCAGCACAATCAGGTCGGCCTGTTGAGCGGCCAGAGGCGGCAGGGTGACCTGCGGCTGTGCCGCATCAATGCCCAGGAACTGCGAAACGCGCCAGGCACGGTCATTCATGCGCGTCCAAATGGAATAGGAATGGTGGAAGCGGCGGTCACCGGGGTGAATGGCCTCGGTCGGCAGCTGCGGGGCATGGAGCGTCACCGTTTGCGGCAGCGCAGTTCGCAGCAGCTTTTCCAGCAGGGCAACACCGCCCGGCTGTGCGCTGACGCGCGCCAGGCTACCAGCGTTCCAGAGCATCGTTGCATCCGCAGGCTGCATCCCCTGCGAATAGACCAGCGTCCAATCCATCGTAAAATCACCATCCAACAAAATGCTCTCAGTCGGTGTGGACATGGGGAAGTTCCTTTCTGGCTTCAAAACCGGCCCGCGCCAAAAATTCCGGCAGGCCAAGAATCAGGGCGCGCGTTTTTTCTTGCTCAGCAGGCGGCAGCTGCGCCCAGTCAATCAGGTCGGGATGAGTGCGGGCATCGCCATCCTTGCGGCCGGGCGCATAACGCCAGCCCTCAGCCAACCGGTCTTGCCGCCACAGCTCATGCTCCTGTTGCGCCATCGCCTCCACCTCCGCCGCGGAAAAGCCGCGCCGGGCCGCAGCCCAATCCTGCAGGCGTTGCAGGCGGTAGCCCTGGCCGGCCAACAGCGTCTCAATATGATCCACCCATTGGAAGTTGCGCCGCTGCTCCATCGGGCTGAGCGCTTCCCAGGCAACCTGCCGCGCCGCCGCATTCTGACGCTGATATTCCTGATAGGCAAAGCGCGCCAGCAGGCTGCGCGGTGTATTTTCCAGCACATTGGCCGTGCAGGCCCGCTGCAAATAGGGAAAGAGGTGCAGCGCCGGCTGCCCAATCTTGTATTCTTCCAGCAGCGCATCCAACCCGCCGGGGGCGCTGCGCCGGACGACAATCGGCAGCGCCCGCCCGGTCAGTTGTCGGGCAAGCGTCAACCCGGCTGCCAGGCCGGTCTCATCGTCATCCAGCAGGACGTAGAACACATCCGCAGATGGTTGCGAAGCCGCTAGCTGCTCAAAATCGGGCGAGGGAATGGTCTGCTCCAACAGCTCAAATTCGACCAGGGGCCGCAGCGCCGGCGTGTGCGCCAACAGCAGGGCTGCCTGCTGCCGAGCGGCGCGGGCGATCACGCACACACGCAGCGGATGATCAGCGCTTTCTGGGCGCAAGCTCCAGGCCTGCGCAGCCACCCGGACGAAGCTCTGCCCCAGGCGGCCAAGCCCTATCAGCACCAGGTATGGTGCGCGTTGCAAGGTCTGTGTTTCCGGCCAGGCCGGATGCTCTTGCCACAATTGTCGCGCTGCCTGCTCAAAGACATTGAAGAGATGCAGTTCAAAGCCGCTGCTTTGCACCTGCGGGCTGACCTCCAACAAATTGCACAGCTGCGGATCGGTGATATGTGCCAGACAAACCAGGTGTGCCTTGCGCTCTGCGGCGCACAATCGCCGGGCGGTGATGGCAATCTCGGCATTGCTGCCATCCTGATTGCAAACGCAAAACAGCGCCTCGGCCCGCACCAAGCCCGCCGAGCGCAACAGCGCCGCATCGGTTGCATCGCCAATCAGCACCTGCGCCCCTGCCCGGCGCAGGGCCGGAATTTGCGGGTGCAGCGGATCGCGCTCCACAATCACAACCGCCCGCCCGGTTTGCAAAAAGCTGGTCGCCAGCAATTGTCCCTTGTGACTCAGCCCACAAATCAGAATGTGACCGCGCCGCCAGCGCAAACGCAGGCGCTGCCAGCGCTCCGAAAAAAGCACCAACAGCGCTTTGATGGCCGCTGCAACCGTCAGCAGCGGGATGAGAAAACGGGCGGCCTGCAATTCCGGCGGAATGGGCGGCAAAAGCGCCCCCGAGTTGAGCGGAATGAGCTGCAGAGTCAGGTAGAGATCATCCCAACCATTGGTCGGCAGGTCGTGCCAGGCCGCATAACGGGCAAAGCCCAGCATGCCCATCGCCAGCGAAAGTCCCCAGGCCAGCAGCAGCCAAAACCAACCCCAATTGAAGGTCGAGCTGACTTTTTCCCTATCCATCATTATTGATCCCTGGCTCCTTAAGTTGGCTGTCTGCTTTCAGAAACCTGTGCGCGCTCGGTGTTTTTGCAAAAACAAAGCACTGGGCGCATAAAAATGAGGGCGGGTAAAGGTACAAGTTTTATCCAGCAACAGGCCAATCATTTCACCTTGAATCCTTTGCTTTTTTAAAATCGAAAAATCATCCGCCAAACTAAAATAACCGTTTTCAAACAATGCATCGTGAAACCTGCACATGCCAATGATGTTGGTTAGATCACCCCGCCCATCTGGATCGTCTGCCCAGCGTGAGATGTGACTGGCAACCAGCATTTGCGCGTCTCGAATATCGCAGAACGCGCATTGATAGCCATAATTTTCAAGAACTGCTTTCCGGATTCTATCTTGCCCCACTCTCTGGCGTACCACAGCGCACTGGCTCTCGGCTGGAACGATACCAACTCTCAGTTTGTTCTGCCTGATCGCAAAATCGAGCGCATCATCTGGTAAATCCTGTGTTTCCACCTGGATCACAGAATCGGCTAACAGATAACTGCCGGAATAATCCATAAAATAAAGCACGCCCTCGTCACGCAGTTCTTGAATCACTCGGCTGAGTGTTTGAGCAGGGGTTGCGCCAGTGGAAGCGACATCCTTAATAATCTGCTCAAGCTCCTCATCCAATAATTGTTGACGATCAACAACCTGGGTTGAATGGCGGATTGAAAAGCGCCGCAAGGCATTCAGAACAGCATCTTTCCAAATCATGAAAATTACACCTTGACTTGATACTCACAGAGGCTCATCCAACCTTGCCATCCCATCCGCTTTTGTGCAGCCAGGCCCGGCAGGTTGAAAAACTGCTTGCTACGGATAGAATGATTATAACAGATGCCAGACCTGGGCTTTGCAAACCAGGCAAACCAAATTTCATTGCCATTCCGCACCCTCAGCGCAACACCGCTTTTCACGGTCGTTGGCTTGTAAATGAGATCCTCTCAGATCTCTTGCAGCGTCATGCCCTCATTGGCTGCGCCGCAGACGACGCTGATAAAGCGTTGCCAACCCATCACTACTCACCATAGCCACAATCGCAACCCCAGCACTACCCCATCCCCCCAAAGTATTGAATTCCACCGCCAGCAATCCAATGCCAATCAACACCCAATGAATGAAGTAAATTGGGGTCACATGGTTGCTCCAACGCAACAACACCCGCAAAAGCCAGGGCGGCAGCCAGGGCGTGAGAAAATACCACAAACTGAGCCAGCCCACCACAAAAGCAGTGAAAAAGAGGTTGCCCAGCAGGGTATGATGATAATAGCCAATGTCACTGGACAGGCCAATATCGAGCTCCCAGGCAAATGCAAGCACAGCCAAAAGGATGACAAGCAAGGTCGCGGCGCTCAAAGAAATGACATAGAATCGCCTTTTATCACGGCAGCGAATCAAGAGCGCCCCAAACAGAAATCCCCCCAGCGGATAGATGCTCCAGGTTAAAAAGGGAAAATAGGAAACAGCACTCGACCCCCAAAACAAACCCGTCAGCGCCGAAGCCACATAGTTGCTGGTTTGAATGTTCAAAGCAGCAAAATTGAGCAGCACGCTGCTTAGCCCAACCAGTGCCGCCGTTCGATAAGGTCTACGGGTCATCTTGAGCAGCCCAAACAGGATCAGCGCCAGGCCAGCAAACTGCAAAATATCCACATAGATTAACCCTTCCCACGTCAAAGTGAGATAGCCCGGCCAGTCCGTCAACCACCACTTGATAAGATAAGGGAAGATAGAACGAATGAGATTCAGCCCATAACCAATGGCAAGCAACCCAAAGCCGCGCCGGATCAAAAATCGCGGTTCGCTTTTTCGGGTATAGTTGATGCCAATCCCCAACAAAAACATAAAGACGGGCGCTGCCGGTATGCCACCGAAAAAGTCCACAACCAGCCCAAGGCCTGAGTCTTGCACGCTCTCAAGCGCAAAAAGAATCTGGACATGCACCAAAACCATAAAAAAAACAGCCAGCCCGCGCGTCACATCCAGCTCGACCTGACGCCCTGAATTGATCGGTTCTTTGGCAAAAACACCTTCCATGCTCAACACTCCCAAAATTCGTCTTTGCAAACCAAATTTGATTGCCGCTCAACGGTTTGGCGGCCCACCCTCAGCGCAACACCGCCGGCAGGTGCAAAAGCTGCACCTCCCCATCCACAACCCGCAGTTCCACCGCAACCACCTCCGGCAACAGACCGCCAACCTGCGGCGTGAGCGTGACCACCGTCGAATAGCTGCCGGCAGGCAGCCCATCTGCATCCGCCGTGAGGTGCAATGTACCCTCCAGCAGGCTTGCTGTTAGCCAGGTCGCATCCTCATCCACCAGCAACCCCAGCTCGCCGCATGGCTGCTGCACAACAAGCTGCACCGGGCGCGGCTGCAAATTGGCGGCCCGCAAAAACAGCACCCGGTTCGCCGAAAGCGCCAGCGGCCTGGGCCAGGTTTGCCCCTCGCCATAGCCGGAAAAGGTGTTGCCGCCATCGGTATAACGCACCCACACCCCCTGCCCGCGATACTTGCCGCCTGGCACGGCCCAGGTATAGGGCGATTGCACCGCCACCGGAGCGCTAAAAATCGTCACAGCGTCCACATCCAGCGTTGCACTGCCACTCGTCTCAACTTTAAACATCAAGAACGGATCCTGAGCGGTTGGACGAAAGGTGAACGGCAGGGCAAATTCCACAAACCCGCCCCCGGCCAGGTCACTGCCAGAGAGAATGCGCTCCGGCAATTCATCCTGCCCGGCCTGCACCCAAATGCGCCCAATCTCGCCCGGCGGCAGGCTGCCCGGGGCGCGCAAACGGACATAGGCCACAAACGGTTGGTTGGCCGTGAAGTCGGTCGTCCAGACCCAGGCAAAGGCGCCCGCCCCAGCCGGAATGCGATAGACCGTGCCGCCCAGCGCCTGCCCATCGCTGATGGTGCTGCCGCTTGCCCCCCACCATTGATGAAAAGTCTCGTTGCTGTCATCGGCCACCCAGCCCAGGCTGAACTGCATTTGGGGCAACCCGCCGCCCTCCAATTCATACAGCGTCACGCCGCTGCTTTGGCTGGCAAACCCGGCATCGCTGAGCGCATCCGCCGGCGGCATACCGCCCAGATAAATCGAATCCTGAACCGTGGAAGTGCGCCCGAAGGCATCCCGCGTTTGAGCGTAGACCGTGCGCCAGCCCGTGCCGCCTTCCAACGTCCAACTGCTTTCGGTTTGGTAGGGCTGCCAGGCAGCGCCGAGGAAACAACGGTTATTGCTGCGGCGCATCTGCTGAGCGGGCAAAAAGCCGCCAAACCCACCCGAAACCTCTCGGTCATAGAGGTAAAGCGCAACCTGCGCCGCAGTCGTGGAGAGCGCCTCGTTTTCAATCACCAGCGGCGGATAGGCCGAGTCCACGCCAAAATCCTGCGTCACATAGCCGCGCCCATCACTGACACGGCGATAATAGCCCAGGCCAATCTCGCGCGAATTGGGGTCGAGGATGTTGGCCCGGTGACCGGTGCTGTTCATCCAGCCCTGAACAGCCTGCGCCGGGGTCACATAGCCGCAGAAAGCGTTTTCGGCGCCGCTGCTGCCCAGGTAGCCAAAGTCACGCGTCCGCACATCCGGCCAACGGCCCAACGTATCCTGATGCCCGCAATAGCCCGACGAGCGGTTTTCAACCGAATCCCATGAAAACCAGCGCGCCGCCTCGGTCAGCTGCAAATTGCTGCGCAAAGGTGCCAGCCCCTGGGCGCGTCGCTCGACATTGGTCAGATAAACAGTTTCAAACTCATTGTAGGCCATGGTCGGGTTTTGGGCAGCGTTCGGGCCAAGGGCCTGGGCGCGCCCGCTGCTCAGCCCCCAACAAGCCGCCAGCAAAGTCAACAAACAAGAAAACAACACGCGTCGCATGCGCTTATTGTGACACAAAATGGCGCACTTTTCTACAATTTGTACTTTGCAGTTTGGAAAGCCTAGAGCGTTTTCAGTTTTGCGAGCGAGGCGAGCAGGCGTTTAAAGCCAACACTCTCAAAAAACACATCCAGCGTCTCATCACCATCCTCCGTACGGCGCGTGGCAACAATCAGCCCCTCGCCCCAGGTATCATGCTGGACGCGCTGATTGATGCGGTAGCCGGGGCTGACTGGCACCGTTGGGCGGGGCGTGACGGAACTGCTGCTGCCCTCCCAACGCGGCGTGCGGCTCGGCTGCGCTGCGGCTGGCCGTTCCCAGGCTGCCCGGCGCAACCCGCTGTGTTGCAGCAACTCCTCGGGAATATCCTCCAAAAAGCGCGACGCCTCACTCGTCTCAAACGAACCGTAGCTGCTACGCCGCTCGGCCCGCACCAGATAAACCAGGTTGCGGGCGCGCGTCAGCCCAACATAGAACAGGCGGCGCTCCTCGGCCATCTCTTCCGGGTCATCGCGGCTGCGGCTGTGCGGCAGCAACCCCTCATCCAGGCCAACGATGAAGACCCGCCCAAATTCCAGCCCCTTGGCAGCGTGCAAGGTCAGCAAGGTTGGTGCATCGGCCTGTTCAGGAATCGTATCCTGATCGGAAACGAGCGCCAGGTTCTCCAAAAATTCGGTCAGCCCCCGGTCGGCATATTCATAGGCCAGGCGGCGCAATTCCTGCACATTTTCCCAGCGCTCCAGGCCCTCCTCGGTCGTATCATCCAGGTAGGTGCGGTAGCCAATTTGCATCACAATCGCATCAAAGAGCGCCGGCAGGGCCTGCTCCTGTGCCAGAGTGCGCCAGCCCAACAGCATCGCCCCAAAATCGGCCAGGAGGGGCGCCCCCCGCCCGCTAAAGGCCTTCCAATGCTGCGACTGCGTGCCATGGCGCCCCAGGTCGAGCAGCAACTCACCTGCCCCCAGCCCGGCCTGCCGGGCGGCCACCTGCAAGGCAACCAGCGTCTTATCACCAATGCCGCGCGGCGGCACATTCAGCACCCGCGGCAGGCTGACCTCGTCGTTTGGGTTTTGCACCATCCGCAAATAGGCGATCATGTCTTTAACTTCACGGCGGCCATAGAAGCGCTGCGCCCCCACCAGGCGGTAAGGCAGCCCGGCCCGCAGGAAGGCCTCTTCCATCAGGCGAGATTGGGCATTCGTGCGGTACATCACCGCCACCTCGCGCCCCGGCGCCTCGTTGCTGCGCAACAATTGTTGAATCGTATCCACCACAAAGGCGGCCTCGCCATAATCATCGGCGGCCTCGTGCAAAATCAGCCGCGTACCGCGCCCGCGCTCGGTGAAAAGGTGCTTGGGGGTGCGGTTGCGATTCTGGTCAATCACCGCCCGTGCCGCGTCCAACACGGTTTGGGTCGAGCGATAATTCTGCTCCAGCAACACCTTCTGGCAGCCCGGAAAATCGGTCTCAAAGCGCAGCACATTCCGGTAATCGGCCCCCCGCCAGCGATAGATGGACTGATCCTCATCGCCAACCACAAACAAATTGCGGTGATGGCTGGAAAGCAGTTTCAGCAGATCATACTGCGCCCGGTTCGTATCCTGGAATTCATCCACCAGCACATGTTCAAAACGCCGGGCGTAGCGCTCGCGCAGGTCGGGATGATCGGTCAGCAGGCGCACCGCCCAAAGCAGCAGGTCGTCAAAATCCACCGCATTGCTGGCCCGCAGGAGCGCCTCATAGCGCTCATACACGCGCCGCACCACTTCCTCGCGATAGGTCTTGGCCGGAAAATCCTCCACCGGAATCAGGTCGTTCTTTGCCGAAGAGATAGCGGCATGAATCGAGGCTGGCTTGTAGAGTTTCTCATCCAGGTTCAGTTCCCGGATGGCGCGTTTGGTGAGCGTCTCCTGGTCGTCGGCATCCATAATCACAAAATTGGACTCGAAAGGCAACCGGTCAGCCTCACGGCGCAGCAGACGGGCACACACCGCATGGAAGGTGCCGAGCCACAGGCCCTCAATCTTGCGTCCGAGCAACGCCTCCACCCGTCCGGTCATCTCGCGGGCCGCCTTGTTGGTAAAGGTGACAGCCAGAATGGCATAGGGCCGGGTACCGAGCGCCTCAATCAGGTAGGCAATCCGCTGCGTCAGGACGCGCGTCTTGCCCGAGCCAGGCCCGGCAAGCACCAGCACCTGCCCCAGCCCGGCCGTCACGGCAGCCCGTTGTTGTGGATTGAGTTTGCTCAGGTCAACAGCCATGCGGCTCATTCTACCGTCAGGGGCGAGGAATGTCAACGGCGCAGTTTTGTGATACACTTACCAGAGAGAAACGCCGATGAAAATGAGTATGCCGCTGCTGCGCCTGGTCAACATCCAGAAGGCCTATCACACCCCGGCGGGTGAATTTTGGGCCCTGCGCGGCATCAGCCTGGAAGTCCAGGCCGGCCAATTTGTCGGCATCTTTGGCAAATCGGGCGCCGGCAAAACCACCCTCATCAACAGCATCAGCGGCGTGACGCACGTCAGCAGCGGCGAGGTGTGGGTGGATGGTGTGGCGGTCCATTCGCTGAACGAGTCGGCCCTGGCACACTGGCGCGGCCTTTCGGTCGGCGTCGTCTACCAGAGCTTTCAACTGCTGCCGCACCTGACATTGCTGGAAAACGTCATCCTGCCGATGGATTTTTGCGGGCGGTTTCACCCGCGCCGCAGCCCGCAGCGCGCCCTGGAATTGTTGCGCCTGGTGGAACTGGAAGAACACGCCCACAAGCTACCGGCAGCGGTATCGGGCGGTCAGCAGCAGCGCGCCGCGATTGCGCGCGCCCTCGCCAACGACCCGCCGCTGATTCTGGCCGATGAACCAACCGGGCGGCTCGACTCGGTCACCGCCGAAACCGTCATCCGCGCCTTCGAACGCCTGGTGCAACAGGGCAAAACCATCCTGATGGTCACGCACGACCGCAGCCTGGCGCCGCGGTGCGCATCCGTTTGGACAATTGCCGATGGACAGGTGGAGCAACGATGAGCAACACCCTCATTACACTCCAGGGTGTCAGCAAGGCCTTTCAGACCGCCACCGGGCCTAGCTGGGTGCTGAAAGATGTCTCGGTCGAAATTGCCGCCGGTGAATTCGTCAGCATCATTGGCCGCTCCGGGAGCGGAAAATCTACCCTGCTGAACATGGTGACCGGCATTGACCGGCCCACGCGCGGCGAGGTGTGGATTGGCGGCACAGCCCTGCACCGTCTGAGCGAAGGACAGTTCTCCATCTGGCGCGGCCATTCACTCGGGATTGTGTTCCAGTTCTTTCAACTGCTGCCCACCCTCACCATTCTGGAAAACCTGCTCCTGGCAATGGATTTTGCCCGTCGCATTCCACCTGCCGAACGGGAAGGGCGCGCCCGGTCTCTGCTCGAACGGGTTGGCCTGGCAGAAATGGCCGATCAAATGCCGGCCCAACTTTCGGGCGGTCAACAACAAAGCGCAGCCGTAGCGCGCTCCCTCGCCAATGACCCGCCGCTGATTGTGGCCGATGAACCGACCGGCAACCTCGATTCTCGGTCTGCTGAAACGGTTTTTGGCCTGTTTGCCGACCTGGTGCAGCAGGGCAAGACCGTGCTGATGGTGACGCACGATGCCACACTGGCCCGCCGCGCCCCGCGCACCCTGGTGCTGAGCGACGGGTATCTGATCAACGAAGCGGTGACCCGCAGCCTGCCCGACCTGCCACACCCCGAACTGTTGTGCCTGAGCCAGCAATTGCAGCCCTGGAATGGGCCCGAGCCAGCGCCCGGGTTATGGCTGGTGCAGGCCGGTCAGCTGGAACTGCTCGACCGACGCCAAAAGCCCCTCCACAGCGCAACCGCCGGGCAGCTGCTGCGCGCCGCCCCCAATTCCACACTGCGCCGCAGCCCCGATTTACGCGCCCTTTACCTGCCAGAAGAACGCCTGCAAGCCCTCCTGCCCCAGACCCCGGCACTGGCCGCAGCCCTCAACCACTCAACCCCGCCCAAACGAAAGGGGTGGCTATGGTAATCCGTCCGCGCTGGCGCAAAGCCCTGACCGACCTGCTTGCCTATCCGGCGCGCTCGCTGCTGGTCGTGCTTTCAATTGCCATTGGCCTGTTCGCCATCGGCCTGATCAGCACCACCCATGCCGTCTCCTCAGCCGATATGCGCGCTGGCTACCGCCTGACGCACCCGGCCAACATCACGCTCAAGGTCAGCGCCTTCGATGACGAACTGACCGAGCGCATTACCCGGCTGGATGGGGTGGCAGAGGCCGAGGGGCTGCGCGAGGTTTCGCTGCGCGCCCTGGATGTGCGCGGGCAGTGGGTGCCCATTCACATCAAGGCCCTGCCCGACCCGCAGCGCCTCAACCTGCCGCGCCCGTTGCGCGGCACCTGGCCGCCGCCCGAGCGCCAAATTGCCATTGACCAATACAAACTGGATCAATTGGGCGTGGATGTGGGCGGAGAGGTGCTGCTGGAACTGCCCTCTGGGCAGCAGCGCCGCCTGATTGTGTCCGCCGTCGTCAAAGACCAGACGATTGGCGCCGCCGGGCTGGGCGGCGGGTTCTTTGTTGCCCCCATGCAGGGCTACATTTCAGAGCAAACCCTGCCCTGGCTCGGCCTGCCGCAAACCAACAACACCTTGCTGGTGCGCGTGGCAGATGGCGGCCTTGACCTGACAACCATTGCACCGCTTGCCCAAACCGTCAAGCAGCAGGTCGAAGATGCTGGCGCCATCGTCTACACCTCGGCGCTCACTCGCTCAGATGATCATCCCAATTCCGTCTACACCAATGCCATTGGCGGGGTGCTGTTCGTGCTGGGCGCACTGGTCGTTTTTTTGAGCGGCTTCCTCATTACCAACACCCTTTCGGCACTCCTCAACCAGCAAATTCAACAAATTGGGGCCATGAAGACGGTTGGCGCACAGCGGATGCAGATTGTGGGCATTTACATGGCGCTGATTCTGGTCTATGGCCTGCTGGCGCTGGCGCTGGCCTTGCCGCTCTCCAACCGCGCCGCCTTCGCCATGATGGAATACCTCTCCGACCAGATCAATTACGACCTGCTCGGCTACCGCCTGGTGCCGCGCAGCATCCTCCTGCAAACGCTAATTGCCCTGCTGGCGCCGCAGCTGGCCGGGCTGTGGCCAATCCTGCGCGGCACGCGCGTCTCGGTGCAACAGGCATTGAACGGGCTGCAAGAGGAAGGACAGGCCCCGGCCCACCTCTGGTCGCGCGGGCGGCTGTTCGCCGCCATCTCGCGCCCCTTGCTGCTCTCGCTGCGCAACACCTTCCGGCAGCGCACGCGCGTCCTGCTCACCCTGCTCACCCTTTCCCTCGGCGGGGCAATGTTCATTTCCACATTCAATGTGCGCGCCTCCATCGCCGCCCACATTGAACGGCTAGGCAAATACTTCATGGCCGATGTCAACCTGGATTTTGACCGCCCCTATCGCATGGATCAAATCGAGGCCATTTTGCAGCAGGTGCCGGGCGTTGGCTATGTGGAAGGCTGGGCGCTGGCATTGTGCGAAATTGTCCTGCCGGATGGCAGCACCGCCGAAACCGTGCATCTCATCGCACCGCCTTCGGGCAGTGCGCTGATTGAGCCGGTGCTGATTGAAGGGCGCTGGATTGCACCCGGCGACGTGAACGCCATTGCACTGAATGAAAATTTCCGCTCGCGCTTCCCTGACCTGCACCCCGGCGGCACCATCCGCCTCAAAATTCAAGGGCAGGAAAGCGATTGGGTCGTCGTCGGCTTCTTCCAAATGGCCGGCAAAAGCGGCGGCTACCTGGCCTATACCGATTACGATTCGCTCGCCCGCCGCACCCACGACCTGGGCAATGCCTCGTCCTTCCGCGTCCTCTCAACCGATTCCGACCTGACCCTGGCCGAGCAGCGCACCTTTTCGGCCCGCCTGGAAGAACACCTGCGCGCCGCCGGTCTGCGCCTGAGCGAGGCACAGGCGGGCAAGGCCCTCCTCGAAAACACATCCGACGGGCTGAACGCCCTGACCGTCTTCTTGCAAATCATGGCCCTGCTAACGGCCCTGGTCGGCAGCATTGGGCTGACCGGCACGATGAGCCTGAACGTGATGGAGCGCACGCGCGAAATGGGCATCCTGCGCGCCATTGGCGCTTCAGACCGTTCCATTTTCGGCATGGTACTGGTGGAAGGGTTGCTGATTGGCCTGGCAAGCTGGCTGATTGGCTCGCTGCTGGCCTTTCCCATCAGCCGCCTGCTGACCGATACCATCAGCCGCGCCATCTTCGACGCCCCCATGGCCTTCGCCTACGTTCCGGATGGCTTCCTCATCTGGCTGGGGTTGGTGCTTTTGCTTTCGATCCTTGCCAGCATCCTGCCGGCGCGCGGCGCTGTGCGCCTGACCATTCGCGAGGTATTATCGTATGAATAAGTGTGGAGGTAGACCATGAAAACAATCCGTTTCCTTTCGCTGCTGCTGCTGCTCAGCCTGCTCACTGGCTGCACTTCGTGGGCCAGAACTGCCGAGCCGACCGCCCTGCCAAAGGTGAGCCCGCCGTCAGGCCTGGTCGTTGAGGGCCATATCGTCCCGGAGCGCTTTGTCAGTCTGGGGTTTGCCAGCGGCGGAACGCTGGCCGAGGTGCTGGTTGTGGAAGGGCAAGAAGTGTCAGAAGGGCAGGTGCTGGCCCGCCTGACAACCTACCCGCAGGCCGAGGCCGCCCTCCGGGCCGCCCAGGCCGAGCAACTCGCCGCCGAGCAGGCCCGCAGCACCCTGGAAGACCTGGCCGGCTTGCAGCGCGGCCAGGCCGAAACCGCGGTTGCCGAGGCCGAGGCCGCCCTCATCCAGGCCCAGGCCAACCTCGATGCCGTGGATACAGATGCCTACCAGGATCGCCTGGACGAACTGGATGCCGACCTGGCCGATGCCGAGCAGGAACTGAAGGACGCCCAAACCGAATTCGACCGCTACCGCGGGTTGAATTCCGATAACCAGACCTATCAGGACGCCGAAAAGAAGCGCGATGACGCTCAGGATGTGCGCGACCGCCTGGAGCGAGAGGTGCGGCAGCTGCGCAATCAGCGCACCACTGCCCAGGCCGCCCTCACCCTGGCCGAAGCCCACCTGGCCGATGCCGACCGCCTGCTCAACGATTGGGCAAACGGCGTGCCAAAGGATGAACGCGACCTGGCCGATGCCCGTCTCACGGCTGCCGAGGCACAGGTGCAGGCCGCTCAGGCCGCCCTGGCACAGCAAGAACTGCGCGCCCCCTTTGCCGGGCGCCTGATGCAGCTTTCGGTTGAGCCTGGCGAAATGGCCGCTCCCGCCCGCCCCATCCTCGTCCTGGCCGACCTTTCAGCCTGGTATGTGGAAACCAAAGACCTGACCGAGCTGGATGTCGTGCGCATCGCCATTGGTCAATCTGTCACTGTCCGCCCCGATGCCCTGCCCGACCCATCCCTGCCCGGCGAGGTGGAGCGAATTGACCTGCTGTTTGCCGAACACGCCGGTGACATCACCTATCCGGTGCGCATCCGCCTGTTGCAAAGCGACCCGCAGCTGCGCTGGGGCATGACGGTCTCCGTCACCTTTGAACCCTGAAAGGGCAACCCGATGACTGACTGGTATCAAAACGCAATCTTCTATGAAATTCACCCGCGCGCCTTCTACGATTCAAATGGCGATGGCGCCGGTGACCTGGCCGGACTGACACAAAAACTGGATTACTTGAAAGACCTGGGCGTAGATTGCCTCTGGCTGCTGCCCATCTACCCCTCCCCGCGCCGCGATGATGGCTACGACATTGCCGATTACTGCGCCATTCACCCCGAATATGGCAGCCTGGCCGATTTTCAACACCTGGTGCAGGAAGCTCACCGGCGCGGGCTGCGCGTGATTGCCGACCTGGTGCTGAATCATGTCTCCGACCAACACCCCTGGTTCCAGGCGGCGCGGGCCGACCGCAACTCGCCCTACCGCGACTATTTCGTCTGGAGCGATACCGATGAGCGCTACCGCGAGGCACGCATCATCTTCCTCGACACCGAACGCTCCAACTGGACCTGGGATGAGCAGGCCGGTCAATTCTACTGGCACCGCTTCTATTCCTCTCAACCCGACCTCAACTTTGATAACCCGGCCGTGCGTCAGGCCATGCTGGATGTGATGGATTTTTGGCTCAAGCTGGGGATTGATGGCTTTCGCGCCGATGCTGTGCCGTACCTGTTTGAGCGCCCGGGCAGCTCGTGTGAGAACCTGCCCGAAACACACGCCTACCTGAAAGAAATTCGGCGCTGGATGGAAGAACACTACCCCGGGCGAATTTTGCTGGCCGAGGCCAACCAATGGCCGGAGGATACGCGCGCCTATTTTGGCGATGGCGATGAATTTCACCTGGCGTTTCACTTTCCGGTCATGCCGCGCCTCTTCAAAGCGCTCCGCGAAGGGCGGCGCACCGCCATTGAATGGATTTTGAACCGCACCCCCGCCATCCCCGAAACCTGTCAGTGGTGCACCTTCCTGCGCAATCACGACGAGCTGACGCTTGAGATGGTGACCGAGGAGGAGCGGCAATGGATGTGGGCCGAATATGCCCCGCAGCCGCGCATGCGCCTCAATTTGGGCATTCGCCGCCGCCTGGCCCCCCTGCTGGATGGCGACCCGCGCAAGATTTTGCTTGCCAATGCCCTGCTCCTCAGCCTGCCCGGTGCGCCCATCCTCTACTATGGCGATGAAATTGGCATGGGCGATGCAATTGACCTGCCCGACCGCAACGGTGTGCGCACCCCGATGCAGTGGTGCAATGATCAGACGGGCGGCTTTTCGTCCGCCCGCCCCGAACAGCTCTACGCCCAGCCAATTGATACGCCCGATTTTCCGCTGGCACAGGTCAACGTTGCCGCACAGCGCGCCGAACCGCACTCGCTTTTCAATCAACTGCGGGCGCTCATTGCAGTGCGCAAACGCCTGAGCGACCTGCACGGGCGCGACCTGCGCTGGCTGGCGGGCAGCGATGAACGCCTGGCAGCCTTCTGGCGCGGGCGGTTGCTGGCTGTTCACAACCTGTCCGCAACCGAAATCGTCCTTCCCTTGCCGCCGGGTAGCTGGCGCGATGCCCTGACCGAACACAGCGCCCGCAAGACCCTCACCCTGCCGCCTTTTGGCTTTGTCTGGCTGCTCCCGGAGGAAGGAAAAGAATGAAAACGAGAAAATCCAAGCGCTGGCTGTTGGGGCTGGCTGTGCTGCTGCTGCTGACCCTGGCCTGTGAGCCAAGCGGCGAACCGCGCCTGACCGAGGTCTGGGCAGATGCGGATTGGAGCAACACCGGCTATGTCGTGCCGGATGGCAAAACCGTGTGGATCGAATACCAATCGGGCGAGTGGTCACCCTGGCCAGGCGATCGCTACGATGGCCTGGGCGCCGGTGGTGACCCGCTGGTCTGCAACATTTTGCCGGGCGCCTCACATGCTGCGCTGATTGGCCGGGTGGGGCGCGAGGGTCAACCATTTCTGGTTGGCAACAGCTTTGAGCAAAAAGTGGCCGAAGGCGGCACGCTCTACCTGCGCATCAACGATACCTGCCAGGGCGATAACAGCGGCTCGCTGATTGTCAGAGTCAAGATTCGGTAGCGCCTCGCCCTGTAGGGCAAACCAGCTTCCCCCTTACAACTCGCCACGGAAGGCCCGTTTGAGGATGGCCTGCCGCAGGCGGGCAGAACGGGCAAGGCCCGTCTGGATGGCCGTTTCGACCTGTGCGACAATCGTCAGCCGCCGTTCCAACCCCCAACCTCACCCAACACCAGCCGGGCGGCAATGGCTCAGCATCCAGCATCATCTTGCCCCCCCTGACAGGCGGTCACAGGCTTGTGTTAATCGGCTCATTTCTACAATCGGCGGCATGGCAGTTCTTCCCGATCCAGGTTTCCCCATCAGTATAGCATAGAATGTCGCGCATCGTTGCGTCGGGTCAGGGCCGCTGCGGTGCCGAGCGCCTAGGCCCAGGTAAAACGCAGGGGCAGGCGGTCGCGGGCGCTGCTGAAATGCAACAAAAACCAGGACAAGTCATTGCTGCGCACACCCGCCAACGCCCAGCGCAATTCAATCACCGCCGCCAAAAAGCGCGCCCGTTCCAGGCAGGCCGTGACGCCCGAATTGAAGTGCGCCATGCGGTGCAGAAAGCGCTCGCCATAATTGTAGAGCAACACCGCATAATCACAAGCCGGGTCGCCCAGCCCAGCCGTGCCAAAATCAATGATGCCATTAATCGTCTGCCCCGCCTCATCATAGAGAATGTGATACGGGCCAATATCACCGTTGATCAAAGCAACCTCCCCCTCCATCCAGGCCGTATCAGCCAGGAGCGGAGCAAACAGCCGCTCAACCCACTGCCGGGTATGCGTCATCATCAACGGGTACAACTCGCGCTGCACATCCTGATAGAGGCGCAGCCAGGCAACCGGTCGCCGGGCCGCATCCGACTCGCCAACCCCAGCCGCCTGCACCTCGGCCAGCGGCGTGCTGTGCATACGCTGCAAAAAGATGGCAAGCTGCTCGGCCAGCGCATCCTGCCGGGCCGAAGGCAGCATTTGCACATCTTCCACCAACAGCGCCCGCCCCGGAATCAACGGATAGCTGACAAAATCCTCTTCCTGCAAATCAAAATTTGGAATTGCCAGGTTGCTGCGCGGCTGCAACAGGCGCAGCAACGCCGCTTCTTTCTCCAGCGATTTGCTCGCCTGCTCATTTTTGGGAAAGCGGAAGACACGCTCATTGTTCAAAATCAGCACATAGTTATTCAGTCCATCCGTATCTACCTGCACCTCGGAAAAGACCATCTCGGGGCAGCACGCTCGAATGCGAGCCAGGGCTGTGGCACTTGAGTTCATCGGCGGTATCTCCTTGCCTTCATTGTAGCATAAAAGCTAGCCGTCCAGATAGCGCGAGTCGTCGAGTTGCTCCTTCAACCGGTCGTGCGGCGCAGCGGATGGCGCCTGCCCGGCCTGTTCCGCCGCCTCGGCAGCCCGCAAATCGTGTGCCGAACGGCGCCTTTGCAGGGCCCACCGCCCGCAAAACTCACAGCGATCATAGACGCCCGCCACCAGGTTGAAGCCCCACCAATGCAGCCCAAACGGGCGCTGACAGTGCGGACAAATGGCCCCGCCCTTCAAACCATAGCGACGCGGCGCACCGAGCGGCAATTGGAGCGGTTTTTTGCGCAAATTGGCAAAGACCGAGCCAAACATCCCCACAAAAATCACCGCCAGCAAACCCAACAGCGGCCCCAAAATGGCGCGCATGCCCTGCGCTTCCTCGGCAGCGCTGACGAACTGAAAACGGCGCGCCGCCGTCGTCAGGCTGCGCCCATCCGTCGTTTGCACCACCGCCCGCAGCTCGTGCCAGCCAGGCGGATAGTCATCGGTCTGAAACGAAAGCGAAAACGGCGCCGCCGTCACTTCCTTCATCAGTTGCCCATCCAGCTCAAAGCGCACCGCCGCCAGCTTCTCCTCTGCGCCAAGGACAGAGAGGCTAAACAAGCCGCGAATCTGACTGCCGCTGCTATAGCCAAAGCTGCGCCGCACACTGAGGCGAAACTCATCCTGCTGCGGTTGAATGGCCGCCATGCTCAAGAGGGCCAACACGCCAATCAACAGCGCCAACAAACCAGGCAAAGAGGGACGTTGTTTCATCGGGTCACTTCCAACGGGTGAGAATGGTTTCGCGCTGAAAGAGGCGCGCCCCCAGGTAGATCAGGCCAGTATCTGCCACCAGCATCACGCCAATGCTGATCAGCATAAACAACGGGTTGAGAACAATCACCCCGGCCAGCTGCCCAAACAAGACCGCCATCAACGGCACAATGACCACCATCGAAACCTGCTCAGCCGTGCGCGGGTCACTGACGCGGGCCGAAACAATCACCGCCACATGGACGGCTGCAACAGCCATCAACGGCCCCAGCACCAGCACCGCCAGCAGCCAGGTCGGGCCGAAAATGTGCGCCCGCACAGCAGGCGTGATGCCAGAAAGCGGCGCCAGGAGCAGAAAAACGCCAAAACACAGCCAGGTGACCAGCACCGCCGGCAAGACAGCCGCCAGCCCCTTGCCCAGCAGCAGTTCTTCGGTCGTGATGGGCGTCGCCAGGAGCGGCTCCAGGCTGCGGGTCGTCTTCTCGCCCACAATGCTATAGGCCGCAATCGCAATTGGAATGGCAAGCGGCATCATCATGTAAAGCAGCAAAAATTCATCCACGAGATAAATTTGCAAACATTCGCTGGTCGTCATCGTCTGCCCACAGGCAGCCGCAAACATCTCCGGCATATCGGCGCTATCGCCCATCTCTTCGCCGCCCGGCATGACGAACAGCACCAGCAACGGCAAGGCCGTGAACAAGACCGGCATCAGCGCCACCGTCAGCAGCACCATGCGGTTCTTAAACACCTCGGCCCATTCTTTATCAAGGATCGTGCGCAGGCGCAACCACATCGCTCAGGCCTCCCGGATCAAATTCAGGTACACATCTTCCAACGAAGCGCGCAGCTCGCCGACGAACTGCACATCGGCGCCCAGGCCCACCAGCTGCCGGATGAGAAGCGGATTGTTGGCTTCGGGGTCTTCCAGGCGCACCAGCAGGCGGTTTTCGCGGCATTGGAGCGATTGCACAAATGGCTGCGCCTCAAGCACCGTCAGCCACGCCGGGTTGAGGGTGCGCAGGTGAAAGACAACCGTCCGTCCAAACAAGCTGCGGCGCAAGGCCTGCGGCGTATCCACACCAATCAGGCGCGTCTTGAAGATTGCAATCCGGTCACACAGGCGGTCGGCCTCATCCAGGTTGTGCGTGCAAAGGATGATGGTGCGCCCGGCGTGCTTAAGCTGCTCGATGAAGTCGCGCACCATCCGGGCCGCCTCCGGGTCCAGGCCACTGGTCGGTTCATCCAAAAAGACGAGCGCCGGTTCGTGCAACAAAGCCCGGGCAATGGCAAGTTTTTGGCGCATGCCCTTCGAGAAACTGCCCGCCTCATCGAAACGCCGCTCCCAAAGGCCCAACATGCGCAGGTACTTCTCCACCTGCCCCAACGGGTCAGGCACGCCATACAAATTGGCGTAAATGGTCAAGTTCTTGTGTGCGCTCAGGCGGTCATACAGGCCGGGGGTCTCGGTCAGCAGGCCAACACAGCGCCGAATGGCCTGGTTTTGCTCGCCCAGGCGCAGCCCATGGATGGTTGCCTGCCCGCTGCTTGGGGCAATCAGGCCGGTCAGCATGCGCACCGTCGTTGTCTTGCCGGCGCCATTTGGCCCCAAAAAGCCAAACACCTCGCCCGGTGCAACATCCAGCGTCAGCCCCTCAACAGCCGTCAGCGGCGGCTCATTCTTGCCGCGGTGAAAAATGCGGGTGAGATTTTGTGCATGGATCATGGCCTTCATTATACATCACTTTCGCCCGTCCGATGCCCTTGACAGAATCGCCCGCCCCCTGTATACTCCCACCCAGTATATTACTGATGAGGTGAACCCATGCCCTTATACGAATATCGCTGCGAGGAATGCAATCAGCCGTTCGAAAAACTGCTCCGTTTCGGCGAGGAACAGCCATCGCCCGAATGCCCGCATTGTCACAGCACCAAAACCCGCAAACAGCTTTCCACCTTTGCCACGCGCCTCTCGGCTGCCGGCAAACTCTCCGGCAGCAGCAATTGCGGCCCCGCCTCGAGCGGCTTCCGCTGAGGGTAAGGCTCACGCCCCGTGTGGGCAAAAGGCAGACCGATGCAAAACAAAGAGTCTCAACAGGCCCTGCTGAACCGGCTGCGGCGGATTGAAGGGCAATTGCGCGGCGTCCAGACGATGGTGAGCGAAGAACGCGACTGCACCGAAATTCTGCAACAGCTGCACGCCATCAACGCCGCCCTGCAAAGCGCAACCATGCAGCTTGTGGAAGGCTACCTGGGCGATTGTCTCTTGCAACCTGACCCGGTTGACCCGGCAGAACGCCAAAAACGATACCAAAATCTGCTACAATTGTTGAAGAGAGCGGTCTGAACAACCTCAGGCCGCCAGGAGAATTCCCTATGGCATCAGCAGTTGTTCGTTGGATTGGTGGCAAACAGTTCATCGGTGTTGATTCAACCCAACACTCGGTTGTCCTCTCCACCCCGGATGAAGGCGTGGGCATGAAGCCCTCCGAGTTGCTGCTTGTGGCGCTTGCTTCTTGCACGGCGGTGGATGTGGTCGAGATTCTGGGCAAAAAGCGCCTGACGTTGACCGCCCTCAGCATCTCGGCGACTGCCGAGCAGGAGGCCGACCCGCCCTGGACGTTTCGCAAGATTCACCTCACCTATCAATTGCGCGGCCCCAACCTGAGCGAAACCGCCGTCGCCCAGGCCATTGCCCTCTCCGAGGAAAAATACTGCTCGGTTGCCGCCACCCTGCGCGGCAAGGCCGAAATCACCTATTCCTACGAAATTCTTCAGGAGGGATGAAGATGAACAGTGTCGCAAAATCTGCCGGGCGCGGCTGCGCCCGGTCTGTGTTGATTTATGGCATTTCGGCAGTTGTGGGGTTGACGTTGATGTGCTGCCTGGTCTTTTTTCCGCTCTGGTATGTCAACGAAAACCGGCTCGACCCGCTCTACCTGTTCATTCCCTTTGGCCTGTTCATCGTCATCCTGGTCGGCGGCGGGCTAGGCTCGCTCTTGCTGGTGGTCAAGCTGCGGCAGCGCAGCCTGGATGCGGCCTTCGTGCCGCTCGGACTGCAAGGCAGCTCCTATAACCTCTACTTCCGACAATATCATGGCCGCTATCGCGGGCGCGAGGTAGCGGTCTATGTGATGCGCGGCCCGCGTGCCGACCTGGAAATTCAGACCGCTGTCCAGGCCCGGCTGGGCGTTTCCAGCCGTCAATCCGAGACTCAGGTTGCGGCTGACCTGCTAGGCCAGAAACCCCTCACCCTGCCGGATGTGGATCTGAGCGGGCTGAGCGTCTTTGCCCCCGACCCGACCTGGACGGGCGATTTGATGCGCCGCCCCGGACTGCCGGCGCTGCTGCGCCGCATGGTGACGCCCCTGCCCGGCTTTGTGCGCCAGAATGTCCTCCTGCGCCCCGGCTGGTTGCGGTTGCAGGCCTCCGGCGGCACGGCAACGCTCCAATTCAACATCTCCATCCCGCCCGAGGCCGCCCGACAGGCACTGGATGACCTGTTGAACCTGGCCGAGCAGATGGAAGAGCAGCCCGCCCCGCAGCACGGCGAGGAACTGACCCCGATGGAGGAAAGCGCCGCCCGGATGCGCAAATTCCCAACCGGCCTGGTGACGGCACTCGTCATCGGCAGCACGCTGGTGTGCATTGTTGGCGGTGGGATTTTGATTACCCTGCTGGTGCTGAACTTCGCCCCCTAATCGGCTGGCAGCAAGCCTAGTTCAGCAATATCCAGCCCAACACCAAAGGTCAGGTGGGTGGCGGGCAGGTTGTGCCGTTCGCAGAGTGTCTCAAACAGCCCCATGTAGCTCGCCAGGACGCGCCCCTCCCACTTCAGGCCCAGCGCAATGGCCGCCGTCTGCAATTCGGCCTCATCGGCGGCCTCAATTTCCACAAACCGGCCATAGGGCAGTTCATCGAAGGCCAAATCCACCGCACCCAGGCGATACTCGGTGCGGTATTTTTCATACGAGGCCTGAATGTGATAGCCCAGGGCATTCAACAGGCGGCGCGCCGCCTGCAAATCACTGACCGTTACCTCAATTTCCTGCCGGACACTGGCCGAAAGGCCGGGCTGCGGTGCGCCCTTATAGGTCAGCAGGGCCGCCCCCGGCTCACCGCCCGGGGCCGGCAAACGCAGCCGCAGCACCCGCCCGCCCTTGCGCAAGCTGCGGCGCGGTGTGTCGAAGCGCAAATTGCTCTCCAAATGGCGCTCGTGCAGCAAAACCGCCCCCAGGGCCTGAGCGCGCTCCTGCACGGCCTCCAGATTGCGCAGGTAGAACTTGGCCTCAATCTCCTGATCGTTTTGATTCATCGCGCACTCCCGTCATCCAAAACACGGCCCCCAGCAGCAGCACCGTTAGCCCGGCCATAAACAGGCCATTGCCGGTGCTGGGCGACTGCCAGAAGAGTAACCGTTCCAGCCAGCCCGCTGCGGCCAGGGCCAGCGCCGCAGCGCGGTTCAGCCAGGGAGCGGCACGCCAGCGCAGCAAAACGCTCAAAACAGAGAGCAGCGCCAGCAGCAACGTCAGCCCGCCGCCCAACGCCAGCCAGCTTGCCGCCGGACGGGCCTGATAGGTATCCAACAAGTCCTGATATTGCTGTGCGGCACTCAGGCGCGCCGCACCCAATGCCCCAACCAGCAGCCAGCCCAACAGCAAAACCCGCACCCGTTTGCGTTTCAGCGTCATTGAATTTTCACCTCCCAGAGATGCACATGGGCAATCTCGCCATCATTGACGTTCAAAATTTGAATCTCAATCCGCTCTGCCCGCAAGGGCTGCGGCAGTGTCACCGTCACCCAGCGCGGCTCGGGGTTCTGCGGCACCTGTGTGGAAAAGCGCTGCGGCTCTTCATCCACATCGTCCGTCTCATACACCAGCACGCTCAGGCGGCTTTCCACCCCGCCCAGGCGCGCACTGACGGTTTGCAGGCGCTGCGGGGCCGGAAAATCGAGCAGAATGCGCAACGGGTTGTTCTCGCGGCTGCGCAGCAGGCTGTAGGGATCGCCATCAAAGGCGGTGCCAATTTCCGCCATATCGAGCGTGGAATAGCGCACCGGCACAAATTCCTCACCCAGCAGCACCTCGCCGGTTTGCAATTCCCGGCGGCGTTGCACCTCGGCAGCAAACAGCGCCTCGGCATTCTCGGCATAGCGCAGGCGCAAGAAGTAAAAGCCCGGCTCGCCATTGGGGTAGTACAACACCTGCTCAATGTGGATCTGACTGAATTTATCACTGCTCTTCAGCGCAGCATATTCTTCCGGGATGACAACGAACACCTGTTGCGGGTCAATCGGGCGGTACTCCTCAACATGCCCGATGACACTGCCCATCTGAAAGGGCAACGGGTCCTCGAAGAAGAAGCGCGCCACAATGTCGGTTCCATTTGCCCAGGAAGGCGAAACCAGCAACCTGGCCCCGGGGTTTTCATCCAGGTACTGTTCAACAGTGCGGAAGAGCGGTTTGGCACCATATTGCATTCCGGCCAAGCCATAATCCTGAAACCAGAGCGGCCCATTCCGCAGGCTATCATAAAGCAGGAACAGGTTGCCGGCGCTCAAAATTAGCCAGGCCAGCAGGGCCGTCACGCCGAGCAGGCGCACCCCGGCCCGGCGCGCCAGCCAGCCCAACAGCAGATCCAGCCCCAGGGCGCTGAGCAGGCAGAGCGGAATGACCATGAACAGGGCCCGCGTGATGCCAAGCTGCACCAGCGCCGCACCGCTCGGCGCCGCCAGCAGCGCCAGCAGCAAGGCACGGTAGCAGGCCGCCCGCACCCCATCGGCCCGAAACGCCCCCCAGAGCGCCGCCCCCAGCCCGAGCAACAGCAGCGGAAAGCTGTAGCGCAGCACATGCCCCCAATCCCCCAGCTTGTGACGCATCAGGTCCACATCGTTGGGCAAATACCAGTAACGCGGGTCGAGACCGCGCAGATATTCCTTGAAGTAAATGCCCAGTTTTTCGGTCAGCGGCAGGTCCCGAATCCAGTAGGAATTGAGAATTTCCAAATGGCGGGCGGTTTCGCCCGGGTGCATCAGCTGATGGCGCAGGTAGGGCAGGGCCAGCAGGAGAACCAGCCCCAGGCCGCGCAGCAACACGGCCCGCTGCTGCCAGTGATAGCGCCAATCGGAAACGAAGAGCAGCGCCGCCGTCAGCCCCACCACCAGTTGCGCCGGGCTGTAGCTGTAAAAGCTGAGCGCCGCGCACAGAATGGCAAGGTACAAAAATCGCACCGACCCGCAGCGGTAGCGCAGATAGGCATACAGGAACATGGCATAGAAGGCAACCGCCAGCACCGTCTCAAAGGCGGTGCGCGAGTGCAGGAACCAGGCCGGCGTCAGCGCCAGCAAGAGCGTTGCCAGCCAGGGCTGCTGCGCCCGGAAGACATCCTTGAGCGTCAAGCCCACTGCCAGGGCCGCCAACGTCCCAATCAGGACACTCACGCCGCGCGTCACCCAAATCGAGCGCGGCCCGAGCAAGGCCGGCAGCACCTGCGCGTAGACGGATACGCTCAAGTTATACTGATCGCCGTTGACAAAATAGGTCGGCAGGTATTCCTTCTCCACCCGCAGCTGATTGTGCAGCAAATCGGCGGCGTGCATGGTCTGAATCGCCTCATCGGTGAAGAAGAAAATCGGGAAGCGGTCGAGCGCCACAAGGCGCGTCACCAGGTAGAGGCTGAGGGCCAGCAGCGCTGCCCAGGGAACCAGGTATCCGGCCCGCCAGGCAAATGTGCGGCGAAGGCGGCGCGGTGTGGCGCGGCGGTTGTGCAGAATGTGGGTTTGCGGCGGCGCACCCTCGGCCTCAATCGTAATTTCCAGGCGCGCCCCCGGCGGCAGGTCGGCACGCACCTGCACCCGCCCGGTTGGGGGATCAGCTTGGGGCGGCGGCGTTTGCGTTTCGGTCATGCTGTCATTATAGCACGGGTTTGCAGGACATCGTTTGGCTGCAATTGCGGTACAATAACGCTATGAAACGCACTTTTCTTCTTCTCACCCTCTTCTTGTTTTTGCTGACGGCCTGCAACAGCGTCACAACCCCACCCGCCCCGCCCAACATTCAAAAAGGCGCCTACCTGACCGGACACAAGCTCAATCAAACACAGGCCGGGGAATTTGAAACCGGCTTCTTCGTCCAGGTGCCGAGCGATGGCTACCCGGTTGGCGTGCTGCTGACGGGGCAACTGAGCGGGAATGCCACCCTGCAGGCCGAGCTTCGCAACCCGCAGGATGGGCAAACCCAGTGGAAAAGCGCACCGCTGAGCGGCGTGTTCCACTTCAGCGAACGGATTGAGAGCCTGCCAGCCGGCAAGTACTTCTTCTACGTCACCTGGAGCGATGCAGCCCAGGGCGAGTTTGACCTGTACTTTGTGCCGGGCGAAGACGTGATTCTGCCGGAGGTTTCGCCCATGATTCTGGTCGGCGGGCTGGGGATGCTGCTCGTCACCCTCGGCTACCTGGCCTATGCCCTGCTGCGTCGCCTGCATTGGGGCTATCTCGGGCTGGGCGCCCTGGCCTGGATCGTGACGGTTGCGATCAAATTTGCCATTGCCATCCCGCTCAACCCGCCCCTCTACAACTGGCTGCTGGGCGAAACCTTCCCACAGCCCTGGGGCGAAGGCCTGTTTCATCTCTATGTTGGCAGCCTGACCGGCTGGACCGAGGTGCTGCTGTGCTGGCTGGTGCTGCGTTACACGCGCCTGGGTCAGGCCGACTGGAAGAAGGCACTCGGCTTTGGACTGGGGTTTGGCACAGTCGAGGCACTCCTGCTCGGGCTGGCTTCGTTCGGCGGCGGCCTGGTTGTCCTGCTCATGCCCACGCAACTGCCGCCCGAAACCTACAGCCAGCTGACCCAAAACAGCAGCCTGGGCTGGAGCCTGGCGCCCATCGTCGAGCGGCTGTTCGTCGTCCTGGTGCATATCTTCTGCTGTGTGCTGCTCTTCTACGCCGCCGCCCTGCGCAAACCGGGCTATTTTTGGCTGGCCTTCGCCTTCAAATCCCTGCTGGATGTCGTTGCCTCCTATGCACAGCTGCACGGCCTGACGCTGGGCCTGATTTGGACCGTCGAGGCCATCATCGCTGGTTTTGGTGTGCTGGCCTTCTTTGGCACGCGCCGGGTTGCCCGGCATTACCCTGCCCCAGAAACGCCGCCGAGCCAGAATCCGTGATATAGTTAACCCAGGAGCGAGCAGCAGCATGTATTTTGCCATCGAAGGAGTGATTGGCGTCGGCAAGACGACGCTGGCGCGCAAATTGCAAAGCGCATTTGCCGCCAATTTGATGTTGGAAGTGTTCGAGGAAAACCCCTTTCTGAGCAGCTTTTACAGCGACCGGGCACGCTATGCCTTTCAGACGCAGATTTTCTTCCTGCTCAGCCGCTATCAGCAGCAGCGCCGCGCCGTGCCAGAATTTTTGCGCAGCGGCACGCACCTGATCAGCGATTACACCTTCGAGAAAGATGCCCTGTTCGCCGGCATCAACCTGCAAGGCGACGAACTGACGATGTATGAACGCGTCCAGGAGGCACTGGCCGAGAAGATTCCGCCGCCCGACCTGATCGTTTACCTGCGCGCCCAAACCGAGACGCTGATGCAGCGCATCGCACTGCGCGACCGCGCCTATGAGCGCAGCATGGAAGGCAACTACATTGCCGAGCTGAATCATGCCTACGACCACTTCTTCCTCGAACGTCGGCGCAGTGTGCCGGTGCTGACGATTGAAACCGATGGGCTGGACTATGTGCGTCACCCCGAAGACCTGGCCTGGATCGAGAATCGCATCCGTCAGGCCCTGCAACTGCCGCCCTTCCAACCCGAACTGCCCATGCCGCAACACTGCGGCTGACCCGATTTGCGGAGGCCCTTCATGCGCATCACTCGCGACTTACTGCTCAAACTGGCTCGTGACACCGTCACGGCGCGCGCCCGCAGCGACCGCAGCCTGATGTGCGTTTACCTGACCGGCTCGGTGCTGGGCGAAGAGCCACTCCTGGGCGGCACAACCGACATTGACCTGATTTTCGTCCACAACGATGAGCCCTACACAGAGCGTGAAATTGTGCGCCTGTCTGAAGATGTCCATCTCGATCTTGCCCATTATGGGCAAAAACGCTTCCATCAGCCGCGTCACCTGCGCGCCGATGCCTGGATGGGCAGTTTCTTGTGCGCCCGCCCGTTGGTGCTGTATGATGTGCAGCACTGGTTCGATTACACCCAGGCAAGCGTCTTTTCGCAGTTTGGGCAGCCGGAGCAGGTGCTTGGGCGCGCCCGTCCGCTGGCCGAAGCCGCCCGGCAGACCTGGTTTGAACTGCAAACCACCCCGCCCGAAAACAGCGCCCGCACCCTGGTGCCTTATCTGCGGGCATTGGAACAGGCCGCCAATGCCATCGCTTGCCTGAGCGGCCCGCCCCTGACCGAACGGCGCTTCCTGCTCAACCTGCCCGGGCGAGCGGCTGCCATCGGTCAGCCCGACCTGGTCGCCGCGCTGGTGAAGCTGATTCAGGGCAACGAGCCGCCCGGCGAAGCCGATTGGCAGGCCTGGCTGCCGGCCTGGAGCGAGACCCTGCGCACCGCCGGGCAGCAACCGGGCGCAGCGCTGCGCCTGCATCCCGCCCGACACGCCTATTACGAGCGCGCCGTTCAGGCCCTGCACAGCGAGACGCCAACCGCCGCACTCTGGCTGCTCCTGCGCACCTGGGCGCTGGCTCAGGCGAGCCTGCCCACCGCCACCCCGGCCTGGGAGGCGCTGCTTCAGACGCTGGGGCTGAGCGAGGCCGCCTTCGAAGCGCGGCTTGCGGCGCTGGATGGGCTGCTCGACCGGGTGGAAAGCACCCTGGATGATTGGGCGCACCAAAACGGCATCGCCTGACCCCCCAAATACAGAATCTCGTCCGGCGAATCCCTTGACTCGCCGGACGAAGTTTTCCACAAGAAATGTGGATAAATCGCGAAAAACTGTGGATAAGCGACTCAAGTTGTGGAGAACTTGACCAAAAAGGGGTGAAAAGCCCCGCCCACCCCCTCATCCGAGACCCCCATATCTGGGGGGTACAATTTGTCTAACCCCAGATAGCCAAAAGCGCTGCGTCAGCGGCGCAAACGTCCGCCTTTCTCCACAAAAAAAGCACTTTCTTTCCACAGGCGGCGGTGGAGAAAATGCGCCGCCCAATCCCGCAGCGCTGGGGGGTGTCGGGCGCTGTGCCCCCTGCCGGTGCGGGGAGAGGCTGTTTTCTCCACATATCCACAGCCCCTACGAAGAATACGAGAATCTTTTTTCCTTTATAAAGAGAAAAGATTCTTTTCATTCCTGTGCTATACTGATGACAAAACCGGTTTTGGGGAGCTTTGCCATGCCATTGATTGTAGAATTGACGCGTCAGCACAACACTGTGACAGCCCGCCTGGGGGACGACCTTCTGGCCGACACCCGGTTTGATTCGTTGCCGAACATGGCAGCCATTTTGCGCTGGACAGATCAAGGGATGCAGTTTGATCTGCGCCCGGGTGTGCAGCTCTACGCTGCCCTGGGCGGGCAGGAACTGTGCCGAAGGTTGGAGGAGAGCGACGATTGGCTGTTGCTGTTGCAAATTAAGGATGCGCAGCTGCGCGCCCTGCCCTGGGAATATGCGCTGGATGAGCAAGGGCGGTTTTTGGTGAC
>CAYVRT010000023.1:38740-50827 GCA_964453115.1 uncultured Anaerolinea sp. | reverse complement strand
CTCTCCTGGCTGCTCCCAAACCGCTGTGATCGTCGCTTATCACCAGCTTGACGCCCTGGCACTCACGGTGATATCCGGTGACTCCAGTGTACCATAAGCCAGGTTGCTGATGCTATAGGCATAACTCCCCGAGCGCGGTGCAGCAATTCCGCTGCTGCCGCGGTAGAAGGCTGTCCCTGGGAAACCGGCCTGTACCTGGGTTGTCCAGGAAGAGGTGCTGTTTTCAAAGCTCCCATCGGTCATCAGGTTGCTGCCTTCCCGGCTGCCATTCTTGATCAGGTAGACTTCCAGGTCGTCAAATGCAATCCAACCTGAGTTCATTTCGTTGACCAGCCGAACCTTCATGGTGGTCATCCCGACCGGGACGATCACCTGTCCGCCCTCATACTGCCAGTTGTATCCAATGGCGGTGCCATAATCCACCGTCACCGGGGTAGATTGAAACATACCGTTGGAGAACAAAACCTGGATTTTCCACTGCCCGGCACTGTCGTTGGCATCCAGCTCGCCGCGCAGGTAGGCGTAGACATCATAGGTGTCTCCGGCGCTGACGCTGATGGACGGAGAGTTGATCCAGCCATTCGCCAGGTTGCTGATCGTCTGGGCATAGATCCCAGTATTCGACAAGGCTATGCCGCTGCTGCCGTAGTAGAACGAGGTGGCCGGGAAGCCGGTGCTGTTCTGGGTGGTCCAGGCGCTGCTTTCAAAGCCGCCATTGGGCACTGTATGAAGGAACAAAACACTCTTGTAAACCAGAATCACCCAGCCCCACCCATCAATAAATCAGATTGCCTTTATTGGGCCAAACTCCATACCAAGTACAAATTTTTTGTTCTCCAATCTTTGCTTAAGTTCACGAGATATATATTTTGGCGAATCTACCCTGCTTGCAACTCTGATCCGAAAAAAATGATGGTTTTCAATGTTTTTTGCAAGCAAACAAGGTTTGATGATGCTAAGCGCAGCCAAAGGATCATCTCTTCTTGGAGGTGACGGATCTGTCCAAATTGTTTGTTCCCAATCTAAAGCATCTAAAGTCAGTAAAATATTGATCGCCCAATATTTCATGGGCATGTACGGTTTGCCATCTTCAAAAAAAACCTCAACGGGCAAAAACTCTACTTCATCATTCGCAAGATCTTCAATGACATCTTTGGCACGGTTAGAGACGATCTCAATGTATGGCGTGCATAAAAGAAAATCCACTGGTTCAGTTCCGGAAACTAGCACCGATACATCTTTAGGCCAGCTTTTACTTATTTTACCTTGACCAAAGACAAGTAGCTTTTGGTCAAAGTTCGGAGTTATATTGGTTTGAGTAGCACAGATTAGTTCTGGATGGTTTTCAAACAAATCGCCATCATGAATTACCCAATAAACTAGGTACTGTTTTCCCATTGCATTTACTCCGGAAGCCAAAATTTTTTTCTGAGCATATCTGAATTTCTCATCACTGGGTTTACTACTTTCTCAATAAATATTTCTTTGAAAGCTTCTCCACAATTTGCGCCGCAATTACCTAAAATATCATCAATATCTTGCATTTGTTTTAATACCCATTCGTGATACTTATTCGGATGTCTACCTTTATGTGGCATTATTTGGATATTCCAAATGTCATCCAAGTCTAAACCATATTTCTCTGCAATTGCTTCCAATTGGGGGGTAAAGATTTTATTTTTATTAGTGGCAGAGTGATGTCGTTCAAAAGGAGGTTTACCAGCATCCACCAGATTATCTGTCGAATTAGCGACGTCAATGGCGTTATCCATTGCATTGGCCACGTCAACAGTATTATCAATAGTGTTAGTTATATCTACAACGGTATCAACTGTATTAACAGCCTTGATAGCATCGTCAACATGCATCACTGCACGCACGGCTAATCCACCACCAGTCACGGCAGGCACCACTAAACTTGCAACATCTGCGGCTAAAGAAAGACCATTTTCCCAATTCCATCCGTTAGTTGAAATATCGTAAATATCATATGCAATAAAAGCAATATCCAACACCGATTCAATCCAGTGACCAGTGGGATCCGCATTATTGATTGGTGAATTGTTAACGTACGCATAACGATCCCAACTCTGCGGATCACCCGGCTGCGGCACAATAGAATCCGCCTGCGAGAATCGGCTTGTCAAAGGGTCGTAATAGCGAGCATTGTAGTACATCAACCCAAAGTCGGTCACATTCGAATACTGACTGGTGTAGGTGTATTTGGTTGGTAATGTGCCAGAGGTCCAGCGCGTCTCGCCCCAAGGCTTGTACAGCATTCCAGATTGATAAACGCCCTCGCTGCTGGTGGTGACGCTAGTGCTGCCCAGATGGTCGCTCAGGATGTATTGGTGGGGATCGTCTGTCCCGCTGCGCATGGCGATCCTGGCTGCCCCGGCATAATAATACCGGATCATCGTGGTAGTGCTACCAGTCCATTCAAGGATACTGCCGATGAAAGCGGTTGAGGTGCCATTCACCGTGCTTCGGACGCGTTCGCCATCTCCATTATACACAAAGGTCGCCGTGGTCGCACCGCTTACCTGTACGAGACGGTTCTCGGCATCATAACTCATGATAGTGGCGGCATTGTTCACCAAACGATGGGTCAGATTGCCGTTGGCATCATAGTGCCCTGCAAAAGCCTGAGGGCCAAAGGCAAAGCGCAGCGCTCCATCGCTATTGATCGATTCTTGACCCATCACCACATTCTGCCAATCCACCGCAGATGTTCCTCTACCCCAATCCAAAAATGCAGCCCCACCCTCAGACTGTCGCGTCACGCCGCCGACGGTAACATAATCCACATACAGCGAACCGCTTGTTGAACCGCCAATCTGAGTCGGCGTTTCTCGGCGGACTTCAATGATGGCATTAGCCCCCGCCGGTGTCGTCACGGTGTAATTTGTATAGGTTGTGCTGTTCACCGTCCAGGTCTGGCGCAGTTCACCGTTCACATAGAGCTTCATGGTCGGCCAGCTGACGTTGTAAACGCCTCTAGCGCGAACTGTAATCGCGGTGTTGACCTGGTTATCCTCATCAACGATTTGTTGGACCGCATGAGGATGCTCTGCTGCGTACTCGTAATCTGCGCCCACTTTACTGGACAGGTTGCCAGTAGTGCTTTCATAGCTGTAGCTTTCCTGGTAGGCGCCGTTGCCCACTGTGGCATATTGCTGACAGGATGTGCTTGAAGCCGTAAAGCCCGAAACCAGCCGATCCATCGAATCGTAGCCAAAACACTGCACCTGGTTGCTGTTGCGGAAATTCTTGATTGAGGTGATGTTGCCAACAGCATCATAGTTATAATCCAGGTTCTGAAGATTATTGTAATAGCCCGAATTGGTGCCGGTTTTGAGTGTATCCAGGCGGCCGCTCCCAATGCTGCTCCAACCCACATAGGTGTAATTCTGCCGGAAGCTGCTGGAACTCAATATCCGCGTGGTAATTCGTCCGGCATAATCGTACTGGGTATCACTAACATAGGTGTTGGTTCCAATGACTGTGTCCAATGCCATTTGCGGCAGGTAGGTATAGGTCACGATCTCGCCCTGCCCACCAGCGTTATCAGATGGATATTGGATGGTCACAATCTGATCAGCACTATTGTAAGTCCATTGGGTTGTAAAATCGCCCATATCCATTGCCGAGTCTGTTATTGAGCGAGTCTCAAGGATGACCCGTCCGCGCTCATCATAGGTCCAGCTGGTGGAGCCGCTGCCATCCGTCATGCCGGTGCGCTGGCCCAGGCCATAGGTGCCAGCATCATAGGTATACGATACTGCTGAGGTGGTCGGGCAGCCCGTTCCATAGATCTTATCGGTAACCCGATTCAGTGAATCGTATACTAACGTTGTTGTGCAGCTGCGCGCATCGGTCTGGCTGGTCAGGTTGCCCAGGGCGTCGTAGCCGTAGGTCCAGTCGCCCATGTCGGGGTCGTCCAGGGTCAGCTTGCGCCCGGCCAGGTCGTAGGTGATCAGGGTTGGATTGTTATTGGCATAGGTGGCCTGAGTCAGGCGGTTCAGAGGGTCATATTCATAAGCAACCGTCAAACCCTGGTCATTGGTTTGCACAACCTGTCCCCAGATATTGGTCGCAGAGGTCGAGGTATTCCCCTCCTGGTCGGTATGGCTGGTTTGAAAAACAGGAACGGGGAGACTGGTCAGGTCAATGGTGTAGGCATAGGTATCGGTGGTGCCATCGGTATGCTTCACCAGCACAACCCGGCCAAGTGCATCCGACGTCGTTTCTGTTTTAGCCTTAGTGGTATCCGGGATACAGTATCCCCCACAATCGCTGACAGCATAGGGTACATACTGGGTGATCTGTTGATCGTTTTCCTGGTCGTATGCATACATTGTATTCGCAACAATCGTCTGCGTGCCCGTACTCAACACCGCACCCACCACCTGAGATTGGATCTGCCGCCCCAAGCCGTCATAGAATTTGCGTGAGACATAGGATGTCGTGGCGTCAATCTTCTGGGTTGCCTCCACATAATACGGCACGGCATAATCATAATAAGTAATCTGAACTGTCGGTGAGGAGGAACTGTCTCCGGGGCGCACAAGTTGGGTCAAGCGTCCAAAGCCATCATAATCTGCACTCACGGTAGTATCATTCAGGCCGGTAATCTTTTCTGTGATAGGCAGTCCCAGACTGTAGTTGTAGTCGTAAGTTATACTCTGGTTATTCGCATTGACAACCTGGCTGGCGTACGTGTGGTAAGCATCATCGTACGTCGTTGTGGTGGTCCGAGGATCAACACCGAGTTTATAATCCGCATTTGCAGCAGCTTCATTTGGATAAACAGTGACCGTGGTCTGGTTGCCCCAATTATCATAGGTAAATTTCTGGTCGCTGTACATCGGGCCGGTAAAGTTAATTGGATCGGTAAAACGCAGCAGGGTGCGCGTGCCCGCCAAAACGCCATTGGTTGGAGTCTGGTTGTAAGCTGTATTATTATCGTACAGATACCACTGCGAGCTCATCAGGTGGGCGTTGTTATTGACACACCCACCTGCGTCACAGCGATAGACGTTCTGTGCGCCGGGCAACCCCACCCGATAGGTGCCTGAATTCGGATAATAATAAGTGACAGTGTCACGATAAAAATCAAATGCGCTGCCGTTCCACTCCGATTCGATCTGGTGCGTTAGATTGCCGTAAACGGGATTGCCTTGCCCATCAATTGCATATTGATATTCTGTCTTTGTACCGATTTTATTCCCGGCAGTATCATACAAGAAAGATTGCTGTTCAGTTTGTCGAATCCAGTAAGACTGCACATCGATAAAACGACCATTGTTATTACATGGATAGGTTGGGCTGGTCGAGAGTAAGGTGGTGGTATAGGTGGATAGTGTCTGACTGAGGGTCTGTCCATTATTGTCTTTAACCAAAACCTCATAGGGACGACCATAACGAACATCATCCTGATAAAACTTCGTAATCGTCTGGGTCCCATCTGATCGGGTTTCGGTCACCTGAGCATGCCCGCGGAACTGTCCATTGGTGCGGGTGTAGCACATGTAATTGGCTTCCAATTCAGCATAATTATCAGCCCACACATTTGGCAGCGGACAGTTAGCCGCAGTGGCAGAATGGGCACTATCATTCACCGCTGCTCCAGTATAGGAATAGGTGGAACGAGAGATCTGGGTACCACCAACAAACAGGTCTTTGTACATGACACGGTAATGGGTTGGCAGATAGGTGTATTCTTCGCTCCCCACATAACAGATGTCATCGTCATTGTCGTCGTAGCCATAGCCTGCCACCAGCAGCGCCGCCCGATATGAGCCAATTGGCAGTTGGAAGGTCGCAGTACCCACATTTTCAGCTGCCCAGATCGGGCTGTTCCAAGCACCTTCGATACCGATATGATATGCCCCGGAAGGATCTGCATTCACATTGGCCTTGAAGCGCACCACCCCGCCGGGATAAAACCGCCCACCAGGGAATGGGACGGAAAATGTTTCGTTTTTACAATTATAGGTTCGGCCATATCGTCCGAGATAAGTTCGCGGGCCTTCGGTGTATGTCCACGGGGTAGCCTCGTAGGTGAATCGGACTGATCCGTTATAGCCATTATTGACCTGGGTCAGGTGCATGGAATCGCCATACTCAAACGAAGTCGCTGGCAGGTGATTGTCACTAGGGTCAGGCCCATCAAATTCCTGCACGGATATCAAGGCAGGTGTATCGGCAGTTCCAGCACCCCAGTTCAACCCTGGAAAAATGATCCCATCCGAATATGTGAACTTGTACCGCCGGATGACCGTTTCATAACTCTCGGGGGTGTTATTGGTATCCTGTTCAATTAGGATCTCCGTCAGGCGTTCACGCTGGTACAAGACCAGGTAGTTGTTGTCTTCCCAACTTTGCAGGTAATCGGTGCGGGTGCTGGCGCGGACGAATGTAATGCGATATTTTTCATGGGGATAGGTGATGTAAAGCGGATAGACTGCCCGATCTGTGGCGAAATTAGGGCTGTTAGGCTCCGCACAATCATTCTTATAAACCGTTTCATGAGCATACGCGTATGTGATAATGTTGCCCGGAGCAGCTCCGCTTTGCGCTTGCGTAAGCGACCAGCGCCAGGTTTCCACCAACGGCGCATCGCAGCCCAGCATCGGGTACTGTGCTCGGTCATCAAACGTGTAGGAGTTACCACTCTTGTCTTTTACCAACCAACTGGAGGCATCATAGCGGTTATTGGCGCCTGAACGCGCTAGCGTCCGGCGGATAAGCATAAAGGATTCATCGCGTGTACGATAGTCCACCGTACTCGGGTTGTTGTCTGGGTCATCTGCTCTTTCAATCAGCATATAACTGGCGCCGTTTAAGGTCAACAAGAAGGTGTCGTCTGCTTGATATCCTTTGGTGCCGTTCTGATTGCGTTCAATATATCCCGTATCCAGTGACCAGCCCATGCCTACCCAGGAGGCCTGGGTCTGTGAATCCGCCGAATCAACCACCTCGCTGGAGTAACTCAAACTCAGGCTGGGCTGCCATCCACCCGGTGCGGGTGGCGTCCAGAAGGACGTGCTGTATGTGGCGGCCCCGGTAAACAGGGAGGTTGTGGCGCCGTCCAGGCTGGGCAGGCGTCCAGCCTGCCAATCTTGAATGTTGAATGAGAACACAGTCAGGTGATCGCTTAACGCGGTTACAGTATTATTCTCGGTATCCACTGATGACGGCAAATAGCGCCATTCAGAGATCGTTTCGTCATAATACATCAACGCCAGGCTGCTCTCATCCCCCCAGAGCGTGTTTTCGTTATAGGACGCCGTAATACTGATGGGGGTATTGAACTGGGTAATAGCCTGGTCGGTCTCAGAACCGGTGGCGTTGATCTCAAAGACGATTTCACTGGAAGGGGCAGGGTGGGTATCTGGACCAACCAGAGGGTTAATGGTAAACGATGCGTCTTCGGCAAGCGCGCCTGCCGGGACAGCCACGGTGACGGCTCCCTCCAGGGCAGTGATCTGCCCGCCTTCGCGGGAGACAAAATACGCCGGGACGACGGTGATCGGGTAATCCAGTTCCGCAATAAGACTGCCATCCATTCGCAGGGCGGCATGAATGATGAGTTCGGCGGCGGCAATTTCACTGGCAGCCTGCAAGCGCACTTCGCCAGCACTGGCCGGGTAGGTCAGTTGGTTGAGCGCCGGGTCGTAGATCAGGCCGGTGGGGTCAAAGGGGGTCAGCTCTGGCGGCAGGGTCAGCAGCAGTTCTGCGCTGGGTGTTATCTCCTGGGTGAAGTTCCAGATCAGGTTGGTCTTGCCGCTGCGGGGCAAAACGGTGGGCTGGGTGGTCAGTTCAATCCAGCCATCCGTCGGAGGAATCGGGGTTTCGGTGGGTAAGGGCAGTTCAGGTGGGAGCGCGGTTTCGGTAGGGGTCAGAGTTTCGGTCGGGATCAGCGTCTCAGTTGGCGTCGGTGTCTCAGTCGGCACCAGGGTTTCCGTTGGCGTTGCGGTCGGCTCCTCTGGCGTGGCAGTCACAGTAGGTGTCGGCGGTTCTTCAGCCTGGGCCTGGGCGGTCACAGGTGAAAAGGCAACGGTGCTGGCAAGCAGCGCGAATACAACGAGCAGGTTGATCCAGGTTTTCATTTACCTCTCCTCCATCAATGGGCGGTAGTGTAGGGTGATGTGTCGTGCTACGCTTATGTACCAGTAATGCCCACCAATAATGAGAGGATTGTAGACAAGATTATGGCATGTGACACGATGGACTCCAAGAAAAAGGAATTATGCTTGCTTAAATGTCACCTGGCGCAAAATGGTACTGCCTAGAGGGATGAGTTCCAGCCCACACTGCAAAGAAATGGATTGCCAGGGGTGGGCGGGGTCAAACGGGGAATGTTGTAGAACAAACTTTGCATTGGGTGGCAGAGTCAGGCTGGCTGGCAACATGGCAGAATCGTAATACCAATCTTGGAACCCGGTGCGATATTCACGCCCGGGGCGGGATTGGCCTTCCAGTGGCAGGGCAAAGAGCAGAGGGCCGTAACTTACAAAGCACTCATCCGAACCCCAGGGGGTGATGATCACATCTGTTTTAAAACTCAGGGTCAGTGTTTCGCTGCCGGACCAGATTTTGCGGATGCTAATTAGCCCGTCGCTCTCGCTAAAATTTTCTGCTCCGCTGAGGCTAAATCCGTTTGCCCAGACCGGTTTGCGCAGGCCAAGGGTGAATTCTGTTGGCAGGTCCACTTCCACCCGGAAGGTGATTTCCAGGTTGAAGGGATAATTTGTTGTTTCGAAGATTTTTAGTGCCACGCCATTGATTTCGATTTGTAGTTCAGATGCGCCATATAGCGCTGCTACTACCCCGTTGGGAGAGCGCAACCATTGAGATTTTACATAGTATGATGCAATGCGTCCGGCATTGGGTACACAGCATACGGCCACATCCTGGTGAACCGGCGAATACTTGTAACGAATCTGCGGGTTTTGGGGGTCTTGTGGATCATTGGGATGGAGCGCCCCGGTCATTGAAGAGGAGTTGTCGGTTTTCAGGTAAGCGATTCCTGGCTGCGAAGGGTGGCGCGCACCCTGGGCTGCGTTCAAAAACAGCCACTCGGCGCGATCAGCCCATTTCATTTCGCCGGTTTTTTGCAGCAGGTGGGTGTAGGTGTCAAGCAGTTCGTGGATGGAGCAGTATTCATATCCGGTTTCTCCTGCGTCTGCTTGCCGCCCAGCAATAAATTCATCACCAATTGGGCCGCCGCTAGGGGTCAGGCAGGTATTCAGCTTGGCGAGGCAGGCCAATAGGGCGGCATCTAACTGTGGGTCGCTGGCAGTGTAAACAGCTGTCAGCAGAGAGCGGATGTGTTCATAGGTGTGGACGCCGTGGGCCTTGAAACGATACACCGGGTCGAGCAGGTGCATTGGTTGGATGTCATCCTGGCTGAGGGGCTGGCGGCTGTATTCGGCATAAAGCCAATGGGCATAATCGAGGTAACGGGCTTCGCCAGTGAGTTGATGCAATTGGTCGAGTACATCTGTGAAAATGAGGCCATGTCCAACCCCAGCAAAGTCATTTTTGATGTTAAAGGGATGGGATTTTCCCTGTGGATAGGCGGCCATTGTCACATCCACCGCACGACGCACGGCTTCGAGAGTGCCCTTATCGTTGGTGGCTTCGTACCAGCCAAGCAGAACCCGAAAGAGTGAAGCCTGTGCCCACAGCTCGCCATTCTCGCCATGAAAACTAAAGCGCAGGTCAGGGGCATAAATGCCCAGGTAGCCGTTTTCATCCTGAGTGGCAAGTAAATGTTGAATGTGAGCACGGGCTTTTTCGATGAAACCTGGGTGGTCAAGCAGCAGGGCGGTGCGCATCATTCCATCCAGCCAGTTGGACTGGGTTTCACTGTTCCACCATAAGAACTGCACCTCCCATTGAGTTTCTTTTGCCATCACGCCCAGCTCTTTGGTTTTGGCGGTGCGGGTGAGGCGATTTGCACCGTAGATGTCATCGTGCTGGATCAAATCGGGGATCAGTTCATCCAGGCAACCCAAAAAGCCGTGTTCCAGGTCACGTTGCATTTGGGCGCGCAACCAGCCACACGGCTTGATATCACCAAAGGGGATGAATTGAAACACCTGGAGATGAGGCATGTTGAGAATTGTCCTGGAGGGCTGTCTACCAGAATAATTGTACACTACCTCCGGGGATTGTGGGACGATTGGAAACGGGCTGAATGGGGGAAGAGCCGATTTGTCTGATTGTTGTCTGTTTGTTTGTCTGAAATGTATTGAGCGGCGTGAAAATCGCAGGTAAGATAGTAGGAGACGAAGCAATTGTAAGCGATTTGTAATTTTATTTTACCTCGAGTCTTTAATTAAGTTGTATAATGAAAGTGTGGGGGAACAAGCCCCCTACTAACCTGAGGAGGCAAAGATGACCAGTATTCTGATCCAACCACCAGAATTGCGCAGTAAAGCGTCTGAACTGAAGGAAAGAGCAGCCCATATTCAGGCATCCATGACGGGCCTGGATGATGTGTTGAACGGTTTGGGCGATGGTGTGTTTGCAGGAATGCGAGCACAAGATTTGCGGAATCGTTATCAGACGCAGCGCGAACGATTGTCTGGGTTATACCGTATGGTCTTGGTGTTTGCTGAAAAGCTGGAAGCGGCAGCAACGGCTTTTGAGCAGGCAGATCGTTATGGGAGCAATGGTACGGCGAAGTTGGAAGACTTTTCTTCAATGGGGTTTCCGGCCATTTTGCGCCGCCTGAGAGATTTGCGGGCTGAGCGAGATGCCCTGATGAGTCAACAACACCTCACGCAACAGGATTTGGAAAAACTTCGCGACCTGGACCGACAAATTGAGAAAACATTGGGGGATCTGCGTTATCAGAAGGCGCAGATTGAGTCGCAATTGGCGGATTGGCGCAACCGAGTTTTGCCGACAGATAAACTGGAATTGGGATTTGATGATGGCATAATTGATGCTCCCTGGCGGACGAAGTCTGACCAATTGGAGGACGAACTGGCGAAAGTGAATGAGCAGATTGGGGCGCTGGAGAAGCAACAAGTGGGTGTGCGCGAGCAGATTGCACAGAAAGAGGCTGAATTGCAGCAAATAGAGGAACAGGCGCGCATCAATGAAGCCAATCAACAGGGGGCGGGCGAACGGCTCAATGCATTGCAACAGCAATACAATGGAGAAAATCCGGCGCCCGGCACGACGCTTGGTCAACAATGGAAGCCAAATGACCCGCCACTGACCGGTGATTCCTCGCTGCGCGATCGGAGTTTCTATGATGCAATTCTGAATCAATTTGCTGTGGATAAAAATGGGCGTTATCTTCCAGCGGGCGGCAAGACCTATTGCAATATCTTTGTTTGGGACGCAACCCGGGCAATGGGGGCTGAGATTCCGCATTGGGTGGATGCGAATGGTAACCCGGCTGGGGTTGGGGCGGCAGGAGCGCATGAGTTAAGCGCCAATGGTGTCGTGAACTGGTTATCTCAGCATGGTGGGCGGAATGGCTGGCGAGCAGTTTCAGCGGCGGAGGCACAGCAATGGGCCAATGCCGGTAAACCCAGTGTGGTAACGTTTAATAACCCTGGTGGAACCGGACATGTTGCGATGGTGCGACCTGGTGAATTGACCGATCGGGGACCGGCGATTGCTCAAGCCGGTGGACATAATTTTAATTCGGGGCATGTTCAGGACGGTTTTTACAATAAACCCGTTGTATATTGGGTGCATGATTAAGGAGGCCGAATGCCACAAATTTTGGTCACGCCGGAAGAGTTGCGTAGCAAAGCTGCTGCCTTGCGGGATAGTGCAAGTCGCATTCAAAATGCTTTGGATGAAACCAACGGGAAAATATTGCAACTTTCCAGTTCTTTGTTTGCTGGTGTACGAGCAGATACATTGCGACAACGCTACCTTGTCAAGAGTGAAAATATGCGCAAGGCCAAGCAGGCAATTATCCATTTTGCTGGATTGCTGGAGCAGGCAGCAGCTGCTTTTGAAAAGGCCGATCGGCAGGCAACCGAGCTGAATCTTCGTCGTCAGCAATTGGATCAGCAAATGGCGGAGCGGTTGCGCAAACTTCAGGAGGCC
>CAYVRT010000023.1:6863-38640 GCA_964453115.1 uncultured Anaerolinea sp. | reverse complement strand
TCGTCAGCAATTGGATCAGCAAATGGCGGAGCGGTTGCGCAAACTTCAGGAGGCCCATCTTAAGCCCGATAGAACCGATTTTTATAACTCTCAGCAGGCAATTGATTTTGTGTTGCAAAACCGGGCGTTGATTGAGCGGTATGCTGCACAATATGGCGTTCCGCCGGCGCTTTTGGCGGGTGTTCTGGCTGTGGAAATGGATTTGGATTATCCGTTCGACAAAGGTTGGCTTCAAGATTGGTTAATAGAAAAGACTGGCGTTGATATTGGGAGATTTGAAGACCCTCAAGGTTCAGCGCCTGGCTATGCAAGTGTGACGGAGAGGACGCTGCGCTGGGCAATTGAGCAATATCCGGCCGGTTTCCCTGGGGCAGAGGATGCCAGCCGTTACGATTTCTCAGACAGTTACCGAGCCAGCCCGCCAGGAACGATAGAGGCGGCCGCGATTGTGTTGGCAAAGTACACCGAACTACACGGCGGCGTTTCCAGTCCGGAGGATATGGCCGTCATTTGGGGAGCATACAAAACAGGGATTCACGGCTTAATACCGGGCGATCCGAATGATGGTGGGTATGCCTCTCTGGAAGATTATCGTATGCATATCGCAAGAGCTTCAGAAGAAGTAGGAACTGAATTTCGCATGGGACAGAATGCGTATTATGTGCAACCCTATTTTCAGTTCTTTATGGAGCAATTTCAGCCGCCCGAGTTTGTGGATCCGGTTTCTATTCCGGAAAATCTTGCCTGATTTTTGAAAGGAAATCATAATGGCCATTATTCTTATTACTCCCCCCGAACTTCGTTCCAAAGCCGAACAATTGTTGGAGCATGCGCGTGTAATCCAACAATCGCTGGATGGTAGCGATCAGGTGATTGTGCCATTAAACGGTGAAATATTCTCTGGTGCAAGGGCTGATGATTTTCGTCTTAGATATCAAACTCGGCGTGAGCAATTACTTAAACTGCATCAGATGGTGACTCGGTTTGCAATAATGCTCCAAGAAGCTGCAAATGCTTTCGAAAAGGCGGATCAGGCTGCTCAGTCATCGGTTGGCAATATAGCTGCCTGGATTGCGCAAATTGGCGCAATGAAATGGACAGAACGTTTTCAAAGTCTTAAGGATTTGCTGGCGTTGATCCAAAATCTTGAAGAGTCGTTTGCTCTAAGGCGTCCAATAGAATTGATTGAAACAGATATTGCATCTGTGGATCAGAAAATTGCTGAACTTCAGGCAAAACGAGCAGAAGCAGAAAAGAAAGCAAAAGATCTTCTTAACCAAATTGTCCCAGATTTTCCTTTGACAGGAGATCGAGATGGACTTCCCTGGCGTGTGAAAGCCGATGATTACGAAGATGAAATGGCTGAATATGACCGACAAATTGCAGATCTTCAGGGTCAGAAAAGAGATTTGGAAACTGAGAAACAACTCAGTATACAAAATTTGGATGCGTTGAAACTGGCAGAGTCGAAAAAATCTGAATTACAAAGAGTGATAGATGGAGGCATTCCTGCGGACGGGCCCACAAGAAGTGATTTGTTAGGGAGCAAGTATGGGCTTGGTGGTTGTACTCATTATGTGGCTGAGAAACGAAATGTGACCGATTTGGGTGGCGGACACCCAGGTGATGCTTATAGGTGGGCTGAGCAGGCGCGCAGCGCAGGTTTTGACATGGGGGGGGTACCTGTAAAAGGTGCAATTATGGTTTTTCAGCCTGGCATCATGGGTGCTGATGAGGGAGCAGGCCATGTTGCCTATGTGGAAAATGTTGTGAGCGATGGTGATTCGTACAAAATTACAATCAGCGGAGCAAACACAATTTATCGCGACGGTGTTTTTGTACGAGGTGTGCATACTTCACCAAGCACGGATGTTGTCACTATTCCTGCGACCGGTCAACAAGGCGTTGAATTTATTTATGACAAGCATTGAACGATTATGAATGAAACCCTGCGCAAGGCCAATGTAGCCCTTTTGGAAGGCAATCGCGACGAGGTGTTGCGCTTGCTGGCAGAGGAAGCGCCCACTGCTGAGGTGCTGTGGCTGCGTGCCAACGCGGTGGAAGACGAACAGGAGCGCCTGCAATTGTTGCGTAGGGTGGCAAGTAGCACGGATAAGAAACTGGCGCGCCTGGCACAGGCAATTGTGCAGCGCGAGGATGAGTATGCTCGAAAATTATCAGAGCCGCCGCCCTATCAATTCTGGAAACGGTCAGGCTGGCAGGCGCGCTTGCATTCCATTCGGCAGCATCGTTGGCGCTACTTTGCACTGATGGTTGTTGTTCTCGGCACGTTAATTGCTTTGCTGGTCTGGAACGGGGCGGTGCAAAATCAGCGGCAAGCAGTAGCGCAATTGGCGCAGCAACAAACACTGACAGCGACCTTTTTCCTTTCGCCAACTCTGGTTCCACCGACATTGACGCCATCGGTGACGCCCTTGCCGCAACGTTGGCAAGCATCGGTTTCTTACCCTGCCGGTATGCTGAAGCTAATTCGGGTCGAGTTTCCGACCACGCGCCCGGTCAGCCATTCCGGTTCGCTGGCAACCCCGGCAGTTGGGGCGCAGTTTGCTGCTGTGGAGTTGGAATTTGTTTGTCAAATAGCGCTTTGTTCGCAGCCTCCGCAGGCTGTGTTGATGCTGCGCCTGGATGATGGGCAAGTTATTTCCTATGAAGGAGGTTCTCAGCCGCTGCTGGCCGAACAGCCGTATATGCCGCGCGTCTCGAGTGGAGAAACTGTAACTGGTTGGTTGGTCTTCGAGGTTCCTGTTCGAAACAGCCCCGAAGCATTGTTAATTTGGACAGGGCGAGAAGACCCCGTTTTGGAAATCCCCTGGCCGCGTTGATTTTCAACCTTTTTGTGATGGAGGAAACATGACTGGTATTCTTGTAACACCCCCAGAACTGCGCAGCAAGGCAGCAGAAATTCGTGAACGTGCCAAGGCTGTGCAGGTGAGCGTTGACGAAGTGGACGCTCAGGTAAACGCGCTTGGTCCAAGTGTCTATGAGGGTCATAGCGCCGATCAGTTCCGCACACGTTACTCGCAAATGCGTGAGCGCGTGATGGCATTCCGACCCTTCCTGGAGCGGTTCGCAACGATGCTGGAAGAGGCTGCAACTGCATTTGAACAAGCTGATAAGACATCTTGACTTTTTGGAGGAACCTATGACTTACACGATTCGTTTAACCCCGCCTGACTTGCGCAATCGCGCCGATACCATCAGCAACAATGCTGGAACTGTTGCGCGTGAAGTGGAAGCCATTGCACAGATTATTGACTCGCTGCGCCCAACCTTTTTGGGCAACCGGGCATCCAATTTCTTCAAGGAGTTTGATGCGGCACGTGGTGACATGGAGCAATGGAGTAAGATTGTCAATTCGTTTGCCGAGGAACTGCGCGCTGCTGCTACCAGGCTGGAGTCGGCAGATAACCAGGGCTAAAAGGTAGCGGACTTTTGTTTTCTGGCTGTGGTTGGTGTGGGTGGGGTGGCCCCCCACACCCATCCACAGCATTGCCATGCTTGTTCAGCTTTTACCTGGTTGCAGCCTGTTCCGTAAAGGAATGGGCAGGTGATGTGTATGAGTCCAACAATCCAGTACATTGACCCCTTCAATCGTCCACCGCGTCTTCAGCTACCATTCCAGCCAACGGAGATGGAAATTCCAGCTCCGCCGCCGGTGGAACAAGAGCGTACCCCTGGCTGGTTGATGACTATTTTACCGATGATGAGCATTTTGTTCATGGGCGGTTTCTATTTGTTAATTGCCGCTGCAAACCCATCTGCTGGCTCGCGCAGCTGGTTCATGGCGCTGCCGATGGTTGGCATTGGATTTCTGACGATCATTACATCGCTGGTTGTTTCAAGCACCCAACGGCACGAGCAAAAGATGCAACGCATTCGACAAACCAGGGAATATCAACGTTTACTGGATAAAAAAGAAGCGCGCCTGTTGGCTGGTAATAGCTTGCAATTCGATTGGATGATGCAAAATTTTCCAGACCCAGGTACGCTGATTCGCATGGTGCAAGATCTGGATTTGCGTATTTGGGAGCGTCGCCCAGAAGATGCTGATTTTATGGCAGTGCGTTTGGGGCGTGGGCGGGCACCAGGGCTGATTAAAATTCAGGCACCTGACCCGGATATCAATTCGAGCTTTATTCGCCGGGCGTTTGGTATGTATACTCATTATCGAGAATTGCCGAATGCTCCGGTGGTGGTTAGTTTACAAGAGGCGCGTACGATTGGCGTGGTTGGGCCGCGCGATCAAACGTTGCCGATGGTGTATTCCTTGCTGATGCAATTGGTGGCTTTTCATGCGCCGGAAGATTTACGTCTCTACATTTTAGCGCCCGAACAACATTACAAGCAATGGCAGTGGGCGCGCTGGCTGCCGCATGTGAGCGATTCAATCACTGGCGGTAAGCCGGCCTTTATGGCGTTTGGGATGGAGGCGGAGCGCGGCCTGCTTTCCGCACTTTCAAAACAAATGGATGAGCGGCGCGATACGAATGATCAGGCCAAGAAGACAGATATTACGAGCGGGCCATTTTCGTTGTTGGTTTTTGATCAATATGCGGATGTGAAAGATGAGGCCGGGTTCAATCTTTTGCTGCGTGAATCCCGGTCACTGCGCTCTGCAACCCTGGTTCTTTGCGATACGCTTGAGGATGTACCGAGTGATTGTCAGGCGGTTTTGGAAGTTAATCAACGAAGTTTCCGCTTTTCTCGAACGGGCGTTCGTTTTCCTGAAGCCGAATTCCCGCTTTCCAAATTTCCAGTCCAGAGTGGAATTCCAGACCCGCAAAGTGAAGCGAAAGCAGATAACCTGGCGCGGCGTTTACGTCCGGTTGTACAGCGTACGTCCAATCAATCGAGCCGCATTCCTTCTTCTGTAAATTTGCTGGGTGTGTATGGGATTAATCGGGTCGAGAATTTTCACCTTCCGGAGCTTTGGTCCAGAATTCCCAGGAAGGGTATTTTGCCCTACCCGATTCAGATTGGCATGGAGAGCTATGTGCAGCCGCTCTCGATCAACCTGGCCGAGAATCAGGACGGCCCTCATGGGATTATCGCCGGCACAACTGGCTCAGGGAAAAGCGAATTGCTACAATCGCTGGTTGCTGCGCTGGCATTAGAACATCATCCCTATTATGTCAATTTGTTGCTGATTGATTTTAAGGGCAAGAGTACATTTGGTATTTTTGAAAAATTGCCACACACGGTGGGGATGGTTTCGAACCTGGATAAGGCCGGCGCACAACGCGCATTGGAGGCGATTCGAGCTGAAAACTTGCGTCGGCAACAGGTCTTGGCAAAAAAGGGCCTGGAGGATGTAACAGAATATTATCAAGAGATCAGCCGGATGGGGAGCTTGCCGCCGGGTTGGGAGCCACTACCGCACCTTTTCATCATTGTGGATGAATTTGCCGAACTGGTGAAAGATATGCCGGATTTCTTGAAGGAATTGGTGGCAACAGTGCGCGTGGGGCGCTCTTTGGGGTTGCACCTGATTCTGGCTACACAACGCCCGTCCGGGGTGGTGACGGACGATATGCGTGCCAATTTGAATTTTCGCATTAGCTTGCGGGTGCAAACGATGGATGACAGCCGCGACATGCTGCGCCGCCCAGATGCAGCTTTTATTCCTTCCCATCAACCTGGACGAGCTTATTTTCAGATTGGGGATGGCGGCATGGCACGTCAGTTCCAGTGCGCGCGGGTGGGGGTAGAATATACCCCGCAGGAACAGGAGGAAGCCGCTGACACGGAAGGAAAGTGGATGTATTTGCTGGAGAGCGAACAGAAGACAATCGTTTCGGAACCGAAAAAGAAAGAAGGCAATGATAAAAAGCCAACATTGCTGAGCGAATTGATGATTGAACAGATGTGTATATACTGGGCGGGATTGGAGCAGCAAGGCTACCAACGACCGCAACAGATTTTGCTGGAGCCTTTGCCCAACCCGAACGATGTGTTCAAGCGCCTGTTATTGCCTGGGGTGATGGAGGATGCACAAGCTGTGGAATGGCTGCCGGAAGATGGCGACTCTCTTTCGGAAGATCAGTATCATATTCCAGTTGGTAAAATTGATGACTTGGCAAATCGCGCACAGCCATCGCTATTGATTGACCTTTCTGCCAGGGGCGGGCATTGGCTTTTGATTGGTGCACAGGGGATGGGCAAGACGTTTTTCCTGCGCTCCCTGGTGCTTAGTGCAACGAAACGTTTGCTGCCCTCCTTGCTGAACATATACATAATTAGCTTTGCCGGCAAGAGCCTGGATCCTTTGATGGATTTGCCGCATGTGGGCGATGTGGTGCATAGTAATGAGCAGGAACGGCTAGGCCGTTTATTGCGTTTGTTGCGCGAGCAACTGGAACTGCGTAAGAATCAATTGGCTGTTGAGCGCAAGGATGATTGGTTTGAATATAATCAGGCCATGATGGCGAAGGGAGCCAGACCGCTGCCCTTGTTGTTGGTCTTGATTGATAATTTCGCTGAGCTGCGTGACACCTCTTACGAAGCAGAGCTGGGCGAAATTGAGAAACTGATGCGAGATGGTCGCGCCTATGGCGTTTATTTTGTCGTCACGGCCTTACAAAGCTCCGCCATACCATTCAAGTTGATGAACTTGCTTGATCATCGCATGGTTTTGTACATGACCGAGAAAAATGAATATGCGATGATTCTGGGGAAGGGCGGGTTGGATGTGGAGGCATTGCCAGGGCGCGGGCTTTTGAATACTGTTCCGCCGGCGCAATTCCAAATTGCTGCACCATTGACTAAAAAGGGTGACGATTATTTGAGAGAAGTGAGCCAGCATTTTGCAACGGTCGCCCACCGTTACCCTCAAGTGACCAGGATTCATGTTTTGCCGACGCGCGTCAATTTGTTGGATTTGTTAGACAAAAATAGCGCACCTGGAACGCAGAATTTACCGGTCCTATTGGGAAGAGAGGGGCTGCACCTGGATGCGTTTTGGCTGGACCTGGTCAAGGAAGGTTGTAATTTGCTGGTTAGCGGACCTTCTGGATCGGGACGGACGAGCTTGTTGCATACGCTGGTGTTATCGGCGGTCAGTCGCTATAGCCCCGATCAGTTGCAAATTGTGTTGTTTGATGGCAGTCAGGGCAGCCTGGAAGCACTCAAAGACTTGCCACATGTTTTGGATTGGGTAATTGATGAAGACCGATTTAAGTGGAATTTGGCCTGTTTGCAAAAAGAATTGAAGCGTCGTAAGGAAGCGTTGGGGATGGCGCGTAATTTGGGGCGTTTCCCTCACTTGTTGTTTGTTGTGGATGATTATGACCTGACGCGTGAGGCGTACAATATTGCTGACGATCCACTGAAACTGTTGGGGCGGTTCATCCGTCAGGAGAGCCGGCTGGGGTTTGGAATGTGGCTTTCGGGCGTGCCGCAATTATTTGGTACCGGCGACCCGCTGATTAAGGCCATGAAACTGGGCCGCTCGGGGATTGCACTCTCAACAGGAGATGCGGTTGAGAGTGTGGGCGGGCGGCCAACCTCGGCCATGAACCGAGATAGCCTGGTTGAGGGGCGGGGGTATCTGGTGTTGCGTGGTAGTGCACAATTAGCGCAATTTGCTTACCCGGATGAGGATATCCGCAAACGGGTTCAAGAACAATGGTGCTCTCTTCCTTCGGTGGAATGGGAATTGTTGCCATGCGAGGAAGAGATGGAGGTAAAAAGTGCGCCGACCAGTGCTTCGAAGGAGCAGCAGAGTGGAGATGGTGGATGGGGTTTTGATGTTTCTATGGAACAATTGACTCAAGAATACCAGCAAGCAAAACGAGACTCGAACGATCCAGGGAAAGGATGAGCGCATGGAGACAATTGAATTTGGAATTCAAATTCTGCAACTGATTGACCAGACCAAAATAGCGGGTTGCGACGTGCGCGCCAGACTGAATGAGGCAATTGAAGCTTTGTTGCCAGAACTGGTGCGCAAGACTCAGGGAGAAAATACAAGCAGCCTGCAACCGACAGATTATAAGGTGTTGATTGCCCGGCAAGTAACCGATTTGGACCAGACATTGAAAGACCTGAATTTACAACGAGGCGATTACATATTCCTTTTACGTTTGCCAACAGCAAAAACCAAATTGCGTCTATATGCTCAACCTACGCAGCCTGGTGCTGATTTCTTAATCGAGCAGAATTATGCGTTGATTGGTCGTCAGGATCTGGAGCATGGCATCGAACCCGAGATGGACCTGACCGATTTGTTGCAAGGCCGCCGGTCTGTTTCTCGCCGGCAGGCCGAATTGAGAGAGAAGGATGGAAAATGGCAAATTACCCTCTGTAAGGACGCTAAGGGCATCATGTTTCTTGGAGATACCCGGCTTGAGCCGGAGCGCCCCTACGCGCTGGAAAGTGGTGCGGCAATTGTATTTGGTAGTTTGGACGCGCCCGATTTGCGCTTGTATGTTGAAGTTCTTTAGTCCAACTTTTATAGGAAGCAATGATGAATAAAAAAGTTCGTTCTTTGTTAATGATGGTTGGCCTGATGGTGTTGGTGGTGGGGGCTGCCTTGCCGAGCCGCTTGGGGCAGGCGCAGGCTGTGGAGGCAAATGCTGTATGCTTGATGGCGGTGGACGCTTCGGCGTTTCCGGTTGTGGCATTGGAGGCGCGGGTAGAGGATGTGAACGGACATACGCTCTCCTCACTGACACCTTCGGCGTTGAAAGTGCAAGAAAACGATGTTGAGTATCCTGTTAATGGATTGGAATGGCTTCCAAAACGCAATGGTGTGAAACTGGCAATTATTGTAGATATTGGCAAACCAACCGAGCTTCTGACCGTCAAGCGAATTTTGTTGGATTTTGGTGCCAATTACATGTTAGAAGGGGTGGATGAGATTACCTTGTATGTGAGTGATCCAGACGAAAAGGATCCGAAAAATTATCGGGTGTTGAATGCAACAACCTCCAAGCAAGCCTTTGTCAGTGCAGTCAATCGTTTGCCGGATAGTAATTCTGGTAAACCAGCAACTTATACGGATCCATTAAACCGTTTGTTTTTACATGTTTTTGAGGAGTTGAAACAGCAGCCCGGCGATTGCCAGAAGTTTTCTGCAGTTTGGGCGCTTTCATCGCCAGATAATTTTGTTCCAGAGCATAAACGCCCCGATTTTATGAATGCCATGATTGAGGCCAAAACGCCAGTTTACCTGATTGCGATCTCCAAAATGGGCAGGACACCTTTTCTAAAGGATAAGGATCAGCAAATGGTGATCCAGTCTGGTGGGCAGTATTTTGAAGTTAAGGTGGAGGATGTGGATAATGCGGCGCTGAAAGATTTGTTCTTGCAACTGGAGCAAGAACGAGGAATTTATGCTCTGGGATATCAAACTCGACAGAAAAATAACGGTGACCATCGTGTGGAAGTGCTTTTGCCAGGGCAAAAAGATGCCCCTGCTTTTGCCACCAAGACGTATTCCATTGATTTGCAACCGCCCGTGATCGAGATGGTTTCGCCCTTGCCCGAAACTCGTCTCGAAAGGACGGCAGTCCGGCAGCCAGATCAGCCGCTGGTCTTTGATAAAGAGACGCAGGTAGTTGAATTTAATGTCAGTTGGCCGGATGGACGGGCGCGCAGGATTGATAGCGCCCGATTGGAATTGACGACCCCCAACGGTACCAAAACAATCAGTACAGCCGCAATTCTCAGTCAAAATGTGTATCAATTTGCCTGGAAGATAGATATTGATGATGAGGGGGAGACACCGGTTTCATTTCAAGTGAAAATTGTAGATGAGCTGGGGCAGGAATGGTCTGGAAATTCGGTTGGCATGACGATTGTCAATATCATTCAACCCCCCCCTGTTGAAATTATGCGCAGCTGGATGTTTTATGCGTTGTTGGGTGTGGTTGGGCTGGTGATTGTGTTATTTGTGGTTTTGGGCTGGGCCTTGCTGATGCTTCGAAAGCAAATTCCTGGCTTGCTCAAGGAAGGCGGCATGGGGCGGCTGGTATCCGAGGTGCGAAAGACAATCATTGGCGGGGGACGGCGCAAGGTTCTGGCCGAGTTTATTGTTCGACAAGGGCCGGTAAATTTGATCAATCAGCACCTGAAGGTTTCTACCGAGTCGGTTCGGTTGGGTCGAGACCCGCGCAAGGCCGATTTTACCTTCTTTGAGGATGCTAATTCTTCAATCAGTGGCCTGCATTGCCGGGTGGAGCGTTTTGGCGGAAGTTGGCGGGTGGTGGCCGTTTCTGAAAGTGGAAATGAGACGTTTATTGACGGAGTCCCCATTCCTTTCAATCAGCCGGTGCCTATTCGGAGCGGGCAGGTGATTCGCATGGGCTATGCGGCGCAGCAGCCAGTGGAATTGGAATTTGTTGTTATGGAATCGTCTCCTTCAGAGGTAGATGATCCGCGCAAAACCGATGTGCTGCGCGACCCCGACGCGAAGAAGACGGAAGTGGAGCCACTCAAACCAGGTGGGCTTGGCTTTGGGCCTGGCCCGATGAGAATGCCAGGCAGCAAAACCAATGAAACCATGGATGATACTGACTTCGATGCATTCCGAGATCCGGAAAGGAGATAGAGATGGCTTCTTATAATGGGAAAAAGCTTGGCGATCGGTTTTTGATTGAAAAACCGCTTTCAAATGCGGGTGGTACAGCTTCGGTTTATTTGGGCTATTTGTTGGAAGAGCCAGGGATGAAAGTGGCGATTAAGCTGGCGCGCACGGGTCCAAATGGTCCAGCACACGAGGATATCCTTTTGCAGCATGAAACAGAGCTGCTCTGCAAACGAAATTGGCGGCATCCCGGTTTGGTGCGGTTATTCCCGCTTTCGCACGCGGAACGCCCGGTATACTGTTTGCGGGCAACTGAATTGCCAGAAGCACCTTATTATATGGTGATGGAGTACCTTGCTGGCGGCTCGCTGATTGAGAATAAGAATAAGCTGCGCGGCATGTCTTTTGAGTGGAAGCTGGAACTTTTTTACCAGATTTTACTTGCTGTTTCTTTCCTGCACGAGAAAAGGTTTGCGCATCGCGATCTCAAGCCGGAGAACATTGTCTTTCGCCGCCCTATTAGCCCTGCTGAAATTCCGCAGCCGGTATTGATTGATTTTGCACTGGCAAGTGATGGAAATTCTGGATCTGAGATTATTGAGAAAAGCTACACCCTGGAATATGCTTCCCCCGAACGAATTGCGCGTGGATTGGGGACAGGGGCGCTTTCTTCAGGAGATCGGTTTCCATTGCAAGGGGATGTGTGGTCCCTGGGCGTTATTTTTTACGAGATTTTAACCAATACACGCTTGATGAGCGGCTCGCACGATGCTGTACGTACGACATTAATTACACGCAGCTTTGAGGAAAAGATTCGGGGGGTAGATTTTGGGCATGATACACTCTTGCGCCGTCAGAGTTATCGCGAAAAGATGCCTTTGTTGGCAAAATATATTCGTGCGATGTTGATTCACAACCCGGAAGAGCGGTTGACTGTCCAGGATGTGATTTATGGCATGGAAACCAATTTCCACCCACCGTTTATTTAGACCGAATTATCAGAGGTGAGAATGAGTCAACCAATTTTTAAGCAGGAACATTTTATTATTGGCGAGTGTAGTGTTGTTGGGGACGCTCGACGTAAGTATGAAGACCGGGTGCGCGTTGGTGAAGTAAAAACAGCTGGTGGTCTTTTGCTGCTTGTTGGAGCTGTGGCGGATGGGGTTGGCAGCGCAGACAATGGGGCATTAGGGGCGCAATTGGTCATTGATACGGTGTTCGATTCCCTGTCTCATTCAACCAACACAGAACTTTTGTTGTTGATGGATCAGGCAATTCAACAAGCCAATCAGGTGCTATATGAAAAGAATCATCGGGATGGTAAAGATGGTTTAACGACATTGGTGTTGGGCGTTGTTTATAAGAACCGTCTGTATATTGCAAATGTTGGTGATAGCCGGGCATATTGGGTTCAGCCTTCGGCAAAGATGATGCAACTGACATTCGATCATACGTATGGGAATTTATATGGCGGTGCGCCTGATGCTCGTGAGGCCTCACGCGTTGTCAATATCCTGGGGCGCGACCCATCTGTGCAGGTGGATTTTGGGTTGTATCTCAAGGGGCGAGATCCAAATGTTGCTTATCGTTTGGGTAGCCAGGGTATGCCGCTCAAACCAGGCGATTCAATTTTGCTCTGCTCGGATGGATTGATCAAAACGGATGATACAGGCAAACGGTATGCGCATGATGAAGAAATAGTTGAAGCGTTACAGGCCGAGTTTATGCCCAAACGGGCGGCAATTAAAATGGTTGGCATTGCTGAAGGGCGCAGCCCGGATGACAATGTTTCGGCTGTTACGATTCAGTACTTAACAGATGAGATTATCGAAAAGGTGAAAGCGCAATCGGCCACCGCGCAGCGCAGGGCGCTGGTTTTGAAAGCACTTGGTGCATTGGCGGTCTTGGCACTGATCACTGCGGCGGCCTTTCTTGGGTACCAATGGTGGACAACACAGAGGACTTTGGAACATGTTCAGAAGCAGCCAACGGCTACGCCAGATATTCGGGTTGTTCAGATTATCGCTACAATGGAACCCACTCAGACAGCGACTCTGCCGATTGCGCCCGGGCAGGTGCGTGTGGAGCAAATTAATGGTGGAAGTGAGGCTTATTATTGGCTTGATACAGATTCAACCAGGATACCGGTTCAGTATGGATTGTTGATTCAACCGAATATGACAGTTCAAACTGGAGAACAGACCGGGTTGCGTTTTGTGGTGGGTGAGGATGCCGGGTATCCTTCGGTTGTTTATCTGTTCCCCAACAGTCAGATGACCCTTGTGTATCGGGATGCAATTCAGATGACCCTGACTCAAGGTGCAGCTTATGTGCAGGCTGGTGGACAGGAAGCGGAAATTGTGCTGCCCGGTTATGGCGATGTCAAAGCAACGGCTTTGAATGGACGTATGATCCTTGAGCTGGATGGCATGGACGTGCGGGTGCTGTGTTTTGCGGGGGAATGTCATTTTTCATACAATGGGGGCGACGTTGCTTTTGATTTGGAGGGTGGATATCAACGTTTGTATCATGCAGGTTCTGCCTCGGCAGATGTGAAGCAATCCATCGCGTATCCGCTTGCCTGGCAATGGAGCCAGGCTTGTCACCGCTGCCTGGATGGTGTCGTGTCAACACCAACGGCCGTGCCACCAACGCTGACCTCCACACCGGATAACCGTCCAGACCGGCCAACGGTAACACCTACCCCGCTTCCCACAAACACCCCCGAGCCACCAACAAACACACCCGAGCCGCCAACAAACACACCCGAGCCGCCAACGCCAACAGACACCCCCAGGCCGCCAACAACGCCTCCACCTGCTTGTGAGCCAGTGCAGGCCATGGATGTTGAGGCTTCCACCGCGCAAGGGGAGAAGGTCGAGATTACGCTTGAGGGTAGTGGTACGGACGTTTCCTACAGTATCGTCAGTGATCCAATGCATGGTGGTCTGGGAAAATTGAGAGGAAATAAAATAGAATACACGCCGGATGCAGATTTTACCGGTGATGATACGTTTACATATCAGGTGCAGGATAAATGTGGTCAGACAGCATCTGCAACGGTGACGATTCACGTTGGAACTGAGAAATAGCGCGGAAAAGTTGGGGGTTGGATAGCCGGAAGCGCCTGCATTGCAAACATCCCCCTGCTCGTTTGGGGATGTTTGCCTATCCTCTAATGGATTGTGGGGCCAATGTCGGGTAAATATTTGGGATATTCGGGATGTGGTTTGTCATGCCAAATAATTTTGATTTTTTTCCCAAAAAATTGGGATGACAAGCGCGCTGCCCTGTGCTACACTGAATCCAGCCCGGCCAGATATGGGCCAAATTTTTTGCGCAGGAAGGTCGTATCAATCTCACTTTCTTCTTCCCAAACTTTTTCGCATTGCTCCAGGATGTGACGGCGGTGTGTGTCAATTGTGCTGGCGGCAAGGTGCAGCTGTGTGGCGAGTTCGCTGCGGTTGTGCCCATTCGCCAGGCCTTGCAGTACCTCACGTTGGCGTTGGCTGAGCGCCTGCCAGACCGCCTGGCAGCGTTGCGCATCCTTTTCGCTCAACATGCGCTGCGCCTGCCCAAATTGCCGCGTTGGCGAGGTTTTGAGGATGCCGCTCAGGCCCGGGGCATAGGCCGAGAGCGAGGCGAATGGCGTTTCAATCAACCGCACGCTGTTGGGCGGAGCGTGCATCTTCTTCCCGCCGCGCGCTTCTTCCGTCAGGCTGGATGGGGTGTAGATGTGCCAGACCCGGTCACTGGGGCGCAAGTAGCACATCGCTGCTTCCAGTGCCACAAGCGCCAGCAACCGCCGTCCACCGCTCAGGCTCAGGTGCACGCGCTGTTGCTGTTCCTTCAATTGCTTCAGCAGTTCCTGAAAGGTGATATGAACTTTATCAACTTGTTGTGGCGTGAACAGCTCTTCGCCTTCCATCTGAATGGGTTGGGCGCGCAGGTGCAGCGGCACACCGGCGTAACGGTCTCCGGTGAACTCGGCTGCCAGACGCTGATAGGCCTGGATGTAGCGCGGGTTATTCGCCAGGTAAACGACAACCACCTGGTGAATGCGTTCGCCGCGTTGCAACAATTCGTCCAGGGTAAAGGTGACGATTTGGGGCTGCCCGCCCAGGGTTGCCACGAGTGTCGTGTTTTCTGTTCCCATTCTCAATTACCTCGCTTATGAAGAACCCTGTTCACGTGAATTTGTTGCCGGCCATTGTTGTTGCTGGGCCGCCACATAGCGGCAAATCGGTGCTGAACTTTTTGCTCACTGAGCGTCTCAGGGCGCTTGGTGTGTCGCATTATTTGCTGCGTGCTGTGCCAGATGGAGAGGGAAACTGGTTCCTGCAAGGCCCGCAAGATCAGGTTTGGGAAATGCGCATGCGTCATAAAACCGGCTATTCGGATGCGTTTGTGCAGCACATGCTGCGTGTTTTGCAACGGCGCACCTTGCCCCTGTTGGTGGATATTGGCGGACGGCCAACCGGCATGCAGCTCCAATTGTTGGATGCCTGCACTCATTGTATACTGTTGTACAAAAGTGCGCAAGAGAGACAGGAGTGGCAAAGTTTGTTGCAGGGGATGAATTTGCTGCCGATTGCGCTGCTCCGTTCGGATTTGGCGGGCGAGGATGTGCTGGAGGAGCAGGCCGGGGTGCTGGGCGGTCTCATTGGTGGGCTGGAGCGGCAGCCGGAAGGCCGCCGCACTGGGCCGGTCTTTAATGCGTTGTTGGATCGGGTGCGCGGTATTTTTGAGTATCCGCAGCAGGATTTGGAAGCCTGGCACTGGGCGCAGGCACCCTTGCCGGTTTTGCAGGAAAGTGCGTTGGCGCAGGCGCTGGGTTTGCCGGTGCAGGGGACGCATTGGCTGCCGCAGCACCTGGCGCAGTTGCCGCTGGCTGAACTGCGCAATGAGAAGGGCTGGGCGCTGTATGGGCGCGGGCCGGTCTGGCTGGCGGCGGCCCTGGCTGCGCAGACGGCGCCGCGACCTTTTGCGGTTTTCGATGTGCGCCTGGGCTGGGTGAATTGTGCCAGGCTGGGGCGGCGCAGGGAGGGGGTGCTGCGCTATGCGTGGGTGGAACTGCCGGCCGGTGACGGGCTGCGCCTGGAGGTGACGCTGTTGGAGGGGATGCTGGAAGCAGAGCAGTTTTCCTTTCCACGCCTGCCGAAGCCCTTGACCGGGGTGGTGCTGAGTGGCAAATTGCCGCGTTGGGCGTTTGCCGCCCTGGCACGGCGGCTGGTGCAGCGCGGCGCTCTCTGGCTGGCGGTGCAGGATATGAATGTTGGACGGGCAATGGTTGTCTTTAGCCGTAGCCCGGCCCATCGGGTTGGGGAATGGGTGACTTGAAAAGAGGCCCGAGCATGTAGCCGGATATAGCCTGTAACACGGTGCGGTTCTTCATTATAATTTGATTGGCAGGCGCTTTCTTCATCCCGACACAGATTTTCGGGCGCGTTTTCGCTTGCGCACTTTGCGGAAATGAATACAATCAATATAACCATGTTGGCAAGGGCGGTCAGCCTGACCAACCAAAAGCCGAAGTGGATTGGGGTTTTCTTGGGGAGGTGGTTGTGGCTATGATAGATCAGAAATGGAAATGGGGGGCAAGGGCTTGCTTGGGGCAGCGCAGGCTGTGCTTTGCATTGGGCCGAGTCGTGGGAAAGATCCCAATTGTTTGGGAGAAAAATCCGAACTTTTTCGCATGACAGATGGGAGAAAGTGCTTGATAATGAAGACGTGTGATGAACATCCATACAACGACTTCGGCCCGGGGGTGGCGCATAAAGGGGAAATGCGCTGCCGGCACCCTCGGGCAGTCGGCGTGTCATTTGGAAAGGAGGCTGCATGAAGGAAGAAGTTGTTTTGGCCGCGTTGGCCGGTTTGTTGCATGATGTGGGGAAGTTAACCATGCGTGCTGGCACTCTGCAATCAGAAATCTGGGATCGGGAGGCCGAAAATAGTTTTCGGTATCGGCATGCCCTGGCGTCTAAAGATTTTGCAGAGCGTTTTGTTCCGACGCGCTGGAAAGCTGCGCTGGAAGGGGTGGCCTATCATCATGCCCCACAGAACCACGCACTCAGCCGGTTGATCCAACAGGCGGATCATCTGGCTGCTGGTGAGCGGAGGCAGGGTGAGCAAGAGAGGAGCGCTCCTTCTAAGACGCTTTTGCAGCCAATTTTGAGCAGCGTTCATCTAAAGGAAGATGAGCGCATGGCAAAAGTTTTTTACCCATTACGGCCCCTATCCATTGAAGGGGATGCCATTTTCCCTATCGCTGCTCCAGATCCCGATTCGGTTGAACGAGGATATGAAAGCCTGTCAAACCAATTGTTGGCCGAAATGGAAGAGTGGAAACGGAAAACGGTCAATTGGGATCAAATGGAAGCGGATGCTTACTATCTCACGCTGGTTTCTATTTTGCGCAAATATTTGTGGTGTGTGCCAAGTGCAACACCATGGGAGCCGGTCAAAGACCGCCGCACTTTCCCAGATTTGCCTTTGTATGAACACCTGCGGCTGACTTCGGCGATTGCAGCTTGTCTTGCAGCGGATGGACGGGATGAAACGACGGATGAGAAAGCGCCAGTTGCTTTGCTGGTGCGAGGGGATGTATCTGGGATTCAGAACTTTATCTATCGCATCACCAATCCAGGTTCAGAAACTGAGCATGTTGCCAAGCGCCTGCGTGGACGATCGTATTACCTTTCGGCGGTTATGGAACTGACTGTTGAATGGATTTTGCGCAGCTTGGGTTTGCCTTCGGTTTGTGCTTTGTTTGTCGGCGGCGGACGATTTGACTTGATTCTGCCGCTCTCCGTTGCTCAGTCTTTACAGACCATGCGCCAACGATTGCAGGACTGGCTTCTTAAAACATTTGAGGGTGAATTGACTTTGCACATTGCGGCGCAACCGATGAGCGCACAAGACTTCGCCGACACGCGTCCCATTGGTCGAAGGCTGGATGCTCAGCTTGAACTGGGTAAGCTGCAAAAATGGAATGATAGCTTGCAAAATGAAGCGTTCTATGAGCCGCAAGAGGCCAAATGGCATGTGTGTCGCATCTGTCGTTTGACTCCTTTGGCTGATCCCGGCATCTGTTCTCTTTGTCGACAACATGAGCAGATTGGTTCCTGTTTGCCTTTTGCAACCGATTTGGTTTGGGTCAAGACCCCGGCTCGCTTTGAGGGACATTCCGATCAGGTTGTTTCATTCACTGATGCGCCGTTTGGGATGGCCTTGCTGATCATTAAGGATCAGGAAGAATTACAATCTGTGTTGACGCAGAATCAGGTTGTTCGCATTGTGCATCTCAACAAAACCGATGATTTTGTCGTTCCCAATCAACCAGCGACATTTGGTTTCCTGGCAAATTCAGCGCCCATTTTGGCGAAACAAGTGGCTACTTTTGAGCAAATTGCTCAGAAAAGTCGAGGTGCAAAGCGGTTGGGTGTTTTGAAGGCCGATGCAGACTGTCTTGGATTGGTGATGAGTGAGGGACTGGAGGATGAAAGCCAGAATCTTCGTCCTACCTTATCCCGTGTCGCTGCATTGAGCAGCGCCCTCGACCTATTTTTTGCGGGATACCTGAATCAAATTTGTAAGCTAGCTTCGCAAGGCGAACAAAAATTTTACATCATGTATTCCGGTGGGGATGACCTGTTCCTGGTTGGGCCATGGGATGCGGTGTTGGAATTGGCGCGGAAGCTGAATAACGAATTTCAGCGCTATACGGGCGGCAATCCCTCGCTTTCTCTTTCTGCTGGCTATGTGCAGGTTAAGCCGGATTATCCCACCCATAAGTTTTCGGAACTGGTGGATGAGGCTGAGCATAAGGCCAAATCGGATGGACGCGATCGGATCACTGCCTTTAATATTTCCATGCAATGGCACAAAACCGAAATAAGTTTTGAGCGAATGTGGAAACTAGCTACCGATATTGTTGACCTTGTGGAAACGAAGAAAGTAATGCCGCGCGGCATGATTGCCGAACTGGGACGCACATTCCGGATGCATAAAACCCCTCAGGGTTTAAATGTTATGTGGACACCCCGGCTGCATTACATTCTGTATCGGAGAATGGATAAGAAAATTGTTGACCAACTAAAGCCTGATTTGATGGAAGCCATGCGCGGCATGGCGATCCTTGTTCCCGTTTCTATTTCAAGTTTGATGACCAGAAAGGAGTAAACCCATATGACCCCCAATCCATCTCAAGGACATTCTCAACAATCGAATCACCAGGGTCGTGAAGTAATTGCTGAAATTCGCAAGCTGTCGAGAATGAAGGACCTAAAGCCGGAAGACTTTGCTGAAGAAGGCAAGTTGGCAGATCAGTTTGCCAACACGGCGAAAAAGCTTAAAGCCACTCAGTTGCGCCGTTTTTTCCATGAAGTCAAAGATCTTAAGCTGGCCTTCAAAACGAGCGGATTTGATCGCTCAAAGGTTGCCATGCTGATGCCGATGCTGGCTTACGCAAAGGGGCGCGATGTCATTCCGGCAGACTTCTACGACCTGATGACTTTGTGCTTTGGCGCTGACAGGTGTCAGGACAAAGACGATTTTGACCGGGCAGTGGATTTTCTGGAGGCCATCCTGGCCTATCATAAGATGTATGCTAAAAACGCATAAGCTCTTAAGTAAATTAAAATATGGAGGAAACAATGGACTTCTCTTTTTCAGGCAAATATCTTCTTCAGGCTGAGCTGCTCTGTAAAACAGGGTTGCACATTGGCGGCAGTACAACCGGGCTGGAAATCGGTGGGGTGGATAATCCGGTTATCAAAGACCCGATTACTGGCGAACCCTATATCCCCGGTTCGAGCCTGAAAGGAAAACTGCGCTCGCTGACGGAATGGAGTTGGGGGCTGATTGCAAAACATTCTTCGCACAAGGAGTCGTTCGGGGCTTATGAATGTGGCGAATTGGAAAGTCCTCGTCCCAGTGATCCCAAAGAGGCTGAACGTTGGGATCGTGCATTATCTTTGGGGAGGTTGTATGGCGCAAGCAGTGCAAATGACAAGGTTCGGTTGGCTTGTGGCCCGTCGCGCCTGACCGTGCGGGATAGTTTCTTGTGCGATAAAACCAAACAAGATTTGCAACAAAACCTTGGGCCCGGTCTTTTTACTGAAGTCAAAACCGAAAATGCACTGGACCGGATTACTTCTGAAGCTAACCCGCGCCCATTGGAGCGCGTTCCGGCTGGCAGCCGCTTTGAGACGACCTTGATTGTCGATATCTATGGTCCCAAAGATCATGACCTGCTCAAGTTTTTGTTCTCAGCCATGTTGCTGTTGGAACATAGCGCTTTGGGCGGGGCGGGTTCGCGCGGCAGTGGACAGGTTGCATTCCAGAATTTGCAGTTGACCCGTCGGCCTTTAGCGTATTATCAAACGGGTGTCGGCGAAGTTTCAATTGCCCTGCCTGGTAAAACGCTTGAGGAGATTGTTCGGGAGTTTTCCAAGATTGATTGGAAGATTTAAAGCGAGGTGCTATGAATACCTATGCGGTTTATTTTCATCCGCTGGGGACGCTGGCTTCGTCTTTGTCTTCAGACACATTGTTTGGGGCGGTTTGTTGGGGCATTGCCGAACTAAAGCTCAAACCGGCCCTGGCAGACTGGCTGCGAAGCCAACAGAACGCGCCGCGTTTTGCCTTTAGTTCCGCGTTCCCTTTCTGGCAACAGAAGGCGAAGAAAATTCTCCTCTATCCTCGACCGATCAATTTCCGGGCGTCGCCTGAGGATGTTCAAGCAATCGCTCAAAGCGCAGCGGGCAACGGTGGGACAAAGAAGGCTTTGTGCGAAGCAGTTGCGCTTGCCAAAAAGCTCAATAAGGTTTCCTGGTTAAGCGAAGGCGTTTTGGCATTGCTGCTCAAAGGTGAATTGACGCCTCGAACGATTTTACAATCGTTGCAATCGGACAAGCGCTTTTTGATCCAGGGCGGAGCGTTGGTGTTGGCCGACGAAAAGTATCAGACAAATGACCGTTGGATGCAAAATCAACCGGTTTTGCACAACCAGATTGACCGCGTGCGAGGGTCAACGGTGGAGGGGCTTCTGTTTTATCAAAGCGAAACGAGCTTTGCCCCTGGTGTTGGGCTATGGGCTTTGTTGCGCGCCGAAATATCCGAATTTGAACAGCTGATTCATCCGGCTTTGCGTTATTTGGCGGATACTGGCTTTGGGGCAAACCGTACGACAGGCAAAGGGCATTTCCGTGTGGAGGTGCTTGAAACGGGGCCAGCATTGCCTGTGCCAAACCCTGTCGGGCAGCAAATGTTGCTTTCGCATTATCTGCCTGCTCCTCACGAGCGGACTGTGTTGACCGCTGATGCGAGGGCTGCTTATCGAATCCGGACCGTGCGTGCCCAGCGCGAACACAAATTCCCGGGCAAGGCTGGTACGGCAAGCCAGGCGGTCTATAAGCGGGCTGTGCGCATGTTCGAACCGGGCTCTATCTTGCCCTTGTCACCGGCAGAAATTTATGGCCGTCTGGCAGAAGTCGTTACAGAAGAAGAAGGCGGGCCTGTTTTTCAAAGTGGAGCGGCCCTGACAGTTCCGCTTTTGCCCTTTGAAGGGAGGAAGCATGGTTGAAGAATTGTTCCCGACCTATAATTTACACATCAAGGTTCGTTCTCCAGTGCATATTGGCAGCGGAGAACGGATGCAGCCGATACAGTGGAAGCTGGAAAATGGGCGGCTGTATGTGCTGGATCTTGAAAGATGGGTTGGATCGGTTGTGCAAAGTGGCGACCCCAAAAAGGCAAGCTTGTGGACTGCCGCGTTAGAAAAAGGCGTTTTGCCACAAGAATACGCCCGCGATTGGAAAAAATGGCCCTTGTATGATATTCCTTATACTTGGGGCAATGTGCAACCCAAAGAGATACTACCGTTCATTCAGCAGGGCGGACTTGGCGCATTCTTCCCCGGCTCATCGCTGAAGGGCAGTTTGCGCAGCGCCTTGTTGCGCGGCATCGCCGCACTGGATTCCAGCGGGGTGCACGCAATTGCGCCTGAGTTGGATCGTGAAATGGAACGTGCAGGCAAGCTGAAAACCTTTTCGCAAGATTTTGAGGCCCAGTATTTTTCAGCCCATGCTCCTAAATCTAAACAGCCCAACTATGATATCAATCGGTTGTGGATGGTGCGCGACCAGAAATTGCGTTTTGAGGCGTTGCAAGCGGTTCAGGTGCAAATCTTTTCGGTAAGCACACAAACCAAACTGAATTCCAAACCGGCTGCTATCTTCTTAGAGGTTTTGCGGCCAGGTTTTGAGTTCAACATGCAAATGGTCTGGCAGGCGCACCTGACTCAGCATCAACAGGCCCAAGACGTGCTGGGTTTCCCAAAAAATGCACAACGTTGGCTATACCTTGCACAATATTGTCGCGAGGCAGCGCTAAGGCTGATTGAGCAGGAATATCACTTTTATGATCGGCACATTGAAACGCGTGTCGCGGAGTGGTATCAGCAGCTTCACCAAACGGCGCTTGACCTGCCCCCAAATGCGTTTCTGTTGCCAATTGGCTATGGCAGCGGCTTCGATGCCAAAACCATCACCCGCCTGTTGGGCAATGGGCGTTTTGAGAGCGTTTGTAAGGCTTTTCGTAATACAAATGGCCTGGGCCGCCCCGGCAATACGCGTGATGGGCGATGGCTTGGGCCGGCAGATGCGCCAAAATCTCGCAAGCTGGTAGTGGATCGGACAGGACAAAAGCTTCCGTTGGGCTGGGTGGAAGTGCATATGCAGCTTCTGGATGGACAGCCAGATTGGTTGAATGCCTTGCAAGGCCAACGCCGCGATGCGCCGTGCTTTCCGGTTCATGCTCCGCTAGGGCAATCTGTGCCTGCCCCTACCCCTGTTCGAACTTCAGGGGGACATGACAAGCCTGATGATCTGAAGGTCCAACGTCAACCATCGCCAGACTCCTCTCCCCTTTCAAGGTTTACGGATATTCCCAAGCCCGGTGATCGCTTCTATGCTACGATGCTGTACCTGGATGAGGGGCGGGCCTGGTTGGAGATTCCTGGCCTATCGGCGGACGATCAGGCAATTGCTTTCATACCAGACGCTGAACTGGGGGGCAAGAAGTTGGCTGAGGGCAAAAAGGTTCTGTGTCGGGTTGTGGACGTGAAACCAGACCCCAAACAGAAGAATTTTTACCTGGTTCACTGTGGGCTTGAATTTTGAACGAGGAGCGACTATGCGAAAAGTAATTTGCTTTCTTGGAAAAACAACAAATCAGACGCAATATCGTTGGATGGATGGCAGCATTGTTGCAGGGCGTGTGTTTGCTGAGGTGTTGTTGGAAAAAGAGACCTTTGATCAGATGCTGGTCTTTGTTACCGCTGAGGCACAAAAGACGGCTTTCCCGATACTGGAAGAGCATCAAGATCGGCGCGTTAAGGCAGTTAATATTCCGGATGGAAAGAGCGAGGATGAAATCTGGAAAATTTTTAATGAGATTATCGCCAGGGTAGATGAGGGCGATGAGATTGTTTTTGATATTACCCATGGGTTTCGTTCGCTGCCATTTTTAACCTTTCTGTTTGCTGCTTATCTGAAAACAGCACGGCAAGCCAAGATCCAGGCTGTTTATTATGGCGCGCTCGAGATGAGAGAGAACAAGGTTGACATTGCCCCTGTGTTGGATCTTTCCCACTTTGTTGAAATGTTGGATTGGATTACGGCAACAGATCAGTTCATTGAAACCGGGGATGCCCGCCGTTTGACCAGTTTGCTCCAACAACATTCAAATGCAGCAAAAAATGCGGCGGAGAAATTGGCATACCTTTCGCAGGCTTCTGCACTTTGTCAGCCATTTTCGTTGGGTGAAGAGGCGCTGGAATTACCGAAAGCATTGGGCAGCGCGGCAGATGATTTTGCAACAACGTCCTTGCCGTTTACCATTCTTGGGCAACGGATTGAGCAACGGTTCACGACTTTTGCCTTGCCGAAACGAGAACGAACCTGGCGGCGCGTGCAGCAGGAATATGAACTGATTGAATGGTACTTTGAACACCAACAGGCATCACAGGCTTTGACCCTGATGCGCGAATGTTTGACGGATATGTGCGCGTTGCGCTTGAGACCAGGAGAGGAATTGAATCTTATAAAGAAAAGTCGAGATGTGTTTGATTATGCCTTGACTGCAATCAGCCATGAGCGGGAGCCAAGCATTGAACACGACGATGATGAACAGCAGCGTTTGATAGAACAGATCCGCAGCTGGCCAGAGTTTGAGCAATTGAAGAGAGTGATCAATAATGTGTCTCAACCGCGCAATCAGATTAATCATGCTGAACACCAAAACGGCTCAATGGGGATTAAAAAGTTAATAGAAAAAGCAGAAACTGTGCGGAAACAATTTCAAGAATTGTACGATGCCTGGCCCAAATTGCAATGAGGTTTTCCATGATCCTGCTCAACTTCTCCCACCCCCTCAGCGCAGCACAACGATCGCAAATTGAGGCCCTGACCGGGCAGGCGATTGCTGTGCTGCATGACCTGCCGGTGCAGTTCGATGTGCAGCAGCCGTTTGAGCCGCAGCTGACCGAGCTGTTGCAACGCGTGCCGCTCAGCCCGCTCGATTGGCAAACCGCACCGTTGTTAATCGTCCTGCCGGCGCTCAATTTCATCGCCGCCCTGCTTCTGGCCGATCTGCATGGCCGGATGGGCTACTTCCCAACCGTCGTGCGCCTGCGCCCGGTCATTGGCAGCACGCCGCCCCTCTACGAGGTGGCCGAACTGCTCAACTTGCAGGCGCTGCGCGAGCGCGCCCGCCAAAGCCGCACCTCAACCGGAGGGCAATGAGCATGGAATTGCTTTCCCTCGTCCTCACGTTGCGTCCATGCCCTTCGGCGGTGTCGGCACCCTTGCCGGCCTGGTGGGGTCGGGCGGCCCATGCCCTGTTGCTGCGCACGCTACAACAGCAAGACCCGGCCCTCTCCGCCACCCTGCACGATGACCCGAATGCCTTGCGGCCGCTCACTGCCTCAACCCTGTTGGGGCGTTTTCCCAATCAGGCCTTCGACCCGCAAGGCCTCTACACCCTGCGCCTGACCGGACTGAGTGCTGCGGTTTGCACCGCCTTGCAGTCTGCCATCCAACCCGGCGGCAGCCTGACGCCCGGCGCTGTGTTGGATTTGGATGGTCACGCGCTGCAAGTGGCGGGGATTGCCTGGCAAGCAGCAGAGCATCCCTGGGCGGCCAACGATACTTACAGTGCGCTGAGCGGGCGGCTTCTGTTGGGGCGGGCGGCTCCGCCGCGGGCTTTGCGCTTGCAATTCGCCTCGCCCACGGCCTTCAAGACACAGGCCCGCACCCTGCCGCTGCCCCTGCCGGAACAGGTCTTTCGCAGCCTTTTGGAGCGTTGGAACGCCTTTGCCCCGCTGGCCTTCCCGGAGGAGGCGGCGCGCTTTGCGGCTGAATGCCTGGCGATTAGCCGCTTTGACCTGCGCAGCCGAACGGTGCCGCTCAAGCAAGGCGGGTTGCGGATTGGCGCAGTTGGCAGCATCACCTACACGGCCCTGACCTATGACCGTTATTGGCTCAGCATTTTGCACACCCTGGCCGAATTTGCGCTTTATTCCGGCGTGGGGATGGGGGTCAGTGCCGGGTTGGGGCAGGTGCGGCGCCTGAGCAGTACCCCATCGGAAGCAGACGAAGCCGCCGGGTGAGGCTGGCTGCTCCTGCTGCACCTTAACAACTGAATCGCGAACAATTGTCTGCCGAGAAACCTTTTTTTGAGGATGGAAGTTGAGAAAGGAGGGAGGGAAACCATGCCACCACTCTACATTGTGCAGCAAAATACCAAACTGCGCATCCGCAACCGGCGCTTGCAGGTGGAATTGGAGCAGGAGGATGGCGGGGTGGAGATCATCTCCAGCACGCCACTTGGTCAGGTTTCGCAGGTGGTGCTGTTTGGCAATGTTGGGTTGACCACACCGGCGATTGATACGCTGTTGGCGCAGGAAAGTGAGGTGATCTTCCTGACGCTGCATGGTGAGTATCGCGGGCGGTTGGTTGGCCCGCTCACGCCGCATGTGCCATTGCGTCGGGCGCAATATCGCCGTTTGGAAGAGGATGGCTTTGCGCTTGGCATGGCACAGGGTTTTGTGGCCGCCAAGCTTAACCATCAACGGGCCTTATTGCAGCGTCACAACCGCGAAGAAAGCCTGACCGAGCTACGTCAGGTAATTGAACAACTGGATGAGGCGCTCGATGCCGTGCCGCGCAAGACGGCGCTTTCGGCGCTGCGCGGGTTGGAGGGGTCGGGCGGTGCGGCTTATTTTCGTGGTCTGCGCCGCCTGTTTGACCCACAGTGGAACTTTCACGATCGCAACCGCCGCCCCCCGGGTGACCCGGTCAATGTGCTGCTTTCGTTTGGTTACACCCTGCTGGCGGAGTTGTGTAGCAGTGCGGTGCAGGCGATTGGGCTGGATACCTATGCTGGCTTTTTGCACGAGGTGGTGTATAACCGCCCGGCCCTGGGGCTGGATTTGTGCGAGGAGTTCCGCCCAATGGTGGATGGGGTGGTGCTGTGGTGCTGCCGGGGTGGTCAGCTAACCCCAGCCGATTTCAGTCCCGGCCCGCCGGAGCGTCCGGTGCTGCTGAGTGATGCTGGCAAGCGGCGCTTTTTGCAGGCCTATGAGCAGCGGTTGGAGCAAACGTTCACCCATCCGCTGCGCGGGCAGCGCCTGACGATGCGCCAATGCATTGTGGAGCAGGCGCGGCAAATTGCCGACCGGGTGTTGAACGGTCCAGCGGGGTATCAGGGGATGGGGTTTCGATAGGATGTCAAAATGAGCAGCGAGGCGCGCAGCTTTTACGTGTTGGCGTATGACATTGCAGATGATAAGCGCCGGGTGCGAATTGCCCGGCTGATGGAGTCGCTGGGAGAGCGGGTGCAGGGAAGTGTGTTTGAGGCGTATCTGAATGCGGGCGAGTTGCAAACCTTGTTGCGTAAAGTGCGCAAGGTGTTGCGGGCTGAGGAGGATGGGCTGCGCATTTACCTGTTGTGTGAGGCCTGCCGGGCCAAAATTGCTGTAGAAGGACAGGGTCGGGCTACCCCGCCGCCTGGCTTAAAAATCATTTAGTGGTTTGCGTACCCCCCTGCCTTTTTGAGTGAAAACGGAGTGAAATGGGGCGGGGGGTGCGCAGGCGTTTGAAAAACGAAACGAGGGTTGAAGTTTTTGAAGCGAAGCAAGACGAAAGTTGAAAAGTTGAGCGCAAGGCGTTTGCAAAAAGAGAAGGTTTGTTGTAGAATAGGAAGGGATCGAAAACGGTCTCTTAAACCATGAATGCCCGTCAGGGCATTAAGACGTACGTATTCAAACCGGAAGTCCGTTCGGCTCTCCTCTTAAACCATGAATGCCCGTCAGGGCATTAAGACCAAGACTGTCACGGTCTTGCCAATCAAATTCTCGTTCATTCTCTTAAACCATGAATGCCCGTCAGGGCATTAAGACCGACACCATGTCGGACACCAGTACTTCCGCATCGCTCTTAAACCATGAATGCCCGTCAGGGCATTAAGACCCCCGCAGGGGGTACGATAACTGGAGGACGGCATAAGGGCTCTTAAACCATGAATGCCCGTCAGGGCATTAAGACCTTCCACGGTAACGGATACCCATCCATTACCGGTGTCTCTTAAACCATGAATGCCCGTCAGGGCATTAAGACTAACTATCCATCCGTCCACCGTGTCAATTGTCAGGGAACGGCTCTTAAACCATGAATGCCCGTCAGGGCATTAAGACCCATCATTTATCAACCCCAAAGACTTTACAAATGCTCTCTTAAACCATGAATGCCCGTCAGGGCATTAAGACCCATTTTCATTCTATCCTCTTTTACCGGTTTTTTGAATTGGGCCTCTTAAACCATGAATGCCCGTCAGGGCATTAAGACTCAATATACTTTGTCCAGGCTTTCATTTGAATCTCCCTCTTAAACCATGAATGCCCGTCAGGGCATTAAGACACAATCAAAGAGGGCCATTCCAGCCCTTTGGAGGAGGTGCCTCTTAAACCATGAATGCCCGTCAGGGCATTAAGACACCAGCACAACCACAACTAACAGCAATTTTGTTTTCCTCTTAAACCATGAATGCCCGTCAGGGCATTAAGACAAATACTGGAGGGCTTCGATTAATTCGGCGAGGGTGTGCCTCTTAAACCATGAATGCCCGTCAGGGCATTAAGACGTATCGCCAAAATCCAACCGTTCCAGATGGGGGATATGCTCTTAAACCATGAATGCCCGTCAGGGCATTAAGACTCGGCATGACGCATGTCAGCGCCGTGCAGGTTGGCCTCTTAAACCATGAATGCCCGTCAGGGCATTAAGACAGACTTCTGATCGCATAAGAGCAGTCTGCACCACCTCTTAAACCATGAATGCCCGTCAGGGCATTAAGACTGCCCATGGGCATTGGTGACAGTGAAGCCACCTGCCGTCCTCTTAAACCATGAATGCCCGTCAGGGCATTAAGACCGCCAAGTATCTTTGCTGTTTTTATTGCACCAAGCCTCTCTTAAACCATGAATGCCCGTCAGGGCATTAAGACTCGCCGCCGCCACAGGCGGACAACACAAGCACAAGCACACTCTTAAACCATGAATGCCCGTCAGGGCATTAAGACCCACCGCTTGGTAGGCGATGGAACGAACGTCCTCCCCTCTTAAACCATGAATGCCCGTCAGGGCATTAAGACCGAATGGGTTGACGTAAGCTATCCATTCGATGCCTATGTTCCTCTTAAACCATGAATGCCCGTCAGGGCATTAAGACGAAACGTCTTGCGGCAGCCATCGCCCTGGCCGGGTGTCTCTTAAACCATGAATGCCCGTCAGGGCATTAAGACGTAACCCCCGTCAGATGGGTGCCGAAAACACACATACCCTCTTAAACCATGAATGCCCGTCAGGGCATTAAGACTGTTTTTGGATTGTGAGCAGGGGTTTACTCGCTCCACTCTTAAACCATGAATGCCCGTCAGGGCATTAAGACGGTATCGCACACCTCTAGTAATTCGCCGCTAAGCCGTTCCCTCTTAAACCATGAATGCCCGTCAGGGCATTAAGACTCATCTTCATCCTTTGCAAGTGCAAAGGCTGCACAAGCTCTTAAACCATGAATGCCCGTCAGGGCATTAAGACACAAGCAATCTCTTTCTGGTGGGCGAATGGCAGTTCGCCTCTTAAACCATGAATGCCCGTCAGGGCATTAAGACAGTAGCCCACGTGAAAGGTGGAGTAAGCTCCTTCAACCTCTTAAACCATGAATGCCCGTCAGGGCATTAAGACAAGCAATCTCTTTCTGGCGGGTGAATGGCAGTTCACCCTCTTAAACCATGAATGCCCGTCAGGGCATTAAGACCGTCGTTTTCCGCCACTTGGACAGCAAGGAAAATGTTTTCTCTTAAACCATGAATGCCCGTCAGGGCATTAAGACACATATTTTTCTCCTTTTCTTCAATCAAAATTGAGTTTCTCTTAAACCATGAATGCCCGTCAGGGCATTAAGACGTTGCCGCCGCCTGTTGCCGTATTTCCACGCTATGGGTCTCTTAAACCATGAATGCCCGTCAGGGCATTAAGACAACAATCTTTCGTCCGACTCAAGGATAGTTCTCATTTCTCTTAAACCATGAATGCCCGTCAGGGCATTAAGACCGACACCTCCGCCAACGGGGTATCAATCCCGCCTGCCTCTTAAACCATGAATGCCCGTCAGGGCATTAAGACCGCAAGCGGTCAGCGCAAGCGCCAATACAAGCGCAACCTCTTAAACCATGAATGCCCGTCAGGGCATTAAGACGCTTGCCTTTGCTTCGTTGCTGCATATAAAACAGCAACTTCACTCTTAAACCATGAATGCCCGTCAGGGCATTAAGACCCATGCCGCTGCGGTTGTCGCTGGAACGCCATTTCTCTTAAACCATGAATGCCCGTCAGGGCATTAAGACGAGACAAAGAATTCCTTCGCCGATTTTTGGACAGAAGCTCTTAAACCATGAATGCCCGTCAGGGCATTAAGACGGGATGGATCGCTCGCGCTCCGGGTTGTTGCGCACCTCTTAAACCATGAATGCCCGTCAGGGCATTAAGACGCTATGCTGCTCGTCGCTCCGGCGACGGCGCGGGCGTCCTCTTAAACCATGAATGCCCGTCAGGGCATTAAGACAAACCGACTTGTATTCTTGTCCATTGTATAGCTGGACACTCTTAAACCATGAATGCCCGTCAGGGCATTAAGACGATACACCATCGCCCCAGCGGGCAACCGCACCACCTCCCTCTTAAACCATGAATGCCCGTCAGGGCATTAAGACCAACGATTGCGATTACTACTATTACACGCTTCATTATAGCTCTTAAACCATGAATGCCCGTCAGGGCATTAAGACCCCACTCTTACCCCTACCATAACCCCGACTATCACGCCTCTTAAACCATGAATGCCCGTCAGGGCATTAAGACGAAAGCGGTTGCTTGCATGCAAGCGCAACAGATTTTGGCTCTTAAACCATGAATGCCCGTCAGGGCATTAAGACCCTTACAGGGAAGATGAAAAGTTAAATCTGATTTACTCTTAAACCATGAATGCCCGTCAGGGCATTAAGACGCAGCACCCGGGTGCGTAGCAGCACCATCGCCACCACGCTCTTAAACCATGAATGCCCGTCAGGGCATTAAGACTCTTGGGGTGGAGTACTGGAAGAAGAATTCTAGTACTCTCTTAAACCATGAATGCCCGTCAGGGCATTAAGACTTTCATTTTGATTTTCCTTTGCCGGTTTTGGAATGCCTCTTAAACCATGAATGCCCGTCAGGGCATTAAGACAGTGTCAATGCAGTACCGCCCCAAGTAACAAGCGGTACGTCTCTTAAACCATGAATGCCCGTCAGGGCATTAAGACTCATTTGTAAGTACGTTACTAAATCCATGAGCTTTTCGCTCTTAAACCATGAATGCCCGTCAGGGCATTAAGACAAAATCTTTTGAATGTCAGGCGAACCAGCATCCATTTCATTCCTCTTAAACCATGAATGCCCGTCAGGGCATTAAGACGACGCCAAGATTACATCTATGGCGTCATCCATGGTCACTCTTAAACCATGAATGCCCGTCAGGGCATTAAGACATGCACTCGTCGAAACTCTGAAGGCGTCAACAGGGCCGCTCTTAAACCATGAATGCCCGTCAGGGCATTAAGACATACTTTCTAAATCTTCCACCAGCCCGATGGGTAGGCTCTTAAACCATGAATGCCCGTCAGGGCATTAAGACTCAAGTCTGCTTTTAACAAACCTGCGCCGCTCACTCTTAAACCATGAATGCCCGTCAGGGCATTAAGACGAAGCCGAATTTGTATATGAAGTACGTGTCAGGCATGGCCCTCTTAAACCATGAATGCCCGTCAGGGCATTAAGACGCGCTTTCTCGGCCGCGTCGCCACCAAAAACATCAAACGCCTCTTAAACCATGAATGCCCGTCAGGGCATTAAGACCTTACCGGTCTTTTGAACCAGGCAACCGGTTACCCTCTTAAACCATGAATGCCCGTCAGGGCATTAAGACACAACTCCTCAGCCTGCTCAGCCGTGAACGCCCCCGAAACTCTTAAACCATGAATGCCCGTCAGGGCATTAAGACTTCCTCTTCAAGTTCCCGCAGGGATTTCTCCCTTCTCTTAAACCATGAATGCCCGTCAGGGCATTAAGACACAGTCGGGGTATGCGTTATGTACACGTCACCGACATCGCTCTTAAACCATGAATGCCCGTCAGGGCATTAAGACGTATTCCAATCCATTCGCGGCGGGATAGCCCTGGTTGTCTCTCTTAAACCATGAATGCCCGTCAGGGCATTAAGACTTTCAATATTCCAGCGTTCCCAAGCCGCAGAGTATTCTCTCTTAAACCATGAATGCCCGTCAGGGAGAGAAGGAAGCCTGTGCGTTCCCGTAGGGGCATGGCGGTCTCTTTCGCAGCCATGCCCTATACCCACCGCGCATGGGGAGGCTGGAAGCCTCCCCCACAAGCCAGGAGTAGGCATACCCCGGTTTCAAGGTTGCCATTCCCCTACAGGGCGGGCGGATTTTGGCATCCCTCGATGGGAGAAACGCCGGTAAACAAAAAGCGCACCCGGGAAGTGCGCTTGAAAGGCTTGTCGGGGCGGGCGGATTTTGGCATCCCTCGATGGGAGAAACGCCGGTAAACAAAAAGCG
>CAYVRT010000023.1:6329-6763 GCA_964453115.1 uncultured Anaerolinea sp. | reverse complement strand
CACCCGGGAAGTGCGCTTGAAAGGCTTGTCGGGGCGGGCGGATTTGAACCGCCGGCCTCACGGTCCCGAACTAAGAGCGACGGAGGGGGCTTTTTTTACACATGTTTTGCCATTTTGAGAGACCATGTGTTGTGTGGTGTCGAGGGATGGTTGTTTGATGGTTGATTTTTTACCTCCGGGTTTATGGCAATTCTTCTGCATTGGTGATGACTTTGTAGTCAACTCCCAATTGGTTGAAGTGCCTGGCGCCGCATGTGATTTTGTGCTGTTCTTCGGGGCGCAGGGTGGGGGTGGCGCGGGTGGGGGTTTGGAGGAGGCGAATGGCGTTGCGTTTGCCGGCCCAGGTGAAGTTGTAGCGTTCGGGGCCAGTTTCGTGGATGGGGCCCAGGGCGGTGCGCAGGGCTTCGAGGTTTAGTTCGCCTTCGCTGAAGGCT
>CAYVRT010000023.1:0-6229 GCA_964453115.1 uncultured Anaerolinea sp. | reverse complement strand
TTTTCATGTTTGGGGTTAGGGTTGAAGTGAGTGATTTTATGTGTGTTTTTTGGGGGTGTTCGACGGCGAAAATAAAGCTATAATGGATATGATAAATTAAGGAGTTTGTAATGACGCTGATGACAATTGGGTATGAAGGATTGGCCTTAGATGCATTCTTTGGTATTTTGGTTGAGAATGGTGTTCATACGTTAGTTGATATTAGAGAGACTCCAATCAGCCGAAAACCTGGTTTTTCAAAAACGGCATTAAGTGTAGCTTGTGAGCAATATGCTTTGAGCTATATTCATGTTGCTTCGTTGGGGTGCCCAAAAGAAATTCGACACGCTTATCGAGAAGATGGTGACTGGTGTCTCTACACAAATAGATTTCTGCGGTACCTGGCTACACAGAAAGACAGCCTGAAGGATCTTGCAGAGATTGTTGTGAAAGATAACAGTTGTCTGATGTGTTTTGAGGCTGATTTTTTTCGTTGTCATCGTAGTTTTGTGGCTGATTGGGTGGCGTACTATTCTGGGCAACCTGGTGTGATTAAGCACTTGGGGAGGGTGTCCAAAGAGAAAACTGCCGGGCCTGCACTGCGGGCGGATAAATTAGGCCCACAATTAACCATTCGTTTGGGAATCTGTGAATTGTGCCCATAAGAAATCTGAGGTCTTTGGTTCTGAATTCATCTTCTAGCTTCATGCGCACATATTTTTCCCAACGATCTCTGTAGTTTGCAACGCAGTTCCAATACAAGGCGCCGACTTCCCAATCGGTCACTAGATGGCTAAAACGTTCGATGCCCGCGTCAGTTGCGCATTCGTAGTCATATCGAAATTGGTAAGGCACTTTACGCAGTATGGGGCGATTTTTGACACAGTTGTTATGAAACAATCCTTGTTTTTGTAGGTTTTGAAGTTCTTTAGCAGTCCAATCGGGTGGTTCTTGGGGGGTTATTTTCAGGGAAATGTTTTGGGGTTTGATAACCCCAATAGATTGTTTGGTTTGTTGACGACGGGCCTCTAAGGCAGAGAAGTTTGGTACCAGGTGGGGATCAATGACCTGAAGTCGCTCGTTCCAGGCATCTTTTGGGGGGATGGTTGATAAAATTTTGATGGTGTCGCAGTCAATGTTATGGCTTTCTGGTCGTTGATCGCTCGATCGTTCAATTCGAGCAGAAATCCATTGCCACCTTTCAAATTGTTTGTCGGTATCCAGTAAACGATATGGAATTGGATATAGCCGCCTGAGTTCACCGTTTTCGTTAACTGCTACTACGCAAACGTGCTCGATATAATCAGCGCTGGGTAGTGGATAGGTTTTGGTGAGGATTAGTAACTTTTCTTCGTGTCGTTGGAACATGCTGCCTCGGATGACTAGTTTGGAAATTTATGTTGTGTGGGTGTGGGGGGGATGGGTGTGGTGGTTGGGGTGAGTGTGGGTGGGATGGGGGTGCGAGGGATAGCTGCTGTTGGTGTTGGGGTAACAGGATTGAGGATTGTTGGGAGATAGAGGTGATGGATGTATCCGCCTGCCAAAATTGCGATTGTTGCGATGATGATAATGAGACTGCGTTTGCGTGACAATCTTGCCCCCTTTGATGCGGTTAGACCTGGGTGCGATGGCGGCGGCGGATGGTGCGCACGCCGAATTCGCTGAGGGAGAGGGTGAGGGTGGCGATGATGGCGGTGACGCCGATGGCGGTGGGGACGGACAGTGGGTGAGGTGGGAGGCCCTGCAAAAAAATTGTGTAGAGCATGCAGCTGGCGGCTATGTAACATGCATAGAGCGTGGCGTAGCGGCACAGCTGTTTTGCGCTGGGACGATGGGCGGCAGCGTCTCGGCGGGAGCGGGTAGCACGGTGGGTGCTATAGAGTTGACCAGTGCGTCTATTGGCGATGGCAGAGCGGGATGCTGTAGATAGACTAATCCACAGTTTGATCCACCGGGCTAGATCCGCGACGTTTGGTTTTTCGTTCCTGGTCGGCTCGGTACTGGGCATATTGTAATAGTTCCTCCCTGGTGTCTGGATCGGCTTGGAGAAAAATTTGTATCCACTCAGCCAGAGTGGGGGGTTCGTCGGGCGGGGGCGGGGGTAACATGCCAGCAGCCCGGAAGACGGTTTCAGGGGCGAGCTTTAATGCTTTTGCAATGGCGATGCAGGTGTCTGGATCTGGTTTCCTGACCTGATTGAGTAGATTACTTATCCCGCCGCGCGTTATACCACTGGCCCTGGCAAGATCTGCCTGGCTCATATCTCGTTGCTGCAATTCAAAAAATAGCCAATCAGAAAACATTTTGTTCACAACTGTGTACATAATCCCATATAAATTGCTTTCGTTGGTAATCTTTTTGTATTCCGTGCTTGACAAGATGCTATATTTGGCTATAATGTATTCATAACTTGACAAAAAGAATTTTTGTGAAATCGAGGAGCGATGTGATGCCCGAAAAGTTTGATCAGGTGAACGTAAATTTGACTCTAGGTGATGTGGCCATGCTCGACCAGATGATGTCTGAGGATGGGTTTGACAACCGCTCAGCATTTATGCGGAAACTAGTACGCCAGGAGTGGGCTCGGCGTTACTCTCGTCCCAGCGAGTTGGTGACGGTTGAGCAGACGCTGGAGGCGCAGTAAATGGGTGTCGTGCCGCGCTGCTCGAAATGCGGGCGGGTGTTGCGCAGCCCGGCGAGCATTGCGCGTGGGATTGGGCCGGAGTGCGCTGGGTTGCGGGGCGCGCTGCGCGTTGGGCGCTCTGGGCGAGTAGTGGGGTTGGGCGGGGCTGCCTATGATGTTGATGGGGCAGGAGGGGCGGGGGGGCCGCTGGTTGTTGTTCATGATGATAGTGTAGCGGAGTTAGTGGAGGAGGGTCGCAATGGGGGCTAAAAAAGCCGAGAAAGCGGGTGGTTGTTGTGGGGGGGGAGGGTGCTGAGCATGGATGAATGGGTTGCAATTGCGGATTTGGCAGTTGTGCAGGTGGCTGATGGTTTGCCGCAGCCGGGGGTGTTTGACCGGATGCATGCGTGGAAGGACGCCTATTTTTTGTGGCAGAGTGCGTTGCGGTCGGGGAATACGCGGCGGGCCTATGCTGTGGGTTGGGAAAGTTTGCTTGCGGCTTCTTCGAAGTTGCCATGGGAGATTAATTCGACGGATGTGTATCGGTGGGTGCAGGGGCTGCGCGAGGTGGGGCTTTCGCAGGCGACGGTGAATCAGCGTGTGGCGGGGATTAGTTCGTTCTATCGCTTTGTGGTGCGTAATTATCGTGTTACGTTGCCGGATGGGCGCGAGACGGCTCTGCGGGTGGATAACCCGGCTGAGTCGAGTGAACTGCGGGTGCCGGTTAACCCGTATGGGAAGACGACGCACCTGGGGGTTGTGGAGTGTCGGGCGCTGTTGGCGGCGATTCCGAGATGCACGGTGCAGGGTTTGCGCGATTATGCGCTGATGCTGGGTTATTTGTATACGGGGCGGCGTAATTCGGAGTGGCGGACGATTCGCTGGGGGCAGTTTGAAAAGCGGGGGCATAAGGTGCAGTATGTGTGGTCTGGCAAGGGGAAGAAGGAGCAGCGATTTGAGTTGCCGTTGACGGTGTGGGAGGCGGTGTTGGCGTATTTGCATGCGGCGGGGCGGGCTGAGTTGGCGGAGGATGAGTATATCTTTTTGGCGGTGACGGATCGGGCGAGCTGTTTGCCGAATGTGGCGGGGGGGTATTGCCGAACGGCGCAGCCGCTATCGGCGCGGCAGGTGGGGGCGCTAACGAAGCGTTATGCGCGGCGGGCTGGGCTGGACCCGGAGAAGGTGCATGTGCATACGTTGCGTCATTCTGCTGCGATGTTGCGAGTGGAGGTGGGGGATGATGTGGAGAAGATATCGGCTTTTTTGGCTCATAGTAGTTTGGCGGTGACTCAGATATATCTGCATAGTTTGGAGGGGAAGCAGGACGATAGTTGGGCGAAGGTGGATACGTTGTTGGGGTTGTGAGTGTCGCCCCGACCGGTCCCCAGCGCTGCGGGTGCTGGGGCCGGTGGGCATGCGACACAGGAAGTTGCTGAACCGATAATCGCAGTTATCGGATATAGATTCGAGTAATGGAGGCAAAATGGATGAGGTTTGGTTGAAGTTTGTGGGTGTGTCGTTGGGGCTGGTGGTGTTTGGCCTGCTCTATAACTGGCTGGTTGGCTATATGGAGCGCCCGGGTGTTTGGCGGGGGACGACGGCGATGCAGGTTGCGGTGGGTGTGGCTGTTACCGTGGGTGTGGCGGCGTCTGCATTTTGGTGGATGCAGATGGCGGGTTGGCAATGGGCGCTGTTGATGTTGGGGGCGTTCGCTTCAAGCGGGATGCCTATGATGTTGGGGTATTGGGCGCGTCAGGCTGCGCGCCGACAGCGGGATGAGCAGGCGGTGTTGGATATGGCAATGGAGGTGTTGCGGCATGACAAAACGAAGTTCGACTGGGTATGTGATGCGTCAGGAAGTGACGCGGGCGATGAATGCTAACCGTCTGGCGAGGCGGGCATTGCAGCAGCTGCTGGATATGCAGGAGCCATCTCGACAGATGCTTGCGATGCTGATTGCCAAAACCGCGAATGCGCTGGCGGAGTGTCAAGAGGCTTTGAATGAGGTTCAGACGATTTTGCGAGAGGTGCGAGATGATGAGTGATGCGGTACAAAAAAAAGCCCCGGCCGCCGTTTACGACCGAGGCACTTGCAAGGGTGGTGGGAACCACGATTTGAGTGTACCGCAGGACGGGGTGGATGTCAATTGCATTTCTGGGAAGCCTTTGGGCTTTTGTGATGAGTATGGACGTTTGCGGGTGGCGTTGTATGCCCGCGCGGGTGATGAGGAAGTGCTGGCCTGCCAGGTTCATTTTGCTGTCTGCGAACAGTGTCGTAGTTGGGTCAAATGGTTGGTGGATCACGCCGGTCCAATGCCGGTGTGGGAGGAGACTGATGAAAACGAGGTATGAATTTTTTGAGTATTGGATGGAGCGCGATGCGCTGATGGCGTCGTGTGTGGCCTGTGACATTGCACAGGGGAAGGCGCGCAATGTTGTGGCGTTGGTTTGGCTGGCAGAGGTGCGGCTGCTGCGACCTGAGTTGACGATGTGTGTTGAAAAGGCTGAGCTTGAGAGTAATTACCGTCCGCTGCGTCATGCTTTGCGGGCTGCGCTGCGGCGGGCTGGGCGGTCGTGGGGGCAGGTGTATGGTGGCTGTTGAGGCTGGGTTTTTTTGGTTGGGTGCGGTGGTTGTGCTGCTTTTTGCGGCGGTGGTTATCGTTATCTGTTGTGATATCGTTATCTGTTGTGATAAAGGAGAATGAGATGATTGGAAAAATAATTGAACGCGCTGCGGTCTTGCAGAATGCTCGCCTCCAGGCGATGCTGGAAAAGGAGCGTGAAGAGGAGCGTGAAGAGGAGCACACGAAAGCGGTCTGGTTAGAGAAGGCGATCGGTGCGCTAAGGGAGTTGGACGGTGATCTGGCGGTGCTGCCGTGGCGCGCAGAGAAGAATCGCGAGGACTGGGAACTGGTGCTGGATGACGGAGAAAAGGGTGTGATCTGCCTTCGAGGACTTCCGCCCAACGTTATCACCATCGTTGCATTTCACGATGGTGATGAGGTGTACACCAATCTCATCTCCAACCTTGTATTTGACGATCGTGATAAGGTGTACAGGTCGTACAGCTCGTCCAGCCAGTTGGAGGATATTTTGATCGCCTTCTGGGAGGCACACGAAAGCGTGAAGCAGCGCAGGAAGTTTTTGAACAGTCGGCCACCTCAGCCGACGAACATTTACGACCTGCTGGACGAGGCGCGGGATTTGGCCGCCGTGAATCTAGCGAGTGCGGCCGCGGACGTGGACGCTCTGCTCGACCGGATGGCGGCGAACTTCGGCGAAGACATCCCCCGCCTTCCCTGGCAAATCAAAGTCTGGGATCCGTACGACATGAACGACACCACGTTCGATCTGCCGTTCGGCGTCGGACAGATCCGGATGATGGTCACGCCGGAAAATTGGCGCATGACTGTGACGTTCCGGGGCGAGATGGTACGCTACTACCATCTCGCAGATCGTGAAGATCTGCTGAATGCGCTGGTTGATGCCAAGGGCCTGCTGGATACGCTAAGCGATCGCCGAGAGGCGATGGACACGCTCGATGCGTTGCGGAAGTTGGCGGGGAGGGAGCGATGAACCGATTTGGGTTGGTGGCGATAGGGATAGCCGTTGTGTTGGTGGTGGTGC
>CAYVRT010000022.1:0-61135 GCA_964453115.1 uncultured Anaerolinea sp. | reverse complement strand
ATTTTCCGCGTGTTATCCTGGATGATTGCTTCCCGTTCTTCATCTGATACGCGCAGCCTGGGGGCATTTGGTATTGTCAAAAATGGCAAACGCGAGGACAATTAATACAATGTTTCCTCCTGTTCTGCGCACCAAGATTCTTCCTCCACCGCTAACCGGTCGAATGCTGGCGCGCCCGCGCGTGAGGCAAATGCTGGCTGAGGCGTTTGAGTATCGCCTGACGATCTTGCAGGCTGGGGCAGGCTATGGAAAAAGCACGGCGCTGGCCGAATTGGCGGGGCAGGTGCGCCCGTTGATCTGGTATCAGGTGGGTGAAGAGGATACCGATCCATTGGTGTTCTTGCTGCATCTTTGCCATGCAACTGCGGTAGCAATGCCAGATGTGAAAGATTTGCCGATTGCGTTTCTGGAGGCCTGGGATGGAACTCAGGGGCCGCTTCCCTGGCGGGTGGTGCTGGATCAATGGATCAATGCACTGAGTGTTTATTTGCAGCAGCCGGCATTGCTGGTGATGGATGACGCACACTGGTTGACGGAGGGTGGGGAGGCGCAGAGTGTGCATTTGCTCGATCGGTTGATTGGCCGTGCTCCGGCGCAGTTGCATATTTTGCTGGCGGGGCGGCCTACCATCACGCTGCCTGGTTTGGGGCGACTTCGTTCTCAGGGGCAGATTTTGACTCTGGATCAGACGGTTCTGGCGTTCAATGCCGGGGAGACAGCCGCATTGTTTGCGACGCAGTATGGCCTGGAACTGAGTGCTTCAGAGGTGGCGGCGTTGCAATCCTATTCTGAAGGTTGGGCAGTGGCTTTGCAATTGATCTGGCAGAGCATTCGCAACCAGCAGGGCGGTTTTGATGTTTCGGGGCGCTGGCAGGCCGATTCGTTGGAGCGTTTGTTTGAGGTGTTGGCAGGAGAGGTGTTTGAGCGCCAGCCGATGGATGTGCGCGAATTTTTGCTTTGTACGGCAACCTTGCGCGAGTTGGAACCGGAGGCATGCAATGCGTTGCGTGGGGCGCATGATTCGACCGCTATGCTGGCCTATTTGAAGCGTCAGGATTTGTTTGTGATTGAGACGGCGGGTGGGGCGTTGCGCTATCATCATATTTTTCATCAGTTCTTGCGACAGCAGACCGATGTGACACAGCGCAATGCGTGGCACTGTCGCGCGGCGGACTGGTTCTTGGGCCAGAATGCGCCCGAAGAGGCGCTTTACCACCTTTTGGAGGCCGGTGCATGGGATGGATTGGCCGGTTTGCTCGATTCGTATGCGGCGGCCTTATTGGCTTCGGGGCGTTTGGATACGCTGGCTGCCTATCTGGCTTCGCTGCCCCCGGATATTTTGCGTCAGCACCCATTGCTCATTTTCACGCTGGGCGACCTGGCGCGGCTGCATAGCCGCTTTGAGGAGGCGTTGGGCTGGTATACGCAGTCAGAGGCCATTTGGCGTGTCCGTGGGCAGCCGGATGGCATGGCACGGGCGTTGCGTGGGCAGGCGCGTGTCTATTTGGATACTGTCAATCCAGCGCGAGCTGAGGAATTGTTGGAAACCTCGTTGCGATTGAGCGATGGCTTTGATGACCGTGAGACACAGGTTCGGCTCTTGGAGTTGTTGGCGGAGAATAAGTTAAACGCTGGCCGAGTTTTGGAGGCGGAACGGCTGAGGCAAAGTGCTGAGGCGCTGCGTTTGGAAGGCCCCTCGAATGAGGAATTGCTGTTTCGGGTTTGGTTGCGCACCGGGCGGTTGAATGAGGCTCGGCAGGGGTTGGAGCAGCGCTTGCAAATGGAGAAACGTGACCCGGTGCAAATGCCGCGCGCACACCGTGAAACAGGGTTGATCCTTTCTTTGATTTATGCTTTTATGGGGTTGGGTGAAGCTGCATTTGAAACGGCTTTGGAGGGCGCACAGCGCGGCGAGGCGCTCAAATCGCCATTTGTGACGGCTGTGGGGTTGATGCGTCAGGGCCACGCGTTGATGTTGTTGGGTGGGATGGAAAACTATCTGCGCGCCAGGCAGCAGTATGAAAAGAGCATTGAAATCAGCCGCAGCCTGGCGGTGCCGCGCTTGCGGGTCGAATCCGGTTGGGGGTTGTGCCGGGCCTATGGCTATGTCGGTGACCTTGTACGGGCGCAGCAACATGCACAGGATGCAATTGAAATTGCGATGCAGGCCGGCGATGAATGGATTGCTTCGCTGGTGCGTTTGACGATGGGGGCAAGCCTGATGCTGGCAGGTCGTTATGAGGCGGCTGAGCAGTGGCTGAATCGGGCGGTGGCTGGTTTTCAGGAGTGCAGCGACCCTTTCGGGCGCAGTGCGGCGCGTTTGTGGCTGGCCTGGGGCTGGTGGAAGCAAGGCCGTTTGGAGCGGCTGGTGCAAATTTTGCCCGAGGTGTTGGGGGTTTGTCGCAACAATGGCTATGATTTTTTGTTCACCCGTTCCTCGTTTGTGGGGGGCAGCGATGCACGAGTCTTTATTCCGCTCTTGGTTTTGGCCCGCCAAAAGGGCTGGGAGGTAGGTTATGTGCAGGAACTGCTGAACGCCTTGGGGCTTCCGGGGCTGGAGTTGCACCCTGGGTATCAGCTGCGGGTACAGACGTTGGGCGATTTTCAGGTCTGGTTGGGAGCGGTGCTGGTCGCATCGCATGGTTGGCGACGCGAGAAGGCTCGTTTGCTGTTTCAGGTCTTGCTTACCTTTCGGCATACGTTTTTGGAGCGTGACCAGATTTGTGAGTTCTTGTGGCCTGAGGCAGACCCCATCAGCGCCCAACGCAATTTTAAAAGCACACTCAATGCGCTCTATCAAGTTCTAGAGCCAGGACGCGATTCGGGGGATGAATCGGCATTTGTGCTGCGCGAGGGGACAAGATACCGTTTGCGGCCTGGTGCGGACCTCTGGTTGGATGCTGAGCTGTTCCTGGTTGGGGTTCGGGCGGCTTTGCATAACCCGGAGGAGCATTTCGAGCAATTGCAATCTGCGCTGTGTTTGTATCTTGGCGAATATTTGCCCTCGGCGCTTTATGAGACCTGGGCAGCGGAGGAACGCGAGCGATTGGCGGCATTGTTCCTTGAAGCATCGGATCAGGTGATGGATGTGCTGCTGCGCCGCGAGCGTTTTGTGGAGGTGATTGAGGTGGCGCAGCGCGTTTTGGGGCAGGATAATTGTTGGGAACGGGCGTATCGGCATTTGATGTTTGCTTATGCACGGCTGGGCGATCGTGGGCAGGTGGGGAGGATTTATCAGCGTTGTGTGCAAACCTTGCGCGAAGAACTGGAGGTTAGCCCGGCGCCTGAAACTCAGCAATTGTACCAAAAGCTGATGGACTAGACTTTGTAACTGCCCTGTATCCATCCTGGGGTATGCTAAAGATGATGGATACTGGACTTTCCCCAATCATTTCTTCGTTTGTCATTCGCTTCGTTGTGCAGCCTGAAACAGGTGCCTATCGCGGTGAGATCCGTCACGTGCAAAGTAGTGAGGAAATGCATTTTGATACCTGGCAGGAGGCGGTGCAATTCATTCAACGCTATGTGGCATTGGATGGGCCGCTGATGTTGGATGGCGATGTGTAACTGGTTTGTAACCACAGTTTGTTATGCTGTGGATGTTGTATTCTTCATCCCAATTCAGATAAGGAGAAGTGAACGATGCGCCTGAAAGATAAGGTTGTTCTGATTACCGGCGGTGCTGCTGGCATTGGCAAAGCAACGGCTTTGCGTTTTGCTCAGGAGGGTGCCCGGGTGGTCATCTGTGATATGAATGCGGAAGCAGGCCAGGCTTTGTTGCCTGAACTGGGCCCGGAAGCGCGTTTCTACCAGGTTAATGTTGCTGATCGTCAGGCTGTGCAGGCCTGGGTAGAAGAGGTGGTGGCAAATTTTGGCCGAGTGGATGTGTTGATCAATAATGCTGGAATCACCCGTGATGCGCAACTGGTGAAGATGAAAGATGGCGTGCTGGCCAAACAGATGGACGAAGCAGCCTGGGATGCGGTGATAGATGTCAATCTAAAGGGTGTTTTTAATTGCACGCAGGCGGTGGTGCCGTTTATGATTCGGCAGGGCGGTGGTGTCATTGTTAATGCGTCTTCAGTGGTGGGGCTGTATGGTAACTTTGGCCAGACCAATTATGTTGCGACCAAGGCCGGGGTAATTGGGTTGACGAAGGTTTGGGCGCGCGAACTGGGTAAATTTGGCATCCGGGTCAATGCAGTGGCGCCGGGCTTTATTTTGACCGAGATGGTGCAGAAGATGCCCGAAAATGTGCTGGCCGATATGCGCGCTCACACGCCGTTGGGACGGCTGGGCGACCCGATGGATATTGCCAACGCTTATTTGTGGCTGGCGAGCGATGAGGCGGCGTTTGTGCATGGGGCTACCATCAGCGTGGATGGTGGAATTGTGATTGGTACGTGAGGAGGTAGTTATGCGGTACGGAACAATTCTCAGCACGGGGCGCTATATCCCCGAAATTGAAGTCTCAAATGAGACCTTCAAAGAATGGATGGCAAAGGTCTCGCCGACCCTGCCCGGTGTGGTGGATAAGTTTGCTGAATCGAGTGGAATTTACACACGCTGGCATGCGCCGCGTGAATGGGCTACTTCGGATCTGGCAGTGCGCGCTGCGCAGGATGCGCTGGAGCGCGCCGGTGTGCGTCCGGAGCAGCTTGATATGATTCTGCTTGGCACCGATAGCCCCGATTACATCACCCCGGCAACTTCGGTTGTGGTGCAGCACAAGCTGGGCGCGGTGAATGCCGGTACCTATGACCTGGGCTGTGCCTGTGCTTCCTTTCCGACGGGTGTGGCTTCGGCTTGTGGGCTGATTGCTGCCAACCCGTGGATGAAATATATCCTCGTCATCGGTGCTTATATGATGAGCAAGCTGGCTGACCCGAACGATATTACCTCCTTCTTTTATGGGGATGGGGCTGGTGCAGCAGTGATTGGTGTTGCCGATCGGCCTGGCTTTGTTTCTTCCACTTTCCTGGCGGATGGTTCCTATCATGCGCATTGGGGCATCTATTCGGGCGGAACGTTTGAACCGGCTTCGGTTGAATCGGTGCAGGCGGGACGGACGAAGGTGCGGTTGGTGCAGCGTTACCCACCGGAGGTTAACCACGAGGGTTGGCCGAAGATTGCACGTGGCCTGGCCGAAAAAGGCGGTTTTCGCCTGGAGGATGTGGCAATGGTGATCTTCACGCAGGTGCGCAAGCCTTCCATTGACCTGGTGATGGAGACGTTGGGCATGCCAATTGAGAAGGCGCACTGGGTGATGGATAAATGGGGGTATATGGGGTCAGCCTGCATTCCCGTCTGTCTGGATGATGCCATCCGTCTGGGCAAGATTCGATCAGGCGATTTGGTGATGTTGGTCGGTTCTGGTGTGGGGTATAACCAGGCCGGCGCGGCGTTGGTGATGCCGTAAGGCAGAAAAATTGCTCTGCCGGGTATGAGCATTTCTATCCGGCAGAGCGAACAAGAAAAGGGCTTTTATGTACGATCGAACCATCTATGCACAAAAACTTCTTTCCATCGCCGATGCCGTTGGGCTGGTTCAGTCACATCAGACGATTGGCGTGGCAATGGCTGCTTCGGAACCGGCTGGTCTGTTGACGGAGCTGGGGCGGCAGCGCGAGCGCTTGAGCGATGTGACGGTGTGGGTTTGTTTGCCATTGCGACCCTATGATTTTGTCTTGCGCCCAGAGATGGCAGGGCATTTCTTTGTCGAGAACTGGTTTTATGGCGCTCCAGATCGCAAAGTGCATCCAGAAGGGAGAATCTCCTACATTCCGAATAACTTGCATCAGGCGGCAACGGTCAAACTTGCGGCTGCGCAGGGGCGGCTGAATGTGTTTTGGGGAACGGCTACCCCGCCCGACAAGCGCGGTTATATGTCGCTTTCGTTAGGCCTGGTGATGGAAAAGCAATTAATGGCTGCCGCCGACCTGGTTATCCTGGAGATGAATGAAAATCTGCCCTGGACGCTTGGAGATACGCAGGTGCATATCTCGGAAGTGGATTATCTTGTTGAAAATCATGTCCCGCTCTTTCAGTTTCCACCGTCGCCGCCCAGCGAGGCTGAGCAGGCAATTGGCGGTTACATTGCCGGGTTGATTGAGGATGGCTCGACCTTGCAACTGGGAATTGGTGGAATTCCGAATGCAATTACCGCATTTCTTCATGATCGCCGCGACCTGGGCATTCACACCGAGATGTTTACCGATGGGATGGTAGATTTGTATGAGGCGGGCATTGTAACCAATCGCCGTAAGACACTTTGGCCAGGCAAAATGGTGGGCGCGTTTGCACTTGGAACGCAGAAGCTGTATGACTTTGTGGATAACAACATTGGCGTGGAGTTTCAGCAGGGGCAGGTGACGAACGACCCGGTTGTCATTGGCCGCAATTACAAGATGGTGAGCGTCAACACTGCTTTGCAGGTGGATATTTTTGGGCAGGTGTGTTCGCAGAGCATTGGGTTTCGGCATTTTAGCGGCACGGGTGGGCAGCTTGATACCCATCGCGGGGCACAGCTTTCGCCGGGCGGGCGTGGCATCATTGCTTTGCGCTCAACGGCCAAGGATGGAATGCTTTCGACGATTGTGCCGATCCTTTCGGAGGGGGCCGAGGTGACGGTGCCAAGCCAGGATGTGGATACGATTGTGACCGAGTATGGGGTGGCCGAATTGCGTGGGCGTTGCGTGCGCGAACGCATGGAGGCTCTCATCCGGGTGGCGCATCCCAACTTCCGTGATTGGCTGCGCGAAGAGGCGCACCGGATGGGAATTGTGCCGAAGATGGTGTTTCCAACTTGAGTGGAAAGGAGGCAAGGATGAATGATTTGATTGGAAAGTGGCAGCAGCCGCAAGGTCAGCCATACCCAGGGCTGTATTTCGAGTTTTTTGCCGATGGTCGCTTTCGAGCAGTGTTTGACGAGATGGGCATTACCTCGAGCGGTACCTATGCAGCGGCTGATGGACTGATTGATATGGAGCAAACACAGCATACTTTAAACTTGCTGGGTGCCTTCTATGGACGGTACGCAATTGAGGGTGACACTTTGTTCATGCACCTGGGTGACCCGGGGGCAGGTCGCCCCGAAAGCCTGGAAGGGCGCAACAAACGGATGTATCAGAAAGTGGAGTAACCGATGGACAAGCCTTTGCCTTTGGATGGAATCTCGAATCGTATGGTGCAGACGGCGCGGTTGCAGCAGAATGTTTACTTCAGCGGCAGCCAAGAAAGGGTACCAGTTGTCTTTTTGCACGGCAATTTTTCGGCGGCGCTCTATTGGGAAGAGACGATGTTGGCACTGCCGCAGGGGTATTGGGGGATTGCGCCCGACTTGCGCGGCTATGGCTGGACGGAGGATGCGCCCATTGACGCAACACGCGGGCTGCGTGACCTGGCAGACGATGTGGCAGCACTGCTCGATGCTCTGAATTTGCAATCGGCTCATTTTGTTGGCTGGTCTATGGGCGCCGGGGTGTTGTATCGCTTCATCACCGATTATCCGGGGCGGGCGCGTTCGCTAACGCTGATTTGCCCGGTTTCGCCCTATGGCTTTGGTGGGACGAAGGATGTGGATGGGACGCCTTGTTATGCAGATTTTGCAGGCTCGGGCGGTGGCGTGGTCAACCCGACCTTCATCAAATTGATTCAAGAGGCAGACCGCAGCACGACCGACCCCAACTCGCCGCGCAATGTGATTAACACTTTTTACTACAAACCGCCTTTCCGGGCGGGGCGCGAGGAGGATTTTCTGACTGCTTCACTGGCGCAGAAAACTGGCAGCGAGGCCTATCCGGGGGATTTTATCCCTTCACCCAACTGGCCGAATGTTGCCCCGGGTGTGAAGGGGATTGTCAATTGTTGGTCGCCCAAATATCTGGCTGATGATGTGGCAGATTTGTTGGCTGCCCCCATCAAGCCGCCGGTGTTGTGGTTGCGCGGTGATAGCGATAGCATTGTCTCGGATCATTCAATGTTTGATTTTGGTGCACTGGGTAAACTGGGGTTTGTGCCGGGCTGGCCAGGCGATGCCATTTACCCGCCACAGCCGATGGTGGCGCAGACGCGCCAGGTCTTGCAACGCTATGCCGCGACGGGCGGGCAGTTTACCGAGCGGGTGATTGAAAATGCAGCGCACAGCCCGCAAATTGAAAAACCAGAAGAATTCAATGCTTTGTTCCACGCCTTTTTGGCTGGGCAGGCTTGAGCAGAGATGTTGTTTGGGAGAGGATTTGGTATGAGTAAACGTACATTGGGTCGAGGGGTTGCCCTGGTGGGGGCAGGAATGTCACGGTTTGGCTGCTTCCCTGGCAAATCTACCCGTGATTTGTTTGTGGATGCGTTTCAGGAGATGTTGGCCTCTGTGGACAAGGGGTTTGACCCGCGCGAAATTGAGGCACTATTGATTGGTAATTTCAGCAGCGATTTGTTTGAAAATCAGGGCCATACAGCGCCCATCATGGCCGATTGGGTGGGGCTGACGCCGCGCCCGGCCACGCGGGTGGAAGATGCCTGTGCAAGCGGTGGCGCGGCGCTACGGCAGGGCATTCTGGCAATTGCTTCAGGCCTGTATGATGTTGTGCTGGTGGGTGGCATTGAGAAGATGACTGACCTGCCGATTGAGCGCGTGACTGATACGCTGGCAATTGCAGCGGACGCGCTCTATGAGGTACCGGCGGGTTTTACCTTCCCGGGTTTGTATGCCTCGATGGCGACTGCCTACATGGCGCAGTATGGAGCAACGCCGGATGCTTTCTTGAAGGTCGGCTTCAAAAATCATGAAAATGGTTCGCTTAATGCCAAGGCGCAATTTGGGCAGCGGATTGCCGACATTATGGAAGGGCGCAAGAAGAGTGCCATTAAAAAAGGACAGCCGGTGCCAGAATGGGCGGATGAGATGGCTTTCTTGCGCGATGAGCGCGCCAATCCAATCATTGCCTGGCCGATGCGGCTGTACGATTGCTCACCGGTTTCGGATGGGGCGGCAGCTGTGATTTTGGTCAGTGAGGAGATTGCCCGGCGCTTTACCGATCAGCCGCTGTATATCATTGGCTCGGGGCAGGGCAGTGATGGCGCAACGCATAGCCGCCCAACCATGACCTCTTTGCCGGCGGCGCGTTATGCGGCACAACAGGCCTATGAGATGGCGGGAGTGGGGCCGGCGGATATTCAATTGGCCGAGGTACATGATTGCTTTACCATTGCTGAAATCATTGCCAGCGAAGATTTGGGCTTCTTTGCGCCAGGGCAGGGCTGGCGGGCTGCGGAAGCGGGGCAAACCGCGCGTGATGGCGCTCATCCGATCAATACATCTGGCGGGCTTAAGTCCAAAGGGCATCCGGTGGGGGCCTCGGGCATTGGGCAGGTACTGGAGATTTGGAAACAGCTGCGCGGCGAGGCGGGAGAGCGGCAGTTGCCGGGCAACCCGCACGTTGGCCTGACGCACAATGTCGGTGGAACGGGCCAAACCTGCACCGTGCATATCTTTGAGAGGAGATAAAAAAATGAGTGAAGTCGAATTTACGCATATCCATCACGCAACGGCGCTGGGCGAACAAAAACTGGTTGGTAGCCGCTGCAAGGCATGTGGCAAGCTCTATTTTCCGGCGCGGCCGATGTGCCCGGAATGCTATGGAAATGAGATGGAGGCGGTGGAGCTTTCGGGGCGGGGCGAACTGGCTGCCTATTCCGTCATCTACATTGCTCCTTCTGCTATGATTCAGGCCGGGTATGATCGCAAGAATCCATATTGCGTTGGCGTGGTGCGGTTGGAGGAAGGCCCGAGCATTTGTGCTCAGATTGTGGGTGTGGATGTGAAACAGCCACAGACAATTGTTGTCGGGACACCGGTTCGGGCGACTTTCTTGCAGCGCGGTGAGGGGGAAGCGGTGCGCACTTTCTTGGGGTTTGAAGTTTAAGAGAGCAGGTCATGCCATTCCTTCAGGTCAACGGTACTGAGTTGTACTATGAGCTGCACGGGCCAGAAGATGCCGAATGCCTGGTGCTATCCAACGGCGTGTTGATGAGTACGGCGAGCTGGGGCTTGCAAACTGCTGAGCTTGCCAAACATCATCGGCTGTTGCTCTATGATTGCCGTGGGATGTGGCGTTCAGCTCATCCGGCAGGCCCCTACACAATGGAACTTCACGCTGATGACCTGGCGGCTTTGCTCAGCGCCCTTGGCATGGAACGCGCCCATATTGGCGGCATTTCCTATGGGGCAGAATTGAGCATGGCCTTTGCATTGCTTTACCCAGAACGCACGCGTTCGCTGATTTTGTCTTCTGCGGTCAGCCACTCGGATGCAGTACTGGATGGTATGGTGGATGGTTGGGCGGCCGCGGCGCGAATGAAAGATGCCCGTTTGTTGTATCAACTCAGCTACCCGCTCAATTTTTCGGCGCGCTACATTGCTGCAAACCGTGCGGCGCTGGATGTGGCAGCCGAGCGCTATGCGCTGTTGGATCTGGATGCTGTGTTGGAATTGTTGTTGTGCTTTAAACGCCTGAACCTTACGGCGGACTTACACCGCATTGCTGTGCCAACGCTGGTGATGGTTGGCGAGGAAGATATTCTCAAACCGCGCAAGTATAGTGAGAGAATTGCGGGCGAAATTGCTGGCGCACAATTGGTTGTTATCCCGGGTGCCGGGCATGCACTGTGCCTTGAGGCGCCGGGTGTGTTCAATGCGCTGGTGCTGGGCTTCCTTGCCCGGCAGCAGGCTTTGGATGTGTCGTGAGCAGGCTCTGGCCTGTTTGCAAATTTTTGACTTTTTTTGGAGGAGAAAGATGAAAGCGTTACGTATTTCTGTGTTGTTTGTGCTGGTTTTGTCGTTTGTGCTGACGGCTTGCACATCTACGCCGACCCCGACGGCAGAGCCAACCAAGGTGCCGCCAACCGTTGCCCCAACGGTTGCTGCTCCAACCGAAGTGCCACCGACCGAGGTGCCAACCGAAGTTCCCGCCCCAACTGGCCTGACTTGTGCAGAACCGATTAAGGTTGGTCTCATCACCGATGCCTCGGGGCCGCTGGCAATTTACGGCTCGCATATTCTGCGCTCGTTCATGTTGGGCATGGAGTATGAAGCGGGTGCTGCTGGCTCGGCTGGCGAGAAGTTTGACCTCAAGGTTGCCCAGGAAAACATCTTTAAGGTGGATGACTGCGAGATTATCATCTATGTGCGCGATGATGCAAGCAACCCCGAAAATACGGCTACCATTGCCCGCGAACTGATTGACGTTCAGAAAGTGGATATTCTGGTTGGCACAGTTTCATCGGGCGCAACGGCGACACTTCAGGGCATTGCTGCAGAAAACAAAATCCCCCTGATTGTTGCGCCGGCAGCAGCGAATGACATCACGGGTGTTAACTTCAACATCTACACCTTCCGCACAAGCCGTAACAATTATCAGGATGCAATCAATGAATGCACCTACCTGACCAAGGAATATAAGAACCTGGTGCAAATTGCCCCCGACTATGCTTTTGGGCGCGGTTCAGCAGCGGCCTTCCGCGATGCCTGTACCTTGAGCGGCGGCACGTTTGTTGCTGATGACATCTTTGCCCCGTTAGATACGACGGACTTTACTACCTACATGGAACAGATTGCAAACTCTGGTGCGGATGCCTATATTGTTAGCTGGGCAGGTGGTGGATTTGTGCCGTTGATGCAGGCGGCAGTGGATCAGGGCGTGACGGAAGAGATGGCGCTTGGCGCTACCTTTATTGATAATGCGCTGATGCCTGTTTGGTATGGCAATGCGGTGGGTAGCACGAGTGGCATTCTGTATCATTACAGTGCGCCCAAGAATCCGGCCAATGACTTTTTGGTTGCCAATACCAAGCCGCGCTATGGTGTTAGCCCCGATTTGTTCGATGCGGATGGAATGAATGCAGCGATTATGGTTGTGGAAGCGCTGCGCCTGACGAATGGTGATGCCAATGGCGATGCCCTGGTGAAGGTGATGGAAGGTATGACCTTTGAAGGCCCGAAGGGCACGATCTACATTCGCCCTGAGGATCATGTTGCCATTCAGGATATGTACATTCTCAAGCTGTTGAATGTGACCGATCCCGATGCGAATTTCTATGAATATGTCGAGACGACTCGCCCCGAGCCGCCGTGCTTGCTGCCCGAGACGATGAAGGACCGCTGCGGCAGCCTGCCCTATGGTAGTTTGACGGGCAAGTAATTCGTCGGATTTTCTTTCCTGGCTCTCTCCCTAAGGGTCTCGCAAGAGGCCCTTAGGGAATGCCGAAAAATAGATTGCTCGCGGCTGCAATGTGCTGAGCAATGTTGATTTATAATGAAAGGTGACATGGAAGCCGAGATTATTTTTCAGACCCTTCATTTACGCAAAGAATTTGGTGCACTGGTTGCGGTAGATGATGTTAATATGCAGGTGCGAAAACATTCGCTGCACGCCATCATTGGCCCGAACGGTGCAGGCAAAACGACCTTCTTTAACCTGCTTTCGGGGAATTTGGAGCCGACGAGCGGCAGGATTTTGTTTAAGGGGCGTGATATTACGCATCAGCCGGTGCATCGCACCATTCATTTCGGGATTGGACGCTCCTTTCAGATTACGAACATCTTCCCGAACCTGACTGTTCTGGAGAATATCCGGCTTGCGGCTCAGGCATTGGGGAGCGATAACTTCAAATTTTGGCGGGCTGCTTCGGCATTCCGAGCGTATGAACAGCGTGCCTGGCAGGTGATTGAGCAGGTGGGGTTGAGTGGCAGGGCGCAAGCCCTGGCACGTACCCTGCCGCACGGTGACCAACGCAAACTGGAACTGGGCATGATTCTGGCGCCCGACCCGGAAGTGCTGCTCTTGGATGAGCCAACGGCTGGCATGGCATCGGAGCAGGTGCCAGAGCTGATTGCGTTGATTCAAGATATTCAAAAGGCGGGCAATAAGACCGTATTGCTGGTTGAGCATAATATGAATGTGGTGATGCGTGTTTCGGATGTCATCACGGTTATGCATCAGGGACGGGTGTTGGCTGAGGGCAGCCCATCCGAAATTACTGCAAATAAAGAAGTACAGACGGCCTATTTGGGCGGCCTGTATGAATTGAATGTGTGAATTATGGAAACAATCCTCGAAGTTCAAGATGTTCATACCTTCATTGGTCAGTATCACATCCTGCAAGGGGTGCAGGTGAGCGTGCCGCGTGGGGCCATTACCGCCTTGTTGGGCCGCAATGGGGCAGGAAAGACAACGACCTTGAAAACCATCCTGGGGCTCACGCCGCCGCGCCGGGGCAAGGTTCTTTTCAATGGGCGTGAAATTCAGGGCATGCGCTCGTTTGATATTGCTGCGTTGGGGATCGGTTTTGTGCCTGAGAACCGTGCCATTTTCCGCGACCTGAGTGTGGAAGAAAACCTCAAAATTGCTGAACGAAGGAAGGGGGACTATGCCCGCAAGCAGGGGATGCTGTTTGAGCTGTTTCCTGACCTGAAGCGATTGATCCATTTACCCGGCACGAATCTTTCGGGTGGACAGCAACAGATGCTGGCAATTGCTCGGGCATTGGTTGCGGATAATTCCCTGTTGCTGATTGATGAGCCTTCGGAGGGGCTGGCGCCGGTGGTGATTGAGCATGTGATGAGCGCCATCCGGCAACTTTCACAGCAATCTACAGTTATTCTGGTAGAGCAGAATTTTCTGGTTGCCAGTCAACTGGCGGAATATTATGTCATTATCGAAGAGGGGCGCTCGGTACAAAGCGGAAAAATGGCCGATTTGAAGGAAGATAAGGTCACCATTCACCGTTACCTGGGCGCAGCCTGATGTGGAGCAGATGGAAAAAGTCCATGACCTCATTTCAAGTTCTCCTTCGTAAAAATCTCGTCCGCTACTTGCTGATTGGCATGTTGGTGGTATTGTTTATTAGTGCCGCACAGGGGATGGAACGCAAAGATTTTGTGATTACATTGCTGCGCGGGCTGGCGGTTGGTTCGTTGACTTTCCTGGTGGCTTCGGGGTTCTCGCTTATTTTTGGCTTGCTGGATGTGTTGAATCTGGCGCATGGCACCTTGTTCATGATTGGCGCGTATATTGGTTGGACGGTATTTGTTCGTCCCGATACGTTTGTGGATTTGCTGACGCCGTTGATGCTGCTGGTGAGTGGTTTTTTGTTGCAAGGTTTGTGGGCGCGTTGGGTATTGCGCCTTTCCTGGGGCAACGGCATGGCGCGCGGCCTGGGTGCAGTGGGGGTGGTGCTGGCAACACTGGTGCTGTTGGCTGTGATGCGTGGCTATCCGATTGCTGCCTGGGATACAGAGAATTTCTCGCAGGCGCCAGGTTCTTATTCGCTGATGCTGGATCAGGGAACACCGCTCACGCCGCCAGCAGTGGGTTTTGAGCAGGGCGGGCCGGTGCTTGCTGTGTTGGGGCTTCTGTTTGCTAGCTTGCTGGGCGCCTTTTCGCTGACGCTGTTGGCAGGTGTCAATACATCTCCGGCACGGCTTTCGTGGCGATCCTTTTTGCCTTTTGCGGGGTTGGTGTTGGTGGGCATTCTGGTGTTGATTTTCAATGCAGCACTGACGACCTGGTTGACGGGGCTGAACAGCAACTGGCTGTTCCTGATTGCGGTGCTGGTTGCTGTGTTGAGCGGGATGGGGTTGGGCAGCTTGATGGAGGTGACGCTGATTCGTCCGCTCTACATTCGCCCCATTTATCAATTGATGCTGACGCTGGGGATGAGTGCAATTGGGATTGAAATGGTGCGGGCGGTGTGGGGGCGGCCTGAATTTACCATGCCAAAACCAGCGTTATTTACGGGAACTGGCCCGGGCTGCCCGGCCAAGACGTTGGCCGATTGGTGGCAGAATAATTGTTCAACGATCCTGGTGTTGGGTGGCCGGGTGCGCGTGTATAATGAAATCTTTATTCCGCTGGTTGGGGTTGTGGTGCTGGTGGCTGTCTGGGTGTTACTCAAGCGTTCGCGGCTGGGGATGATTATCCGGGCTGGTGTGCAGGATCGGCAAATGGTGGAGGCATTGGGCATTAATGTGCGGCGTGTGTTCACGCTCGTGTTTGCGCTGGGTGTGGGGCTGGCGGCGCTGGGAGGGGCCCTTGCGGCACCCTCGGTCGGGCTTTCCAATTATATGGGGGAGAATGTCATGTTGAACGCGTTGATTGCGCTGGCTATTGGTGGCCTGACGAGTTACCCCGGTGCAGCGCTTGGCTCGCTCCTGGTTGGTTTGATGCAGCAGTTCATTATCAAATATGGGCAGATTGGAATTCCCATTCCATTCACTGATATTGTCTTTAAACCATCGCCACCGATTGTTCCGGCCTCAACCCTGCTGTTGATGGTGGTCGTCTTGCTCTTGCTGCCCAATGGGTTGTTGGGAAAGAAGGAGTAGAGGATGAAACCTTCTTTGTGGCATTCCTATCGAGCTTCCTGGGTGGTTTTGCTGTTGCTTGCGGCGCTGCCATTTGTGGTGGGTGTGTTTGAAGGGGCTTCTCCAGCGGCGGTGTGGAGTAATGAGGGTGGAACATCGAAATTTATTCAGGGTCTGGCGATTGAAATCTTCATCCTGGCTCTGTATGCGCTCAGTTTTGATCTGATTTTTGGCTTTACCGGGTTGCTGTCATTTGGGCACAGTATGTTTTTTGCGGTTGGAGCCTATGGCAGCGGAATTGCGTTGAAGAGCTTTGGGTTGACCTGGTGGCAAACACTGGCGGCTGTGCTGGTGCTTGCGGTGGTGCAGGCGCTGCTGTTTGGCGTTGTGCTGCCGCGCGTGAAGGGCATTACCTTTGCCCTGGTCACTTTGGGCATGGCAAGTGTTTTTCACATCGTGGTTTTGTCTACCGAGCTGGGGGCCTATACCGGTGCTGATGTTGGGTTGCAGGGTGTGATTGCGCCCGATTTTCTTAACCCGGCCACACAGCGCCTGCGCCTGTATTTCATCACGCTGGCGATTTTGATCCTGTTCTACCTGATCTATAAGCGGTTCGTCAATTCGCCAACCGGGCGGGTTTGCACGGCAATTCGTGAGAATGAGGGCCGCGCCCGAATGTTGGGCTACAATACTTTCACCTTCAAGCTGGCGGCGCTGATGCTTTCTTCAGTTACGGCGGCGATGGCTGGGGCTTTGCATACGGTGTATCAGCCAATTGTTAGCCCAAACACGGCTGGCATGGGCTTCACCGTTACGGCTTTGCTGATCGTCTTGATTGGCGGGGTTGGTACTCTGGATGGTGCGTTGGTGGGAGCAGCTGTTTACCGCTTGTTGGATTTTGGCCTGCGACGTTACATTGGTGAAAGTGCCAGTTTTATCAACGGTGCGGTGTATGTGGCATTTGTGTTGTTCATTCCATATGGCATTGTTGGCAGCTGGCGGTTAAAGGCATTGCAGATTCGGCAGGGTTGGCAACGTTTGGTGCGGCTGATTTTGCCAAAGGAGTGAAAAAAAACAGGATACAGCCCGAGCGAAACCTTGCTCGGGCTGTTGTTTGTAATGCTGCCGGGGTGGGGAGAGTGCTTCTCTTCCCACCCCAGACGTTGGGTGGAGGGGCTGATTAGCGTTTGATTGCTGGCAGATAGAGCTTTGCCAGCGTGCTGAGGGCAACGGTTAAGACAGGTGTGCTTTGGGAATTGTATTGGACATAGCCAATGATGCGGTAATCTGTTTCGGTTGCGGTGCTCGAATCCCAGTTGGCTGGGAAGATGAGCTGTTCACCGGGTAGCAGGTTACCAAATTCCTCGCTGAAGGTGAGAATGGGCGTGCCGGTTTTGGTTTGCACCTCAATGATGGTTTTCCCTGATAGTGTCAGGTCACCGGTGTTTTGGAAGAGCAGTTCGGCTTCAATCACGTCACCTGGATGGAAATGCGTGGGGGTGGCAGTGAGCGTGTGCAGGGTCAGGTTGGCTTGTCCAAGGGTGAAGTTCAAGAATTGTTGTGACAGGATGTTGTCTTCAAAGTCGAGGAGTTGTATCTCAACCTGGTAATCTCCTGCTGGAGCGGCTGAAGAATCCCAGTTGAGGGCAACGTTGCCCTGTCCGGTCAGATCTTCCACAATCGCAAACTCGAAACCATCCACCACTTCGCCGCTGCCAGCATGTCGGATGAGGGCGCTGATGAGCATATCTTCTGGCTCGTTGGGGACGTTGAGCAGCAGGTCGAGCGTCACAGGTTGCCCAAGCGAATAGGTGGTCTGGTCGGTTTGGGCGTTCAGGATGGTGATATCAGACTCTGTGGTTTCAATATTGAATTCGTAATGCTGGTAGTATTCCACATATTGAGCCGCTGCATCATAGTAGAAGGGGTAGAGAACCAGGGCCAGGGTGCTGGAACCATCGGCGTTGGGGCTGATGGACCAGGTGAAGGGTTGATCAAAGTTGGGACTCCAATCATGACCGGCAATTTGCGAGAAGGGGCGCAGGCTGGATGCTGAGCGGTTAAAGGGCGATTGGCCGGTGATGGATGTGTCGGCGATGGGGAGGTTTAGTCCGAACGTTGTAGACAAATTGTTGCGCGTGGTCAGGGTCACATCTTGCACTTGCTGTCCGGCAGGAATCTCAATCGTGTGCAGGTAGATGGGGACTTCGTATTGCAAGCTGTCCTGGTAGAGTTGACCGCCGGGAATTTCAACCCGGTCTACACCATGGCTGTTTTCAACAGTGTACATTGGCAGGTCGAGGGTTAGGGTGCCTTGCGGTGCAAGTGAGGCAGCAGGGGCCGAGCTGTTGAGGGTCGTGTCGCCCATGATGTCGAACTTTGGGTCACCATAGATGTTGTATTCGTTAATGGTATACCACCACCAATCGTAGTATTGGGAGACTTCCCAGCGATCATTTTTGAAGCGCAGGAACGATTTGCCAAAGTTTTGCCCGGAAGTCCAATAGTCGCGGTAGAGTTTGCGGCTGGTATTGGAGTTGGTGTTCATTGGAGAGACTTCGGTTGCACCAACATAGATGCCAGCCCCCGATTGTAGGAATGCTTCCGCAATGCCATTGTCGTTATTCCCTTCGTAGTAACCGGTTGTGCAAGACCAGGCATTGACGATTGGATGGGCACCATCAAAGTTAACTGGGAAGTTGTTAACATCAATGGTAGGATCCATGCCGCTTGCTGAGCCATGCGCCTGGAACCAGATCAGGTCGGCGTCGGCGATTGAGCTTTCGAACAGTTCAACGGAATGAGCGGGATAGTAAAGGTCTATAACGCGCAGCCGATTGGCACGGTCGGCATGAAGGATCGAGTCGTAAAAGGTGTTGGTGTTGAACATTACCATGCCATCGTATTCTTCTACATCCACATAGGCATCCAAAACCTTCTGACCAGTGCCGGATACGATTTGATAGGTGCGGATGTTGTTGGATCGGTCTGCAAAGATGACTTCATCCAGCGAACTGCCATAGACATTGGCGACTTCCATGTTGTCGCCGTAGTCTACATCTATTTCGAATTGGAAGACAAGATCGCCATTGGCTGTGACGCCAACAATCTTGTCGTTGAAACGGTCGGTGAAGATGATCTCATCTGTTTCCCAGGAATTGCTGGTGCTGACATTGCCAGTGCGCAAAATGTCGTGATCGGCAAAGTTGTAGCCCAGATTGGTGATGGAGAATGTGCCAAGCTGTGTTCCGGTATAGGTGAAGATGCGTAGATAGTCTTGCCCGGAGTTATTGTAATCGGCCATCACAATCTCTTTGCCGGGGTTGCTTAACAGAACATCACCAACGGCAATGCGATCCCAGGCCTGGAAGTTTTGGTTAAAACTCGCAATTTGTGTCCCAAATAGATTGTAGGTGCGAATGGTGTCGTTGCGGTCGCCGATGATAATTTCTGTCACGCCATCGTTGTTGACATCACCAGCAGCCAGGCTATCGCCTTCTTCAAAATCTAATGAGAAGGCTACGGCTTGCAAATCTTCGTAGGGTTTGATGTAATAGACCTGGTCGTCGCGACTGGCTAGAATGATTTCTTCATTGTCATCGCCATCTACATCGCCGTGTGCCAATCCATCGTGTGCCATAAAGTCAACGCCATTGGTGGTGTGCAGAAAGGCTTCTTCTTCCCAATGGTGCTTGCTGACGCTGTATCCTTGATTGGTGAGTGTGTTGCTGAGGGTGTTGGCATCTCCTTGCATTCCATCTTCGCCATTGCCTACACCGCTGCCCACGTAGGCCTGGGCGCGTTCGTAGCTATTGCTGAGGTCTGTCTGAATGCTGTTCATCACGCCCTGGTTGAGCGCGCTGGCCGAGTTGCCAATGATGCGCCCAAGCACCAGGTCTGGTGCGCCATTGCCATCGGTGTGGGCGTAGGGGTTATCGCTGTCGCGGACGTTGTAATCATCGGGGTCTTCGCCAGTCCAGTAAAGGCTGTAGGGGCCTGTGACGTAGGCGGGGATGATTTCGGTTTCACCGACGATCAGGACATAGCCATTGCCGCGCGTTTCGAAATTGGGATGGAGACGATTGGCCCATTGGCTGTTGTCCTGGAGCAAGGCATTGAGAATGTCTTTGTTATATACATCGCTCTCCCAATAGGCCAGGACGCCTTGCTTGAGGGTGGCCAGGCGGGCCATGTTGCCGAGCAGTGTGTTGACATCGTTCTGGTTATAGAGTTCAAACAAGCGATTCGGGTCGGTGATGATCAGGTAGTCACTGCTTGCGAAGGCGCGCGCCGTTGAGGATGCGACCTGGCTTTGTCCGTTTGGTGCATCGGCATCCTGAATCATGTTGGCGGGGACGTTGACCTGTTTGCTTTTGGGTTGGCCGGCAATGTCGTAGATGATGGTAGAACTCAACCCACCAATGCTGTAGGGGTGATTTTGGATGCTGCGGTAGAGGACGGGAACAAGGTAGTAGTAGAAGCCGACGGTTTCGCCGGGGTTGAGGGCTTGCTCGGGGTCCAGGGTAATTTGGGCGTAGGATACTCGCCCTTCATCATCTGTATTGGCTGTAACCTGCCAGTTTTCGAAATTTTGGTTAACAACCTGAAAGCCAACCGCGTTGTCAAAAAAGCTGGTAATGTTTGCCGATTGAGTGGCAGTTGCAGCGTTGGAAATGGAGACATTGACTTTGAAGAGCTGGTTTTGACGGGTGACTGTGCGGGTGACTTGCAGGTCAGGCTGGCCTTGCACAATGTGGAAGAGGATGGTTTCTTCTTGATGGTCGCCGTTTTGGGCATAGGCCATAAATCGAATTGAATAGTCGCCAGTTGGCTTGCCGCTCAGGTTCCAATTGAAGTCGTAAACACCATTTGTGGCAATTGCGTCAGAACCAATCAGGCTGTCATTGACATAAAAGCGCATGATGTTGATTGGGCCGGCGACTTCATCGCAATTGGGCGGCCCCTGGTTGGCCGTGGACCAGTCACAAACCCATTCATACTCTTCAGCAAATGCGGAGAGAATCTGTGATGTGCCGGAAGGTACGGTTGTGCCAGGAATGTAGAGCGTGACTTCGGGGTCGGGGCTAATCAGGGTCAGTTGGGTTGGGGTAGGCTCGCTGATGGGTTGATAGACCAGTGGATTGGTAGCATAGGGCTGACCGGTTTGCGTGTAGGCCTGGACGACAATTTCATGAGGGCTGAAGAATTCTTCGCGGCTATACCCTTGACGAGCGGGTTCAAGCTTGACGTTAAAACGTCCATCTGCCGGGGTGTAGTCGGTGCCAATCAGTGTACCATCGAACAGGAATTCGACGCGCTGGATGTTGCTTGTGTCGGGGTATTGGGCCTGGAAACTGTAGCGCTCATGAGCGCTGCTTTCCCGCTCGACAGTCAGGATTGGGGTGGCAGGGGGGCTGCCGGCCGATGCGCTGGTGCGCACAGTTCGCGAGCGGCTGGAAGATTGCAGCCCGCCGGCATCTTCGGCGTGAGCCTGAACAAGGTAGGCCGTATGCGGGTTGAGGCCGCTGATGACAACGTGGTGCGTGGTTTTGAGCGTGATGTCGTTATAGGTTTGGGTTTGGCGACCTGGGCCAGTGCCATAGGTGAGGCGTGTTTGAGCCGGTTCGTTGGTTGTCCAATTGGCTGTGAAGCTGGTGTTGGTAATGGAACTGATAGTGAGGCCGCTTATGACAGGCGGGGTGTTGTCGCAGCTCCAGGTTTCAATCAGACAGTTGTTGCTGTCGTTGGTTTCGGTGGCATAGGGTGTCAGGCAGACTTTGACGGTCATGCTGGGTGGGGTGCAGCCAGGGCGTGGTAAGTCACCGCTGAAGACTTCTCCAACGGCCAGGTTTAAGCTATACGCCGAAACCCCCTGGTAGATGTCGTTAACGTATAGCTCAATTTCAACGTCACCCGCATAGGGGCCGAGGCCATCATTGCGCAGGATGGTGAGGAGGCGGTTGTCTACATTGTCATCCCAGAATTGGGCAATTGCCAGGTCGGGGGCAGGTTGGTAACGGGCATAGGCCAAACTGCCGAGGTTATCATCGGCATAGGCCATGTGCGGGTTGCCCTGTGGGTCCAGTTCCAGGCTGACGTGTGCGCCGGCCTCGTAGCGGTGCGGGTTCATCAGGTCAGACCAGGCGTTGCCATCCCAAAAGCGGTATTGCAATTGGCCGCCATTATAGAAGGCAACCTGTGGCGCATCATTGGCATCGAGTGCCAGGGCAATGTGAACGGCGCTGCTGGTATCACTATCCATTTCGGCTTTTTCCCAGGTGCTGCCGTCTTTGTAGGTGTATTGCAGGCTGCTGCCAGGAATGCGATAGAGGATGTGGGGTTGAGCAATGGATGAGATTGCCAGGGATGTGTTGTACCCTGCGCCAGCCGTTGAATCAACAATTTCGCGCTCCCAGCCGCCGCTCCAGGTGGCGTAGCGCAATTCGGTGCAGGTGTCGAGCGCTGCGCCAGCGCAGTAGGCAATGTGTGGCGTGTCGTTGGCATCGAGGGCCAGGGAGATGTAGTTGAATGCGCCGCCGGTGGGAATGTTATCATCCACAATTTGTGACACAAACACACCGCCTTGCAAAACGGCCAGCTTCAGACTGGCATTTTGGAAGTCATTATAGGCAACATGAGGAATTCCGCCATCGCTGAGTGCCAGGCTAGCATATTGGCCGTGATTTTGCTGGAATGTGCCAATTGTGATGGGCGAGAGCCAGGAACTGCCATCCCAGGCGGTGTAATAGGCGCCGCCGCTGGTGGTGATGTAGTAGGTTATGTGGGGTCGGTCGTTGGCATCTAGTTCAAGGGAGACATAGTTCATGTTGCCGAAAATTTCGTGTTGCAGTTCCCATTCGCTGCCATTAAAGGCGCGGTAGAGCAATTTGTTTTCGCTGGGACTGTAATAGGCAATGTGTGGCAAACCTTGCGAATCCAACTCGAGATCGAAGGTGCCGCCAGGGGTGCCGCTATAGTCAATGTCTTGATAGCTCCAGGCATAGTTTTCGCTGTAGCTGGCCTGAATGGCTGGTGCAGATTGGGGCTGCAAGAAGGTGGAAACAACAAATGCCATCAGGACGAATGCCCTGACTGCCAAATTGAAAAGCGATTTTGAACGGTTCATGTCTTCCTCCGGGAACTTTACTCTATTCTTATTATTGCAGAATATCGTCAATGTATCGTCAAAAAACCGCATATTTTTGAGGGTTTGTTCGTATATACTGTGGAGGAAAATGGCATGAAACGAAACGGTTTGCTCATCCTGTTAATCATTGTGACGCTTTTGTGTGTGGCGGCACCGGTGCGGGCTGATAAATCCTATATTGCAGAGCGTTTTGATGTGCTGATGGAGGTGCAGCCGGGTGGGACGATGATGGTGACCGAGACGGTTGTTTTTCGCTTTGATGGCGGCCCGTTCACCTATGCGTTTCGTGAGGTGCTGGCAACGGAGACGGATGGGGTGCGATTTGTTGAGGCTAGCATGGATGGCGTTGTGCTGCCGACTGGAGCTTTGCCCGGAATGGTGGATGTGACGTGGGATGCAGAACGTTTGAAAGTTACCTGGCATTTTGCATCAACAACAGATGCAACGCACACGTTTGTGCTGCGTTATGAGGTGTTGGGTGTCGTGCGAACTGGGACGGCAAACACCATTCGCTGGCGGGCAATTCCCGGCGATCATGAGTATCCAATTGCTGCGGCAAGTGTGCAGGTGCGCTCACCTGTGCAAGCGCAAGGCTCACCAACACTCAACCGCGCATTTGAATCTGAGCAGACAAGCGATGGCTGGCTGTTGACTGCTGGCGCACTTGCGGCTAATGAAGGATTGATCGTCAGTGTTGATTTTCCATCTGGCAGCCTGGTGCAAAGCGCGCCGACATGGCAGGTGCAGCAGGCTGAACGCGAGCGTCATGCTGCTCAGGCGGGTGAGGCTGGTTTGGTTGTTGGGCTGTTGACCTTTGTGGCGGGTGCGGTAATTCTGCTTTTGGTGACGCAAGCCAATCGCCGTATGCTGAAGTTTTCGCCATCCATGCCATTGGCCGAACCGCCTGCTGATCTGGATCTGACACTGGTTGCACGTCTGGTGGGGGTTCCTTCTGCACAGTCCTGGATGGGAGTTTTGTTCAACTTGGCGCAGCGCGGTGTTTTGCAAATTCAACAGATGAAGGGGTTTTTGGGCAGCAAACGCTATGAACTGGTGCGTTTGTCCTATGGTGGTGCGCTGAGCGCGGTTGAGCAGCAGGTGATGGGGGCGGTGTTCCCGGCGCAGGGTGCAAAGGTGGACCTTTCGCAGGTGGGGACGCGTATTCAGTCTGTGCAGCGTGCGCTGCGCAACCTGGAAGTTGATGCCCTGTTGCAGCGTGGCTGGTTGGACCCGCAGCGAACTCGCCGCCGCAGCACTTTCCTCACACTCAGTGTTCTTGCGTTGATTGGTTCATTGGTCATGATTTTCGTTGGGTTGATGAGCACAGCAAGTTTGTTGCAGCAAGGGGGGGGATTTCTGCTTGTTAGCGCAGGGATGCTTGGTTTGGGGGGCGGATTGTTTCCGGTGTCGGTTTTGGCGACCATCCTGGCCTCGATGTATTCTCCATTGACTTCGGTGGGCGAGGAACAGAAGCAGCGCTGGAAGTTGTTTGGCGAGTATTTGCGCCTGGTTTGCCGCGGACGTGAGGCGGCAGTGCGTCCGGATTTGTTTGAGCGTTATTTGCCATTCGCGGCTGTCTTTGGCTTGACGACGCAATGGGCGCGTTCTTTTGAAAAGCTGGGCGGTGTTCCACTACCGGTTTGGTTCCGTTCACTTTCTGGCACAGATGCCGATTTTAGTGGATTTGTCGCTGCAATGAGTGCAACAGATTCTTCTTTCTCTGGCGGCGCAGATGGCGGTGGGGGTGCTTCTGGCGGTGGATCGAGTGGTGCAGGTTGAACAGGTGCGCAACGGACAATGCCCTTCCTGGGAAGGGCATTGTCTTTGGGAGGAGAAACAGACGAACCGCTTGGGTTTGTTGGGAAAAACTGGATCGGTGCTCTAAACCGGTGCCAGGGTTCCGGCAAAAATGAGCCAGGCAAGGACGGTTTTTGCAAGCAGGCTGAGGACGATGTAAAACCGTTCGCCGAAGAGGTAGTCTTTCCACGGGCCAACTTTTTTGTATTGTAGCACCATGTTGATGGCGAAGATGTTGAAGAAGACGAACAGGGTGGGGATGATGGCATAGACGAAGGCCGGTGGCTTGGCTTCTCCCGAATTGATCGCCCCGAGGAAGTACATCAGGATGACAACCCAGGGAACAATGCCCGCAATCGAGCCGTAGATGAAGGCCGTCCAATCGGTGCGTTTGGTGTATTGGTTGTGATATTCCATCATGATCCCAAACAGGTTCATCGTGGCATTGAGGGTGAAGATGAGCAAGATGGCGCCTAAATCCCACAGGCCAGTCAACATGCCAATCAGGACGATCATCAGTGAAGAACTGAGGGCGTATTCATAGAAGCGGATGGGGTTCATCCCTTTTTGCAGGTTTTCGGTATAGCGTTTATAGCCAACGGTTGCGAGGTAGAAATGAGCAATGGCAGAAATAAGCAGAAAAGCTGCAACGGCTGGGCCAAAGCGCAATTCATACAGCAATTGTGCATTGGGTTTCAGCGAGCGGGTGGCAAGATCAAAATTCAGATAATTTGTGAAGATGGGGTAGGTGGCGGCGTTGCTCAGTGCAATCATCAAGATGCCCTGAATGAGGTGTAAAAACCCCATGATGCCATTGAACCGGCGCAGGCCAAGAAATTTTTTCTCTTGTTCGGGCGAAGGCCCGCTTTGTGTGGTCGTGCTTTTGGACATGTTCAACTCCTTGAAGATTTATTGAGCTTATTATCGCACATAGCAACGGGTTTGCGAAATGTTTGTATAACCTTGTGTGGTTACAGTTTTTCCCCGTTTGCTGTTTTGCCTTTAAGGTGTGGGCATACTGGCATTTTGTTCGTTTAACGGCTGTTGCCCGACGGTTGGGCTGCTTTTGCAAGGCAGCCCGATGTTCTGGCGCATCTTTGATTGCTGGCTTTGCTATCCGCCGAGGCTCTTACATTGACTGGCGCTAGTTGCTGTTAAGGGCTTTGCTTGCCATTTTTCCATAATGCCCGTTTGGATCAAGCTGCAACGCAGTGCGCCAGTGTTCGCGGGCTTTGATCTCATTGCTGTTCAGTCGTTCAACGTAACCGGCGCGCAGGTGCAGCCCGGCCATTTCGGGAAGAAAATTGCGCTCGGCTTGCGCAAATGCCTCGGTCAGGGCGCTCGCTGCTTCGCTTTGGCGACCCAGCAGGGCCAGTGCCCAGGCGCGGTTGGCATGGGCGGCTGCCAGGTTGTAGCGCTCCAACAACCTGGAGAGTGAGGAATGCTGAAAATTTTCAATTGCCCGCTTGCTCAATTCCAGCGTTTGCTCGGGTTCAATGCCTTGCAACAGGTAGGCCATGCCCAGGTCTACATAGGGCGCAACCTGCAGGGGCGAGATTTCAATGGCGCCTTTGAATAGTTTGATGGCTTCATCGTACTGACCCTGAGCTGTGAGAATGCAACCGATATTGTCCAATCCATCGCTGCCGCCTGCGCCCAGTTCTTTGCGTGTGGCGAGGATGCTGTCGCGCAACACTTGTTCGGCAATGGCATACTGGCCGGAGAGGAAGAGGGCGTATCCGCGCAGATTGAGGAACATGCCGCTCATGACGTGCCATTGTTCAAGCAATTCACAGCGTTGGATGGCGACTGCATAATTGCCGCGTTTCAATGCACTTAATGCCCAGAGGAAGGGCAGCATGGCATAGGCGAAATAGCTGCCTATTGCCAGGAAAGGAATGCCGATGATCAGGGTTGTGAGATGGGTCTTGTTGGAGTGCAGGTCGGTGGCAATCAAGAGCAAAACGATTGGTAGAATGATCAGCGCGGAAAGAAGCAATTTGCTCAATAGATCTTGGGGTTTGATTTTTCTTTTCTGGTGGGCGTTTTGCGCTGGAATGGGTGAGGAGAGCAGCGGAAGCAGGAAGAGCAATACGGCAAATGGCAGAAGGGATGGAATCCAATCTGGTGCATCGGTCCAGAAACGATTGACCGCCCAGCGAGCTGCATAGACGACCAGACAAGCTGCAAGCAGAATGGGCAGGGATTGGAAGGCACGTTTGAGCTGTGCCTGGGTATTCAGCTTGGGGGCCGGTTGAGCGCTGGGCAGTTCGGGCAGGGTTTGTTGGAGAACAAGGTTGCCGCGCTCGTAATTTTGCTTTTGCCAGGCATTTGACCAGCGGGTTAGGTAGAAAATGAAGGCCAGGCTGCCCAGTGCGATGAACAGCAGAAAGCCCATTGCAATGAGAGCCAGCAAGATGGCTTGTGGGGCGGGGGTGGAGTCGGGCGGAAAGCCGTTTTTGAGTAGTGCCAACACCCCCATAGTGATGAGACCGAAGACCAAGCCAATGCCCAGGGTGGCAAAAAAGCCGATTGCTGGACGACGAGATAATTTCTTTTCGCGTTCGATTTGAGGCTCAGGTGGAATAGACATGATGATGCTCCGTACATCAGGATTTTAGAATGAGAACGACCAGTAATACCAGCATGAACAATGCCGGAATGAGCAGAATGGCAACTCCGCTGAATGGAGCAAGAATTGTCAAAAGGGAGGCGGTTTCGGCACGGATGGCAGAGAGGACCTTTGCCAGTAGAACTCCAACTATGCTTAAAAGGAAGATGGAAACCAGTGAAGCCAGGGCAATTTTTGCACTGCTGAGCGGTTTTTCACCTGCAACTTTGCCACTTTGCCCATTGACGAGTGCTTCATAGATCCGGTTTTGATGGCGATAACGACAAATCCAAATTGGGAATAGCACTTGGGCATAGCTGCGACAGTAGAAACTGGGGCTATCGTCGCTGCCGATGGGTAGCTTGCGCAAGGCATCTTTGCGCATTTCGGCGCTGGCTTGTTGGAATGCGGTGGAGAGTGAAACCTGGTATGTGGTTGCCGGCCAACGGGCCAGGTATTCGGGTTGGAATTCGAGCAGGTCTTGCCAGGGGAAGGGGGCTAATTCCGCAACATGTTGGGTGGCGGGATGGGCGCTGCCCGAGACCGGCCAGTAATTGTAGAGGAAGTCGCGGCGGCCCAGCATGGAGCGTGGGTCGGGGTCGTGAAAGCTGATGGCAGCACTAATCAACCAGAATGGGATGTAGACGGGGTAGATTTTTATGATCGAGCTGTGTTTGAGGCTGATGGAGTGGAAGAAACCATTGGAAAGCCAGGCGCGCAATTGTTGCTCGGCTTTTTCGGCTTCAATTTGCATGGGGATGATGCCTTGGGGTGGCAGTAGCTCTGCATCCTCGATGGCGGCGACAAAGGAAGCACTATCGCAGTAGGGGCAGATGAGTGAGATGGAGGCCGTGGGGAAGATGGTTAGCGCGCCGCAGTGCTTGCAGCGGAGCGTACGTTCCTGGAGCGCGCGTCGGTAGGCCAGCATGCTGGTCAAAACTGGGTCGAGAGCTTCGTCTCTGAGAGGGGTGCGGACTGGTTGAAGCTCTTCCAGGTAGCCACAGTGGGTGCATTGCAGGTCAAGGATTTCGGGGTTGAAGCGCATTGCGCCGCCGCATTGTGGGCAAGAGAAGCTGCGCAGAATGTGCAGGTCGGGTTGCTGCTCAGTTGCCTGTTGTTGCAAGGCATGCAACCGCCTCTGGACCTGGGGATGGTTGGGGTGGATGGCGAGAAATTTTTCGAGGCAGGTTTGAACTTCTTGCAGGGTGCTGGCTGTGGCACTTAGCCACAGCCAGGCCTGGGCATTTGTCTCGTCCTGCTGTAGGATTTTCAGCAAGATGGTGCGGGCGCGTGGAAAACTGCCGGAGCGAATGGCAGCAATCGCAGCTGTGAGAGGAGAGGGATCGTTTTGCATTGAATTCTGTAAATTATACAGGAAAATGGTATAGAAGGATTGCTTTTTAACCTGGGGTGTTATTGGTCATTCGTCTTCCAGGCTACCCAACGTGGAGGGACGATACTCTCTGGAATGTTGATTGTGAACGATACAATTTCCCCATCACGGGGATAGAGGGCAACAGTTGCACTGGAAGGGTTCTGGTGTGTTTCCAGAAGGCAGGCTTGAAGGCTGGCTTCGCTTGCATGTCGGCAACCGAGATTGTCAACAGGTTCCGAGGTTAATTTCACGACTGTACCGCTTTTCTTATCAATGTATTGCCCGTCTTTCATGATGTACGGTGCGTCCTTCAAAATTGGCGCAGGAATGAATGCCGGCTCAGTATGATAGGCAATGGGAGATTCGATGCCATTTAAGAGATCTGTTACTGAATAATATTGGTATTCGTTGTAGGTTTCACCGCTGGTGAAGATATTGCCATTTTCAACCCATCGGATCATCTTGTTGAGAGCAAATTGTCCATGAAAATCACCGTCCAATTGGATAACGCTGATGGTGTCTACGCTACCAAAAACAGCATTGTCCTGGTTTGTATATACAGTGATTGATTCAGGAAAAACGTAGTGGTTGTCGAACAGTCCGGCTGCGTGTGTTACCAATAACTGATCTGAGGAAAGCCAGTAAACATTTTCCACCCGTAAACACCAATCCCCGCCAACAAGGTTGGAACCAGGAGAATATTTGTGACACTTTGGAGAGAAGAGGTCATGCTGCTGTGCAGTGGTGGTATCGTAGATTACCACACGATTTGCGGCAACGCGCGCCAGCTTCTTGCCGTCTGCTGAGAAAGTCTCCGTGCCATTGCTTTCACCAAAATCCAGTTCGGTAACTTGCCAGGTAAGGGTTGAAAGCAGAGCGCTTTTCTCGTGGGAGGAGATCAGCACATAATCACCATTTTCAGAAGCTGCAACGAATTCAAAGTTTGCTTCGTTCCATGGGTGAAAAGTTGCTTCCCTGCCAGAGATGACTTCAAGAATGCCTGTGCTACCGTAGAACAGCATTCGTCCATCAAATACAATCGGCTGCGGGGTGCTGGACGAATTTTGACAGGCTGCCAGAATTAGCATTAATATGCAGATCAGAGGAAATTTTGATTTGGTGATAAGGTTGATCATCAAGTCTCCTTCTACAATTTTCCGGTCAATATTTTGGATATTTTACATATCATAGAAAAAATTCGGCGGCGGAGCGGCCATCCAATGGCCCCCCATGACCAACATAAATTTTAATCGGCTGGAAGGATAGAACGCGTTTCAGGCTGGCCTGAATGTCATTCTGGTTACTACCCCAGTAGTGGTAGCGCGGTTTGTGCGGTTGGAACTGCCCCAGTGGCCATCCGCCGCCGCACAGGTCGCTGACGATCGCCTGATGGTCAGTGGTCAGGATTGAAAGCGAGCCTGGAGTATGGCCGGGTGTGAATATGATCCGTCCGCTGACGCCATAGGCCGATAGATCCACTTCGTCCTCAAATAGAAGATCGGCAGTAGCAGGGGGGAAATGGATGTCCATGAAGGGCATCAGGGCTTTACCGAATGGATGGATTGGTATGATGGCAGCATTGCGACCCGCTGCGAGATTTTCTTTTTCCAGTCGGTGAACAATGACCGGGCATTGGGTTTGCTTTTGCAAGGCGGCCAAGGTTCCACAATGGTCAAAATGGACATGTGTGAGGATGATGAGAGCGAGATCGCAGATTTTCACGCCGTGCTTGTTCAGGCGGCGTGTCAGGAGTGGAAAATCGAGCGGGCTGCCGGTATCAACGAGGATATTTTTCTCGCCGCGCAGCAGGAAAGCATTGGAGATGGAGAGCCTCAAGGGAAAGATGGTGGGCATATCATTTCCTTATCTTAAGTGGAAAAGTTGGGTTCAAATCAATAGACTACTAAGGAAAACAAGAATCAAAACCACACCAGTCTAGCCAGAAGCAGCACAGTTAGCAGAGCCAGGAACAGAGCTGTGGCTTGCACAAGCCGATCGGTCAGAGGTGATTCAAGCATCCAGTGTCGAAAGCCCATTTTGCGACGCAGGGTATGGTCGTCATCTGTTATCTTGAGCGGTTGCCCGCCTAGCAGAATCCAACGCATGTACATCTCAAAAATTCTTTCAGGCAAAATGGATTGCATGAAAATCATGTAACGGGCATCAAAGCCGATTGGATAGCGTAGGCGGTGTGGGGTACCATTCACCAGGCGGGCAATTTGTTCGGCGACCAGGCGCGGGTTTCGTCCGTGTCGAATGCAGAAAGAGTCGAGCGCCAGGGCCTGTTCCCGGTCGCGGGAAAAATCATCCAGCGGTTGAGCAGGCAGGTTAAAGCTATTGTGGATATTGGTTTGGAAGTATCCGGGTTCAATCAGGGCGACTTTAATGCCCAGGGGATGCAGATCCTGCGAAAGCGCTTTGCTATACCCTTCCAGGGCGTGTTTGCTGGCGGAATAAAAGCCAAAGAATGGGGGGATTGCCATTCGTCCAGCAGCAGAGCTGATGTTGAGAATCAGTCCGCTGCGGCGCTGCCGCATGGAAGGCAAAACAGCGTTGACCATTTGCACTACGCCGAAGAAGTTGGTTTCAAACAGGGCGCGCACATCATCCAGGTTGACTTCTTCACTGGCGCCGGCGGGGCCTACGTATCCAGCATTGTTGATCAGGACATCAATCGGGCCGCTTTGTGCCAGGATGGCAGCGACACAGGCTTGAATGGATTCGGGAGAACGCACATCCAATGGCAGATAAGTTACATGGTCGAGTGATTGCAGCGGTGGTTTGCGGCTGGCAGCAAAGACTGTGTGTCCCTGAGCAGCCAGAAGCAGGGCCGCTTCGCGACCGATGCCGGAAGTGCCGCCGGTGATGAGGATGGTTTTTGCCTGCACGAGAACTCCTTTGTTGACAAAAAAGAAAAGAAGGGGATAAGTTATAAAGCTTATCTGTTACTTGTTATTGTACAGCAAGACCCTTTTACAGAGGTGCTGTAATGGTCTTACAGTCGGTTTGTTTTGGGATTTTATGCCAACGAGTGTGCGGGCGGTATCGTGACCCAAGGGATGGGGGAATCGGCCTGCCAGACCATTGACAAATTGTAAATCTGGTTTTATAGTTAAGTCGTCTTACCAATAAAAATGGAGGTTGTTTCAATGTCGCCACCCCTGTTACAGGTTTTGCGCGAATGGATGTGTGCAACGATGCGTCATTCGATGCGCGGTTTTTTGTTGTTTGCCAAGGAGCATAATTACTCGGTTGAGCAATTGAATGTTATTTTCCGCATTCAGCATAAGGGAGCGTGCGGAGTGTCGGAATTGGCAGATGAGATGGGGGTGACCCGCGCCGCAGCCAGCCAATTGCTGCAACGACTGGTGCAGCAGGGGGTGGTGGAGCGCAGTGAGGACCCGCGTGACCGCCGGAATCGGCGCATGGCACTGACCGAAGCGGGTCGGGAAGTGGCGCAGCGCAGTATGCAGGCCCGTCAGAACTGGCTCTATGAGCTAAGTGAGCGGCTTTCTGCCGAGGAGCAGGATCAGGTCGCGGAGGCATTGCAGGTATTGGTGGAGCGTGCGGCAGAACTGGATGCAGCTCCTAAATAATTTTTACTGATTGAACCGTTTTTTCTAAAGGACCTATGTTTCGACTATTTCCATACATTCGCAAGTATACGTTTCTGGTGTTGGTGAGCATTGCGCTTTTGTTTGTGCAGGCAAATGCAGACCTGGCACTGCCGGATTATCTTTCGCGTATTGTTAACATTGGTTTACAGCAAGGCGGGGTGGAAAGTGCTTTGCCAGATGTGCTGCGAACAGAGACTTTTGCGCAGGTGCAACTTTTTCTGACCCCGGATGAGCAGACATTGGTACAGGCAGCCTATCGGCAGGTGCAGCCCAGCGATGCAGACTATGCTGACTATCCGGCGCCGCAGGGGCAGGCTGTGTATGTTCTGCAGGAGCAGGGGGAGGAACAACGCGCACAACTAACGCCTGTGATGGCGCGTGGATTGATGGCACGTTCGTTTTTGGAACAGGTAGCAGAGGACCCACAAAAGGCGGCGGCGCTTGGGCAAGGGTTGGGGTTTGACCCAACACAATTGCCACCTGGGGTGAGCCTGTTCGATGTTTTGCAACAGATGCCCGCCGAACAGCGAGCCGGCATGTTGACTGCAATGCAGCAGCAGGTGGATGCGTTGGGGGACAGCATGATTGAACAAATGGGCATTGCTGCTGTGCGCGCCGAATTGGAGGCGTTGGGCGTGGATATGGCTGCGATGCAAAATGCTTACATCTTGCGCATTGGTGGTTTGATGTTGTTAATCACCTTGCTTTCGGTTGTGGCGACGATCCTGGTGGGGTTAATTTCGGCACAGGTGGCGGCGGGTGTAGCGCGTGATTTACGACAGGCGGTCTTTGAACGAGTGACCAATTTTGCCAGTGCGGAGATTGAGAAATTCTCAACCGCATCGTTAATTACTCGGGCGACGAATGATGTGAATCAGTTACAAATGTTGACCATGATGGTGATGCGAATGGTGTTCTATGCACCGGTGGTTGGCGTTGGTGGGCTGATTCGAGCTTTGGGAACCGCTCCTTCGATGGGCTGGATTATTGGGCTGATGGTTGTGATTTTGCTTGGTCTGATCATTGGCATTTTCTCAGTGACACTGCCGCGTTTTCGCAAGATTCAAACGTTGATTGATAATCTCAATCGGGTGGTGCGCGAGAACCTGGGCGGGATGATGGTTGTTCGGGCCTTCAATCGCGAGGTGTTTGAGGAACGGCGCTTTGATGAGGCCAACCGAGACCTGACACAAAACACGCTGTTTGTTAGCCGTGCCATGGTGGTGTTGATGCCATTGATGATGCTTTTGATGAGTTCGGTTTCGCTGCTCATCATTTGGGTTGGGGCACATCAAATTGATCAGGCGCAGATGCAAGTGGGCGATATGATGGCCTTCATGCAATACTCAATGCAGATTTTCTTTGCCTTCATGTTCATGTCTATGATGTTCATCATTCTGCCGCGTGCTTCGGTTTCGGCGAACCGCATTGCCGAGGTATTGCAAACATTGCCGAGCATTGCAGACCCGCAGCAGCCACAGCATTTTGCGGGGGCTTTGCGAGGCAAGGTGGAGTTTGATCATGTTTCTTTCCACTATCCGGATGCGGAAGAGAATGTCTTGTGCAATATCACCTTTACAGCGCAACCAGGGCAGACGACGGCCTTCATTGGCACGACAGGGTCGGGAAAATCTACCATTGTGCGTCTCATTCCGCGTTTTTATGATGTGACGGAAGGTGCCATCCGCATTGATGGGGTGGACATTCGTTCTCTGCCGCAGCAAGAACTGCGTGCCCAAATTGGCTATGTGCCACAGCGCAGCAATTTGTTTACCGGCAGCATTGAGAGCAATTTGCGACTCGGTGATGAAAATGCAACCTCAGAGGAATTGTCGCGTGCGGCAGAAATTGCTCAGGTGTTGGACTTTATTCAGGAAAACCCTGATGGGATGGCGATGGCAATTGCTCAGGGTGGAACGAACGTCTCCGGTGGGCAGCGGCAACGCCTGGCAATTGCGCGGGCCTTGGTGACGCAGGCACCGATTTACATCTTTGATGATAGTTTTTCTGCGCTGGATTTTAAAACAGATGCGGCATTGCGCCGAGCATTGAAGAAGTTTGTTGGCAACAGCACAGTTTTCATCGTTTCGCAGCGCGTGGCGACGATTAAATCGGCTGATCAAATTATTGTGTTGGATGAGGGTGATATTGTTGGCAAAGGCACGCACAAAGAGTTGATGGAGTCTTGTGCGGTGTATCGTGATATTGCCCTTTCGCAACTGAGTCAGGAGGAGCTACAATGAGCAACGCACAGGCAAACAGGCCAGAAGCGCGCAATCGTCCAGGTGGGCCAGGGCCGGGCTTTGGGCGCGGCGGTCCAATGGCAATGATGAAGGGGGAGAAGGCGCGTGATTTTAAAGGGACAATGCGTAAGTTGATTGGCTATTTGGGCAAATATCGCCTGGTGACCGGGCTGGTTATTGCCCTGGCGATGGCCTCAACGGTCTTTTCCATCTTTGGGCCCAAAATCCTTGGGCAGGCTACGACCAAGTTGTTTGAAGGGGTGATGGGCAAAATTGCTGGGAGCGGAACAGGGATTGACTTTGCTGCCATCGGGCAGATTTTGCTTGTGGCGCTGGGGTTGTACCTGGTTTCGGCTTTGCTATCGTACGTTCAGGGCTGGGTTATGACCGGGGTATCGGTGGATATCACCTATCGCCTGCGTCAGGATATTGCAGCCAAGATTAACCGCATGCCGCTGCGTTACTTTGATGGCACCAATCATGGCGAAATTTTGTCGCGCATTACCAATGATGTGGATACGGTCAACCAGACCTTGAGCCAGAGCCTTTCGCAAATCATCACTTCGGTAACAACGGTGATTGGTGTTCTGGTGATGATGGTGACAATTTCGTGGCAGATGACATTGGTAGCTTTATTGGTTGTGCCGCTTTCGCTGGTGATTGTGCAATTTGTTGTCAAACGGTCGCAGCGCTACTTTCGTCAACAGCAAGATTATCTGGGACATGTCAATGGTCACATTGAGGAGATGTTTGCTGGACATGTGGAGGTGAAGGCGTTTAATGGAGAAGCGCGCAGTGTGACAAAGTTTGGTGAATTGAATCGCACGCTCTACAGTTCGGCGTGGAAGTCGCAGTTTTTGTCTGGCATTATGATGCCGATGATGAACTTCGTTGGCAATTTGGGCTATGTGGGGATGGTGGTATTGGGTGGCTGGCTGGCAATTCGCAACCTGATTACCGTGGGTGATATTCAGGCTTTCATTCAATATGTGCGTTCCTTCACACAACCCATTACACAAATGGCAAATATCTCGAATGTTTTGCAGCAGACGGCTGCGGCAGCGGAGCGGGTATTTGAGTTTTTGGAAGAGAAGGATGAGGTGCCAGAGAGCGCATCGCCGGTTGCTGTGCAACGGATGCGTGGAGCCGTCGAGTTCCGTTCGGTGCGCTTTGGGTATGCAGATGATAAGGTGGTGATTAAGAATTTTTCGGCTCAGGTGCAGCCGGGGCAGCGGGTGGCGATTGTCGGCCCAACCGGTGCGGGGAAGACGACGCTGGTTAAACTGTTGATGCGTTTTTATGATGTCAACGATGGTTCGATTCTGGTGGATGGGGAAGATATTCGCACACTGCGTCGGGCCGATTTGCGCCATCAGTTTGGTATGGTGCTGCAAGACACCTGGTTGTTCAATGGCACAATTTTGGAAAATATCCGCTATGGACGTGAGGATGCAACGGAGACGGAGGTGATGGCAGCCGCGCGGGCTGCTCATGCCGATCACTTTGTCCGTTCGTTGCCGGGTGGCTATCAGATGGTGCTGAATGAGGAAACGACCAATATTTCTGCTGGTCAAAAACAATTATTGACGATTGCGAGGGCGTTTTTGGTCAATCCACCCATGTTGATTTTGGATGAGGCAACCAGTTCGGTGGATACGCATACAGAGCTGTTGATTCAGGAGGCAATGCGCCGTCTGATGCAGGGCCGAACGAGCTTTATCATCGCGCATCGTTTATCCACCATTCGCGATGCGGATTGGATCCTGGTCATGAATGATGGCGATATTGTTGAGCAGGGTACACATGAAGATTTGCTTGCCCGCAATGGGTTCTATGCTGGTTTGTATAACAGCCAGTTTGTGCCAGTGGAGGAAGTTGGGTAGGTTCCTGGCTTTCTGGCCTGCTCGACTTTTCGGGCAGGCCAGAAAGTTTTAGCAGGTGGGCGTGCTTAATTGTTGTGCAATGGCAAATGCAATTTGTTGGGCGGCATTTGGTTTTGCCAACTTTTGGCTATTGGTGGCAAACCTCAGGCGCTGTTCGGGGTGGTCAAGCCAGTTTTGAATTGTGGCAAGAATCAGTGAGCTGGTAGGTGCCCAGACCCCTGCGCCTTCATGGGTTACGTAGGCAATGTTGCCTTCCTCTTGTCCGGGCATTTTATCGTAGAGAATGATCGGCAGCCCGGCAATGAATGCTTCGCTGATGGTGCTTGGGCCAGCTTTGGTTACAAGAATATCGGCACAGTGCATAAAATCGGGGATTTGATTGACAAAACCATAGATGAAAGTGGGAATTTCCCAGGTCTGTGCTTCGAGCCTGGCCTTTAATTTTTTGTTTCGTCCGCTGATGATTACCAGCGTGGCTTGTAATCTGGCTTTTGAGATGGCGCGTGCTGTTTGAAAGAGCTTTCCCATTCCTTCTCCGCCGCCAATTAGTAAAATGATGGGAAGATTCTGTGACCAACCAAACTGGTTGCGCAAAGAGGAAATTTCGGGGGGGGCTTGACAGAATTTTTGCTCAATTGGTACACCAACTACCTGGATGCAATCTGGGTGCAAGCCGTAGCTGAGGCCGTTCTGACGTGCCAATTCAGTAGGTACAAATACGAGGCTGGAATTGCTGTTATACCACCATGTGTGCCCCGAGACCATATCGGTGACAACCGTAATGTAGGGAGGAAATTGGGGATTAAGTTCGCCTCCGAAAGCATTCACCGCGACCGGATGAACAATGACTATTAAATCGCAAGGATGTTCGCGCAACAGCTTCATTACGCTTTTGTAAATGTAGGGCTTAACCATTCGGTAGAATAAGTGCGTGCGTTTTCGCCCGTTGCTCAGTTGAAATACAAACTTCCAAAGAAAGGGTACCTTGGCGATCCATGCATACAATTTGGGAGAGAGGTTAATCGGTGGGGGGGCGTAGTCTTTGAGAAAATCAATCATCTCGATAGAGAAGGCGTGTGGAAAGTGGAGATGGAGAGCTTCAATAATGGCCTGGGTTGCGCTGCGGTGTCCGCCGCCTGTATCTGAAAATAAAAAGAGCACACGTTTCGAGGTTGAGTGCGTCATAATCTCCTTGGGGCCAGCCGATTTACTCTTGCAGGGCCGTGCATAAGAAAAATAATTGTCTAATAATTGTATTCGCATTGGAAAAATTGTGCCATAAAATTTGCAAATGGCTAGAAACGGGTGAGAGTTTTTTTTTCTGCGCAGAAAGGGGATGTGTTATGATTTGATTCGGAAAACTGTTTAAAAGGTTGTAACGATGTGGAAAGATATTTTGTTGGATGTTTTTCGTCCGTTGTATATTGTTGCCGCGTTGCTGTTGAGCGTTTATAGCTTCTATTTGCTGGCACTCACAATTTTGTTCTGGTGGCAACGATTGACAAAGAAAACGATTGCACCGCCTGTGGCAGGGAATTTGGAGGATATGAATTTGCCAGTGGTGGCGATTCAAATTCCGCTGTATAACGAAAGCCGGGTTGCAGCCAGGGTGATTGATGCGGCTGCGCAAATGGATTATCCACCACAAAAGCTGCACATTCAGATACTGGATGATTCGACAGACGAAACGGAGGCAATCGTTGCTGAACGCGTTCAATATTGGCAGGGTTTGGGCATTTGGATTACTTGCCACCATCGAGATAACCGACAAGATTTTAAGGCGGGTGCGCTTAAAGAGGGGATGCAACACACACCGGCAGATTTGCTGGCGATTTTTGATGCAGATTTTGTGCCTCCATATGTCTGGTTACGTCAAGCTGTTCAGCCTTATCTGCAACCAGACGCGACAAGGCTGGGGTTTGTACAAACTCGATGGACGCATATTAATGATGATTATTCTCTCTCCACACAGGCGCAGGCATTGGGACTGGATGGCGTGTTTGGCGTTGAGCATCCGGTTTGCACACACTACGGTCTGTTTAAGTTTATGAACGGGACAGGGATGTTGCTGCGCCGGCAGGCAATTGAAGATGCGGGCGGTTGGCAGGGGGAAGTGTTGGTTGAGGATATGGATTTGTGTTTGCGCATGCAATTGCGGGATTGGACAGCGACCTATTTGCGGGACGTGACCGCCCCGGCTGAACTGCCAGGTCTGATGGCCAGTTATAAAATTCAGCAATTTCGTTGGGCAAAAGGCTCAATGCAAGTTGCCCGGCGGTTGGCTGGGCCAATTGCTCGCTCGCACCTTCCCTTTTGGACGAAAACACATGTTTTGGTGCGGATGCTAAGCTATTTGGTGTGTCCATTAATTTTGTTAACCTTGTGTCTTGCACTTCCGTTGTATTCATGGAGTGGTTTGTGGTTGGACCGTTTGCCGTTCCAGTACTTAAGTTTTGCTGGGCTGGGTTTCCCTTTATTTTTCTTGTCGGCACAAATGACGCTGTATCCGCGCAAGCAATGGTGGAAGGTGCTGATGCGATTGCCGCTGCTTTCGATGATGGGGCTGGGTATGGCGGCGAACAATACACTGGCAGTTTGGGAGGGATTGACACTTAAAAAAAGCGTTTTTCAACGTACGCCTAAATTTGGAATTGGAAAACAAGACCGAATTCAGTTGAGGACGATTCCGGTGCAGATGCGACTTTCGCCCACCCATTGGCTCGAGTTGTTGATTGCTGCCTACGCTTTGCTGGCAGCGCTGATTAGCGTGTGGGGTGGGAATAGGGTTGCCGGTTTCTTTTTTGTTGCCTATATTGTTGGTTTTGCCTGGGTGGCTGGGGCCGAACTGGTTGAAAATTTGGCGGCGCGGCGGCATGGAATGAAATTACCCTGAAATGCTGCCTGACAATTGACTGCTGCAAATGGGATGAATCGCGGTTTGAAAACATACCATTTGTGGGATAATGATATTCTGGCATGAATGACCAGATGAAGAACCATGGAGTGCATACAATGCAAAAACAAATCCAACAACAAATCGAACGCATAATGGCACAAGGCGCTACCTATGTAGACGCCCGTTGGTATCCCTTCGATGAGGTGAATAGCCTGACGATGTGGAATGGCAATTTGAAGAGCGCATATACCGCTCGTGAGAGTGGGGTGGGGGTGCGGGTTCTCTATCAGGGCGCGTGGGGGTTCTGCGCTTCATCGGATTTGAGCAACCCATCAGACCTGTTTGACCGGGCGCTGGGAAACGCTCGCACGGCTGCGCAACGGGTGACTTTTCCGGTGCGGTTGGCAGAAAAAGATAGCATTCAGGCCAGTTTTCAAAGCCCCTGTCAGATTGACCCATTTGGTGTGCCTTTGGGGGAGCAGGTGACCTTTTTGAGCCGATTGGACGGGCTGCTCAATCAGCCGGGGGTGGAACAGCGGGTTAGCTCGATTGATTTGATGCGCAAGCAAATTCTGTTCTTCGATTCGGAAGGTAGTCAGATTGAGAAGCAGATTACCGAAGTGTTTGGGATGCTGCGCGTGCTGGGGCGCGATGCTCAGGGCGGAATGCAGGTGCGCAGTTTTCGGTTGAATCGGCAAGGTGAGACGCGCGGTTGGGAGTCTTTTGACGCCCAATTTTTTGCACAGCAGGCTGAACGGCTGGTGCGTGAATTGAATGAACTTTGTGCGGCTGATGTTTGCCCAAAAGAAGACCGGGCGGTGATTTTGCTGCCGGGAATTATGTTCCTGCAAACCCATGAAACCATTGGTCATGCATTGGAACTGGACCGCATTTTGGGTTATGAACTGGCCTTTGCGGGTGGTTCGTTTGTGACGCTGGATGATTTTGGCACCTTGCGCTATGGTTCAGAAAAACTGACGGCGCGGGCGGATGGGACTTTGATCAATTCGCCGGGCAGCTTTGGCTATGATGATGATGGTGTGCCAACGCAAAATACGCTGCTGATTGATCGTGGCGTTCTGGTGGGGGCAATTACCGGGCGGCAAATGGTGGAAGAAGCAAACGCCCGCGCCCGTCGTCCTATCTTCAATGGCAGTGGCGGCACAAATCGGGCAACATCTTTCTACCGTGTCCCGATTGAACGTATGACCAATATCAACATTGATCCAGGCCAGGATGGCACATTGGAAGATATTGTGCAGGCGACGGAACGCGGCATCATTTTGGATGGCGACCGGAGCTGGTCTATCGGCTCGAACCGGGAGCAATTCCACTTTGGCACCGAGATTGGTTGGCTGGTAGAGGATGGCCGGGTGACACGAGTGGTTAGGAATTCGACCTATAAGGGTGCAACCGTTCCATTCTGGAACTCGCTTTCGGCGGTTGGGGATGCTTCGACCTGGAGCGTTCAATTTGTGGATAACTGTGGCAAGGGGCAGCCCAATCAGATCATGCAACTTGGGCATGGCGTGCCGGTTTGCCGCTTTGATAACGTTCGGATTGGAGAATGAACATGAAAGACGACATCTTGCATCTCTTGCGCAGTCTGCGTGCCTATGCAGTGGAAAAGGGGTATGAAATTGGGCTGCTGTATCATGAGGAAGATAGTTCGCTAATGCGCTTTGCCAATTCGGCGGTTTCGCTGAATACCAATGAGCATATCATTCGCTTGCAAGTTTTGGCCTATGCCGGGCGAAGGCGGGCAGCCTATGAGATGATTACCGCACGGGATCAAGTGAACGAGATGAAGCGTGGCATTGATCGGGCTGCAGAAATGGTGCAGCATGCGCAGCCGCTGAATTATGACATCACCATCCCGGTTCTCAAGGCAGATTTTGTGGATGAGCGCGCTTTTGATCCGGCGCTGGCAGCGATGAGCAGTGAGGAACGGTTGACGTTTTTCAATCAGGCGGTGGACGGGTTGGAAGAGGAAGATTTGCTGCTTTCGGGTATCTTCTCTTCCGGGGTGAACACCTGGGCACAAATTAACACCCGCTCTGACTATGTGCAGTATTTTCAGACGACAGATGCGCAAATCAGTGTTGTGCTGGCGCACCGCATTTTGAAGTGGGAAGTGACGGCTGAGCAATCGGCACAGCGTCAGAGCGACCTGAACGCGGCTGCTTTGCATCACGAATTGTCCTTCCTGGTGCGCTGCTACAAGGAGTGTCCAGCGGTTCAATTGCCACTTGGTAAGTATGATGTTGTTTTTGGGCAGGCAGCGCTGGGTGACCTGCTTTCGATGATGAATTGGATTGGGTTTAATGGGGGGGCATCCAAACGTGGTTTTGGCTTTTTGAGCCAGGAGATGGTGGGCAAGCGCGTCTTTTCGGAGCGCGTTACGCTTGTGGATGACCCGACACGCCGCGAAACCTTCCCCTTTGGGCAAGATTTTATGGGCATGGAGCGCCGGCCCTTCCCGTTGATCAAAGATGGTGTCTTCCAGGGCTTTATGTGGTTGCAGGATGATGCGGATGAGTTTGGGGCGCAGCCGACTGGGCACACAATTCCGGCGCGCAGCCTGGCGATGACAGGCGGGGATGTGGCTGTGCAAACGTTGGAAGAACTGGCAAAGATGCCGCGTGAGCGTGATTTGCTATATGTGCCTTTCCTGCACTATATGAATATTGTCAATCCTTCGCAGGGTGTGGTGACGGGCAGTTCCCGTTTTGGGGCGCTATTGTTGAAGAAGGATGGTTCAATTGCGGTGCCATACAATGTGCGCCTGACGCATAGCCTGTTGGATTTGTTTGGTGAGCAGGTGGCCTGGCTTTCGAGTGCGACTGCACCGTATAACACTTCGAGCAGCTACGGTGAGCGTAACCCAACCGCAGTGATTGTGCCGTTGTTTATGCGGGTGGATGAATTGGAAATTTCACATTCCAATTCTTCATACTAGCCTATCATGCGACGGGGCTGCCTGAACCAGGCAGCCCCGTTTTGGATGGAAGGACAGGAGGAACGCATGATTCTGCGGGTGGATGTTGGCCGTCGAGAAGGACAATTTCTACCTTGTTCGGAGGGGTGGCAGCGCCTGGGTGGGCGCGGTCTGGTGGCGCAGATTTTGCTGGATGAGGTGCCGCCGACCTGTGATGCACTGGGCCCGCATAACCGACTGATCTTTGCGCCTGGGCTGCTGGTGGGGCACATGCTTTCAAGTTGTGATCGTATTTCAGTGGGTGGCAAGAGCCCGCTAACCGGTGGCGTGAAGGAGAGCAATGCAGGTGGAACGACGGGGTTTGTGCTTGCAGCGCTGGGGCTGCGAGCTATCATCATTCAGGGATGGCCGCAGGATGCTGCCTGGCAGGTGTTGCACATTAGCCGGGCGGGGGTACGGTTTGACCCGGCGGGAGAATGCGCCGGCCTGGGGGCCTACGCAAGCGCAGATTGGCTGCGGCAGCGCTATGGCAGCCGGGCGGCAATGGCGCTGATTGGCCCAGCAGGTGAGATGGGCCTGCTGACGGCTGGAATCCTCAATCTGGATAAGGATGGTGTGCCTTCTCGCATCAGCGCGCGTGGGGGATTGGGTGCTTTGATGGGCAGCAAACGACTGAAGGCGATTGTTTTTGATGGTGAGGGCGGAAGCAGGCCGCCATTGCACGATGCAGCAGCCTACCGCCTGGCGCAGAAGGTTTTCTTGCAGGCGTTGCTGGGGCAGCCGCAGACGCGTGTCTATCGAGAGCTTGGCACAGCAGGGGTGGCTACGCTCAGCAATCAGCTGGGGGCGTTGCCTGTTTGTGGTTTTGCGCAGGGGCAATTTGCGCAAATTGAACAAATTGCCGGAGAACACTTGCGCGACGTATTGCTGGCGCGCGGCGGAGATGCGGACCCATCTCACGCTTGCATGGCCGGGTGTGTTATCCGCAGTTCAAATGTGTTTGCGGGGGCAGATGGGCAGGCGCTGGTTTCGCCGTTGGAATATGAGACGATTGGATTGATGGGAAGCAACTTGGGGATTGCGGATCTGGATGCGATTGCGCATTTGAATTGGGCGGCCAATGACCTGGGGCTGGATACCATTGACCTGGGAGCCGCATTCGGGGTGGCGGCACAGGCTGGGTTGATGTCGTATGGAGATTCGAAACGGGCGTTGGAACTTTTGCAAGAGGTGCGGTTGGGTAGCCCGCTGGGGCGGCTGTTGGGCTGTGGTGCGGCGCTCACGGGGCGAGTGTTGGGGGTGCGGCGTGTGCCGGCAGTTAAGGGACAGGCGCTTTCGGCCTATGACCCGCGCGCGGTCAAAGGCACCGGGGTGACTTATGCAACGAGCCCGCAAGGTGCTGACCACACGGCCGGGCTGACGATTCGTGCCCGCGTGGATCATCTTGACCCACATGGACAGGCCGCTTTGTCGCGCACGGCGCAAATTAACATGGCCGGTTATGATACCCTGGGGGCATGCATTTTTGCCGGTTTTGGGTTTGCTGCTGCGCCAGATGCCTTGCGTGACCTGCTGAACGCTCGCTATGCCTGGGCGGTGGGCAGCGATATTTTGCAGGTCCTGGGCCGGCAAACGCTGCGTTTGGAGCGGGCGTTTAACCGGGCAGCTGGCTTTGGCGTGGCAGATGACCGCCTGCCAGAGTGGATGACGCAGGAGGCCTTGCCACCAACTGGCGCGGTTTTTGATGTTTCTGCCGCAGATTTGGATGGTGTGTTTGATGAAATTGAAGGTTAAATGTAGAAACGCGCAGCTTATAGAACTGGACAATGCTTGTGCTTTCAGGTATCATTAACCCATCCGATAGCGCGGTTTTGCTTATTTCAATTTTGGTGGCGATGGAGGTTCCATGACAGACCTGATCAAACAATTGACAGCCGACTTGCAAGGGAAGATTGAGGCATTTGAACCAACGATCGAGGTGCAGAATGTCGGTGCAGTTTTGCAGGCCGGCGATGGCATTGCTGAGGTTTCGGGCCTGGAAGGGGTGCGTTCGCAAGAATTGGTACAGTTCGAAAATGGTGTGATGGGAATTGCTTTCAATCTGCGAGAAGATCGGGTGGGTGTCATTGTATTGGGCGAATATAGCGAAATTGTGCAGGGGATGTCGGTACGCACAACGGGGCGGATTGCCTCTGTGCCGGTTGGCCCTGGCCTGGTTGGCCGGGTGGTTAACGCGCTGGGTGAGCCGATTGATGGCAAAGGCCCCATTCAGGCAACGGCCTACCGTCCGGTGGAGCGGATTGCGCCTGGCGTGGTAGGGCGGCAGGACGTGGATACACCTGTTCAAACGGGCATTATGGCAATTGATGCCATGATCCCGATTGGGCGTGGACAGCGTGAACTGATCATTGGCGACCGGCAGACGGGGAAGACTGCACTGGCGATTGACACGATCATTAACCAAAAGGGGAAAGACCTGGTTTGTATTTACGTGGCAATTGGGCAGAAGAAAGCCGCTGTTGCGCGCACCATTGGGCTTCTGGAACGCTATGGCGCAATGGCGCATACAATTGTGGTGGTGGCTGCGGCGGATGAGGCGGCGGCCATGCAATATATTGCTCCCTATGCTGGTTGTGCAATGGGCGAAGAATTCATGGAAAACGGCCAGGATGCCCTGGTGATTTACGATGACCTTTCCAAGCATGCCTGGGCCTATCGTCAGGTTTCGTTGCTGATGCGCCGTCCGCCGGGCCGCGAGGCTTACCCGGGGGATGTGTTCTATTTGCATTCTCGTTTGTTGGAGCGCGCAGCACGCATGGCGGTGAAGTATGTGATTGTCAGCAAGGATTTTGTGGGCGCAGAGGCGAGCCAGGCGGATGCGGTCAATGGGGTAATATATGATGGCCCATTGTCGCGGCATGAGGCAGAGCAGGCGTTGAAGGCTTTGTCCAATGCTGTGGATTGTCGCGTGGTCAAGCTGGCTGGCAGTGGCGGTTCACTAACCGCACTGCCGATTATTGAAACGTTGTTGGGCGATGTTTCGGCGTATGTGCCGACGAATGTGATTTCGATTACGGATGGGCAAATTTACCTGGAAAACAACTTGTTCAATGCCGGGATTCGCCCCGCAATCAATGTTGGCATTTCTGTCTCGCGTGTGGGGGGCTCAGCACAGACCAAGGCTATGAAGCAGGTGGCCGGGCGGTTGCGTCTGGATATGGCGTCCTTCCGTGACCTGGCAGCCTTTGCACAGTTTGGCTCGGACCTGGATAAGACAACCCAGGCGCAATTGAATCGAGGTCTGCGTTTGCAGGAACTCCTGAAGCAGCCGCAATATGAGCCAGTGCCGCTGGAACATCAGGTGATGATGCTCTATGCAGGTGTGAAGGGGCTGTTGGATGGCGTTTCGGTGGAGCAGGTGCGCACCTGGCAGGTTGGCTTCCTGCGTTATATGGAGGTTTCATACCCTGAAGTGGGACGTGAGATTGCCGCCCGCAAGCAGCTTGCACCGGAAGTCGAAGAAAAATTGAAGGCAGCTATCGAGGCCTTCAATTCAACCTGGAAGTAAGGATAGGAGCAGCATGGCTTCAACGCGTGAAATGCGGTTGCGCATTCGCAGTGTAAAGAATCTTTCGCAGGTGACGCGCGCTTTGGAGACGGTGAGCGCCAGTAAGGTGCGCCGGGCCATGCAGGCGGATGCAGCGACGCGGCCTTATTCTGAAAAGGCATGGAAGGTGCTGGTGCATTTGGCTCGCCAACCAGTACATAACTTGCATCCCTTGTTGACGGATCGCGAATCGGTGCGCAAGGTTCTGGTATTGATGATTTCCAGCGATCGCGGCCTGGCTGGGGCATACAACATCAATATTTTGCGTCACACACTGGACCATTTTCAAAAATTTGAGGTGCCGGTGGCATATGTGGCTGTGGGACGCAAAGGGCGAGATATGCTTGCCCGGCGGCGTAAGGAGTTGGTGGCTGAGTTTAGCCAGTTGCCAAGCCCGCCCAGTTTCCTGGATGTTTCGGCGATTGGACGCTTGCTGGTGAACGAGTTTATCTCTGGCGAGGTGGATGAGGTGTATGTGGCATATACGCAATTTTATACCATGTTGCGCCAGGAGCCGCATGTGCGCAAGCTCTTACCACTGGAGGTGGAACCCGGGCATGCCAATTCGCACGGGGTGTTTACCTATGAACCGGATAGTACAGAGTTGATCAACCAGATTGTGCCGCGCTTTACGGCAATTCAAGTGTATCAGGCGATTCTGTCTTCGCAGGCCAGCGAACACGCAGCGCGCATGGTGGCAATGCGTAACGCAACCGACAATGCGATGGAATTAATTGGAGAATTGCAGTTGCAATACAACAAGGCACGGCAGCAGGCCATCACCAACGATATGCTGGATATTGTTGGTGGGGCAAATGCACAGGTGCAATCATGAGTTTTCAGGATGGCGGAGGTCAGGGCATGAAGGAAGCAACGGGACGAGTGACGCAGGTGCAAGGCAGCGTGGTGGATGTGGCTTTTGGAGAGGGAAACCTGCCGGAGATTTATGAGGCGCTGGAAGTGCTGCGCCCTGGCGAAACTGAGATGGTGCTGGAAGTGCAGCGTCAGCTTGGTGGCGGGCAGGTACGTTGTGTGGCAATGGATACGACCGATGGCCTGCCGCGTGGGTTGGCTGTCCGCCGCACACATCAGCCAATTGTGGTGCCGGTTGGCCCGCAAACGTTGGGGCGGGTTTTCAATGTGTTGGGCCATCCGGTGGATAACCGTGGGCCGGTAGAAGCTGCTGAATATTATCCGATTCACCGTCCAGCACCGCTGTTTGAGGAGCAATCGACGCGGGTTGATGTTTTTGAGACGGGGCTGAAAGTGATTGATTTGATTGCGCCATTCACAAAAGGCGGCAAGACGGGGATTTTTGGCGGCGCCGGGGTGGGAAAAACGGTCATCATTCAAGAATTGATTCGCTCAATTGCGACGGTGCATCAGGGGAACTCGGTCTTTGCTGGTGTGGGAGAGCGGACACGAGAAGGCACGCAGTTGTATCGTGAGATGATTGAATCTGGCGTGATGAAAGATACTGTGATGGTGTTTGGGCAAATGAATGAGCCATCTGGTGTGCGGTTGCGGGTGGCGCTTTCGGCGCTGGCAATGGCGGAATATTTCCGCGACCAGGGCCGCGATGTGCTTTTGTTCATTGATAACATCTTCCGTTTCACGATGTCTGGCTCGGAAGTTTCGGCTTTGCTCGGGCGTATGCCTTCGGCGGTTGGCTATCAGCCGACTCTGGCAACCGAGATGGGTGAATTGCAAGAGCGCATCACTTCAACCCGTACTGGCTCGATTACCTCAATGCAGGCGGTGTATGTGCCGGCAGACGATTATTCTGATCCTGCGCCGGTTGCAACCTTCACACACCTGGATGCAACCATTGCTCTAGAACGGGCGATTGCTGAGAAAAGCATTTTCCCGGCGGTTGACCCATTGGCTTCGACCTCGCGCATCCTTGACCCGCGCATTGTTGGGGAGGAGCATTATGCAACCGCGCGCGAAGTGCAACGGGTGTTGCAGCGCTACAAAGATTTGCAAGATATTATTGCCATTTTGGGTATTGATGAGTTGAGTGAGGATGATAAACAACTCGTTTCACGAGCCAGCAAGATTGAGCGTTTCTTCTCGCAGCCCATGTTTGTTGCTGAGCAATTTACCGGACGGCCAGGGCGGTATGTCTCACTGAAGGAGACGGTGCGTGGCTTTCGTGAGATTTTGGACGGAAAGCATGACGCACTGCCCATGCAGGCCTTCTATATGGTCGGTACGATTGACGAGGCGGTTGAAAACGCCCGCAATATGATGTAAAAAAGGACAATTATGCCCATTCGTTGTGAAATTGTTTCTCAGGACCGGGTTGTTTACCAGGGCGATGTGGAAATCGTCGTTTTGCCTGGGGCGGAAGGCACGATGGGTATTTTGCCGCATCATGCGCCGCTGCTAACGGTGCTACAATATGGCATCATTACGGTGCGAACGCAAAAAGAAGAGGAACATTTTACGGTAGCAGGTGGAATTGCTGAAGTGCAGCCGGATCAGGTGACGGTGCTTGCCGATGCTGCTGAGAATGTGGAAGAGATTGATGTCGAGCGTGCAGAGCGCGCCCGGCAGCGGGCCGAGGAATTGCTGAAGCAGGACCTTGGGCCAGACCCAGAGCGTTACCTGAATGCTCAGGCGGCCTTGCGTCGCTCAAATCTGCGCTTGGAGTCGGCACGGCGTTTTCGCCGTAGTCGTTCCGGACGCTAAATATTCGATTGAAGGAAGTTTCTATGCCGCTTTTTTCGCGCGAGTTGGGGATTGACCTGGGGACAGAGAATACCGTTATTGCTGAAGGTAGCCAGATTTTGTGGCAACAGCCGACGGTTGTGGCTTTGGTAACAAGTGAATTGAAAGTTGTTGAGTGGGGCCAGGCTGCAAAGGATATGTATGGCCGGGTGCCGGAATCGCTTGAAGTGGTGCGTCCGATGCAGCATGGTGTGATTGCCGATTATGAGATTACCGAGCGGATGTTGGCGCGCCTGGTGCGCGATATTTCTGGGCGGATGTCATTCTTTCCGCCGCGCGTCATGATTACGGTGCCATATGGCATCACCAGCGTGGAGACGCGCGCGGTGCATGAGGCCGGGTTGAGTGCCAGCCGGGATGTTTATCTCATTCGGCAACCGGTCGCGGCAGCACTGGGGATTGATTTGCCGATCGGCACGCCTTCGGGGAATATGATTATTTCGCTTGGTGGTGGGGCAAACCAGGCCGCTGTGCTGGCAATGTTCGATGTGGTGACGGCGGAGACCTCGCGCACAGGTGGATTGCGGATGGATGAGGCGATCGTCTCTCATGTGCGCAAGAAGTATGGCATTATCATTGGCCAGCCAACCGCTGAACAGCTTAAGATTCAAATTGGTGCTGCCATTCCGCAGGATAATCAATTGGCTGCTGAAGTGCAGGGGCAGGATCAGGTGACTGGCCTGCCGCGCCCGGTGAGTCTGACGACAGATGATATTGTGGATGCGTTGCAAGACCCGTTGAACGAAATGGTGCAGCTGGTGAAGCGGGTATTGGAAAAGACGCCGCCCGAACTCTTGTCGGATATCATTGATCGAGGGGTGGCGTTGTGCGGTGGTGGTGCGTTGTTGCGCGGAATTGACAAATACCTGACTAAGTCGCTCGGCATTCCGGCCTATCTGGTGGATAATCCAATGCAATGTACGGCATTGGGCGCAGCCAAAGCCTTGAAAATGCGAGATGCGCTACGCCGGAGCCTGCTTTCGATTTAGCCAGGATCAGAACCAATGGCAATCGGGCGTTTGGGGTCGCCAATCCATTCGCTCCATGAACCAACATACAGGCGTGACCCAGGCAGCCCAATGTGTTGCATGGTAACAAGGTGGAGGCAAGAGGTGACACCTGACCCGCAATAGACAATGGCCTGACTGGCGGGGAGGCCTGCGAGCAGGTCGAGAAATTGTTGGCGCAGCGTTTCGGGCTGCTCAAGCAGGCCACCGCGTGCCAGGTTTTGGGTGTGTGGGCGGTTGACTGCACCAGGGATATGCCCGGCAAGACGGTCAATTGGCTCGCTCTCGCCGCGGTAGCGTTCCGGAGAACGGGCATCAATCAGACGATATTGCGTGTTGTGGCGTAGGGCATTGACTTCAGCAGCGGTTACATAGCAGTTGGATTGTGGATTGCGGGAGAAGTTGCCGTGGGGCGGGGTTTCGCTGCCGGATGCAACTGGGTAACCTTCGTGCTGCCAGCGGGTAAAACCACCTTCTAACACAGCGACGGATGGGTGTTCAAACCAACAGCTCAACATCCACCACAGACGGGCTGCAAAAGCACCGGCAGCCGTATCTACGACAACGACTTGTGTCTGGTTGCTAATTCCCAGTCGGCACATCAGTTCGATGAATGCTTCAGGGTCGGGCAGGGGATGACGCCCGGTGGCGGGTGTGATGGGTGAGGAAAGCTCGAGGTTGAGATCGGCAAATACTGCGCCAGGGATGTGAGCGCGGGCATAGTCTTCGCGCCCCCAGCCTGGTTTCTCCAGGTCGAAACGACAGTCAATAACTCGCCAGTTGGGATCGTTTTGGTGTGGGACGAGTTCGGCGGGAGAGAGAAAGGTTGTTTTCATGGTTCTCCTTCTTCAGAAAGAAAGGTGAAAGATACGATGGCGAATGATCCAATGCACGCCCATCTTTTCCATATCTGCTTTGCTGCGGGTGTTTCGTTCATCTACCTGTAAGACGCGCAGGCGCTGCATGTTGTGTTGACGGGCAACGGTTTCCAATTCGGTGTAGAGGAGAATGTTGGCGCCCTGTCCCTGGTAGGCCGGTAGCAGACCAACGGCGTTCACGTCCAGGTCCTGGCTGCGGCGTTTTTCCAGCAGCAAGTCGAGCCAGCCAATGGGCCAAATGCGCCCGCCGGTGCGTCGAATGGCGGCAGAGATGTCGGGGTAGGCAAGAATGAACCCGGCAATTTTGCCCTCTTGCAGGATGAGTTTGACGAAGCGCGGATCGGCAACCGCAAGCAAGCCGCGCGCCATCAACTCGAATTCTTCGTGCGTCATGGGGTAGAAGCCGATATTGTGTTCAAAGGCTTGTTGGTGTAGTTCTTCCATGTGTGGCAGCCAGGGTAGCATATCCGATTTGTTGCGGAAGGTGACAATTTCAAAACGCTGGCGCTGGCGCAATTTTTCGGCCATTTCGTAGATGCGTTCTGAGAGATGATGGGAACGTTCGAGCTCTCCGGTATAGTAATCGGTTTCTTTGCAAAAGCCGAAGGCCTCAATGAACTGTTGATAATAGGGTGGGTTGTAGAGCAAGGTGGCAGAGGGTCGGTGCTGAAAACCTTCCACCAGCAACCCGGCACAACTGGAGCGGATGAGGCCGCGCCCGCCGAGCAGATTGGTGAGACCGCGTTCTTTGGCCCAGTCCACTGCGGTTTGGAGCAGCAAGTTAGAAACTTGTGCGTCGGGGACGCACTCATAGTGATAAAAGAAAGCTGTTTTTTCGTGATGCACTGTGCAATAATTGCGGTTATGGATGGCGGCAATCCGCCCCAGCACCTGCCCTTCGCTTTTAACGACAAAGAAATCGGCTTCGGAATGTTGATAGAATGGGTAAGTCTGACGGTTAAGAATGGCCTCCATCTCGCCAGCTAGAGGGGGAATCCATAGTTTGTTGTTGCGGTAGAGGGCGAAAGGGAAGCGGGTGAAATCGCGCACCTGGCGCCTGTCGGATGTGTCGAGCTTATAAATTTGCATGAGGGGCCTCAGAAATGGGAGGTGGGTTTTCGCTGATCATTTCCAGAAAGATGTTGAGTAGAGCAGGATCAAAGAGCTTTGCGGATTGATTTTTCATGTATTCAATTGCGTCTGGTAGCGACCAGGCGGTGTGGTAGGGGCGATTGCTGAGCAGACTATCCCAGACATCAATGATGGTGAAGATTCGGGCAGCAAGAGGAATTTCTTCGCCTTTCAGGCCGCGCGGATAGCCGCTGCCATCCCAGTGTTCATGATGGGCATAGGGAATTTCGATCGAAGGTTCGAGGTAGGGGATGTGTTCCAGCACTTGATGAGCATAGACGGGGTGCATTCGCATCGTGCGCCATTCGCTTTCGGTTAGCGGGCCGCGTTTAAAGAGGATCGAATCGGGAATGCCAAGTTTGCCAATATCATGTAGCAGGGAGCCATAACGGATGTAGGTTAGTTGCGGCTCATTCAGGCCGGCGCGCTTTGCCAGGGTCAGGGTTAGCTCGGTCACGCGCTGCGAGTGGCCTTGTGTTTCGTAATCGCGCAGCTCTAATGCTTTGGCCCAGCCGCGAATGGTTGTGTCGTAGGCAGTTAACAGGTCAAGGTTGGTTTGCTGAAGCTGGCGCAACAATTGGGCGTTGTTGATGGCAATGCCAGCCTGGTCGGCAAAAGCCTGCAACCGCTCGGCGTGGAAGGCGTTGAAGAACCCGGGAATGCTGCTATCCAGGTTGATGAAGCCCAGGGTTTGACCTTTGACGCGAATGGGAGCGCCGACATAGGAAAGCGACCAGTTGGTTGGGCCGAGTTCCACCCATTCGGTGTAGCGTGGAATGTGGGCAATTGCCAGGGGCGCTCCGGTCAGGTACATGCGCTGTAGGGTGGGAATTCGTTCGATGACACCCGAAAAGTTGTGTACCCAGGTCTCGGCGCCGCGCTCAATGTAGCCTTCCTCGGCGGCAACACGGATGGTGTTACCATCCTTATCCAATAGCATGATGGTGGCGGTTGTGTAGGGGATGACACGGTGAATGTTATCCAGAATGCGCCGCAGCACTTCTTCAAAATTGAGGGTGCTATTGAGCGCTGAGGCGGTATCGCGCAGGGCTTCGGCCAGGTCGCGTTGTTCGCGCTCATTTTGCTCGCTGCGCTTGCGCTCGGTGATGTCGCGCAAAATGACCAGGATGGCGATTCCATTCTGGTAGGGGATTGGGGCAGCCGAGGCTTCAAAATCCATCACCCAACCGGCATGGTTGAGGGCGGTAAATTCGTAGCGGCGGCTGGTGGATTGGTTGCGGAGGATGGACATGTGCGCTTCGGCAATGGTGCTGCGGCTGCCAGGCAGAACAAATGGCAGAAAGCTGATGGGGGTTTCGGTCAGCTCGGTGCTGCTGATGCCAAAGGTGCTGGCAAAGCGCTGATTCACCAGCACCAGGCGGCCCGCATATTCCACATACAGGGCGTCATTGGAAAGATCGGTCAGCAGGCGATATTTTTGCTCACTTTGTTGTAGGGCGGCCTGACGTTCCTGAATGGCGCGTGCCATGGCCTTGAAACTGCTGGCAAGCTCTTGAATTTCGCGCGGGGCTTTGTGTAAATCTACCATCAGGGTTGGCTCGGTCTGGCTGCCGCGCGCCAGTCGGTTGGCGGCGTGGTCGAGTTGGATGATTGGCTCGATCATTTGCCGTTCGCCTTCCATGCGAATGTTGTTGTTGGTCAGCAGCCAGATGATGACAAACAGGAGGATGACCAGGCTGGTGGAAAGCAAAAAGGTGGAATAGGCGGAGGAAAAGGGAATTTCGGTTGTGACAATCCAGGTTGTGTCGGGGATTTTTGCCTGGGTTTCGGAGAAGAATTGACCGTTGTACCAGATGAGGGTTGGGACATTCGATTGTGGACGCGGCTTCCAGGGGCGCAGATAGGAGAGGTTGGCTTGCTGGGTTACCAGGCTGAAGTTGGGGTGCGCCAACAAGGTGCCGGTGGAATCGGAGATGAAGATGACCTGGTCGGGATGGGGTGGGCGTTGGCTTTGCAAGCTGGCTTGCAGGGAGCTGAGATTCAATTCGCCAACGACCATGCCACCATTGGGGTGGGGGATGGTCAGGTAGACAGTGAGGGCGCCTGTTTTGGAGGAGATGAAAGGGGCGGAGAGGGTTGGGTGCAGGCTACCCTTCTCAAAGTAGGATTGGTTGGACATATCCAGCCCGGCATAATTGGGGTCGTCGGGGCTGATGACAATGATTTGGCCTTGTGAATTGAGGATGTAAATGGCGTCGAAATAGGGGTTGCTAAGTTGCACCGCTTCCAGGCTGGCAACTTGTGGGGGCATTGGCGAGGCCAGGGCATTTAAAACCTGGTAAGCATTTTCAAGGAAGGTTTGGGCCTGATAGGCAAAGGAATTGGCAATTTGTAATTGCTGACGTTGAATTTCTGCCGCGCTGAAATGGGCACTGAGCAGGGTCAGCACCAATGCTACCAGAAAGCCGGGCAAAAAGAGGCGGCGGAAGAGAATGCCCCGCAGCACCTGGGAGAGCGGATCGGCCTTCGAGGAAGCGGCGATGGTCGGCTGTTGGTCAACGGATGGAGCCACTAGCCTTATTGTACACTATCTTGCTGTGCTGCTTCAAGCCGGGTCGTAAATCTGTTCGACACGAGCATTGATTTGACAGGTGACTTCATAAGTGATGGTTTGCAAGCAGCGTGCCCATTCGTCGCAAGAGATTTGTTCGTTACCGCTTTTGCCAATAAGCACAACCTCATCACCGACCTGGGCTTGGGTTTGCGGGCCGAGGTTGACCATACTTTGATCCATGCAGACACGCCCGACAATCGGGTAAGATGCACCGCGCACCAACACGCGCCCGCGGTTGGAGAACAGGCGATTGAAGCCATCGGCATAACCGGCAGGGATGGTGGCAATCCAGGTGTCTTGGGGGGCAATCCAGGTGCGGCCATAGCCGATGCTGGTGCCGGCGGTCACTTTTTTGAGAAAGGAGATGCGAGTGAGGAAGCTGAGGCCGGGCAGGAGGGGGACGGTGCGCGGGGTGCCTGGATCGGGGTAAAAGCCGTAGATCATGATGCCCGGGCGAACCATATCCATCCAGGCCGGTGGGTGGCCTAAAACGGCTCCGGAATTGGAACAGTGGCACAGTTCAATGCGTCGGCCAATTGCTGAGCAGGTGGCTGCAATGACCTGACCGAAGAGTTCAATTTGCTGTCGGGTGTAGGCTGGGTCAGCATCGTCGCTGACTGGCAGATGGGTGAAGATGCCCTGCAGGTGCAAATGTGGGCAGGCGCGCTCGATGTGTGCAGCCAGGGCATGCGCCTCGTTGGCTGAAACGCCAATTCGTCCCATGCCAGTATCCACTTTGAGGTGAACGGTGACGGTGCGTTGGAGCGCTGCGGCGGTGGCTTCCAGGGCGGCGATGTTCTCTGGGTGGCAGACGGTTAATGTCAGGTCGTTTTGCACGGCGGCGACCATCTCTTCGGGGAACGCCGGGCTAAGCTTGAGGATGGGCAAGCCGATTCCAGCCTGCCGAAGTTGCAGACCTTCTGGCACGGTGGCAACCCCGAGCCAGTCAACACCAATCCGTTCGGCCATGCGTGAGACTTCAACCGCACCGTGGCCATAGGCGTTGGCCTTGACGGCGATGAGCATTTTGCGCTGTTCGCCAACGCGTTGACGGATGTTCTCGATGTTGGCACGAATGTTGCTGAGATGGATGCGGGTATGGGTTTGGTAGAGCATGGATTAGCCTTTGAGGATGACTTTTTGCACATACGGTGAGGTGCTTGCAGCCAGGAGCGCACCATAATTGGGGTAGAAGCAGACCTCATCTCCCAACTCGAGTGGGGTTTGGGATTCTTCAATATCCAGGATCAGATGATCGCTGCTGCCGCCAAGGACGATGATGCCGGGGTCTTCTGGCTCAATGCCATTGACGTTGACATCCTGGCGTCCAATGTTGCAAATGGCGCGGCGGCGAATGCCGCGATCAACAAATTCGCTCGAGCCGCCAAAGGCGTCCTGTCCGCGCAGCCCAAGGGGAACCGATGGCTTGCGTTCAATTTCAACAATCTCGGCGTAGACTTTGAATGTATCCTGTCGGGTGCCTGGCAATGGGCTGCGGTCAATTACGTTGCGTCCGAGGATGATGGCTTCGCCGATGCGCAGATGATTGATTTCGGCGGGCATTTTACCTTCCAGGACGAGGGGCAGGTTGGCTGAATTGCCGCCCGAGATGACGGGCAGTTCCAGGCCGCTGGCTTTTCGGCAGGTGTGGCGAATTTCAATCAGGCGCTGCATGTGTTCGGCTGTGGGGATGACGCCGCCATAGCAGGCCAGATTGCAGCCAATTCCTTCCACGGTGATGTTGGGCAGGCGGGCGGCCTGGCTGACAACCTCGGCGGCGCGGTCGGGCCAGACGCCTTCGCGCAGGTCGCCCAGGTCTACCATGATGATGACGTGATGTTGGGCTTTGAGGAATTGGGCTGCTTCGGAGAGTAATTCGATTGTTTCGACGGAGGAATTGAGCGAGTAATCGGCGCAGCGCACAATATCAGCTGCGCGACTGGGTGCAGGAATGCGCAGCAGCATGAGTGGTAGGCTGAGGCCGGTGTTGACCATGGATTGCAGGTTGAGGATACGTGAGTCGGCGACCATATCGGCGCCGCCTGCAACCAGGGCATTGACGACGGCTGGATGGGCGCTGGTGACCTTGGTGACGCAAGCAACGCGAATGCCCTGTTGATGGCAACGCTGGATGATGCTGCGGGCATTTTCTTCGATGCGCTGCGGGTAGATTTCCAGTCGGGGGGTGCGGATGTACATGGGCGAGCCTTTCTCTCTAGGCGCGGCGGGCTTGTTCGGCCCAACGGCGGAAGGTGAGTTTGACATCCTCGGGATAGGCCTGAGCCAGGGTGCCGAGGGCTGAGAAACGATAGTCACAATCCATCAGGATGTTGGAATCGGGGGAGGGGAGGAGATATTTGCCCGGGCCTGTGCAAATGCTGCGCAGAATGGCCTCGCCGCCGGCAATGCGTGTGAGGGCGCCGCCGGTGCCAATGACCCAGCGGATGGCGCTCAGGTCTTTGCCTTTGACGATTTGTTTGCGCCCCATTGGGGTGTAGAGATCGGTGACAATGCCAGCATGACGACGGACGCCGGTCTGTACAGCCCGGTCGCAGAGCCAACGGGTGAGTTCCTGTTCTTGCTCGGTGCTTGGAATGGCGCGCAAGTCTTCCAGCCGGGCGGCCCAGCGAGGGTCTCCTTCCATTTCAATGATGTTGCGGGCATTGATGAAAACCCCCAGGTCGCCTTCCACAGTGCGTTTGGCGCGTGGCTCTGGCTCGGTCATGCGCGCATTCCATTCCAGGCTGCCGTCGCTCACGCTGTGAACATCGGTTGTGGCACCGCCAACATCGAAAATCAGACAGTCGCCCATTTCCTCGGCGAAGAGTTCCGCTCCGCGCAACACGGCGCCCGGGGTTGGCAAAATGCCCCAATGGGTCAGTTCGCCAAAGCGTGCCATGCCGGGGGCGTGGATGATGTGGGCGTTGAAGACTTCGTGGATGATTTTGCGCAGTGGGGCAATGTTGAGGACATCAACATCGGGGAAGACATTGGGGGCGGTGAGGGCCTGAAGACCGGCGTGTTCGAATAATTGCTGAATGTGTTTGCGGATGGCGGCATTGCCAGCATAGACAATTGGGCTGGGCAGGTGCAGGGCGGCCAGTTTTTCGGCATTGCGTAAAACAATGTCCTTTTCACCGAAATCTACACCGCCGGCAAGCAAGATGATGTTGGGTTGAAGCTCACAAATTTCTTGCAGGTCGAATTCGCTGAGCAATCCAGCCGTGACCATTTTAACAATGCCGCCTGCGCCCAGGGCTGCTTCTCGAGCTGCGCGGGCTGTCATGCTGTAGGTCAGGCCATGGACGGTCATCCGCAGACCACCGGCTGCGGAACTGTTGACAAAGGTTTCGGGCTGGCCGGCAAGGCTGTTGTGGCGACTTTCCAGGTCGGCAATCGCCTGTTCAACACCCAGGCCCACATCGCCCTGGGCAATGCTGGTGGGGGCGAAGCCCTGGGCAACATGTTCCAGACCGCCGCCGGTCAAGAATTTAAAGCCATTGACTTTGGTAATGGTGGAACCGACTTCGATGGTGAGAAGCTGTGTTTGGTTGGTCACAAGATACCTGCTGACACGCCCAATGGGGGCGCTTCCTGTCAAAGGAAGGTCGCCCCCATTGGGCAGAGAAGAATGTTAAACCAGGCCGCGCGCCTTGAGAATCTTGACGATGGCGTTGACCACGTCAATTCCCTTGGTGCCGCGCCCAAAGGTGGCATCCAGGCCGGTTTCCTGGGCCATGTCGCGGCTGACTTGCGTGCCGCCGGCAATCAGAATGACTTGATCACGGATGCCTTTTTCACGGCACAATTCGCTCAGTTTGCGCATTTGGGCGCGGTGAACGTCATTGTGGCTGATGATGGTTGAGATGAGGATGGCATGGGCGCCGGTTTCAATTGCGGCATCTACCAGTTTTCCAATCGGCACTGAGGTGCCAAGGTAGTGATATTTGACGCCATATTTTTCAATGCCACCGTGTTTGATGTCGAGGATTTCGCGCAGGCCAACACTGTGTTCGTCTTCGCCGACGGTGCCAGCAACCACGCGCAGCCCAACCTGTTTGATGGCGGTGCGAATTTCATCTTCGGGCAGCATTTCTTCTTTGACCGGAATTTCAAGCGTGCCAGGGTCAATGTCAAAATTGATTTTGCCCTTCACTTCCAGGAAGCAGCCTTCGGCAGGGTGCAGCACCATGACGTTGACCACTTCTGGGTCTGCCATGCCCATGCGCTTTGCCATTTCAACGCCATAGACGCGTGCCATATCTTCGGGCAGGGGGACGAAGAATTGCAGCAAGATGACACCATCGCCGGCCCATTCGGCTTCTGGGCGAATCAGGCTGCCATCGCGGTAGGGGCGGGTGCGTTCGAGGCGGTGTTGACAGTTATCTTCTTCGTCCAGTTCGTCAATGTAGGCGATTTTTGAGGGGGCGCAAAGCGTGCAGCCGCCGATGGGGTCGCAGGGTTTGTTGAGTCCACTGGGGATGTGATTGTTGCCGAAATGGCTGCACACCGGTGCGTAATAATCGGGGTCGCGAGCCACAATTGTGTTGGCGCCAATTCCGCCTTTGCTGTCGCGGGCAATGCCATCACCATTGCGTTGAGGGTATTTGCCCGAGTCGACGAAGAAACCTTGTTCGACCGCAGCAAAATAGCCACCGGTTTCAATTACTTCTTCCAGGAAGGCGACGGCGCGTTCTTTCAGGTCGCGCACCATTTCACCAAGCGGGCCGTTGAAGTTGAGCTGCAACAGTTCTTTGATGCCATCCAGAGCAGCCCAGGTTTGTTTGACTGTTTGGACGCCGCGAATGTTGTTGTAGTGCCATGGGACGTTGCGGCCCTCATCGGGGGTGATGGTGCTTTGGATGTCGGCGCTGGTGAGCATGGAGATGAGCGTATCAATGGTGTGGGTGCGGATGGCTTCTTCGATATCAGCCTCAATGTAGCGCGTGTTTTGTTGAGCGCGCATCTTGAATTCTGAGAAGAATTGACGCAGTGCGACGGCATAGGGTAGATCGAACCACAGTTTAGGGGCAGGTGGAGCGTTTGGCGGAACGGTGGAAAGGCCGATCAGGTCTTTTTCCATCCCAACTGCGACGGAGAAAGCGCAATTGATGCCATGCTGGACCATCAATTCGGGCATCACCAGCCAGCCTGCTTTGGCGGTGGCATTGGCATTGTGTGCGCCATCAATTTGAAAGATGCGCGCCCAGGCCATGAGGTGTTTGGCCTCGGCTGCATCTACGAATGAGCGCAGCATGTTGACGTTGCGGTAGAGGACGTTGTATTGCGGGTCCTGGTGGGCGCCATTGATGCCTTCTTCGGCAAACAGGACGGCGACTTCGGGCCCGGCAACACCGGAGACATAACTGTGGAAATTGATCGGGCGGCCCACTTCGTCTTCAATTTCATCCAGGGCCTTGCGGCTGGCGCGAATTTGCTTGCGCGTGATTGGGACGCCGCCAATTCCTTCTGGTGTGCCTTCCAGAAGGCCATCAATGTGGCTTTGGCCCATCGTGCGGATGACCATGATATGGTCTGCGCCATGCCAGGCAGCCATGCGCATACGGCGGATATCATCTTCAAAATGTCCGGATGCGATTTCGGTTGTGACGACGCAGGAAGGCTGTGGGTCAATACCATCAAAGTATTTGGAGGCGGGCAGGCCAATGCTGTTGCGCAGCGGGCGCGACATGTTGCGGTAATGGAATGGCCCCATCGCCACGCCATCGGCAGGGACTTCGCGCCAGGTCCAACCTTTGCGGCGCGGGCGGTAGGATTGCAAGTCTTCGAGCAACTTTTCAATGTCGAGCTTTTTGTGGGGAGTGAGCGGGATATGAGTCATGGTTTCCTTCACTTAGAAGAGGCCCTGCAAGAGGTCTTTGTTTTCCAAAATGGCCGCTGCTGCACTGCGCACATCTTTGCCGGTCTTTTGGGCGACTTTTAGCACGACATGTCCGGCGCCTTTGCCAAGCAGCCCGGCTTCATAGACTCGTTCAACGACGCCATGAGCGCTAACACTATCAATGCCCATGCGCAGCAGCACCGAGCGCTCAATGGAGGGGGAGGTATGGGTGCGGGCAAGGTCTACAATTGGCTCAACAACCTGGTTGCACAATTCCCAGAAACGGGTTTTTAATTCTTCATCGCTCATTTGGCGCAATTGTTCTCGGCGCGCTTCAAAACGGGTGATGCGATCCTCAGTCATAAAACAATCCTCCTGTGATCTGTACCGCTTCAGGCTGTGGCCTGTAAGTCGGATAATTGTTGACGTATCCAGGCCGGGCTTTCTTTGGTGTCGGCGGCCAAGAATTCAATGTCGGTCTCGCTCCACTGTTGGGTGGGGACAATCCGGGCGGCGTTTTTGAGGTATGAGAGACGCAGCCGCTGCATATCTTGCACTTTGCCCCAAACCTGGTCGAGCCGTTCGGGGATGACGATGGTCTTGCCGGGGATGTTGTCTTTGGGGTCGCCGCGCCGGACTTCGATGCCGTTTTGGCGGGCAAAGGATAGCTGACTGTTGTGATGTTTGCCGGCACCGGTGTATTCAGTTTCTTGCACGACGACGATTTGGTCTTGGTCCATTTGGCGGGCCAGGGTGATGGCAGCTGTCAGGCTTGTGTTACCGGCTGGGCCGCGCTCGATACCTTCCAGCTTGGTCAGCAGCTCGGTGACGTAGAAGACTTCGCCTTGGGTGACCAGTTGGTATTCGTCCATGTAGCGCATGCTGCGGGCGGCGTTGCGGGGCACATCGACCCGGTCGGGCCAGGTGGCGAAAGGAACGCCAAAGCCAGTGTGGCCGGTGGTGAACGATTTGCGGTTGAAGTCGTGATCAGAGGCCATGTGTAGGCCGCTGAGGTCTACGGAGCAGGCGACAATGCGGGTGTGGGTGCAGCCGGCAGTGTGCAAGCCGCGCGCGGTGCCGGTCAGGTTGCCGCCGCCGGCGTGGGTGATGACGACCGCGTCGGGGTCGCGGTGATAGCGTTGGCGCACCTGCAGGGCGATTTCGTAGCCCAGGCTTTCAACGCCGCGAATGCCAAAGGGCGTGTATAAGCTGGCGTTGAAAAAGCCGGTTTCTTCCAGGGTGCGCAACAGCATATAGAACAGATCTGGGCCAACGGTGAGCTTGAGCACTTCGGCGCCATAGGACTCACAGGCGCGCCCTTTTTCGATGATTTCGGGCTGACCGACGCCGCTGCTGTCGTAGACTTCTTGGACAATGATGCTCTTTAGACCGCGTTGGGCCGCCTGACTGGCAACTGCTGCGCCATCATTGCCGCTTGTGGCAGCAATCATGCCTTTGTAGCCTTTTTGCAGGGCTTCGTAGGCGCTGATGGAG
>CAYVRT010000021.1:0-66262 GCA_964453115.1 uncultured Anaerolinea sp. | reverse complement strand
CAGGTGGCAACGGCGGTCAACAACCTGGGGCTGGTGCTGCACGGCCTGAGCGACCTGGGCGGGGCGCGGGCCTGCTTCGAGCGGGCGCTGCGGATTTTGCGCCTGTTCCTGCCGCCCGATCATCCCAATCTGCGGATCGTGGCGGAGAATTTGCAGGCGGTGATGGAGCAGTTGGGCAAGCGTCAGTGAGGGGCCGGGGGTGGGATCGTCTCCTCACACATGGACACCCCCCTTGACTTTCTTCCATTTTGCTTTATCATAGACAGCGGAGGTTCCTATGAAACTTGCACCCGGGCAGCCTGCCCCCGATTTCAATTTGCCATCGCATCTCGATACCAATGTGCGTCTGAGCGACTTGCGCGGCCAAAATGTCATTCTGGCCTTCTTCCCGCTCGCCTGGACGCCGATATGAACGAGTCAGATCCCGTCCTATGAGGCCGAAAAGGACTCGTTCGCGGGATTAAATGCCCAGGTTCTGGGCATCAGCGTGGATCATGTTCCCTGTCTCAAGGCCTGGGCCAACAGCCTGGGCGGCATTAGCTACCCGCTGCTGAGCGATTTTTGGCCGCATGGCGTTGTGGCTGAGGCCTATGGCGTGCTGCGCCCGGAGGGCTTTACCGAACGGGCCATTTTCATTGTGGATCGGCAGGGCATCCTGCGTTATGTGGACATTCACGACATTGGTCAACAGCCGAGCAACGCCGAGCTGCGCCGTGTGCTGCGCGAGATTGACCCGCAGGCCGCCGCTCAGGCCCCGTCCGAGCAGCCCGCCCCGGCTGAGCTGCCGCATGGTGGCATTGTGATGTATTGCACAAGCTGGTGCCCGGATTGCAAGCGGGCGCGCGCCTGGCTTGCTGCCCATCACCTGCCCTACACCGAGGTGGATATCAGCAAGACCCCCGGCGCAGCACAGCAGGTGGAGGCCTGGGCGAATGGCAATCAGACGACCCCGACCTTTGATATTGATGGGGTGATTGTGGTTGATTTTGATGAAGCGCGCCTGCGCGAAGTGCTTGGTTTGCGTCCATGACGGAACGCAAGGTTGAAAAAACCGCCCGCAAATCACGCGGGCGGTTTTCTATTCAAGGGATGGCGCTCTTGCTCGGCCTGTGCAGCCCCTTTTTGCTCTACCTGGGGCTGGAAGGAGGGGCGCTCTGGCTGGCCGGGCCGGGCTTTGGCCTGCTGCTGCTGGCGATGCTGCTTACGCTGTGGGCTGCGTGAGCAGGGCGGCGATGGGCGCCATGCCTTCCAGGCTGGCCTCTTCAATCTTGCCCTGGTCACCCAGGATGGCAATTTGCGGGTCGAGCGGCAGTCGGGCCGAGAGCGGCGCGGCGGCGGCCTGGGCAATTTCTTCGGCGTGACTTGGGCCAAAGATGGCGTGCTGCTTGCCCGTCTCGGGACAGGTGAAGTAGCTCATGTTCTCCACCACGCCCAGGATGGGAATGTTCATCTGCTGAATCATATGCACGGCCTTGCGCACAACCAGCGAGGCCAGTTGCTGCGGGGTTGTGACGAGGACGATGCCATTCAGCGGCAGGCTTTGCATGACGGTCAGCGTGGCATCCGAGGTGCCAGGGGGCAGGTCAATCAGCAGGGTGTCGAGCTTGCCCCACAGCACATCGGACCAGAATTGTTTGATGGCGCTGGTAATCATCGGCCCGCGCCAGATGACGGCCGTATCCTCTTCGGGGACGAGCAGGTTGGTCGAGACGATGCGAATGCCCAGGCTGGAAACGCCGGGCAGGATGCCCTGCTCACTGCCGCGCAGCCCGCCGGGTGGCAGGCCAAACAGCTTGGGGATGCTCGGGCCGGTGATGTCGGCATCCAGAATGCCCACTTTTTGGCCTTGTTGGGTCAGGGCAACGGCCAGGCGCGCCGTGACGGACGATTTGCCCACCCCGCCCTTGCCGCTCAGCACGGCAATTGCCTGTCCAATTTTGTTGAATGGGTTGAGTTTGGGCAGCCCAATTTGGGCCGAGCCAATGGCTGCCTTGCGTTCTTCGTCGTTCATTGCGCCAAGCGTCAGATCCACTTTCCGCACCCCCGGCACGCCCTGGGCTGCCTTGCGCGCCTCGCGCGCCAGCTGATCGCGCATTGGGCAATCGGGGATGGTGAGGGCAAGGGTGAACGAGACTTCGCCGCTTTCGCTGACCTTCAGGTCGCGGATCATTCCAATTTCCACAATGTTGCGCCCCAGTTCGGGGTCCATGACGGTTTTTAATGCATCCAGAATTTCTTGTTCGGTCGGCATGGTAACTCCTTGAATTTGATAGGCTTATTATAACCGCTTTTATCTGAATTCGGGGCGGCGGTACCAGGCAATTGCCTGGCGCAAGGCTTCCAGGATGGGGGTGTAGCGCAGGCCCAATTCGCGCTCGGCCTTGCTGCCATCGTAGCGGAAGCCGTGAAACAGGGTCCAGGCGGCATCAATCGAAAGGCCCCAGGGCGGCGGCTGATGGGTGAAGGCGGAGCGGGCGGTCAGCAGGTAGGCGGCGGCCAGGACGATGAAATCGGGCAGGCGCATCCAGGGCATGCGCACCGCCCCGGCCTGACAAATGAGGCGGGCGTAGTCCATGCCGTTGAGCTGTTCTTTGCCGAGCAGGTATTTTTGGCCGTTGGTCTGCGGCAGTTCCAGCGCCCGCAGGATGGCATCGGCCACGTCCCAGACGGCGACATAGGTTTCAACTGAGCGGCGGAAGATGGGGGTGGGAATGCGCCCGGCGATGAAGTCGCGCAGATAGACGCCGCTCGGTTTGTCATCACCGGGGCCCAGCACAATTCCCGGGTAGAAGACGGTCAGCGGCAGCCCCTGGGCGTGAAATTGCCAGGCGATGCGCTCGGCCTCGGCCTTGCTGCGTCCGTAGGCGCTGAAGTGCCGCGGGCTGTGCGGCGTATCCTCGGTAATGACCGGCTGAGGTGGTTTGCCATAGACGGCGATGGTGCTGACGTAGAGGGTGCGCTGGATGCCCAATTCGAGGGCGGTTTGCAGCATGCGGCGGGTGCCTTCGATGTTGACGCGTGCCATTTCGCCCGGGCTGCGTTCCCACATGGTGTAGACGTTGGCGAGGTGAATCAGGGCGTCGCAACCGCTCATGCCGGCGCGCAGCGCTGCCGCGTCATCCAGCCCGCCGGGGATGATTTCGAGGTTGCCGGGCAGGGGGTCGGTGGGCGAATCGGTCAGGATGCCGTTCTGGTGCAGGCGGCGTTCGCTGCCCGGGCGCACCAAACAGCGCAGGGTGTGGGGGGTGGCTGCCAGACGTTTGAGGGTGTGTTGGCCCAAAAAGCCGCTGCCGCCGGTGATGAAAATGCGCATAGGGTCTACCTCAGGTTCGCAGGATGCGCTTTAGCTCGGCGCGCACGATGGTGCGGTCTGCCGCGCCAAAGCGGTATTTGTATTCCTCGTCACCGCGCATGAAGTCAAATTCTGCCCGTCCGTTTTCGTTGGCCCAGCGCAGCAGGTGTGCAAGCAGCACCCAGCCGGGCGAGAATTCGTTAAACTGTCGGTCGAGACCCGAATTATACACCCAAACCCGGTTCAAGTAGTCAAAGCTGAGGTAGGCGGCCGCCTTTTGGCCGCTAATTTCCAAAAATGCCAGGTGCAGGCAGCCGCTTTCAAAGGCACAGCGGATGTTGCGCTGCATTTGCTGTTGCATGGCCGGGGTGAGGAACTCGGCCTTGGCCGGGTCGTTGCGCATCAGGCGCAGAAAGTCCTCGGTTTCGGCGGGCAGTTGAGCGGCGTCCTCGACGATGTACCAGCGCCAGGGCAGGCCGGATTCTTCCAGGCGGCGCAGCTTGCGCCGGATTTCGTGGCGTTGTTTCTTGTCTATTTGGGCCAGGTAGGTTTCCCAGTTGCCCGGCAGGGGGATGTAGGGGGCGCGTTCGAGCGCGGTTTGGGTGTAGAGCCAGCCGCGCCGTTCGGCTGCGCTGCGCAGTTGGGGCAGGCTCGGCGAGGAATCGAACAGGTTGAAGAGGTCGAGCGTGCGCCAGGGCTGCGGCAGGGTCGGCAAAAAGTCGAGCAGTGCTTCGATGAAGTCGGGCAAATCGGTCGGGCGGACGATAAAATCGAGATAATCTGAAATTTGCACGCTGCCGAGCAGCAGCAGGCGCTGCGCTCCGCCGGGGGCAAAGAAGAGCGGTGCCACGCCCAGCAATTGCCCATCGCTTTCGGCGGTGATGATGGCCGGTTGCAGGCCCGGCCATTCGCCGCCGCCGCAGGTTTCGGCCCATAGCGCCAGGTATTCGGGGCGCAGGAATGGCACATGGGTGATGCTTTCGGCCAGCAGGTCGTTCCAGGCGGCGGTTAGCTGCTGTGGAAAGTCCGAATGGACGGTTAGCTTCATCCCATATCTCCCCAGGCGCGCAGCAGGCGGGTGTAGAATTCCACCATTCTGCCCAGGGTTTCGACCTCGATGCGTTCGTTGATGCCATGTACCGAATGGAAGTCTTCCTTGTTGAGCAGGAGCGGGGTGAAGCGGTAGGTCTGTGGGCAGAGCGGGGCATAGCGCCGGGCATCGGTTGCGCCAAGCACCAGGAAGGGGGCCGGGGTGGCCTCGGGGTAGGTTTGGCGGGTGGTGTCGCGCAGCAATTCGTAGACTGGGTGATGAATATCGGAGACGGGGGAGGCTTCCCAGGCGCCATCCGGGACGGCTTCGATTTGCACTCGTTCATCGTCAATGGCTGCCCGTGCCCATTCGCACAAATCGGCGATTGAATCGCCGGGCAACAGCCGAAAATTGACCAGGGCATCGGCCCGGGCGGGCAGCAAGTTATCTTTGACGCCGCCTTGAATCATCGTCACGGCGCGGGTTGTGCGCAGCAGGGCGGCTGCCGCCGGGCTTTGCAGCATTTTGCGCCGCACCAGGCCGCCAAACAGCCACAGGTTGTTGATGAGGAATTGTTGCTGGAAGGAGGCGGCATTGCCGAGGGCGGCGTAGAGGGTGCGCAGGGCATCCATGCGGATGGGGAGCGGGGCTTGTTCGAGGCGCAGCAGGGCAGCGGCCAGGATGGTGATGGCGGTTTGCGGCGGCGGGGCTGCCGAATGGCCCGGTTGGGCATTGGCTGTGATGCGCAGGGAGAGGTAGCCTTTTTCGGCGTAGCCGAGCAGGGCTGCCGGGCCTTGCACGCCCGGGACGGTGCCTTGCATAATCGAGCCGCCCTCATCCAGCACGGCGGCCAGCGTCACCCCGCGTTGCGTCAGCAATTCGGCCATTTGCCGGGCGCCTTGCCCGCCAATTTCCTCATCTTCGCCCAGCGCCAGGTAGACGGTGTGTTCGGGCTGATAATCGGCCCGCAGCAGGGCTTCGACGGCTTCGAGCAGGCAGATGACGGAGCCTTTATCATCCAGGGTGCCGCGCCCCCAGACATAGCCTTCGGCAATCTCGCCGCTGAAAGGGGCATATTTCCACTGTTCCAGCGTGGCCGGGTCGGCTGGCACCACATCCTGATGCCCGCAGAACAGAATGGCGGGCAGGTTGGGCTGTTTGCCGGGCCAGGTGTAGAGGAGCGAGGCTTTGCCGACGACTTCGCAGGTGAGGGTGCTGTGCAGGTGTGGGTAGAGGCGCTCGAACAGGCGGTGCAATTCTTTGAATTCACGCTCTGGGAAGGGGGCCGGGGGCAGGGTGGAGATGGTTTCAATCCGCACGGCGGTTGCCAGGTGTTCGGCGACTACAGCCGCATCCACGCTGAGGGCGGCGCTTTCGCTCGTTTCCTCGTTGCTGCGTATGGCAAGCACCGTCCGCACCAGCATGAAGGCGGCCACAAACAGCAGCAGCACCAGCACGACGATCAGGATGTTGAATAGCATAACGTTTCTCCTTTGGTTAGCGGATGGTTCCGCCGTGAAAGACCAGTTCGTAGAGGGGGTGGCCTTGCCATTCGATGCGCTCCTGACCGGTGAAGCGCCACAGCCCGCCCTGCCAGGTGCAGGTGTAGGTAAATTCGTTGGCCTGCCAGGTAGCAGGGCCACGATAGGGTGCTTCGGCTGTCACGCGCAGCAAGGCGGCTTTCAAAAATTCAGAAAAGCCAGCCGGGATGGTTTCCGCAACCATCCAGCCGTAGTAGTTCATGCCCCACAGCGGTTGTTGGTCGAGCCAGACGGCCTCCTCACCGATGAATTCCAGGCCGCCCAGGTAGGTATCCAGGTAGGTGTAAGGGGCTTCCTGGTAGGGCAGGTCGTGTGATTGCCGGCGCGAGGGGGCGGCGGGGGTTGCGCCGCCGGCATAGGTGGCGCGCTTGGCGCGCAGGATGAAGTCAATCAGGGCGCGGTCGGGGTTGGGGGTCATTTGGAAATGGCAAAAATGCGTTCGAACTCGGTGACAAATTTTTGGGCAATGGCCGGGTTGAAGACGATGACGATGTTTTCGTCATTGATTTTTTCGGCGTTGCGGCTGAAGTTGTACGAGCCAAAGGCGACGGCCTTGCCATCTATGATGATGACTTTGTGATGCAGCAGGCCGGGGATGCTATCCAGGCGCACCTCAATGCCTTCCTGACGGAGCAGGTCATATTCGGTGCCGGTGTTGGATTTGTATTGCGACTCATCCATGACGCCACGCACTTCCACCCCGGCCTTGTGACGCGCAATCATTGCCTGGGCCAGGTCATCCGAGGTGTAGGAATAGGCCAGGAAATAGATGCTCTGGTCGGCGCTCTCGATCAATTCCACCAGGTGCTGTGACACGCCATCATCGGGCGAGAAGTAGGTCTCGACCGTGCCGCCGCCCAGGCTGATGCTGGGGTTGGGCGTTTCGGGCAGGTCATCCGGGCCGAAGAGGCCATCGGTGAACATTTCTTCAAATTCTTTGGTGTAATTTTGCGCCATGCGTTTGGAGCGGAAGCGCACCAGGTTGTTGAAGTCGTTGTAGGTGTTGCTTGTCGTCAAGTTGAGCGAGCCCATCCACACTTCTTCGCCATCTATGATGGTGAATTTGTTGTGCATCAGGCCCTGGCGTCCATCGCCGATGATTTCAATCCCGGCTTCGAGCAATTCCTGCGGCACATCGCCATCCAGCGATTCGCTTTCCATCACCAGGCGGACGCGCACGCCGCGTTCGTGTGCATTGAGCAGGGCGTCGCGAATGCTTGCCAGGCTGAGGTTGTACATGGCCATATCCACACTGACTTTGGCGTTATCAATTGCGCGGGCCAGGGTTTCATCGGGGCCGCCGACTTTGTCTTTGGCGTTGGCTGCTAGCGGGTCGCTGAAGTAGACGGTGATGGAGGCGGGGTCGTTGAGGGCGGCGGTGCTTTCGGCGATGGGTGTTGGGGTTGGCCGGGCGGGGGTATCCAGCACGGCTGCCGGGGTAATTTCATCGCCGGTGACGAAGAAGTTGGGGTCGGTGAGCAATTGATAGAGGGCGCAGGCCATGATGACAAACAGCAGCAGGACGGCGAGCGGGCCTTTGATGACGGTGGAAGACCGTTTGGGCATCTGCAATCTCCGGGGGGCTAGGGCAAGATCCAGAGCTGCGGCGTTTCCAGCTCCAGGGTGAAGGAAAGGGCGCGCAACTTATCTTTGCGGTCGGCCTCAATGCTGACGATGATAAATTCGGCCAGGGGGCGCACATCCTCAGGGGGGATGATGACAGGTTCGAAGGGGGCCGGTTGTCCGCCATCGTTCAGGGTCAGGGGTTGGCGCAGCAGGCGCACGCCCGTTTCGGTCACCTGCTCGAGAGGCAGGGCATAGGCGGCGACGAAGAAGGTGCGCGGCTGATTCCAGAAGGCGGTCATGCCGCCGGAATCGTTGCCGGCAAAGGTGCTGCGGCTGAATTGGACTCGTCCGGCGGCCACCCAGATGGGCTTGCCTTTGCCGGTCAGGTTGGGGGCATAGTGAAACTGAAATGGTTTGAGGCCCTGATGGTCATCGAGCAGCAGCCCTTGTTGACAGTTGGGGCAAACCCAGGCAACCTCTTCGATGGCGGCGGGGATGGCGGCCTGACATTGGGTGCAAAGCATGGGAAGCAGGCGAATGGGGGCGCTCATCGTAGTTTCTCCACCAGGCTCAGGGCCTGACGTGCAGTTTTGGAAAATGATTCGCCGGTTGGGGCGCCATAGCGCCGAAATTCGTAATGTTCGGCGTGCCGGAAGGTGCGCCACCCCCAGTACATGATGCCCAGGCCAATGGCGAAGGCGGCCAGGGCAAAGCCAAATGGGCTGTCTTCGCTATCGCTGCTGAATTGCAAGAGCAGGTAGGGGATATCAATGGCGGTGAAGGCGCCGACCCCCATCCCGCCCACCAGGGCAGCGGCGCGGTAGAGGATGTTGCCGGGCGCTTTGCCATACAGCACCTCGCCGGAAAAGCCATCCACCACCACCTGGAAGGCACGCCCACGGTAGAGGTAGCGCAGCACCCAGAGCGGATAGTAGACCAGGCCAAGGCGCGGGCGGCCAATCCGGACAATGGATTGTGAGATGCGCTCCAGGGCGGCCTTTTCCTGCACCATTTTCTCAAAGGATTGGCGGGCGGTGCGGTGTGCTTCTTCGGAGGAGCCGACCGGCTCAAAGACCATGCCGGAGGCGTGCAGGACATCTGGTTGAAAGGCTTGCAGCGAGCGCCCTTGCAGGCTGAGCGCCGTGACGCCAAATTCGCCCACGTCACAGGCGGCACCATTCCAGTTCATGTCCTCGGAGATGCGCACTTCGCGCGGCTCGTAGCGCACATTGTCGCCGCTGCCGACGCGTTTTTCGCCAAACACCCAGCCCAGGGCGCGCCCCCAGAGTGACCAGAAGGGCAAATGCACCAGCAGCACTTCGCTCACTTTGGCCTCGCGGGCGGCGCTGCCCGCAATTGCCATGTTGCCGCGCAAGAAGGCCTGGAGTGCTTTGAGTGCTTCCTCGCGCCCGATGCGCTGTGTTACCTGATAGCGCCGCACGCCGCGCTCGCCGCTGACGACGGAGCGCAGCTCGCAAAACGGGCAAATCACCACTGCCTGCCCTTCGGGGATGGTAATCATCCCACCGCAGCGCGGGCAATTCAAACCTTGCAGGGCGTTCTTGTCGTCGCTCATACTTTTGAGGCCACCCAAACCGCCAAACCAAACAGGAAGGGCGCTACAATCAGCGCCAGGACGATGGAAATGGCGGCCATGCTGCCGCTGAAGAGCGCCAGCACCGCCAGACACAGGTAAATGAAGGCCGTCAGGCCAGCCGCCAGCAGGTAGGGTGCCTCGGCCTTGGCCGGGAAGAGCTGTGCCAGCACTCGTCCGGTTGCTGCCTCAACGATGGCCGTGTAGGTCTGGTCGCGGAAGGCGTATTTGAAGGTGTAGATGGGAACATGCACCAGGGCCGATTCGGTGATTTGGGTGTTGGGGTAGCGGTTGAGCAACCATGTTTGTGCGGCCTGGAACGGTACGCTTGGCTCGGTGGATTGGGCGGAGACGCCCGAATCGTATTTGCGCAGGTCCCCGGCTGGCAGCGGCAGGCTGGTTAGCTCGGTGATGGAGGTGGCCGCAGCCGGCTGAAGCTGCATTTGCTCGGGGGCGCTGCCCTGCCGGGTTTTGAAATACCAGAGTGGGAAGAATTCGAAGCGCACGCCCGTCACGCGGGCTTTCTTATCCAGGTCTTTCACCGTCTGGCTGCCAGACATCCAGCGCGCCAGGGCCTGAGCGGCCTGGTCCTGCGTCAGGGTGGGGGTCAGGTACCAGTGAAACACGACCCGGCTCTTATCCACATAGACGGTTGCAGCACAATAGGGGCAGGTGACGAAGAGCTGCCCCTCATCGGGGTGCAATTCGCCGCCGCACTGTGTACAGGTCAAGAGCGTAGCGGGAGAATCGGTTGCCATAGGTTAATTATACCCTACCCTGCAAGCGGTCTCAGGTGCGCAGGGCGGGCAGGGCCAGCGCCAGGGCGGCGCGGCTATCCAGGTCTTCGGTGGCGGTGAAGAGGTCGGTTGCGCGGTCGGAGAGCATCAGGCGTGGGTTGGCGAGGGCGGCCCGGGCCTGTTCGGCGCTCAGCCCGGCGGCCAACATGCGTTGGAAGAGCAGGGGCGGGGTTTGGAGCAGGTCAAAATCCAGCGCCCGGCCAAAGAAGTTTTGCACCTCAAACAGGGCCTCGAACGGGCCGGCAGAAAGGTGCACGCCATTGCAGGAGATTTCGACCTTTTCCAGCCCGTAGCGTGCCGGTTCGGCATAGAAGGCGCCGCGCATGGAGGAGGGCAGGGCTTTTTCGGGGAAGGTGTTGCCGACCATCTCGTCGCGCAGCTGTTTCCAGGGGGTGTTGGAATGGAGCAGGAAGAGGGCGATGCGGTGGGTTGGCTCGGTGAAGTGGCGCAGCTGGCCGGGGTGAAAGCCATTCACCAGGACGAGCGGGCCATCCGGCAGGTCGTACGATTGGATGTAGAAGCCGCTGCGCACCTTGAGCGATTTTTTGGAGAACCAGATGGCATCCAGGTCGTGGGTTGTTTGGCCGGGGTGGGCGCGCAGGTATTCGTGACCGCCCAGGATGCGCATGGAAGGCGTCAGGCTCAGGCCCAGCACGGCCTCCATTTTCTCGTGGTCTGTGGTTGAGAGCATCTGCGAGGCGTTGCGCGAGAGCTGGTTGATGTAGCCGTAGTGCCGGTTCATGATTTCTTTTTCTTCCAGCACGCTGCCACTTAGCAGGACGATGCCATCCACGCGAGCGGCAAAGCGCTTCAGCCCTTCCAGCACCTGCTCCAGGGCGGCTTCGAGGCCGGCCTGGTTGCGGGCGAGGAAGATTTCCGGCTTGACGAACAAGAGCAGTTCGTTTTCGTAATCTTCCAGCCCCAATTGCACAGGCTGGATGGTGATTAGAGGCTCGGCGCTGCCAGACAGGCTGGCAATTTGTTTGGCCAGGTTCATAGGCTTTCTCCTCGACAGAATTGTGGGGTACAACCTTCGCTATTATAGACCAAAATTTGAAAAACGAAGGCGCTGGATTTATAATCAGGCCCATGAAAAAAGGCGTGTTGCAGGCCCTGGCGGCCTATTTGTTATGGGGCATCTTTCCCCTGTACTTTAAGGCCTTGAAAAGCGTTTCGCCGGAGCAAATTCTGGCGCACCGCCTGGCATGGTCGTTCTTGTTGCTGCTGGGGGTGCTGTTGTTGCGCGGGGAACTGCGCAGCCTGTTGCGCTCGCTGACGGTGCGGCGGGTGTTGATTTATCTGGCGGCGGCGCTGTTGATTAGTGTGAACTGGCTGGTGTATGTTTGGACGGTGACGAGTGGGCGGGTGTTGCAATCCAGCCTGGGCTACTTCATTAACCCGATGGTGAGTGTGTTGCTTGGGGCGCTGGTGTTTGCCGAGCGGCTGCGGGCCGGGCAGTGGGCAGCGGTGGGGGTGGCCGGGCTGGGGGTGCTGTATTTGACCTGGGAATATGGCGGCCTGCCCTGGCCTTCGCTGGTGCTGGCGATGACCTTTGCCCTGTATGGGGTGGTGAAGAAGGCGGCCCCGCTGGGCGCCTTTCACAGCCTGGCGCTTGAGACGGCGCTGGTCTTCCCGGCGGCGCTGGGCTATTTGCTGGCCGTGGAGTGGGGCGGCACGGGCAGCTTTGGGCACACAACGCCGCTGGTCAACTTTTTGCTGGTCATCAGCGGGGTGGTGACGGTCATCCCGTTGCTGCTCTTCTCAGCCGGGGCGCGGCGCGTGCCGCTCTTTTTGCTGGGTTTGTTGCAATATGTTTCGCCGACCATGCAATTTTTGCTGGGCGTGCTTGTGTTTCGCGAGCCATTCAACCTGCACCGGCTGATTGGCTTTGCCTTCATCTGGCTGGCGCTGCTTCTGTTTTCGGGCGAGGGGCTGCTCTGGCAGCGCCGTCACCGCCCGCCGTCAGCCGCCATTTCGACCTTTGCGGAGGAAACCCCATGTCTCTCGAACCGGGCCTGACCCATGAAATGACCCTGACTGTGCAGGAAAGTGATACGGCGCGCGCCTCGGGCGGCGAAACGCTGCCGCCCGTCCTCAGCACCCCGCGCCTGATTGGTTACCTGGAGCGTACGGCGCACCATGCCTTGCTGCCGCACCTGGCCGAGGGCCAAAGCAGCGTTGGCACGCTGGTCAACATTCGTCACCTGGCGGCCACGCCGGTGGGCATGACGGTGCGCTTTCGCGCCGAGCTGTTGCTGGCTGAGGGGCGGCGGATGCTGTTCAAGGTCGAGGCCTGGGATGAGGTGGAGAAGGTGGCAGAGGGCGAACACGAGCGCTTTGTGATTGATGCTGCCCGGTTTGCTGACCGGCTGGAGAAGAAACGCCCGCGCTGAGCAAAACTTCTCACCTGCACTGAGAACTATTTCCTTGTTGATTGGGCGGCTGTGGTGGATACTATTGCTGACGATGCAAACAGGCATTGATCCTATCCGCAACGGAGGCAGCCATGTCCGAACAATCCAATTTTACAGTTCGTTTTTGGGGGGTGCGCGGCAGTTACCCCACCCCCGGCCCGGCCACCATCCGCTACGGTGGTAACACCCCGTGTGTGGAAGTGACGGTCAACGGCTTCACGCTCATCTTCGATGCCGGTACAGGCATCATCCCGTTGGGGCGGGCGCTGACGGCGCGGGCGCGCAGTCAGGGCCGCCCGTTGCAGGCGCTGCTGTTTCTCAGCCATTTGCACCACGACCACACCCAGGGTTTTCCCTTCTTTGCCCCGGCCTTTTCGCCCACGGCCCGGCTGCATGTCTTTGGCCCCGATTTTTTGGGCAGCAGCCCCCATGCGACATTGGAAGCGATGATGCAGCCGCCCTATTTTCCCATTCGCCTGGCGGAGATGAACGCACAGATGAGCTTTGCGGTGCTGCGCGAGACCGACCTGCTGACGCTGGATGCGCGCAGCGGCGAGGTGTTGCACCATGCGGTGGGGACGGCGCTCCCCAAGGATGAGGCGCTCGTCATTGTGCGGGTGATGCGCTCCTATGCCCATCCGCAGGGGGTGTTGCACTATCGTGTGGAATATAACGGCCAATCGCTGGTCTATGCCACCGATACGGAAGGCTATGTCAGCGGCGACCGGCGGCTGGCTTCGTTTGCCCGTTCGGCCACTTTGCTGATTCACGATGCGCAATACACGGATGAGCATTACCTGGGCATGATGCCGGGGATTAGCATCACACAGGGTTTTGGGCATTCGACGGTTAGCATGGCCTGTCAGGCGGCGCTTTCGGCGGGGGTGGAGCGGCTGGTGCTTTTTCACCATGCGCCGGAATATGGCGATGACTTGCTGGATCAGGTTGCAGCGCAGGCCGGTGATTACTTCCCGAATGTGGTGCTTGCGGCGGAGGGGTTGGAGCTGAGCCTGGATACCCCGCAATGGGTGCTGCCGCTGCGCAGCCCGGCGCCACGCCCCGATTTGCGGGTGCAATAAGTTGGCTAAAATCGGCTATAATAAAGGAGGGAACGATGTATCCCCCACCTGTTGAAACCCCGCTTCGTTGGAGTGCCATGCCCATCCCTCCGCCTACCCTGTGCCAGATTCCGCTCTGCGCTGGCCTGACCGAAAGTCAGCAGCGCTGGCTGGCAGACCGTATGCACAGCCGCACCTTGCCGTCCGGGGTGGATTTAATTACCGCTGGGGCAGTGGGCGAGGTGGTGTATATCATCCTCAGCGGCACGGTCAAGGTGTATACGGAGCAGCTGGATGGCAGTCAGGTGATTGTGAATGTTCTTGGGCCGGGCGAGACGGTGGGGGAGATGAGCCTGGTGGAGCGCGAGACGCGCTCGGCGAGTGTGGTGACGCTGGAGCCGACGACCGTGCTGTGGATGAATCAGGTGCAGTTTGATGAGGCGTTGCAGGTCATGCCGGCCCTGGCGCGGAATGTGATGCAAATTTTGTCGCGGCGGGTGCGCAGTTCCACGCAGCAGATTCGCACCCTGGCCTCGCTGGATGTGAATGGGCGGATTGCACAGCAGCTGCTGACCTTTGCCGACCGCTATGGCCGCAAAAACGCCGATGGTAGCATTCTCATTCCGCTGCGCCTGCCGCAGAGCGAGCTGGCCGAGCTGGTGGGGGCTTCGCGCAAGCGCGTCAATCAGGTGATGGTGCTGTTTAAGCGTGCGGGCTGGATTGCGATTGATGAGCAGTATCACATTACGCTGCTCGACCCAAAGGCACTGCACCGCGGCGATTGGATGTGACGGGTCAGAAAAACGGCCGTTTGCAGCGCATCTCCTCCCCCAAAAAAGACCCTCCAGACAGCCCTTGTATATTTGGGCATCTTCTTGTACAATTTTCATAATCGTAGTTCGTTTTGCCCCCTTGGCAAACCCAACTTTCTCAATTCTTTCTGAAAGGGAGAATGAACATGGACATCATCAAAGTTAAGGCCAACTCCCGCACCGCTGCAGTAGCGGGGGCAATCGCTGGAGTGATTCGCGAGAACAAACATGCCGAAGTGCAGGCCATCGGCGCTGGCGCAGTCAATCAGGCGATTAAGGCATTGGTGCTGGCAAAAGGATACCTCGCCGAAGATGGTATTGCGATTGTCTGCATTCCTGAATTTGTGGACGTGGAAATTGATGAGAAGGTGCGCACCGCCATCAAATTGATTGTTGAACCGCGTTAGGCCTTTGCAATCGGCCTCTGCCGAGGGCGGTCATTCATCCCGCTCGCGGTAGAACAGGCCGATTTTTTTTACTCGTTTGAAATTCCCTCTTGACATTTCTGCTCAATTAGATTATTATCTAACCAGTTAGATGCTTGTCTAACAGTGAGCGCAAAATGACAACACTCTCCTGGGAACTTGGTACCGCCTACGATTTTTTCGTCAGCCTCCAGGTGATTCACTCTCCGGCTGATTTTGGCCTGCGCCCCTCGTGGGCTGCGGGTGTGCGCTCACGCCTTCCTGCCGGGCCGCGCGAATTCCTTGAGCGCACCTATAGCTTCTTCCCCGCCCCTTTGCGCTGGATCCATTCCCTTCCCCCCTCCCCCAAGGATTCCAACGCGGCCCTGGCAGCACTGGTGGCCTTGCCAGCCGGCGACCGCCTCGCTGCGCTGACCCTTTCCTCCGATACACCGTCCCCAATCACCGAAACGGTTGGCTCCATTGCACAACGTGGGACGTGGAACGATGCAGACCTGGAGGTTTTGCGCGGCACCTATCAAAAGCGCGGCTACACCTTGCGCGCCAATACCCTGACCAACTTGTGTCAGGCCTGGAGCGACCCGCTGGCATTTGGCGAGGCCTTCTTGCCGGCTTTGCAGGCCTATCGCGACCTGTTCTTTGCCGAAGAGGAGCAGCGCATTACCCCGGTGCTGGAATCCAGCCTGGCGCATGCCCAGGTGTTGTCCGAGGCGCTCTCGCTGACCGAGCTACTTTCGGAGCTTTCGCAGGGTGTGCAATTGACCGGCCTGGATGAGCTGGAAACCCTGCACCTGGCGCCCAGTTATTGGGCGGCGCCGCTGATTTTCATTCGCCCCCTGGGCGAAAAGCAGCGCCTGATTTTGTTCGCCGGGCGGCCTACCAGCCAGGCCCTCGTGCCAGGCGAAAACGTCCCAGCCGATGTGATGGCGGCGCTCAAGGCCCTGGCCGACCCAACCCGCCTGCGCATTCTGCGCTATTTGGCCGAGCAACCCCTCACCCCTAGCGACCTGTCCCGCCGCCTGCGCCTCCGTCCGCCGACGGTTGTTCATCATCTTTCGGCCTTGCGATTGGCCGGGCTGGTGCAAATCACCGTTCAGGCGGAGGGCGAACGCCGTTACGCGCTGCGTTCCGAGGCAGTTGAGGCTGCCTTGTTGCATACGCGCCGTTTTCTCAAATTGACTTCTTCCTGACCCCTGCCCCCAACGGAACTGTGTTGGGCTTCGCAGCAGCTCAACACCTCTCCGGGAACCCTTCTCTCCCCTCCGCGCGGGGGGAGAGAAGGTGGGGCGGGGTCGAATTTTGAATATGAGGATTGTGTGAATCCGAAAAAAAGTTTTCTCCAACGTTTTGCAGGTGTGTTGACAATTTATGCCGAGCGGTTGGCGGCTTTTCACCCCAATGCCCGTTTGTACCTGCTTCATGCCATCATCAGCGGTGCTTCGATGGGCGTTTTTCGCTTGTTGTTCAATTTTTACGTCCTCAGCCTGGGCTACGATCAGCGCCTGCTTGGCAGCCTGATTACAACCAGCAGCCTGACTTCGTTGATGGTGGCCCTGCCGATGGGGCGCGCCGCCGACCGGCTGGGGCGCAAGGCTTCGCTTTTGCTGGGCGGCGGGCTGGTTGTTGTGGCCGTGATTGTGATGATCCTCTTCCCCTCTCAGCTGACCTTCATCAGCATGAATGTGCTGATGGGCCTGGCGCAGGGCCTTTCGGGTGTGACGATGGCGCCCTTCCTGATGGAGAACAGCACCGAAAAAGAGCGCACCTATTTGTTCAGCTTTAGCTCGGGGCTGGGCACCGGCTCGGCCTTTTTGGGGAATTGGATTGGCGGCTACCTGCCGACCTGGATGGGCGGGCTGCAAAATGTTTCGGCCACCAGCACCCCGGCCTATGGTGCTTCGTTGTTGGTGATTGCTGTGGGCGCGGCGCTATCCCTGCTGCCCCTCTTGCTGATGCGAATTCCGCACCTGGAGGAAGCGCAGCGCTCCAAATTTGCCTCGCTGGCCTATTTCAAACAAAAGCCGGGCCTGATTACCAAACTGGTGCTGCCGATGCTGTTGACTTCGATTGGGGCGGGCATGTTCATGCCGTTTATGAACATCTTCTTCCGGCAGGTGCATGGTCAGCCAGATACGGTCATTGGTTCGTTGTTTGCCTGGGGGTCGCTTGCCATGGGGGTTGGCCTGATCCTTGCGCCGCCGATTGCCGACCGGATTGGCAAAATTCAGCTTGTTGTCATCACCCAGGGCATTTCCATCCCCTTCCTCTTCCTGCTTGGCTTTGCGCCCTGGTTTGGCGTGAGCGCCTTTGCTTACTACATTCGCCTGGCGTTGATGAATATGAGCGGCCCGGTTTACCAGACTTTTGTGATGGAGCAGGTAGATGCCTCGGAGCGGGCCACCATCGCCAGTATGGTGAGTATGGCGAATAGTTTTGGTTGGGCGTTTTCGCCCAGCATTAGCGGTCAGATTCAGGTGCAGTATGGGTTTGGGCCGGCAATTGTGGCGACGATTGTGTTGTACATTGCCTCGGTTTACTGCTATTGGGCCTTCTTCTGGAGGCCGCTTAACAAGCAGCGGCAGCCGGTGAAGAGCGCGTAACTTTTTGGCCGGGTTCTCATCTATAGAGGTGTAAATTTTAATACCTCAGGAGAAGAACAATGGAGATGGTGATTGACTTTCCCGGCGGGGCGCGGGTAGATGCACACTTTGGCCCCTACACGGTTGCGACCGATCAGCCGCCGGCGGCCTCGGCCCCGACCCCGTTTGCTGTCTTTTTGGCCTCGATTGGCGCCTGTGCGGGCATTTATGTGCTGGGCTTTTGCAGCCAGCGCGGCATTTCGACCGATGGGGTGCGGATTGTGCAACGGGCAATCAGCAACCCGCTGACGCGGATGGTGGAGACGATTGAGCTGGAAATTCAGGTGCCGCCTAGTTTTCCGGCCAAGTATTACGATGCGCTGGTGCGGGCGGCGGATCAGTGTGCGGTGAAGAAGCACCTGGAACACCCGCCCAGATTTGAGGTGCATACCAGCGTGGTGGAAGGCTAAACAAACAGCCCCCGAAAAAGTCGGGGGCTGTATTTTGGGGCTGTGTTTGCCCTATGCAGCTAGGCTGCGGCCAGGATGGCGGCGCCTGCGCGCAGCGCCTTGTAGTTGGATGGTAGCAGGCGATGGTGACGGGCGGGCAGATGGGCCTCAAGCGCTTTTTCCACCGCTTCGATGGAAAGCACGGGCAGGTTTGCCAGCAGTGCGCCGACCATGATCATGTTCGTCAGGCGGCGTTCGCCAATTTGCTCGGCCAGTTCGTTGCCTGGCACCAGCACGGTTTGGATGTCTTTGCGTTCCGGCAGGCGGGTGACCATGGAGGAGTTGAGCACCATCACGCCGCCCGGCTTGACCAGTTTTTCATATTTGTCGAGCGAGGGCAGGTTCATGACGATGACCGCCTGTGGACGCTGCACAAACGGCGAGCCAATTTCTTCATCGGAGATGACGACTGTGCAATTGGCCGTGCCACCGCGCATTTCGGGGCCATAGGATGGAATCCAGGTCACGTTCAGGCCAGCATCCATGGCGGTGTAGGAGAGGATTTGCCCGGCGAACAGGACGCCCTGCCCGCCAAACCCAGAAACGATGATTTCAGTTTGCATTGCTTTCCTCCGCCTAAATGCGAATTTCGGCCACGTTGGGGTGAACTTTGTAATCGCCCAACGGGTAATAGGGAATCATGTGTTCTTCGAGCCATTTGAGCGACTCAAGCGGCTGAATGCCCCAGTTGGTCGGGCAGATGGAGAGCATTTCCACCATCGAGAAGCCCAGCCCGCGCACCTGTGTTTCGAGTGCCATGCGAATGGCCTTTTTGGCCTGGCGGATGCTCTTGGGGTCGTGCAGGCTGCGGCGCACGACATAGCTTGCGCCATCCAGGGTGGAGAGCAGTTCGGCGGCGCGGATGGGGAAGCCCATCTGTTCCACGTCACGGCCATTCGGCGAGGAGGAGGTCTTTTGGCCGGGCAGGGTGGTGGGGGCCATTTGGCCGCCGGTCATGCCGTAGTTGGCATTGTTGATGAAGAAGACGCTGATGTTTTCGCCGCGTGCGGCTGCGTGGACAATTTCGCCCATGCCAATCGAGGCCATGTCGCCATCGCCTTGATAGGTGATGACGACGCGATCGGGCAGGCTGCGCTTGACGCCGGTTGCCATGGCGGGGGCGCGGCCATGCGGGGCCTGGACGAAGTCAAAATCGAAGTAGTTGTAGGCAAACACCGAGCAGCCAACCGAGGCCACGCCAATCATCCGGTCGCGGATGCCCATCTCGTCAATCACTTCGGCAATCAGGCGGTGGGCTGTGCCGTGGGTGCAGCCGGGGCAATAGTGGGTGTTGGTGTCGGTTAGCGCTTCGGGGCGGTCATAGACAACTTGTTGAATCAATTCCTGGTCAGTCATTCTTGCGCTCCTTAATTCAGCCTGGAGGCCCGAGCCAGCCAGCGATCGCGTGGGTGACCCTGTGTGGGCAGTGGGTTGTTAGCCATGCGTTCAATTTCGGCCAAAATTTCATCGGGGAAAGGCACAACCCCGCCGGGGCGGCCATAGAATTCCACCGGTGCATAGTCTTTGACGACGGCCATCACATCATCCAGCATTTGCCCGCCGTTCATTTCGGCGACGAGGAAACCGCGGGTGCGCCCAATCAGTTCAGCAAGCACCTGCTTGGGGAAGGGGGCAACGGTGATGGGGCGCAGCAGCCCAACTTTGATGCCCTGGGCGCGTGCTGCACGCACCGCCGAGAGCGCCACGCGCCCGGCGGAGCCAAAGCCCACTACCACCAGGTCGGCATCGTCGAGGTAATATTCTTTGAAGCGCACTTCGTTGGCTTCCACTTCCTGCCAGCGGCGCATCATGCGCAAATTGGCCTCTTCTTCCTGCGCTGGGTCGAGGTAGATGGAGGAGAGGAAGCGCCGTTCGCGCTGCCCCATCATGCCGGTTACAGCCCAATCGTTCTGTGCCACGCCGCGCAGCGGCTGCATTTCGGGCATTTCGCATGGCTCCATCATTTGACCAATGCTGCCATCGGTCAACACAACGCAAATGGAGCGGTATTTTTCGGCCAGGTCGAAGGATAGGACGGTCAGGTCTACCGATTCTTGCACGCTGGCCGGGGCGAGGACGATGGCGTGATAGTCACCATGCCCGCCGCCATGCACAATCTGGTTGTAGTCGGATTGTGCGGGGGCAATGTTGCCCAGGCCGGGGCCGCCGCGCATGACATCCACCAGCACCATTGGCACCTCGGTGCCAGCAATGTAGGAGATGCCTTCCAGCATCAGGCTGATGCCGGGGCTGGAGGAAGAGGTCATGGTGCGCACGCCAACGCAGGCTGCGCCATAGACCATGTTAATGGCCCCCAGTTCGCTTTCGGCCTGCACAAAGCCGCGCCCCAGTTCGGGCATGCGCCGGGACAGGTATTCGAGCAGTTCGGTCTGTGGGGTGATTGGATAGCCAAAATAGGCGTGCAAGCCGGCGCGCACAGCAGCTTCCGCAACCGCCTCGTTGCCTTTCATTAATTCACGAGCCATTTTGCGCCTCCTATGCGGTAATTTTGTTGATTTTGCTGCCGTCGCGATAAACCGTGATGGCTGCCTCGGGGCAAACAAGCGCGCAGATCCCGCAGCCAGTGCAGCCTTCGAGGGCTAATGTGGCCGGGTGATAGCCTTTGGCATTAATCCGGTCTGGCGAAAGGATGATGACTTGCTGCGGGCAGGCACCCACGCACAGTTCACATCCCTTGCACAACAATTCTTTGACTTCAATTCGTCCCTTGACGGGCATCCCTTCCTCCTTTGATATGACGGAAAACTCGGACAAAATCAGTAGGATATACAATCCTTCTGATTATCCTCTGTCTTGTGCAAGCGGGGTAGTGTCAAGCGTCACCGGCGCGCAAAACAAATATCCATTCGTTGTCCGAATCGGCGGTTAGTGGTGTTCGACGATGAGAATTTGCCCAATGCCAATCAGCAAGAGCAGCCCATTGAATAGAATCAGCACCTGCCCGACCAGCCAGCCATTGGTCAATGCCAGCAGCCAGATGACCAGGCTGAGCAACCCCAGGGCCAGCATCAGCCCGGCAGTGCGGCGCGGGCGGCCTTCCAGCTTTTGGAGGCGTTTCCACACCCAAATGCCCAGGCCGAGTGTCATGCTCAGCAGCCCCAGGCCGCTCCACACCCACAGCACCACTTCGCCGCGCAGCCCGCCAAATGGCAGGACGAAAATGCCGCACGAGGCTTGCCGATAGGGGTAGGCATTGTTCAGCAGGGCGTGGGCGCGCAGCAATACCAGCCGGCCATAGATGGGATTCTCGGCCTTGACCAGCCAGGGGATGGTGTGCGAAACGCCCGGCGGCAGGTCAAGGCGCACGTAGCGCTCTTCGATGTTCAGCATGTTGCCCTCTGCAACGTGCAGGCGCACAATTTGCACCAATGGGTTGTCGGTTGGGTTATCGAAGGTGGCGGTGATGGTGACCGTCTCGTTGCGCGCCATGACGTGCGGGCAGCGCAGGCTGGTGAGCGGGGCTTCTCCGCTCCGGCCCGAATCGAACAGGTCGGCTTCCTGACCGGTGATTAAGAGGTTGAGGTTCAGCACAAACAACAGGGCAAAGCCAATCCCAAACAGTGCAAGTCCAGCCCAGCGTGGCAACGGTTTCATCGTCCAATTCTCCTTTTGCGATTCTACCCGAAAAGGGCATGGATGCACAGGCGTTTTTGCTCCAATTCAAAGCTTGGCGTTTTCGGAGCGGAGGAATCTTAAATTTTCTCATTTTGAATTAATTTTTAAAAACAAAAGCTTTTTTGTGGCTACAATGAGACTACTAACTCCTGGGAGGTTGGTATGAAAACGTTGGTTCGTTGTTGGTTATTGTTTTTCTTGTTGTTGGGTGGGATGGGGATTCGGCCTGTGCCGGCAGATGCTGCCGGACAGCCGAATGCGTCTCTGGACGCATCCCTGGTCTCGTTCGAGAGCGGCGCAGATGGGCAGCCGATTGCGGCGACCATCTCCGGGCTCAATTTCAGCTCCGGCTGGGCCTATGGCGATTGGCGCACGGCGCGCTACAATGGCAAGCACCCGGTCGGTGATTATTTCAGCAATGGCAATGGTTTTGCCTGGTTGGGTGCCGGGCAAAGCGAAGGGCGCATTGACCTGACCGAGGGCAATGCGCTCTTTTTTGAGGTCAAGGTCAGCACGGCGGTGACGGTGACGCTGGTTGGCTATAACAGCGCCAATGCCCCGATCGTTTCGGCAACTGCTGCCTCGAATGTGGCAAGCGGTACGCTGGCAACTTTGCGGGTGGATGCGCCCTCTGGGCAGCAAATTCACCATGTCACCATTGCGGGCGCGGCCAATCAGTGGGTGATGGATGATTTGCTGACCGATGCGGGCAGCCTGCCTTCGCCGGTGCTGCCGATTATTCTCATCCCCGGGGTGGGCGGCTCGCAGCTGATCAACGACCCGGATTTGAATGGGCAGTATAGCGAGTTGTGGGTCAACCCGTGGGATTTGTTCTGGTCGGGGGATGATGCGCATTTGCTGGTTGCCCGTCTGCAGGGCGATGGCAACACGCCGCTTAACCCCGGCAACCCGGCCTACACGACGGTGCGGCAGGGGGATATTCTGCGCATGGTAGCAACCGAGGATGTCTATCAGACGACGATTCAGTACTTCCAAAGCAAGGGCTATGTGGAAGGCCAAAACCTGTTTGTTTGTCCGTTTGATTGGCGGCGCGACCTGCGGCAGATTTCGCACAATGGCAACCCCAATTTTTTGCTTTACCAGACTCTGGATAGCTGCATTCAGTATGCGCTTTACCGCAACCCGGATGCGCGCAAGGTGAACTTGTTGGGGCATAGCATGGGCGGGGCGGTGGCGCGCACCTACCTGGCGGATCCGGTGCGGGCTGCCAAAGTGGCGCACCTGGTGACGCTTGGCACGCCCTATTTTGGGGCGACCAAAATTGCTCAAATGGTGCTTGCCCAGGAAGGCTGTTTCCTGGAGCTGCCGGTTGTGGGTTGCAACCCCAACCCGGCCACCACCTATCAGATGCTGCAAAACTTCCCGTCCGGCTATCAGCTTGCACCGGGCGAGCGCTTCTTCGATGTGTACCCGAATGGCTACATTCAGCGCAACGGCAGTTACCTGAACCTGGCGCAAACCCTGGATTTGTTCCGCCTGCATAATACCTTTTTGACCAATGAGGGTGTGGCCTGGCGCGCCCCGCTCAACGTGGGCTGGAGCAATGGCAGCACCAATGGGGTTGAGGTGTATGTGGTTGTGGGGACCAATTTGCCAACCATGACCTACCTGCAACAGAAGCCGGGTCAGGAATCGTATAACGTGATTATGGATAATGGCGATGGCACGGTGCCATTGCATAGCGCTGAGATGCGTAACCTGGACCTTGACCCGCCGGTTAATTTCAGCCCGGATGCAACCTTGATGTTTTTCAGCGGTGTGGGTCACGGCGATTTGCCCAAAGACTCGAGCGTGCTTGGCGCAGTGTATGCCGCCTTTACGAGTGGCAAGCTCCAGTTTGCCAGCCCGGAGAGCGATGGTGTGGGGCCGTTTGCTGAGGCGCCGCGCCTGAATGGGACGGTGTTGGTGGTGGAAGGGGCGGTGGATGTCTGGGTGGTGGATGGGGAGGGACGGGTGACCGGCCCACATGCCAATCGTGTCTACTTGCGTCAGGAGATCCCCGGCCTCTACTATCAGCAGGAGGATGTGGATCGGCTGGTGATTAAGCTGCCCGACGCCGGGGCGTATACCCTGCAACTGCGTGGGCAGCGGAGCGGTGAGGCAACGGTGCAGGTGCTGAGTTTTGGCGAGGATGTGGTGCAGGGGCAGACGCTCTATGCGGCCTTGCCCATCGCTGCGGGCAGTGCGGCGCGCCTATCCCTGACGCCGAAGGCCGGCAGCCTGCCGCCCTTCGAACTGGACCTGGATGGCGATGGTCGTTTTGAGCGGCGCTGGAATGCGCGGTAAACGGAGGCCGACGATGAAGAAACTTTCCTTTTTTCTTTGCTTTGTATCCATTCTGGCGCTGTGGTTTGGCGGTGCTGTGCCCGTCCTGGCCGCGCCGCACGCTGCCCCGGCCAGCCTGAGCGGGGTGGTGCGCGATGGCAGCGGTCAGGGTTACCCTCTCTACGCCCAGATTTCTGTCTCGGGGGCAACAACGCAGGTGGTGTATAGCAATCCATTGACCGGGGCGTATACGATTGAGGGGCTGGATAGCTCGCAGAGCTACACCTTTACGATTAAGGCGGTCTTGACCGGCTATCAAACGCTGGTGGATGGCGTCTCTCTCTTGCCGGGCATCAACACCCGCGACTATACCCTGTTCGTTAATGCGGTGGATTGCAATGCGCCTGGCTATGCGCGGGCGGTGGTGTGGGGATCCAATTTTGAGAGCGATGGTGGCGGTTTTGCGGGCAGCGGGCAGAACAATTCCTGGCAATGGGGCGGCCCAACCACGGGCCCAGGCTATGCCCATTCTGGCAGCAAGGTGTGGGCCACCAATCTGACCGGCAATTACAGCAACGATGAAAGCAGCTACCTGACGCGGGACGCGGCGCTTAACCTTAGCGGGCGGCACGGGCTGCGCGTTTCGTGGTGGCAATGGTTGCAAACCTATGATGATTTCGATTATGTCATTTTGCAAATCAGCCGCGACAACGGTGCCTCGTGGGTGAATGTCTATGGCTCTGAATATCCCTGGGGGACAACCACCAAAGGCACGGTGTATGGCAATGTGGATTTGGCCTGGGCGGAACATACGCTCGACCTGGATTCGAGCTATGCGGTTGGGCAGGTCAAGCTGCGCCTGCGCTTCAAGTCGGACTGGAATTTGTTCGGCACGAGCCAACCGGGCTGGTATGTGGATGATTTTCAAATTACGGCCTGTCAGGCGGTGAACGGTGGGTTGGTGGCCGGCCATGTGCGCGATGCGAATAGCAATGTGCCGTTGAACGGGGCGACTGTGCAACAGGATGGTTACGCTTCCAGTGTGATCAGTTACGCAACGCCGACCGACCCGGGGCTGGATGATGGCTTCTATCAGCTCTTCGTCTATGGCACAACGCAGGCCAGCCTGGAGGCCGAAAAGCAGCATTATGCTACGTCCTGGTTCCTTGTCACGCCGCAACATGCGGCGGTGGTGGGGCGCGATTTGCTCCTGCCACCCAATTATGACCTGGAAAGCAGCGCCAACCCGCTTTCGCTGGCGGCAGAGCCGGGGCAGGTGGTGACGTATACGGTTTCATTGACCAATACGGGCGCTTTGCCGGGGGAATTGCTCTCGAACTTGCAAACCATTCCCACGGCTCCGCAATGGCAGACGGTCATTGCGCCGCCGCTGACGGCGGTTGTGCCGCCCGGTGAAACGGCACAGGTGACGGTGCAGGTGACCATCCCGCCCTTCACTCCCGCCGGCACGCAGGATGTGATCGCCCTGCACAGCCATTGGGTTGGCACCTTGCAGTGGGTCTTGCCGCCGGCTTCGCGCACCATCACGCTGACGACGGTGGTGCTGAATGCGGTTCCGCAGGTGCAGCCGCAAACCCTGACGACTGCCGAAGATACGCCGGTAGATTTGACCCTGACGGCGCTCGATATCAATGGCGATGTGCTGACCCTGGAATATACCCAACCGACGCACGGTAGCCTGAGCGGCAGCGTCCCGAACCTGACTTATAGCCCGATGCCGGATTACAATGGCAGCGATTCCTTCACCTTTACGGCCAGCGATGGCAGCCTGGTTTCGCCTCCGGCTGAGGTGAGCATCACCGTCACGCCGGTTAATGATCCGCCCACTGCTTCCGGGCAGGCATTGACGTTGAATGAGGATGTGCCGCAGGCCATCACCTTGCTGGCGCTGGATGTGGATGGTGACCCGTTGACCTGGACGGTGAACGACCCGGCGCATGGGACGTTGAGCGGCACAGCCCCGAACCTGACCTATACGCCAACGCTCAATTTCTATGGTGCCGATAGCTTCACCTGCTTTGTCTCGGATGGTGAGTTTTCGTCGGATCCGGTGACTGTTCATTTAACGGTTGCCCCGGTCAACGATGCGCCAACCGTGGAGGCGCAAACCCTCACCCTGGAGGAGGATACGCCCCTGGCGATTACCCTGGTTGCTGCGGATGTGGAAGGTGACCCGCTGACCTGGACGGTGAACGACCCGGCGCATGGGACGTTGAGCGGCACAGCCCCGAACCTGACCTACACCCCGGCGCTCAATTTCTATGGTGCCGATAGCTTTACGGTGACGGTCAACGATGGCAATGCCGATTCGACGCCGGCAACGATTGTGCTAACGGTCACGCCGGTCAACGATGCGCCGCAGGCGGTTGCAGATGCCTATGCCATGCTGGAGGACCGGGCCTTGAATGTCCTGTCGGCGCAAGGTTTGTTGGCGAACGATGCGGATGTGGAAGGGGATCTGTTGACGGTGGCGTTGGAGAGTGCGCCGGCGCAAGGTGAATTGGTGCTGCAAAGTGATGGCAGCTTCCGCTACACCCCGCCGCCCAATTTCTACGGCCTGGTCACGTTCAGCTATCGGGCGTGGGATGGGGAACTTTCCTCGCCGATTGTGTCGGTGACGATTACCGTTACGGATGGGGTCGAGAGCCTGTATCTGCCGGCGATTGCGCGTTAGCCTTTGCCCGGTGCAACCCTCCCCCCGCTGGTTTTCGGGGGGAGGGTCTTCTTTCATTCGTATTTGAGGGCGGTGACGGGCATGAGGGTTGCGGCACGGAGTGCCGGGTAAAGCCCGGAGAGCAACCCAATCAGTGTGGCAAACAGCAGGGCAAACACCATCAGCCAGAGCGGGGTGTTGAGGGCAATTTCGGGCGGCGGGCCGCCGCCCTGTGCGGCCTGTGCTGCTAGGTAGTTGGTGGCAACGATGTTGAGCAGCTGTCCGCTGACCCATCCAACGGCTACCCCGCCCAGCCCGCCCAGGAAGCCCATCCCGGCCGCTTCGCCGAGGAAGATGCTCAGCACGTCGCGGTTGCTGGCGCCAATTGCCTTCATCAGGCCAATCTCGCGCGTGCGCTCCAAAATCGCCATCGTCATTGTGTTGGCGATGCCAATGGCGGCCACCAATAGGGCAATGGCGCCCACCCCGCCAAAGATGATTTGCAGGACGACGAAGAAGCTGTTGATGCCCTGGACGAAGGATTGTGGCGTGTAGGCCATGAAGCCCATTTCGTTAATCTGGTCAGCCAGTTCAATGACCTGGTTGGGGTCTGTGGCCTTGACAACGACATTGTTGTAGCCATCTTTGTTGCGATTGATGCGCTTGCCGTTGATCCATTCATTCCAGCTGGTCAGTTCGTCCATGCGCACAAAGACCATGTTATCGGCCTCGCCGCGCGTTTCTTGCAGCACGCCCACAATTCGCAGGCTGATGGTTTTGCGAATTTCCTGCCCATCGCTGGACCATTTGATAATTTCCAGGCGCACAGTTTGCCCGAGCAAATCGGGCGGGGGTGGCGGGTCTTGGCCGGGGCGCAGGCTGGGGTCGTAGAAGCTGCGCACCACCCAGCTGCCCACCACGGCCGTGCCGCGTTCTAGCTGTGCGCTGCCGCCCTGGAGCGGATATTCAAACACATCCAGGTTCGGGGCATCCAGGCCCACCATCTGCGGGAAGGTTTCCAGCTTGCCATAGCGCATCATGGCGTAGGAAAAGAGGAAGTCGCGCGGGATGACGGCCTCGACGCCCGGCAGGGCGGCCAGTTCCTTAATCGCCTGGGGGGTGAGCAGTTTTTGGGTGCCGCCGCCCCCTCCTCCACCGCCGCCGCCCATCATCATTGGCCCTTGTTCACCGCCATCAAAACCCGGCGAAACCTGAATCAGTTTCAGGTCTGAAATGCCATAGAGCTGACTGGTGGCACTTTTTTGCAGGCCATTTGCCAGTGAAACGAGGATGATGACCGCCGCCGTGCCGATGACAACGCCAATCGCCGTCAGCACGACGCGGCCTTTGCGACGTGCCAGGTTGCTGCTGATCAGGCTGAGCAAATCAAAGAAACGCATTGTGGCTCATCCTTTGCCACCGGGCGCCGGCATGGGCATGGGCTGCGGCAGCTCTTCTGGCAGGGGGTCTACCCAGATGTCGGGCTGTGGGGCCTGGCTGCCCAGGCCGAGCAGGCCCTTGAAGAAGCGCACAATTTTTTGCCAGAGAGTTTCCTGGCTTGTGGGTGGCTCAATGGGTGCGTTGGGGTCAAAGCCCGGGTCAGGGGTGGGCATTTCCATCTCCTGCACGTCCACCGTCAGGGTTTGCGAAATGCTGCGCAGCTGATTGAAATCGTCGGTGTAATTGATGGTGATTTGCAAATCGAGCGGCCCGGCGGAATAGGGCATCAGGTTGCTATCCAGGGTGAAGTAGCCGCCTGGTTCGAGTGCGCCCACCAGGGCAATGTTGTTGGTCAGTTCGCCGTTTTCGGTGCGGACTTGTAAATTGCCAAGCACGGCGCTTTTGCGGCCCAAATTGGTCACCTGCAAGGGCAGCTGGCCGAGCATGCCGTTGAAGAACGGGTCGGGCGGGCGGTAGAAGCCAACCTCGATGACCGGCAGGGTGTAAATGAGAAGGGTGATGGCCTGGTCATCTACAATCCGGTTGCCCTTTTCGTCGGTATATACGAAGGAGAGCTTGAATGGGTAGGCGCCCGGGTTGGCTGCCACGCTGACGATCAGGCTGGGGGCTGCGCTGGCGGTGCTGCCTTGAGGAATGTCGCCCAGGTAGACGAGGTTGGAGGTGCCAAGGGGTGCAAAATTGGTCAGGTCGGCGCCACTGCCCGAAACGCCGCCCGGCTGCGGGGTGCCAGAAGCATCGGCGCTGACCGAGGCCCCGCCGCCCAGGACCATCGTCACTGCTTTGGCGTTGGCATTGCCGAGGTTGCGGACTTCCAGGTCGAGGTTGAAGATGGTGCCGGGTTGGAGGATCTCAACATTGCTACTGTAGCTATCCACGACCAGCTGTGGGCGGACGACATTGACAACGGTGGCGGTGGCAGTTGGTTTGGGGTTGTAGACCGGCTGGTTCAGGTCAATCGAGATGGTGAAACTGGCGGTGTAGGGGATGCCGGTATCTTCTTCATTGTAACTTAACTGGACGTTGATGATGCCAACGGTCTTGCCCCACAGGTCGGTGGCTGTGGTGAAGGGCTGGGTGATGGTGCGGTCGCCGGTTGGTGGAATGTGGTTGAGGGCGACAACGGCGCCGGTATCTTTGGGGAAAAATTCGGCGCTGCTGAAGACGGCGATGATGTTGACTGCGCCATGCTGGCCGATGTTGTGGAGCTGCAAATCCAGGTCAAAGGTTTGGCCGGGGTTGATGGATGAAAAGCCGGTGGAATAGGAATCCAGCACAATCAGCGGGCGGTTATCGGCTGAGGGCGGGGTGGGGGTTGGGTCATCTTGTGCCTGGGCGATGGGGGCAAAGCTGAGGAAGAGCAGCAGGATGGGGAGCAAAAAGAGCAGAAAACGGAAACGCGTGTTCATGCGGGGGATACCTCCGAGGGGATTTCAAATTGGGAGGCCGCTTGATATTCGGCCTCGCTGACGATGCGGCCATCGAGGAGATGCAGGGTGTGGGTGGAAAAGCGCGTCATGCGCGGGTCGTGGGTGACGACCAGGACGGTGCGGCCGCTGCGGTGTAATTCGCTGAGCAGCTGCATGATGGCGTAGCCGCTGCTTGTATCCAGGTTGCCGGTTGGCTCATCGGCCAGGATGAGCGGGGGGTTGTTGACCAGGGCGCGGGCAATGGCGACGCGCTGTTGTTGGCCGCCGGAAAGTTCGGTGGGGCGGTGATAGAGGCGTTTTTCCAGCCCTACCTGGCGCAGCAACTCGATGGCGCGTTTGCGCCGGGCTGAAGTGCTTTGCCCGGAAAAGCGCATCGGAAAGGCTACGTTTTCCAGGGCCGTCATGCTGGAAACGAGATTGAAGGATTGAAAGATGAAGCCGACCGTGCGGCGGCGATAGACTGCCAGGGCGTTTTCGTCCATCGTTTCCAGCGCCTGCGTGTTGACGTGAATGCTGCCAGCGGTGAGGCGGTCGAGGCCGCCCACCAGGTAGAGCAGGGTGCTTTTGCCGGAGCCGGATGGGCCCATCAGCACGGTGAACGAGCCGACGGGAATATCCAGGTCTACGCCTGCCAGGGCGTGAACGGTGGAGCGGCCAAGCACAAAGGTCTTGCGCAGCTGACGGATGACGATGAAGGGGGCGGGGTTGCTCATGGCCTAGAAGTAGAAGAACCCGCCGCCGCCATTCAGCATGCCGCCCAGTTGCCCGGCAAGGAAGGCAGGCATGGCGCGCAGGGCCAGGGTGAGCAGAACGATGAAGAGGGTGATTGTCCAGGCCTTGGCGCGGCTGAGGTGCGAGATGGGACGCACGCCCAGCAGCAGCAAGGCGACCATCCAGAGGAAGTAGAGGTCCATGTAGCCAAGCAGGGCTGCGGCAAAGGTTGAAAAGCCGCCCGTTGGGGTGATGAAGCCGGAAAGTCCCTGGCCCTGGATCAATTGTTGGGTGGAGAGGATGGCGATGCTCTGGACGATGGCGCGCAGGCCAAGCGGCAGGCTGGCCCAGCCAACCAGGTTGAAGGATGCGGCGCTGGAACTGCGGCTGCCGCCCAATGTCAACCCGAGGTGCAGCAGAATGCTCAAGAGCAGCCAGTTGATCCAGATGCCCAGCAGGGCGCCGAGGGCCGGAAAGATGTAGGTGAACATTGGCCCGGAGGTGCTTTGCAGGGTTTGCATGTAGGCCTCTTGCTGTTCGACAGACCAGTATTCAAAGCCTTCGGGCAGGCTGTTGCCTGTTTGGGTCATTTGCTGCCGGACTGGCCCGGCAATCAGCACCAGCACAATGGCCAGAATGCTCAGCACCAGCAGCGGGGTCAGCCAAACGGCCTTTTCCTGGCTGGCGATGGCTGTCAGTGTGCGGCGGGGACTGATGAGGGTCGGCAGCAGCCATTCAAAGTGCAACCGGCGCGGTTGCTCTTGTGTGGTTTCATCGAGTTCAATGTCGGTCATAGGTCTCCTGAGAAGATACAGCACGAAATCTCCCGTGCTTGAAATGGGGTTGAGGATGAGACGCCAGCGGTGGCGTTTCGGTTCCCGAACCATTGGGGAAATTGTACTCTGTTTTTGGCCGATTGTGGGGGGCTTTGTCGTGCGGTGGGCATGGCCGCCCGCCTCTAACCCCTCCCCAAGGGAGGGGGGTGGGATGCCGGCACGGGCTGCTGTGTGGGGCTGAACAGGGAGGTGCATGTCGTTGCGAGCGACCGCAATCGTAGGGGCGTCCCATTGGGATGCCCCTACCGATGATGGATTGATGATATGGTCAAAGCTGCCCAGCCCGGAGGGGAATTCAGGCGCCCGACCAAAGGCCTGACAAGCCTTTGCAACAGCCTTTCAGCCCGTGTTATAATGAAGTATCGTTCCGTTTTTTCTCGAATGAGGTGCATCCATGACTGAACAGACCTATGAATTCCAGCAAAAGCGCTGGAGCCTCGCAGACCTCTTCCCTGGCCCCAACAGCCCGGAATTGGAAGCTGCTTTTCTTCAGGTGAAACAAATGGTGAGCGAGTTTGTGCAGGTGCGCGAGCAATTGACGCCCGACATTTCCAACGCCGATTTTTTGGCGCTGGCCCGGCGTTATGAAGAACTTTCGGACTTGCTCTATCGCATGAACAGCTATGCCGGGCTGGCCTTTGCTGAGGATACGCAAAATCAGGCCACGCTGGCACTGATGGCGCGCATCGAACAGTTCACCGCCGAAGTTGCCAATGAGACGCTCTTCCTCTCGCTGTGGTGGAAGATGCTCGACGATGCCAATGCCGAACGGCTGATGGCGGCGGCGGGCGATTATCGCTACTGGCTGGAGGAGATGCGCCATTTCAAGCCGCATACCCTTTCGGAGGCTGAGGAAAAGATCATTAACATCAAAGAGGTGACCGGCGCCAACGCGTTGCGCACGCTCTATGATGCCATTACCAATCGCTATGTCTTCAAACTGGAAGTGAATGGCGAGCTGCGCGAGATGACGCGCGGCGAGCTGACTTCGCTGGTGCGTCAGCACGACCCGGCCTTGCGCGCTGCGGCTTACCAAAAGCTGTATGAAGTGTATGGTGAGGATGGGCCGGTGCTGGGGCAGATTTACCAAACCCTGGTGCGCGATTGGCGCAATGAGGGCCTGGGACTGCGCAAATATGCACAGCCGATTTCGGTGCGCAACCTGGGCAACGATATTCCCGATGCGGTGGTAGATACGCTGTTGGAGGTGGCGCAGCGCAATGTGGGCATCTTCCAGCGTTTCTTCCGCCTCAAGGCGCGCCTGCTGGGGATGGAGCGCCTGCGCCGCTATGATGTCTATGCTCCCATTGCGCGCTCCGATAAGGAATATTCGTTTGGCCAGGCAGCTGCGATGGTGTTCGATTCCTTCCGGCAGTTTGACCCGCGCCTGGAAGAACTGGCCCGGCGTGTGCTGGAGCAGGACCATCTCGATAGTGAGGTGCGCAAAGGCAAGCGTGGGGGTGCGTTCTGCGCCTCGACCTCGCCGCGCCTCACGCCCTGGGTGCTGGTCAACTATCAGCAGCGCGCCGATGATGTGGCGACCCTGGCGCATGAACTGGGGCACGCCATTCATTCAATGATGGCGTCGGACCACAGTCTCTTTACCTTCCATTCCTGCCTGCCGCTGGCCGAGACGGCCTCGACCTTTGGCGAGATGATGCTGATGGACCGCCTGCTGGCTGAGGAAACTGACCCGGCGGTGCGCCGCGATATTCTCTTCCGTCAGGTGGATGATGCCTATGCGACCATTCAACGGCAGTCCTTCTTCTGCCTGTTTGAGCGTCAGGCGCATGAGATGATCAATGAGGGTGCTTCGGTGGATGAGCTGGCGGAGGCCTATCTCAAGGCGTTGCGTGATCAGTTTGGCGATGCGGTTGAGGTGTCGGATGAATTCCGCTGGGAATGGGTCTCCATTCCGCACATTTACCATACCCCGTTCTACGTCTATGCCTATGCCTTTGGGCAATTGCTGGTCTTTGCGCTTTATCAGCAGTTCAAGGCCGAGGGCGAAGCCTTTAAGCCGCGCTATCTCAAGATTTTGGCAACCGGCGGCTCAAAGGCCCCGGCGCAGCTGCTGGCCGAGGCCGGAATTGATATCGGTCAGGCGGCTTTCTGGCAGGGCGGGTTCGATGTGATTGATGCGCTCGTGCGGCAGCTCGAAGCTGAGCTTGGCTGAGCGAGATGGGCTAGGCCGCAGCCTCTAACACGCGCAGCGGCACTGTTCCAATATCGGGATAGGTTTCAACCCAGGTCAGCGGCGCTTCGTTTTGCGGGGCGCCGCTGAGTGTGTAAAAATGCTCGGTCAGCAGGATGTATTCGCGGCGCGCCAGGTTGTTCTTCAGCAGGCGGTGCAGCAGAATGACATTTTCTCCGGCCAGCTCCTCGAATTGCCGGATGGTTTTGAACACCACTTCTCCCTGGTGCAGGATGGCCTTCAGCTTGAGCTGCCCGGCGTTCTGACAGGCCTCGCATGGGCAAACATGGGCCGAATGTTCGGCGGTCTGGCTGGCCTCGTGCCGAAAGGCGGCAAAGAATTGCTGCACTTGTTGCAGCACGTCGCGGGCAACTTCGGCATCGTTGCCATCGGTTGGGGCGTAGAGGAAGAGGGCGTCGCCTTCAATTTTGTTGAGGATGAGCGGGTGTTTGGCGCGGTCGAGGACGCTTTCCAGCAGGTGGGTGATGATGCCTTCGGCATGTAGCAGGGTGGTGGAGCGAAAGTGGATGAAGTTGGAATAGCCGCTGATGTCGGCCAGGACCATGACAACCGGTTTGATTTCCATTGGGTGTGACTCCTTTCAAAACATTCAGGCCAGCGTCCAACCGCCATCCACCAGCAGGGTGGTGCCGGTGATGAGGTTGGCGGCTGGTGAGGCGAGAAAAACGACCGCTCCGGCAACATCCATGGGCTGCCCAACCCGACCCAAGGGGATGCGCGCCAGGACGGAGGAGCGAAACGCTTCATCGCCGAGCCATTTTTCGGTGCCGGGTGTTTCGATGAAGGTTGGGGCAACCGCGTTGACCTGAATGCCGTAGGTGGCCCATTCGAAGGCCAGGCATTTGGTCAGGTGGGCAATGGCGGCTTTGGTCATGCAGTAGATGGATTCGGAGCGCAGGGCAACGAAACCGGCCTGCGAGCCGATGTTGATGATTCGCCCGCCGCTGCCCTGGGCAATCATCGCCCGGCCAACGGCCTGGGCGGTGAAGAAGGTGCCTTTCAGGTTGACGGCCAGGGTCTGGTCAAAATCTTGCTCGGTGACGTGTTCGGCCAGGTTGGGTGCGCCGATGCCAGCGTTATTGACCAGAATGTCAATTCGGCCAAAGTGTTGCAGGGCGGTTTGCACGGCGGTGTCAATTTCGGGCAGGTGGGCAACATTCATTTGCACAGCCAGGACGCGGCGACCCAGTGCCTCAATTTCGGCGCACAGGTCGGGCGGCGGGGGGGTGTTTTTGAGCCCCAGGACAAGGTCGGCGCCGGCCTGTGCCAGGGCCAGAGCGCAGGCCCGGCCAATGCCGCGCCCGGCGCCGGTCACCAGGGCAATTTTGTTGGTTAACTGGAAGATGGGCTGGGTTTGCATGAGCTGTGACCTTTCTTAGCAATAGTATAGCATTCTTTGCTGCAAACCCGGCCCGGAATGATCATTTTGTTTCGATAAAGGTCACGCGCAGGCTAGCGACTTTTTCGCCGCTGGCACGCAGCAGGACGTAGGGATGGGTGATGACGGTTGCGGCGCCGGTGCTGGGCGGCGGGGGCGCCACGCGGTAGGTGATTTGGAGTTCCTCGCCGTTCAATTGCAGGTCCTCAATTTGCACGGCGTAGCCGCTGCTGGGCTGTGGCCCGGCATAGAGGACAAGGTAGAGGTCTTGCGGGGTTTGGGCCAGGGCATCTTGCAGCAGGGCGTTGGCCTCTTCCGGCAGGCCGGGGGTGATGGTGGTGAGGCCGGTTTGGGCGCCCAGGGCGACAAATTGTGCCTGCGCATTTTCGCTGCCGACCATGGGCGCGCCGAAGGACATGAGCGTTACCGTTACACCATCCAGCTCGGCCAGGCCGGTTTCGCTATCCGCAGCAGAGGGGGGCGGCGTTTCCGTCGCAAGCGGGGCGCAGGCGCTGGCGGCCAGCCAGGCAAGCAAGGCAAGGGTAAAAAAGAATTTGTTCATCGTTCAACCTCCAAAACAAGATGGGTGAGGGCCAGGATGCCCTCACCCATCAGACGTTGGAATGCGGAAAAAGGTTTCTCAGCGCACAACGGCGGGCATGTAGACGTTGAGCCACTCAATGACGATGTAGTAGCTGGCTGTGTTGACCGTTTTGCTGGAGACGACCAGCCCGTGCCAGTCGCTGGTGCTGGGCAAGTAGGAGAGCTGCTCGACGGTTGCGGGAAGGTCGCTCGAATCGCCGTAGTCAACCGCTTCCCATTTTTGCAGCACCATGCCATCCTGCGTGGCGGGGCTGGATTTGTAGAGATAGACGGCCAGGTCGGAGGCGTTGCTGCCGGTTGGGACGATGGAAATGCGCACCGGGTGTTTGGTGGTGATGTAGAGGTCGTAGATTTGTACCACCTGGGAGGGCCCCATGGTGTAGATGCCGTAGGAACCAGGTGAGTACAAGGCGATGCCTTGATTCGACCAGCTCACGTTGTAGCCGCCGCTGCCACTGCTGAAGTATTTGACCTGGTAATGCTCCGGCCAGGTGGAATTCCAGTGGTTGCCATCTACTACGATGATGTCATCACTGAAGCCGGATTGCGAGGTGGCAAGTTGGGTGCGGGTGGTTGGGTCGTCAAACTCGCTGGCCGTTGTCATATACAGGTCATGGTCGGAGCTGTTGGAGCGAATGGCCATGGCGCGCCAGTAATTTTGGGGTGTCCATGAGCTGGGGTAGACAGCCAGATGGGTGCCGAGCGGGGTGGCCTTGGGGTCGCTGAAGCCGATGTTGGGGGAAATGCGGTAGACGCCGCGCCACCAGCCGGCGCCCAGCCAGGTGCCGCTGCCGCTGTAGCTGCCAAATTTGGTGACTTTGAATTGGTAGGTTTCGGAGGCCGGGGCGGTGAATTCGACAATTTCAAAGTTGTTGGTGCTGGTGGAAGAGCCAGCGACAAAGGTTGTGCCATCGGCGCGGTAGGCCGTCAGGTCGAGGTCTACGGGGAGGGGGTTGGTGGTGTAATCGCTGGTGGGGTTGGAGAGCCAGCTGATGGCAAAGCGGACTCGTTCGCCGGCGTAGGCGAATTGGGTGTAGGTGATGGGGTAGGTGGTGCTGGAGCTAATGCCGGTCGAGTCGTAATTGCCGCGTTCCGCGCTGGCAAGGGCGGCGCTGGCATCAATGCCACCGGCGCCGTCCACGTCGCTATAGCGGCTGCTGCCTTCAATGTTGTGCAGGGCGGTTGCCATGATGAGCGCCCGCAGCACTTCGGGCTGGCTGCCAAAGGCTGGCACGGCCTGGATCAAATCGGCAGCCAGGGCGGCCACCATGGGGGCGGCGTAGCTTGTGCCGCTGCCCACTGCGCCAATGTAGGGCGCGGAAGCATTCGTCAGGGTGCTATCCATGCCGCTGCCAATGGCAGAAACTTCTGGCTTGGCATGGAAAACGCTGGCACCATCGTTGGCCGGGTCGCCAAAGCTGCTGCAAGCGCTCATTGCGTCGCCGCTCCAGCCGATCGTATCCAGGTCGTCGTAGTTGCCAACCGACATGACATTGTAGCCCTTGGCCGGGGAAACGACGTAGCTGCTGAAGTTGCTGCCGCAGCCGTTGCCAAAATTGCCCGATGCAACGGTGACAAAGTCATAATTGTAGCGCACAAAGTAATCTTGCTGACGATCTACCGACCAGAAGGAGGGGTTGTTGGCGCTATCCCAATACCAGCTGTTGTTCAGGACGGTGTTGTTGGCCGAGCCCCAATCCATGGCGGCGCTCATCACGCCGAAATCGGAGTAGGAGCCGTTGGCACTATCTACGGTTGCGGCATTTGCCAGGCCTTCGTATCCGGCAAAGGTGCTGCGGATGAAGCCAGCGACGGCGGTTGGGTGACTGGCATAGGGTTGTGAGCCGTTATAGGTTTGATCGAGTGTCAGGTAGGGGTTGGCAAAGAAGGCCCGCTCGCCCTCGGTCACGGAGACATTCACCCCGCTGCCGGTGTAGCCAACGTTGTTGATCAGGTGTGCGTTTTGCGAGGTGCGCGCCACATCCAGGCTGGGGCCGGCCTGGTCGGGGACGATGTAGATGGCGTCAATTTCGGGCCAGAAGGCCAGTTTTTCCACTTCGGCGCGGGTCAGGTTGGGGAGGTAGGCCATTGGCACCATCTCGCTTGCGTAGGTGGCCTTGAGGCCGCTTTGCTCCAGTTTTTGCAGGAATTGGGCGCGTGCCGGGGCAATTTGGGCGCGGATGTGGGCATCATTGGCGGCTTTGAAGGCGGTGATTTCTGTATCCGCCGCGGCGGAGGGCAGGGCGGCGCTTTGTGCTTGCCGGTTGGCCTCAATTTCTGCCGGTGTTTTGGGCGTTTCGGCCAGGTTCTCGCCGCTGCTGCGGGTGGCAACCAGGCTGCGCAGCTCGGTGGGAAGCGCTGCGGCGGGCAAGGGCTGCACGATCGGTTTGCCATCTATTTCCAGGCCGGAGGGGAGAGCGTAGGGCAATTCATCTGCTGCGGCGCTTGTGCCGGTCTCGAAATCGGGGCGCTGCGGGGTGCGCTCGGGTCGGGGCAGGCTTTCGATTTGCACGGCCAGCCAGATGGCAACATTGACGCGTTCTTCGGCTGTCAGGGCAGAGAGGGTGTTGACGGTTGCGGGGGGCAGGGCGCCATGCTGCTCGCGCCATTGTTTACCGGCGGCAGCATCCAGGGCGGTGAAATCTACCACCTGGTTGTTTTCAAAATCGGCGCCAATGATTTGGCCGCTGGCAAAATCATAGGCCTTGAGGCGCAAAATTTGCCGCCCATCCAGGAGGGTGATGGTGATGGCTTCTACCTCGCCCAGGTCTTGCACCTGAGCGCCGGTAGCAGCTGCCAGCAGGCTGGCATGATCGGTCTGGTTGGATGAAGCAGGGATGACCGGGACGAAGAGTGGCGCAACGAGCAGGGTCAGGGCCACAAATAAGAGACGAAGTTTTTGTGCAGGGAACACGGTAAACTCTCCTTGGTTTTATAAATGTTGTTATCTTTGACTTTTATTATCAATGTTTTTATGTTAGCACAAGATGAAAGGAATTTCAATCCCCAAATGGTAGGGTGCAAGTTTTTTTGACACTTGACAGCCTATTCTGGCTATAGTATGTTAGCTGTATGGATATTTTCTCGCTCCTGGTTGGGTTGGGCGCTGGGCTTGGGCTGGTGCAGGTTTTCTTGCGCTCGCAACCCGAAAACCGGGCCTTGAACCTGGGGGCGGCGTTGGGCGTGCTGTTGATGGCGCTGTTGGGGGCGCGGCTGGCATTTGTGCTGGTGTATGCGCCGGTCTTTGCAGCAGACCCATCTCAGGCCTGGATGTTCTGGCGCGGCGGTCTGAGCTGGCCGGGTGCGCTGGGCGGTGGCTTGCTGGCAGTTTTGTTGCTGGCGCTTGGGCTGCGTCAGCCATTGGCACGGGCTGTGGATGCCTGGCTGTTACCCTTGCTGGCCCCGCTGGCGGTGATGACCTGGCTGGCGGCCTGGGCGGTGGGGGTTGCTTATGGGGCCTCGCTACCGGCAGATTCGTTTTGGGCGGTGCGCTCGCTGCCGGATGGTGAGTGGCGTTGGCCTTTGCAGCTGAGTGCGGCGCTGCTGTGCTGGCTGTTGCCTGGCCTTGAGGAGCGTTCGCCTCTTTGTGCGGGGCCGGGGCAGCGTTCTGCCATGGTGCTTTTTGCGCTGGGCTGGGTGCAGTTGATCTTTTCGGTGCTGCGCTTTGACCCGCGCCCGCTCTGGCATGGGCTGTTTTGGGATGTGTGGGCGGCGTTGGCGCTTTTGCTGGTGAGTTTGTTGCTCGGTGTGCTGGCGTTTTGGCTGCCGGTGCTGCGGGCGCGTCGTGTTCCTGTTTCTGTGGTGGAGGAAGAATGAAACTGACTCTGGGCTTGGCCCAAATCAACACCTGCCTGGGCGCTTTGCAGCCCAATTTGGAAAAGCATCTGGCGCTGGCCGAGCAGGCACGCCGAGCCGGGGCGGAATTGCTCATCTTTCCGGAGCTTTCGCTGACGGGCTATGTGTTGCAAGACCTGGCGCCAACGGTGGCGCGCCGCCCGGTGGCCGAAGACGCTTTCTTTGGGCCGTTGCTCAAGGTCAGCCGTGACCTGGACCTGGTGGTTGGTTTTGTGGAGGAGGATGTGCGCAGCCGCTTTTTCATCTCGGCGGCTTACCTCTCCGCCGGGCGCGTGCTGCATGTTCATCGCAAGGTCTATTTGCCGACCTATGGCCTGTTTGATGAGGGGCGCTTTTTTGCCTGGGGCGATGGGGTGCGCGCTTTTGACACGCGCTTTGGCCGGGTGGGGATGTTGATTTGCGAAGATTTTTGGCATGCTTCGCTGCCCTATTTGCTGTGGCTGGATGGGGCCGATTTGCTGCTTTTTACCTCGGCCTCGCCGGGGCGCGGGCTGGGCAAGTCGCCGGAGCTGGATTCGGCCCGTTGGGTGGATGCCATTTGCCGGTCCTATGCCGGGCTGTTTACGACTTTTGTGGCGCATAGCAACCGGGTGGGGTTTGAGGATGGGCTGCATTTTTGGGGCGGGGCAGGGGTCTATGACCCGAACGGTGAGCCGCTGGCGCGCGGGCCATATGAGGAAGAGGCCCTGACCCTGGCGGAGCTGGATTTAAATCAGTTGCACCGCACGCGTGCCCGCCTGCCGTTGCTGCGCGATGAGCGCACGGCGCTGGTGCAGCGTGAATTGGGGCGCATTTTGAAGGGAGGCAGCAATGATTGACCTGACGATTTGCAGTGAATTGGCGGAACAGATTCTGACCGGTTTCCTTGCCAGCGAAATTCGGCGCATGGGGTTTCAGCGCGCCCTGGTGGGGCTTTCGGGTGGGATTGATTCGGCGCTTTCGTGCATTTTGGCGGCGCGCGCACTCGGGCCGCAGAATGTGCTGGCAGTGCGCATGCCTTACCGCACCTCCTCGCCCGATTCGCTGGAGGATGCGCAGCGTGTGATTGAAAGCACGGGGGTGCAGTCGCTCACCATTCCCATTACCGAGATGGTGGAGCCGTTGTTTGCCCGTTTTCCCGAGATGAGCGCCATGCGGCGCGGCAATATCATGGCGCGGGCGCGCATGGTGGTGCTTTATGATCAATCGGCGGCGTTCGATGGGCTGGTGGTTGGGACGGGCAACAAGACCGAAATTTTGCTCGGCTACACCACGCTGTATGGCGATTCGGCCTGTGCGCTTAACCCGCTGGGCGATTTGTACAAGACGCAGGTTCGGCAGCTAGCGCGTGACCTGGGCGCTCCGGCAGCGGTGCTGGAAAAACCGCCCTCGGCAGATTTGTGGGCCGGGCAGACGGATGAGGATGAGCTGGGGTTTACCTATGCGGAGGTGGATCAACTGCTCTATTTGTTGGTGGATGGGCGCTACACGCCGGAGGAGGCGATGGAGGCTGGTTTTGCTGAGGACTTTGTGCGCCGGGTGGTGCGAAGGGTGCAGCGCAATCAGTTCAAGCGCGTTTTGCCGCCAATTGCCAAGCTGGGCAACCGCACCGTGGGCTACGATTTTCTCTATTTGCGCGATTGGGGAACCTGAACTGCTTCTATGGGTACCCACCTGGGGTTGCGGTGGGGGCAGTGGGGGAAGGGGTTGCGGTGGGCCCGGTTGGTGAAGGGCTGGGGGTGGCGCCTGGCTGTGTGGCGGTGGGCGGCAGGGTGGGGGTGATGCTGGCAGTGGCGGTGGCGGTGGGCGTGATGGTGGGCGTGGGCGAAGTTGTCCACTCGGCTTCGAGTGTTAGCACGCGTTCGCTGAAGGGGCGCGGGACGAGGATGAATTCGATGGCCTGTTGCAGGCGTTGTTGAAGGAGTGGGCGGTTGGGCAGCAAGACGGTGGCCGGGGCGGGGCCTTCGATTTGCCATTCCTGCACCATGCCCGGCTCGGATAGGCTGAAATAGGCGAAGTGTTCGGGGTCGCCCAGGCGCAGGGCGAGCGGGGCGGCATTGAGCAGCTCTTCGAAGCTGAGGTTGGTTTGCACAACGTTGCGGTAGAGGCGGTAAAACTCGGGCAGGCGGTTGAGGTTGCCGCCCTGGATGACGTTCAAAAACAGGAGCCGAAAGACTTGTTGTTGGCGGGCATCGCGGGCGGCCTGATTGCTGCCCTGGCGCAGGCGCACATAGCACAGGGTTTCGTTGCCGCTCAGGCGCACCGTTTGCCCGGCGCGGTAGCCGCTGCAATCGTTTGGCAGGGTCTCGAGCAGGGTTAGTTCCAGGCCGCCAAAGTCATCCACAAATTCGACGAAGCTATCCATGCCGATGACGGCCCAGCGCTGTGGGCGCAGGCCGAAATTGTATTCGAGGGCATCGGCGAGCAGCGGTGCGCCGCCCAGGGCATAGGCGGTGTTGAGGCGCTGCATGGATAGCCCCGGCAGGTAGACAAGCAGGTCGGGTGGCAGGCTGATGAGGCTGGCGTTGCCCAGGCGCGGGTTGTAGAGGAAGAGCAGAATGGCATCACTGCGGCCCTGGAAGGGGGCGGTGCGGTCTAGGCCCAGCACGGCCAGGATGCGTATCTCGTCGTTGAGCGGCAGGCCGTTGAGCGGCTGCGGGATGGCAGTCAGCAGCGGTTGGCTGGGCGGTGCAAAACGGCCCCAGGGTTGTTGCGGGTTGGGGCCAGGCGTGAGGCTGGGTGTGAGGCTGGGGTGTTGTGATGGGGTGGGCTGCGGGGCGGGGGTGCTGCTGCGGGTTGGGCCAGGAAGAGCGGTTGGGGCGGGCAGGCGCGGGGTGCAGGCCAGGAGGAGGAGAAGGGCTCCTGGTAAAATTACCAGGCCAAGGCCTGTCATGCACCGGCGCAGCAAGTTCATTTCTCTTGCAGCACCGCCAAAATTTGCGCATGCAGGGAGGGGTTGGCACCAATCAGCGAGTTGGGTGGGGTCAGCCAGCCGTTGCCGCCATCCATATCGGTTACCAGGCCGCCGGCTTCTTGCGTCAGCAATGCGCCAGCAGCGACATCCCAGGGTTTGAGGGCCAATTCCCAATAGCCATCAAACCGTGCGGCGGCGACATAGCACAGGTCGAGGGCAGCCGAGCCGAGCCGGCGCACGGCCTGGGCGCGCAGGGAAAAGCGGCGGAAGTTTTCGATGTTGTTGTTGGGTTGTTTGAGAATTTCGTATGGGAAACCGGTCACCAGCAGTGCTTTTTCCAACTCGGTGCAGGGGGAGATGTGCAGGCGTGTGTCGTTCAGCCAGGCGCCGTTGCCGCGCTCGGCATAGAAACATTCATCCCGGCTCGGGTCATAGACGACGCCCAGGCGAATTTCACCCTGGCTTTTGTAGGCGATGGAGACCGAGAAGATGGGCAGGTTGTGGGCATAATTGGTTGTGCCATCCAGCGGGTCAATGAACCAGCAGCTTTCGTCGCTGCCACGCGAGAGGCCGCTTTCTTCGGCGATGATGGTGTGGGTGGGGAAGTGTTGCCGGATGGTGGAGATCAGAAATTCTTCCGACTTCCGGTCCATTTCGGTCACCAGGTTGGCGGTGCCTTTGAATTCGATTTGATGGTGGTTGCCAAAACCGGCGCGCAGGATTTCACCAGCCTGCCGCGCCCAGCGGATGACTTCAGTCAGGGAAGGTTGCATGGGGTTTATTTGGGTTTGTTGAGTTTATCAATCAGGGCTTGCAGTTCTTGTAGTTCGTTGCGAATTTCATCCCGGTCTTGAATGGCCTGTTTGAGCAGGGTTTCAAAGGCGGGGCGCTGATCGGCGGGCAGGGTTTGGAGCAGCCGTTCGGTGCGGGCGATTTGCGTATCCTTATGGCGGAGTTTGTTTTCCAGGCGGTCGCGGTAGCCCTGATAAAAGCGCACATCATCCATCGGACGCGGGGCGGTGGCGATGCCCTGGGTTAAAATTTCGGCGATGGTGATGAGAAAATCTTCGGTGTCAATTGGCTTTTCAATGAAGCGCACCGCGCCCAGGCTGAGGGCAAAGGCCTTGTCTTCGGGGGTGATGTAGGTGGCGGAGATGAAGATGATGGGGATTTGGATGGTGAGCGGGTCTTTGCGCAGGTTGTGTGCCAGGGCGTAGCCATCCATGCGCGGCATGAGAATATCGGTGATGACCAGCGCCGGGCGTTCGCGGGTGATTTTTTCCAGCGCTTCCTGTCCATTGCGGGCAGTGATGACCGGGTAGCCTTTGAAGCGCAGGGTGACTTCCAATAGTTCCAGGACGTTTGGGTTGTCCTCAACGATCAAGAGCGGGCCATAAGGGATGTTCATAGGTATTATTGTAGTCTTTTCGTTTCAGAATCGCAAGTCATTTTATCAGCCATTTTCAAGCCTGGCCTTCCATTTCGGCTGCCAATTGCTCAAAGAAGGCGCACAACGCCCGATGCCGGCCCTCGGCCAGGGTGCGTCCGCTGCGGGTGAAGAGCCGGTCTTTGACATGGCGCAGCTTGAACAGGTATTCGTGATAGGCGCTGTGGGGTTCGCCGGCCTCGGTTTTTCCGCTGGTCAGGAAGTTTTGTGAGGGGGGGCTGTAGAAGGGGGTGTTGGCTTGCAGGGCGTAGGCCAGGGTGCGGGCAACGCCAATGGCGCCGCAGACATCCAGCTTGTCGGCATCGAACAGCACCTGGGCCTCGATGGTTTGCGGGGCCTCGCCTGTGTTGCGGAAGCGGTGTGCCCGGATGCAATGCTGCACGGCGGCGATGCGCTCTTCCGGCCAGCCCTCGCTGCGCAACACCTGGGCGGCAAATTCTGCCGAGCGTTGATGGTGGGCGGCGCGTTGGCCGCTTGCCTGGCTTTCTTCCACGTCGTGCAGCAGGGCGGCGGCACGGACAATTTCCAAATCGGCACCCTCGGCCTTTGCCAGGCGCTCGGCGGTTTGATAGACGCGCTGAATGTGATCGAAGCCATGCACCGGGTCATTTGGGTACCAGGACTGTGCTTGTTCAAGCGTTGGCATGGGCATGCTCCGCTGCGAAGGTGTAGACCTGCCCGCGTTTGATGACGGTTTGCACCAGGTTGCTGCCAAAGCGGTAACCGAGGTGCCGATAATCGTTGACGTTGAGGATGAGCAGGTCGGCCTGCTTGCCTACTTCCAGCGAGCCGATGCGGTCGGCACAGCCGATGGCTGCGGCGGCATTGATGGTGGCGGCGGCGATGGCCTGGGCCGGGGTCAGGCGCAGGTAGCGGCAGGCCAGGGCGAGGACAAATTGCATGTTTTCACACCAGGCAGTGCCTGGGTTAATGTCCGAGGCGATGGCAAGCAGACCATCTGCTTCCAGGATGGCACGCGCCGGGGTGTAGTGTGGGTCGGCCAGGCCGAAGGGTGTGCAGGGCAGGGCAACGGCAACGGTTTGGCTGGCGGCCAGGGCGGCAATGTCGGCAGCCGAGGTTTTGACGAGGTGGTCGGCAGAGGTGGCGCCCAGTTCGGCGGCCAGGCTGGCCCCGCCCAGGTTGTCAAATTCGTCGGCGTGAATCTTGAGCGGAAAGCCCAGTTTGCTAGCAGTGTGCAGAATGTGCCGCGATTGTGCCAGGGTGAAGGCGCCCGTCTCGCAGAAGACATCCACAAACGGGGGACGGCGGTGGGGGTGGTTTTGTTGCCACCAGTTGCGCAGTTCGGGCAGCATTTGTTGGCAAATCAGGGCGGTGTAGCCATCGGCATCCTGTTTGTATTCGGGGGCAATGGCATGGGCAGCCAGGTAGGTGGGGATGATTTCGAGCGGGCCTTCGGCATCCAGTGCCAGCAGGGCCTGCAATTGGCGCAGTTCGGAGGGGGCATCCAGGCCGTAGCCGGTTTTGGCCTCGGCGGTGGTCACGCCATGCCGAAAGAGGTCGGCGGCGCGGCGTTGGGTGGCGGCTTTTAGCACTTCGAGGCTGGCGGCACGGCTGGCGCGCACAGTGGAGAGGATGCCGCCGCCGGCGGACAGAATTTCCAGGTAGGTTTTGCCTTGCAAGCGTAATTCAAATTCGGCGGCGCGGTCTCCCACCCACACCAGGTGTGTGTGCGGGTCCACAAAGCCGGGTAGCACAACCTGCCCGCCGGCATCCAGGCGCGGTTCGTGCGGATGGGCTGCCAGCAGTTCGGTGCGTTGGCCAATGGCGGCAATCTGATCGCCGCGCACCAGCACAGCGCCATCCTCGATTAAGCTCAGGTTGCCGAGCTGATGGCCGCGCTGTGGCCCGCCAGCCAGGGTAAGCAATTGTGAGATATTTTCAATCAGCATTCTGCGCTCCTAAGAATGAGTCGAGGTCAAAATTTGCGCTATTGAAAGCGACCAGTGCCGGCCAGTTAATTTCTCCCGAAGGAAAACAAAATTGTTTGATGAATTGGGCTGTCAGGCAATTGATGACCGCTCCTTTGCCAGCGGCAAAAAATTCATTGTGGCGGCGCGCTTCATATCCAATGGGTTCAATAATATCGGTGTATAGCGCTTTGTTTTCACTGATGAGGTACCAGAAGTTTTGCCCAACTACCTTCAAATATCCGTTTAAGTAACTACTGCGAGTCTTGCCGTAGCAAATTCCCAGCACGGGTTGAATGTTGCGGGTTGTTCGGTTTTGCTTAAGGCGAATGATGGCGTTCTTGAAGTCTTGCTCTAATTTGCTATGTTGAGAGCTGTTTCCCCAATTGCTGCCGGATTTAATGGATACGAGGTAATAGGTTCCCTGGTGGCTAAATTCCAGGTCCATGCCGGGGGCGGTTGATTTGTGGCCTCCACAGGTCATCTGGGCCACAAAAATAGCCAATCCTTCCAGAAAATCGCCAAACAATTTTTCTTCGGAAGAGGAGAGAAATGCATCAAGTAGTTCGCAAATCAGCTGATTTGCCTGGGTAATGAACTTGGCTTTGAACAGGTAAGGGTTTTTAGAAAGTAATTTGCCAAGCGTGAGGCTTTGTAAGCTAGCCAGCCGCCTTTGATGAAAATATACAATTTGTTCATTGACATAATGGCAGACTTCCGATGTGTTGAGCGGGTTCATGTCTCCTCCTCTGTCGCGGATGAATAAGATTCTTTCTCTTCTGCAATTAATGGAAGGCCAATTTGAATTTGTCCCACGCGTTGTCGCGATAGCTCAATGTAGGTTGGGTTGATGTCTATGCCAATGTATTTTCGTCCTAGTTGAGCAGCGGCCATGGCCGTTGTTCCAGAGCCAACAAACGGATCCAGCACCAGGTCGTTGGGTTGTGTGAATAGTCGAATGAACCAGGTGGGTAATTCGATCGGAAATGCGGCGCTGTGACCGCGATTTCCGCACTCGGTTGCCAGATGGAGGACATTCGTTGGGTAGACCATCTCTCTTCCGAGCCAGTTAGCAACTTTTTTCCCAAAACCGCTGCCAACATTGGATTCATCACGTGTTTTATCTGTTTCGCTGAGATTGGATAATCGTTCTTTTGCCCATTCTCCTACTGGCACCATGACGGCTTCCTGGTACATGGAAAAGTGTTTTTGACGGTTGAATTGTAACAGGCGTTCCCAGTTGTCACGAAAACGGTTCGGCCATTTTCCGGGATAGGAATTTTTCTTGTGCCAGATAAATTCCTCGGTCCACAGCCAGCCTTGTTGCCGCATGGCCTGGATCAATTCCAGAACATAGGTGTGCCGTTCTCCGTTGACAACCCGTTCTTTGATGTTCAGGATGAAGGTTCCGGTTGGTTTTAAAACTCGCTGAAATTGGGCGGCGCGTGGCATAAACCAGGCTACATATTCATCAGGCGGTATTCCGCCATATGTGGTTTTGCGTTGGTCAGCGTATGGGGGGGAGGTGAAAATCAAGTCCACGCTCTCATCCGGTATGGATTGCAATACATCCAGACAGTCGCCGGAAAAGAATTGATTTGCCAGGCTGGTAGATGAGATCATGTTTTTACCGAGAGTTGCCGATAGAGGGGTACGATGATTTGCAGAGCGAGCAGGCCGCACAGCCCCAGCAGGAGCAGAAAATAGGCCGGAATGTGCCATGAATTGGAGGTGAAGACTGGTGAATCGGGGTGGAGTTGATTCTCGGTCAGGCCCAGCAGGTACCAGACGCTGAGGCCAAAGCCCAGGCTGGCGATGCTGGTGAGGGCGTTGCTGTGCATAAGCCACAGCGCAGCTTGTAGCAGTACTGCTGCAAGGCCAATCAGCAGGGGCACGCGCCAGCGCGGCTCTTGCCAGGCAATGCCGCCCCAGGTTTGTCTCATCACCAGCACCGACATGGGCAGGTAAGTGAGCCAAAAGCCCAGTCCGGTCAGGCCGCTGGCCTGCGCAATGCTTGGCCAGGGGATGGGGCGCGGCGGGGCCTTGAGCAGCCCCAGCAGCCCGGCAAAGGCCGCAGCCAGGAAGAGTGCTTTGCCCGTCCAGACCCAGGCGCCATGCAGCAACACCAGGCGCAGCCGCGCACCGAGGGTGCGTTCAGCGGGGCCGAGCCAAAAGGTCACCATCAGAAGCAGCAGGGTGAGGGTTAGGAAGAGGGCGCGGCTGCGTTTCATGCGGTTATTGTACCGCAAAAGGGCGGGCCGGGCGTGATATAATTCGCCCGCATTCTGCAAAAGAGAAGGTGTTTTTGGTATGTCACAAAGTTCGCCGCGTTCGTATCGTTATTTCGATTGGGTCATGGCCCTGTTTGTCACCGTTTTGATTGTTAGCAACCTGGCCTCTTCGGCCAAGATTGTGGATTGGGGGGTGCGGTTGTTTGGGGTGCCGCTGGCCTTTGATGCTGGCACGCTGCTCTTCCCCATTAGCTACATTTTTGGCGATTTGCTGACCGAGGTGTATGGGTTTCGGCGTTCGCGCCGCGTCATTTGGACGGGGTTTGTCTGTCTGTTGTTGACGGCCGGGGTGCTGGCGCTGGTGCGTGTGCTGCCTGGCGAAAGCACCTGGCAAGCCTATGCCGGGCAGGGTGCCTATGATGCCATTTTGAGTGGTATGTTTTCGGGTGGGATTGTGCTTGCCAGCCTGGTGGCCTACCTGGTGGGCGAGTTTAGCAATTCGGTCATTCTGGCGCGCCTTAAGGTGCTGACGGGCGGGCGCTGGTTGTGGCTGCGCACGATTAGCAGTACGTTGGTGGGCGAGGGGTTGGATTCGTTGATCTTCATTTTGGTGGCGACCCTGGCGGGGGTTTTCCCCTGGGCGTTGTTTGGCTCGCTGGTGTTGACCAATTACCTGTTCAAAGTGGGGATTGAGGTGTTGATGACGCCGGTTACCTATTGGGCGGCGGCGGGGCTGAAACGGGCCGAAGGGGAGGATTACTACGATACCCATACCCGGTTTAACCCGTTTGGTATCACTGAGGCCTGATGTCACACGCTGACCTGGCGCATCTCAAGGAGGTTTACCTGTATGATGAGGCGCGTAAGCGCTTCACGGTGCGGGTGGTGGTGCGTCAATATGCAGATTTGTTCAATCGGCTGGATCCGACGCCAATTTATCAGCGCGATTTGGCGCCGGATTTGTTGGATTTTCTGCGTGTGTGTGCGGATGAGATTCCGGAGCGCTATGGGGTGGATGTGCTTATTCAGGTGGCGGGGGAGGATCGCGATGCGCCGACGGAGGTGCAGGTGCTGGAGGGGCTGCGGCATTATTTTGCCTATGAGCAAAATGTGCTGCGGCTTCAGGCGCGGCGGGCGCGCGGGCGGGCATTGCGCTATTTGCTGGTTTCCTTCCTCAGCCTGAGCGCTTCTATGCTGTTGCGCATTCCGCTGGAGAATTTGTTCTTTAACTATTTGCACGAGGGCCTGACGATTGGCGGCTGGGTCTTCCTCTGGGAGGCGCTTTCGGTCAGCTTCATTCAGTCGGGCGAGCGGGTTGGCCTGCAACACTTTTACCGTCGCCTGCAAACGGCACAGGTGACGTTTTGCTATTCGCTTTCTGGCCTGGAGGATTGATCGGCGCCGGCGATGACGATGACGTATTCGCCGCGCGGGGTTTGTTGTTGCTGCTGTTCGAGCAATTCGCTCAGGGTGCCGCGCTGTACCTGTTCGAAGAGTTTGGTCAGGTCGTTGGCGATGGCTGCTCGGCGGTTGCCATAGGTGGCAAGTGCATCTTCCAGAAAGGCTTTCAGGCGGTAGGGGCTTTCATAGAAGATGAGTGTGTGCGGTGAGGTTTGGTCTAGCTGCAAAAAGCGCAGGCGCGGGCCGCGTTTGTGCGGGGCAAAGCCGCGAAAGGTGAAGCTATGCACCGGCAGACCCGAAAGGATCAGGGCGGTGATGAGTGCAGTTGGGCCAGGGATGGCGGTCAGGCGCAGCCCGGCCTCCAGCACGGCGCGCACCAGGACAAAACCAGGGTCGGAGATGGCCGGGGTGCCAGCATCGGTGACCAGGGCCAGGCGTTGGCCTTCGTGGAGCAGGGCCAGAATGCGCGGCAGGGTGCGGTTTTCGTTATCCTCGCGGAAGGAGAGCTGCGGTTTGTGCAGGTTGAAATGTTTGAGCAGGAAGCCGGTCTTGCGCGTATCTTCGCTGATGACCAGGTCTACCTGGGATAGGATATGCAGGGCGCGGGCGGAAATATCGCCCAGGTTGCCAATTGGCGTTGCAACCAGGTAGAGCGTGCCGGGGAGCAGTTCCTCGTTCATTCTGGTTGGGTTAGCTGCCGTTCTAGCTCGGCGCGCACGATTTGCGGGTTGGCCTGCCCGCCGGCCAGGCGCATGACTTGCCCGAAGAACCAGTTGGCAAGGGTGGTTTTGCCGTTGCGGTAGGCTTGCAGTTCGAGGGGGTTTTCGGCCAGGGTGCGGCGCACCAGGTCGGCGATGGCCTCGGCATTTGAGATCTGGTGCAGGCCGCGCTCGGCGATGATGTGTGGGGCGCGCCGTCCGCTATCCAGCATTTCGGCCAGGACGGTTTTGGCGCTAGGGAGGTTGATTTCGCCGCGCTGGGTCAGGGCGAAGAGTTCGGCCAGCGCATCCATGCCGAGAGGCAGTTGTTCAAAGCTGCGTCCGCGCTCGTTCAGCCAGGCGAATAGCTCGCCGAGGAACCAGTTGGCAACCAGGCGCGGCGTCAGGCTGGAATCGGCGTGCAGGCAGGCTTCAAAGCCCTGTGCCACAAGCTGCTCGCTGCCAAGCAGCAGGGCTTCTTCGATGCCCAGCCCATAGCTGGCCTGGAAGCGCGCCACACGGGCAAACGGCAGTTCGGGCAGGCTGGCTGCCACGCGTTCGATCCATTCCTGCTCCACCACCAGCGGCGGCAGGTCGGGTTCGGGGAAGTAGCGGTAATCATGCGCTTCTTCTTTGCTGCGCTGAGAGAGGGTGACTTCGTTCACGTCATCCCAGCCGAGGGTTTCCTGGCGCACGGTTTGCCCGGTAGATTGCAAGGCAGATTGGCGGCTGATTTCATACAGGGTGGCGCGCTCGAGGGCGCGGAAGCTGTTCAGGTTTTTGACTTCGGTGCGGGTGCCAAGTTGCTGGCTGCCGATTGGACGGATGGAGATGTTGGCCTCGAAGCGAATGACGCCTTTTTGCATGTCGCCCGAGTTGACGCCCAGGGCGCGCAGCAGGGTGCGCAGTTCGGTTGCGTAGGCGCGCACTTCTTCGGCGCTGTGCAGGTCGGGTTCGCTGACAATTTCCAGCAGTGGCACGCCCGCCCGGTTGAGGTCTACCAGGGAGAAGCTTTCCTTCTCGCCGGTGATGTGAATCAGCTTGCCGGTATCTTCTTCGAGATGCACACGGCGGATGCGGATTTGTCGTTCGCCGGCGGCGGTGCGGATGGGCAGCAGGCCATTGACAGCCAGGGGGTATTCATATTGTGAAATCTGGTAGCCTTTGGGCAGGTCGGGGTAAAAGTAGTTTTTGCGGGCGAACAGGCTGGTGTGTGCCACCTGGCAGCCCAGCGCCAGGGCCACGCGCAGCGCCAGCTCAACCGCCTGCCGATTGACGACCGGCAGCACGCCGGGCATGCCAGCACAAACCGGGCAGACAGCACGGTTGGGCTGTGCCTGGGTGCTATCCAGCACCGGGCAGGCACAAAACATTTTCGAGCGTGTTTGCAGCTCGGCGTGAACTTCCAGACCAATGACGGCTTCGTATGTCATGCGGGCAATTATAGCCCATTTTTCAGGCTGTTTGGGTGCAATTTGGGCTTAGATTGCCAGGTCGAAGGGGAGGTCGCTAATATCACGCAGCCTGTTTCCGCTTGTCAGCACTTCGAGCATTTCCTGTGCTGAAGCGTCGTTGGCTACTGCGGTTTGCAATTCGGGCAGCGCAACATGATATACGCAATCAATATCTCCTGTGCCGAGGGCAATGGATGCCAGTCTGCTTGGTAATGGTTCGGCAGTGACAATGGCAATGTGGGGGGTGTGGCCTTTTCGGTTGCGAATGAGGTTTAATGCTTCTGTACGAGAGTTTTGTGAGCGGTCGCTGCGAATTGTTCATTTGCATGAGATGCTGGCGTGAAGAAGCGGGCTGTTCGAGTTGGTTTGACGTAGAGGACTATACTTGGGGGCTGAATCGGGCGAGACCAATTCTTGATCTTGATTGATTTGTGCATCTTCAATAGGGCGGCGGGACAGGATAATATCGGGCAGGATGATGTAATCTCCCAGGGTGGGGCGCAATAATTTATTGCTTTTCAGTATGTGAGCCAAATCTGCCAGATGTTCATATTGGGCAAATTCTTCAACGCGTCGATGAACCTCAAAGTGCCAGTTGCCAGGTCGGAGGTGTTGTAATTGCTCAAAGCTTTCTTGCAGGAATTGTGCAGTCAATTCTTCAAAGCGTTTACCGCTTGTTTGGCCGCTGATAGTTGCCTGAACTGTTGGGTATGTTAACTGCTCAAGCCAGGCACGGGCAATGCGTACGCTGAGGGAACTGCTTTTATCCGCGTTGCTGGGGATGCCTTGCGAATCAACAAATAGCAAATGTTGGCAAATTTGTTGATGGTAGCCTTTGCGCAGGGTTTCAATATGTGACATGGGATACCTCTGGTTTTATGAAGCCAAGAATGTGTTCACTATGCATTCGCTGCTCGATTTGAGAGTGCGGTGCTTTTCCAAACCGAGCTGGCATCATGCGTTTATCACGGTCAAGCTTCCGTTCAGCGATTCCAGCACAGTGCAGGCCGGCCAGTTGTCCAATTTCTGCCAGACAGCAGGGGGTTTCTACGTCCATGTCTCGGATGATGGATGTGCCAACAACCACGATAGCACATTTGCCAGGTTTTAGCACTCGATACATTTCACTTAACACATGTTGCATTTCGTTATAATATCGGGCAAGAGAACGGCTCTTTTTTTGATCTTTTTGGGCCAAGGCCTGAACGATTTGTGTTGTGTGAAAGGGGAGGTTCTCCAGGAGCGTCTTTTGCGTTGCTTCACTTCCGATGTAGGTGGAGCGTAATTTGCTGAGTTTCGAAATTGGATATCCCATCCATACCAGTGAGAACTTGTTGGCGCGCATGTAATCAATGGCATTGCTGGCATAGGGTGGGGAAGTAATAATTAAATCTATGCTGTTATTGGGTAAAGGCAGCGCTTGGGCATTGCCGCGCGCCAGCAGGCCTGGTAAGGCGTCAGGTTGCGCAGTCCAGGCACGCAGCGTTTGCTTGACGCGTTTGCGGAATTCGGCAAATACTGGGCGGCGTGTTTTTTCCTGGTTGCGGTGTGGTCGAGTGTGAGCCAGGTCAAGTGCTTTTGACACTCCACCCGATTTTGTAATGATGATGGATGAGAATACAACCATGAAAAAGCGTCGTAAGTTAGCATCTGAAATGCAGGTGATTTCTTGTTTAATAGCAAATAATTCCAGGCGTGTTTGATCGTGAAACCAATAATAAAGAAAGTCCAGGCTTTCAGCATCAAAGGCTGCTTCAAAGGCGGATTGCAAGGCTGGACTATCTTGCATTCGTTGTTGTGCTTGTTCAATGATGCGTTCTGTCCATTCGACGCTTTGTTGCAGGTTTGGGGGAATGAGTTTGGCTTGTGCAATACGGGCAGCTAAAGGATCAATGTCAAATCCCAAAGGTTTTCGGCCGGCCATTTGGGCTTCAAGTAAGGTGGTTCCGGAGCCCATCATGGGGTCCAGAACGCGCTCCCCGGGTTGGGTTAATGCTTCAATGAAGAGGGCAGGCAGTTGGGGTGGAAACTTGGCCGGAAATGCGTGTAGTGCATGGGATGAATAAGTGCTGTTTTGTCCGTGAAAATCCAAATCCATGGACAGCAGTTGCTGCAACTGTTCCTCGTTATTGGATGCTATTGGATGGGGCGATGTGGAAAAAAGTAATTTTAGCTGCACAGGCAATGCTCCTAAAAAAATCAGACGCAGGAAGATTATAGCCGATTTTTGGCTCTTCCTGCGTCTGCGTGAAGGAAGGGTGGGCGGCTAAATGCGCCCGACGAAACGTTCGATGCGCCGCAGTGCCTCTTCAATCTTTTCGTAGGAGGTGGCGTAGGAGCAGCGCAAGAAGCCCTCACCGCCCAGGCCAAAGGCATTGCCTGGCACGGCAGCAACAAGTTCTTCCTGCAACAGGCGGGTGGCAAAGGTCTCGTCATCCAGCCCGGTGACGCTAATTTTGGGGAAGCAGTAGAAGGCGCCTAGCGGCTCGAAGGTTGGCAGGCCAATGCGGTTGAGGCCGTCCACAATCAGGCGGCGGCGGCGGTCATATTCGGTGCGCATTTGCTGCACATAGGGTTCGCCTTCTTTGAGTGCTGCCAGTGCGGCAGCCTGGGCCACGGTTGAGGTGCACATGACGGTGTATTGGTGAATGCGCACCAGGCCTTTGAGGATTTCTGCCGGGGCGCAGGCGTAGCCAATTCGCCAGCCGGTCATGGCATAATCTTTTGAGAAGCCGCCCAGCAGGATGGTGCGCTTGCGCATTTCGGGCAGGGAGGGGAAGCAAACATGCTGGTGCTCGCCGTAGACCAGGCGGTCATAGATTTCATCCGAGAGGATGAGCAGGTCGTGTTCTTCGGCCATCTGGGCAATTTCTAGCAGGCGTTGGCGCGTGGCAACGGCACCGCTGGGGTTGCTGGGGAAGCCAAGCAGGATGGCCTTGGTGCGGGGGGTGATGGCGGCGCGGATTTCATCCGGGTTTACGTCGAAGTTGTTTTCCATTCGGCAGGGAATTTCAACCGGCACGCCGCCGGCCATGATGACTTCGGCCTGGTAGGAGACAAAGCACGGGGTGGGGATGATGACCTCATCGCCCGGCTCGAGAATGGCGGTGAAGGACAGGTAAAGTGCTTCGGAGCCGCCAACGGTGATGATGATTTCTGTGGCCGGGTCGTATTGTACGCCATACAGTTTTTGCAGATGGTCAGAGAGGGCCTGACGCAAATCCATTCGTCCAGCGTTGGAGGTGTAGTGGGTTTCGCCGTTTTGCAGGGAGCGAATGCCGGCCTCGATGACGGGGCGGGGCGAGTCGAAATCGGGTTCGCCAATGCCAAGCGAGATGACATCTTTCATCGTCGCGGCAATATCAAAAAATTTGCGGATGCCCGAGGGCTTGAGGGTGGCAATCTTGCTTGCGATAAACGAGTCGCGCATGGAAACTCCTTCAAAAAATGGGTGGAAAGTGAATCCCGAAACGGGAATGATTAACGTTCGACCTGGGTGTTATCCCCTACGTTGAGCCGCTCTGGCTTGCCGGTGACGAGGACGTTCCGTCCGAGCAGCGAATCGGCCAGCACCAGCCCGCTGAGCTGTGTGCTTTCATCCACCACGCTGTTGCGGATGATGACATCGTTCAGCTCGCAGTGGGCGCCGACCGAGACGTGCGGGCCAATGACAGCCGAATGCACCTGGGCGGTGGGGTGAATGAAGACGGGCGGCAGGATGGTGATGCCAGGGCGGGCGGCGGTGTGGCTGTTATCGTAGCCGTGTTCCAGCAGGTAACGGTTGGTTTCCAGCACTGCATCGGGCAGGCCGGCATCCAGCCAGGTTTCAACCGGGCGCACGGCAAAGTGCGCTCCCTGTTCGAGCAAGATGTTGACTGCATCGGCAAGGAAGAATTCGTTCTTCAGCAGGGTGTTGCGGTGCATCTGCTCTTCAATGGCAGCAATCAGCGCCTCGCCGGAGCGGAAGTAGTAGAAGCCGACCACAACCAGGTTGTTGGTGATTTCGGTTGGCTTTTCCACCAGGCGCTCAATTCGCCCGCTGGGATCGGTTTGGGCGACGCCAAAGCGGCGCGGGTCTGGCACGGCTTTGACCCAGGCCAGGCCATCCTGGTCATGGGCAAACAGGCTGCTCAAATCGGTTTCGATTAATGTGTCGGAGAAAGTCATCAGGACGGGGCCGCGCAGGTAGTCGCGCGCCATGTACAGGGCGTGCGATTGGCCGCGCATTTGCTCCTGCACCACGTAGTGGCAGCGCATCTCTGGGTGGAAGCGTTGCATGTGTGCCTCAACCGGTTCTTGCTGACCGGGGCTGACGATGAAGATGTATTCCGCATCCACGTTGGTGGGCAGGGTTTTGAACTGCTCCAGTACATAGTCGAGCATTGTTTTTCCGGCAATTGCCACCAGGGATTTGGGCTTGCTCCAGGTATGCGGGCGCATCCGGGTGCCAAGTCCGGCCATTGGAATGGCAATTTTGAGCGAAGGATTCACTCGAGCCTCCCCAAAGGAAAAAGATACGTACTCACTGATTGTAACATTGAAAAACCGGAAACACATCCTGATAAGTTTCCGGTTTAAGGCAATCGAAAAGCAGAAAGCAGAGGGTTACTCAGGCATCGAGCTGGTCGAGGGTGTTGGCGATCAAATCTACGGATTGTTGTAAGGTGTTGGCATCGAAGGCCAGCCGCGCCCCGGCCGTTTGGTAGAGGGTGGGCAGCGGCACACTGCCACCGAGCGCCAGTGCGCGCCGATAGGCGGCGACAGCCCCGGCCTGGTCGCGCAGGGCATTGCCCCACACCTGGGCCGCGCCCAATTGTGCCAGGCCATATTCGATGTAATAAAACGGGACGGTGAAGATGTGCAGTTTGCGGTGCCAGCCGGTGCGGCGTTCTTCTTCCAGGCCGCTCCAATCAACCCCGATCATAAAGCGTTGCCAGAGTGCTTCCCAGGTCTGGTCGCAGTTTTCTGGTTCGAGGGCTTGTTGGGGGTTTTCATACACCCAGTGCTGGAAGGCATCCACGACTGCCATGTAGGGCCAGAAGAGCAGGTTCTGCTCCAGGTGTTGGATGCGGGCGCGGGCGGCCTGGGCCGGGGTGTAGAACTCGGTCAGGTAAGGGGCGGCAAGCAGTTCCATGCCCATCGAAGCTACCTCGGCAAATTCCATCGGGCATTCGCGTTGTTGATGATAGGGCAGGGCATCGGATTCGAAGACGTGGAAGGCGTGACCGCTTTCGTGCAACAGGGTTTGCACATCGTCGTGAATGCCGACAGCATTCATGAAGATGAAGGGGCGGTGAATGAGCGGGTATTCGGTGCAGTAGGCGCCGGGGGCTTTGTTCTTGCGGTTTTCCAGGTCGAGCAGGGCCTCGGCCTGCATGATGTCGAAATAGCGCCCCAGTTGTTCATCCACGCGGTGGAAGATGGCCGATGCGCCTTGTTTGAGCTGCTCGATGGTTTGGAAGGGGGTCAGGGCGGGACGGCTCATTGCATCCACATCCAAATCCCAGGGGCGCAGAGCATCCACGCCCAGGCGCGCCCGGCGGCGTTCTAACATGCGGCGCAGGGCCGGCAGGACAGCTTGCTCGATGGCGCGGTGAAAGCTGAGACAATCTTGCGGGGTGTAATCGAAGCGGGCCTTGGTTTGCCAGCAATAGGTGCGATAATCGGGCTGATTGGCGTTTTCGGCAATTTGCAGCCGCAGGCGGAGCAGCTTTTGCCAGAGTTCGTTGAGTGTGGCGCGGTCGGCCAATTGGCGGGTGGTTGCCAGCCGCCAGGCCTGCTCGCGCAGGTTGCGGTCGCTTTGCTGATAGACCGGGCGGAGTTGTGCGATGGTTACTTCCTGACCCTGCCACGAAACCGTTTGGGCGCCGATTACTTTGTTGTATTCGTTGCAAAGGCGAGCTTCTTCGTTGAAGAGCGGCAGGTTCTCGGTGCGGAAGAGGGCTGCCTCGGCGCGCAAATTGCGCAGCGGCACCTCAAAGCCAGGTGGGTTCAGGCCGCTTTGGAGCAATTTTTCCTTCAGCACTTGCTCAGCCGAGAGGATGTTGGGGTAGACAGTTTCCAGAAAGTCCAGGTAGCGCTGCTCAGCAGTGGCATCGGCGGTGTTGGCGCCCGCATCCACATACAGGTGCGAGGAAATTTCGGTCAAACACTGGTTGATGGCTGTCCAGTCTTTCAGCCAGGCGGTGACGGTTTCGGCTGTTAATGGGCGGTTTTGCAGGTCGAGGTAAAAAGGCTCGAAGTGTGCCCAGTCCCAGGAGAGGGCCTCGGCGGTTGTTTTGGGAAGAGCGGAAAACATTGGGATCTCCTTAGCGATGTGTTTCGGCGGGAATTTCAACGGTCATCTGAATGCCGTCCTCTTTTTGTTCCATGAGCAGTTTGCCGTGCAGGAAGCCAATCCGTTCGCGCATTCCGGTCAGGGTGGCCTGGCAATCTTTGAAGGCGGCATCGAGCAGGGCGTTGGAAATGGTTTGCCGGATGGAAAGGCGCAGGGTGTGTTTTTCATAGGCGGCCTGCACCAGCACGTGGGTGGCCTCGGCGCGTCGGGTAATGCCGGCCAAAATTTCTTGCACCAGGCGGTAGGCAGCGAGTTCCACTTCGGCTGTAAAGCGGCGGTTTTGCAGGCCGGTTGGCTCAAACCGGGTGGCGATTCCGCTTTGCTGATTGAAGCGGTCGGTGTACCACATCAGGGTGGCGAACAGGCCCTGTTCATCCAGCACGGGGGGGCGAATATCGGTTGTCAGGCGCTGCAAACGGTTGTTCAGGTCGTCGGCGGTGCGTGCCGCATCGAGGAGACGGGCGCGCAACAGGTCGGCGGATAGGTCATCGGGCTGTTGCAGCTGTGTGCGCAGGCTGCGCAGCAGTGCGCCGGCCTCTTCGTTGACCTCGAAGGCAACCTGACGGCGTTCTTCTTCCTGCACCAGGGTCAGGCGGCGGCTGAGGGTGTTCAGTTCATCTTTGCTGCTGCGCAGGGCGGTGAAGAGCTGGGCGTTTTGGAGTGCATTGCCTGCCAGGTTGGCAAAGGCCTGCAACACTTGCATTTGTTCGCGCGAGGGGCCATTGGGCGCGGCGCTGTAGAGGTTGAGGACGGCCAGGGTTTGGCCGCTGTGTTGCAGGGGCAGGCTGATGAGCCAGCGGCAGCCGCGCGCGCTGGAGCGCAGCGTCTCGGCGGCATCTACGCAATAGAAGGTGACCGGCTGCCCGCGCTGGAAGGCCCACACACCCGGGTGGGATTGGGAGCCGCTTTCGAGCGAAAGCGCAAGTTCGTTCAGTTGTTCCACCTTGAAGCCATGTGCAGCAACTGCTTGCAGGCGGCTGCCGGTTGTTGCCAGGTTGGCTACCCAGGCGGCCTGCATATCGAAGCGGTTCACCGCCAGGTGACAAATGCTTTGTAGGGTGCTTTCAATATCCGATTGGCCAAGGAAGATTTGCGACACTTCGTAGAGTGCGCCTAGTTCCTCCAGGCGTTGGTTGAGGTTGGTCTGCAAATTTTTGATTTCGGTAATGTCCCGGCCAACACCGACAACGCCGATGATGCTGCGGCGCGGGTTGCGGAGCGGGGAGAGCGAAACTTGCAGCGTGCGGCTGTTGGGGCCGGGCTGTTCCCATTCGTAGACCTGCACTTCGCCATCGAGTGCTTTTTGGAAAGCGATTTGGTGTTGTTGACCGGTTTCGGCGCCCAGCAAGTCATCCAGTTTTTGGCCGCTTTGTAGCTGACGGGTGTAGCCGCGCCGTTCGGCGCCGCGCCCATAGACGGAAACCAGCCGCCCTTGCGGGTCGAGGTTGAAGATGATGTCATCCATGGATTCAACCAGGGAGCGGAAACGCTCTTCGGTTTCCTGGCGAGAGACTTCGGATTGTTCGAGATTGGCAAGCATTTCGTTGATGGCGCGGCTGAGCCGGTCTACTTCGTCCTGTCCCTCTCCGGCATTGACGCGCTGTGTGAGGTCGCTGGTTTGTCCAATTTGCGCTACCTGACGTTGCGTGCGTGAGAGGCGGTTGATCACCATCCATTCCAGCAGGCCAAACAGGATGATGGCAAACAGCAGGCCAATGCCGCCAATGACAAGGAGCATGTAATTGACCAGCACCGTGCCGGTGCGATAGATGGAGCGCTGTTGTTCGAAGCGCAGGATGTAATTGGGGGTGCCGTTCAGGTCGTTCAGGAGGCTGTATCCAACCAGGGAATTGGTGTCGGAGATGCGGCTCTGAAAGCTGCTGCCGGCTTGCAGGGCAAGCAGTGCCTGCTGATCGCCGGCGTTCAGCAGGCCGGCGGTTGGCAGCACAGCAAAGGATAGGCCGCTCAGCTGCATCAGGCGGGCCATTTCGGCCGCAGTCAGGCGGCGGGTGAGGATGAGTGTGCCGTTGGAGGGGCCGCTGCCATCGGTATACAGGATGGGGTGTGCAACGACGAGGGTGGGGGTGCCATCAATTTGCATCAGACCGCTGCGCATTTCGATTTCCTCGGCCTTGAACAGCAGGGGGCTGCCGGGTTTGATCTGCTGCAACAGTTCGCCGGATAGTTCGTTGACCTGATTGGTTTCGAGGTTGACTTCTTTGCCGAACAGAATTTGGCCTTCCGGGTTGATGATGACGAAAGAGTTGACCTGGAGCTGAATCAGGACGTTATCCAGCAGGTTGGAGGCCTCATAGGCGCTGTTTTTGTCGCTGGCATACAGGTAGGTATCATCCCAGGAAGCCCAGTCGCGGGCGGTTTGTTCCAGGGCGCGCTGTTCGCCGCCCAGCAGGGTGCGCAGCCGTTCGGCATTTTGCTCTGCATTGGCAATTTGTTGTTCCTCAAAATAGGGCAGAATGCCTTGCCGAATGGTGAGCAGCACACCGCCCAGCAGAACCAGGGTTGTGATGAAAACGACCAGCAGTACTTTGAAGCGTAAACTCATCATCGCCTCCAATGATTGGCCATGACAGGGGAATGTCTTTTCATTATACGCCAAACTGTTCCGAATCGGTTAACCAATTTGTTGCAAAAATGGGCGGGCGGCGAGGATGGCGCGGGCGCGGTGACTGATGCGGTTCTTCTCGTCCATGTTCAGTTCGGCCATGCAGCGCTGCCATTCGGCCAGGTAGAAGATTGGGTCATACCCAAAGCCATTTTGGCCGCGTTCGTGCGGGATAATTTCGCCGTGGCAGGTGCCTTCGGCGAACCGGGTGGGTGCGCCAGGCACGGCCAGGGCCAGGGTGCAGTGAAAGTGTGCGCTCCAGGGGCGGGGGTGGGGGTGCAATTGTTGCAAGAGGTAGGCGCGCCGGTCGGCATCGGTGGCGCCAGGCTGCGGCGCATAGCGGGCAGAGTGAATGCCCGGCGCGCCGCCCAGGGCATCTACTGCCAGCCCTGAATCATCGGCCAGGGTGGGCAGCCCGCTCAGGCGGCAAAAGGCTTCGGCCTTGAGGGCGGCGTTTTCGGCGTAGCTTTGCCCGGTTTCTTCCACTTCCAGGTGCAGGCCCAGTTCAGCCGGGGTGAGAATTTCCAGCGGCAGGCCATCCAGCAGGGCCAGAATTTCAAGGCGCTTGCCGCGGTTGTTGGTGGCGATCAGGAGTTGAGGGGTCATGGTTTTTGTTAATTTATATCAAAATTATAATAAAAAATTGACTTGCTTAAAACATCGTGCTATAATTTGCACAACGTTCTTATTATATACCCTGTTTTGACTGAGAATCTGTGAATCAAACACGCTATCCATTACGGGTGAATATTGGATTCCTGCTGAATCAGCCGATTGGAAGCCGGCGCGATATTCGCTTCGATTTCCCTGTGTTGCGCTTGAGCGAGGAACTGCCATTGACGGATTTTTCCGGCGTGGCGCGCTTTAATCGCACTGTTCAGGGGTTGTTGGTTGAGGCCGATTTTTCGGCCTCGTTGAGTATGTCTTGTGTTCGCTGCCTGGTTGACTATTCAGAACGCTTGCGAACAACATTTCAGGAACTGTATGCATTTCGCCGCGAACAAGTCACCGATTCGGGGTTGATGGTGCCGGAGGATGGCAACCTGGATTTGGGGCCATTGGCGGTCGAATATCTCTTGATCGAAATTCCGATCAAACCGCTTTGCAAGCCCGATTGTCGGGGGTTGTGCATGGAGTGCGGCGCCGATTTGAACGTGGCGCCTTGCAAACATGCCGCTGCCGATTCCCAATTGGGGTAATGGAAAAGGCTATTTGCAGGAGGAGAAGAGCGAGTGGCAAACCCAGGCAGGCGTAAACGAGGTACGGAAATTTTGACCATGCTGCTCGAAAAGGCGGATGTGCAGGGTTACCTGACGACGGAGGATTTGATGGAGGCCTACCCGGATGTCAGCCAGGATGCCGAGCGGCTGGAGGCGATTTTGCTGGCTTTGCGGCGGCGAGGGGTGGATATTCTTGACCGGGAAAGCGATTCCTTTGATGATGAACTGCCGATGGAGCTGGATTATGAGCCGTTAACCGGTTTTGAGGCTGTTGGGGCAGATGATACGATTGGGCTGTACCTGAAAGAAATGTCGCGCGTGGCGCTGCTTTCGCTGGATGAGGAAGTGCAGTTGGCACAGCAGATTGAATCTGGCAAGCAGGCGCGGCGCACGTTGGATCGGTTGAATGGGCACCTGACGCCGGTGCGGCGCAGCGAATTGGAGCGGATTGAGGCCGAGGGCCAAACCGCTCGCGAACATTTGATTAAGGCCAATACGCGCCTGGTGGTCAGCATTGCCAAGCGCTACATGGGGCGCGGGGTGCCTTTCCTTGACCTGATTCAAGAGGGCAATTTGGGGTTGATGAAGGCGGTTGAGAAGTATGAGTATGAGCGCGGCTTTCGCTTTTCTACCTATGCCACCTGGTGGATCCGGCAAACGATTTCGCGCTCGATTGCCGATCAGGGGCGCACCATTCGCGTGCCGGTTCACATGGTGGATCGCATTCGGCAGCTCTACCGTCAAACGCATGAATTGGAGCAGAAGCTGGGCCGTGCCCCAACAACCGAAGAGCTGGCTGAGTCGTTGAGCGTTTCGCCGGGCAAGGTGGAGTGGATGATGAGCGTTTCCTGGCTGCCGCTCTCGCTTGAAAGCCCCATCAATGATGACGAGGAAGATTCGGAACTGGGTATGTTTGTTGAAGACCAGTTGACGCCCACGCCGGTGCAAAGCGCCTATTCTAAATTGCTGCGCGATAAGATTGAAGAAGTGCTGGATACGCTGCCACCGCGCGAGGCGCGCATTTTGCGCCTGCGGTTTGGGTTGGAGAATGGTCACACCTACACGCTGGAAGAGGTGGGGCAAAAATTTGGCCTGACGCGCGAGCGCATCCGGCAAATTGAGGGCAAGGCGCTCCGTCGCCTGCGTCACCCACGCCGCGCCCGGCAATTGAAGGAATATCTTTAGCTGCTGCCGTTCATTTGCACCAGGCCACGCTGCAAGCGGTCGGCGGCCTCAGGAGTCAAAGGGACATAAACGCGCACGCGCGTGCCCTGGCCGGCTGCCGAGGCAATGGTTAAATAGCCGTTGACCAGTTCGCTGCGTTCGCGCAAGTTGACCATGCCCAAACTGCCGCGCCGTTCATAGGCCTTGTTGACCGATTGCACATCAAAGCCCAGGCCATTATCGGCAATTTCCAGCAGGATGAAATCGGGTTCGCGGGCCACAAATTGGATGCGGACGCGGATTTCGCTTGCCTGGGCATGCTTGCGGGCGTTGTTGACTGCTTCTTCAGCAATGTAGAACAGGACGGTGTGTTTGGTAAGGTCGAGCGGGGCGATGGCTTCTGGGTTGACCTCGATGACTACGTTTTGCTGGTAGGTGTCGCGCATTTTTTCGGCCATCACCTTCAGTGCGGCAATCAGCCCTTCGGTTTCCAGCACGAGGGGGCGCATGGTGAAGAGCATGTGCCGAATTTCCTGGGTGGTGCGGCGGGCAAATTCTTCAATCCGGGCCAGTTCTTCGGGGACTTCTTCGGGGCGCTGTTCCAGCATCTTGCGGGCAATGTTGAGGCGCATGGCAATGGCCGAGACGGATTGGGTTGGGCCGTCGTGCAGGTCGCGGGCCAGTTTTTTGCGCGCCTCTTCTTGCGTTTCAACAATCTTGTTCTTTTCGCGTTCCAAATCCTGGTAGAGGCGGGCGTTTTGAATGGCAATCACTGCCTGGTGGCTGACCATTTCGAGCAGTTCGCGCCGTTCGGTGGTGAAGTAGCTGGCTTCTGGGTGGGCATAGACCATCACGCCGTAGACTTGCATGCCGCGTGCCAGGGGCAGGCAGTAGGCGGAGGTGCAGCCTTGCAGGGCAAAAATTTGGCCTAGTTCGGCATCTTGTGATGGGTTTTCGAGCCATTGCGGGGTGGCCGTTTTCAGGGCGCTTGCCAGGGTGCCTTGTTCGGCAGGGAAGGTGCGTCGGGCATCGGCGGGTGAAAGGCGCTGCCCGGCCTCGACGCGCAAATCGTGTTCGCCAAACAACATCACGGCGCCAACCAGCCGCGAGGTGGCGGGCTTTTCGCCCAGGAGGGTGATGCTCAGGTTGAGCGCCGTATCCAGTACAACCTGATAATTGAGCGAGGCGCTCAGGATTTCGGTCATGCGGTAGAGGGCCTGAATGCGCTCGCGCTCCTGACGTTTGGCGCGCTGTTCGCTCTCGCGCCGGGCGCCCATTTCGTCCTGGTAGGCCTTGCGCAGCCGGCGGATGAGGATCCGTCCGGTCAGGCCAAGCACCAGTCCGGCGCCCAGGTTAATGCCGCCCAGGATGGCCATTGGTTGCCAGTTGGTGAGGTTGAATTGGCCTTTCAGGTACAGCCAGCCAGCCTGTGCCAGACAGAGCAGGATGGAGATTATCAGCCCGCCGCGCAGTTCGTAGTAGACGGCGGCTGTGAGGAGCGGCAAAATGCCTGCCCAATAGACCGGGCTGTTGACCCCGCCGGTGAAGACAAACAGCAGCAGGGCGGCCACGCTATCCACCATTACATTCAACGCCCGGTGCCACACCAGCCGTCGGTTGAGCATTGCCAGGACCGAGACAAATACATTCCACAATGCCGGTGCAAAGAACAGCAGCAGGGTTTTGGTATCGAGCGAGCTTTTGGCGGCCAGCAGGGTTGCCAGGCTGAGCAGCGCCAGCCAGCGCATGGAAATGACCAGCCAGTCGGCCAGGTAAGGGTAATGGGAGGCGGAAACGCGCATGGTTTAACTATACCCTATTTTTTAGGCGCTGGGAGCAGAGTTTGCGAATCTGATAGGCTTTGTTGACGATTGGACGCACAATTTGACAAGGGAGCGCTTTGCGGGTATAGTGTGGCAAAATTGCTCAGGAGGATGTCTGATGACGCTGCGTCGGCGACGTGCTTTGCTCTATACCCCCGGCGATGACCTGCATAAGATTGAAAAAGGGGCTGCGCTGGATGTGGACTGTGTGTGTATGGATTTGGAAGATGGGGTGGCCTTGAGCCGCAAGGAGGCGGCGCGTGCGACGATTGTTGAGGCGCTGCATAGCCTGGATTTTGGCGGCTCGGAGCGTTTGGTGCGCATTCAGCCGCTTTCGTGCGGTGCGGCGGAGGATGATTTGCGGGCTGTGCTTCCGGCACGCCCGGATGGAATTGTGCTGCCGAAGGCGGATGCGGAGGGGCTGCGTTGGGTGAGCGGTTGGATGGACGAGGAAGAGGCAGCGCGGGGCTGGCCGATGGGCAGCCTGGTGCTGATTGCAATTGCTGAAACGGCACGGACGATGCTGCATTTGGAGGCGCTTTGCACGGCAACGCCGCGTTTGCAAGCGGTCATTTTTGGCGGCGAAGACCTGGCAGCCGATTTGGGCGCAGTGCGCACGGCGACGATGCACGAGCTGGCCTTTGGGCGCAGCTGGCTGGTGTTACATACGGCAGCTTTTGGCTTGCAGGCGCTGGATGTGGTCTACACCAATTTTCGCGATGCGGAGGGGCTGCGCAACGAGGCGCGGCAGGCGCGCGAGCTGGGCTATGCCGGCAAGCAGGTCATTCATCCGGCGCAGGTGGCGGTGGTGCAGGAGGCCTTTCTGCCGGACGAGGCCGAGGTGGCCTGGGCGCGGCGGGTGGTGGAAGGCTTTGAGCAGGCACAGGCCGAGGGGCGCGGTGCCTTTGCCGTGGATGGTCGGATGGTGGATATGCCGGTTGTGCGGCGCGCCCAGGCGATTCTGGCGCGATGCCGTTGATTGTGCTGATGATATTCAATTAAGGATATCATGACTTCATGGAGTGATCACACAGCGAAAGCCCAAAAAAGGACTGGACTGATTAAATTTGAAATTGCTGCGTCTGGCAGTTCGTATATCTGCCTTAATATATCCAAATGCACCACCACGAACGACATAAAAATCAGATTTAGCTGTACAAATAGGATTATTCATAGGAAATGATGAATAGTAATCGCCATCAAATGGCTCTCGTGTCCATTCTTCAACATTACCGGCCATGTCAAGAACCCCATAAGGACTTTGCCCAAGAGGAAAGCTACCTACTTGTACTGTATCTGTAACGCATCCATCGTAATTGGCATAGTCACAAGTAACGATTTGATTGCCCCATGGATAAATGCGTTTATCTGTTCCACGGGCAGCTTTTTCCCATTGTGCTTCGGTTGGTAAACTGCCTCCAATCCATTGACAATAAGTATTTGCTTGTTCCCAGGTAACATTGACTATTGGAAAATTGCCGAAATCAGTGTCGTTGTAATAAAATGCTCGAGTGTACGATCCCGTATCTTCTGGGGGTTCACACACAGATTCTTCAACGCATTTGCGGTACATATTATTTGTAACTTCGGTTTTTCCGATGTAAAAAGCATCCAGGTACACCAAATGCTGAGGAATTTCATTGCCATCGGGATTTTCGCCTGGATCGCTGCCCATCAAAAATGTTCCAGCAGGTACAAAAATCATTCCATCAATGATAGGAGGGAGTGCTTCTGGCGTAGAAGTTGTTGTTGGTGTTGGATACTGAGGAGATGTGCTTGTGGGGGACAAAGATACGGGTGTAGATATAGGCATGGAGGTGGCAGTAACAATGGAAGATAAAGTGGGCGTTGGTGCGGGAGAAGTCAAAATAGTCTTTAAAATGGCAAGAATAAGTATCGAAAACAAAGCAACGATCGCTATAATCAAAACAACCAACGGCCAATTGATATTGTTATTGTTATTATGTTGATCTCTTCCAATGAAATCACCGCCGGGAGAAACATTGCCTCCAATACTAGATCCTCCTCCGGTTTTGATTTCTTGAGGAGGTTGGATGGAGGTGGTCGAATCATTTGAATGAGACATAAAGAAATGTTTCCCTCTATATGTAATCGGTTAAAGGCTTTGTTAATGGATATTTGCTAAAAACTCAAGAGCGGGCAACGGGTTTCTTTGGTCTTTGGAGCGATCACAAAGTTTTTAACAACATTGAGACAATTTGGACACAGGGTGCCGCCCTTCATTCGCAGCGGCTCATCTTTCCCATCCAACTTCATCGAAAGGCCCATCCCAACCTCCTTTTCTCAAGCCAAAACTAAACCCAGTGTTGATTGGGTTGCAAGA
>CAYVRT010000020.1:0-66920 GCA_964453115.1 uncultured Anaerolinea sp. | reverse complement strand
CCCAACCTCCTTTTCTCAAGCCAAAACTAAACCCAGTGTTGATTGGGTTGCAAGACGAATTGATTATAGCACTGAATCAGCAAAGGGATGGCGAATCATTGATCCGATTCGCGCGTGCGCCGGAATCTACGACTAAAAAACACGAATTTACTGCGATAATTAGCCTGAAACTAATTATCGCAGTATAATAGTGTGATGATGAAGCGTGAGCCTGGTTATTCTCAATCACAAGGTCTACAATTGCTTGAGGTCGCAGTCAAGGAATTTGGCCCTTTGTTTACATTGGACCAGATCAAGCCGCTTGCTAACGCCCGGAATCTTTCAACCTCTCACCTTCGTTATCTATTAAGTGCTTTGGCCGATGCCGGTTGGATCGAAATCCTCAAACGGGGCACCTATTGGGTCAAGAGCCCATTGTATTCTGAAGAAGCCCCGGTTTATGCGATTGCTGCAGCATTAATTCAGCCGATGGCGATCAGCCATTGGTCAGCCTGTGCTCATCATGGTTTTACCACTCAGATCCCCGCTCTGATACAGGCAACAACCCCTGCGAAGGTAATTACCCCAGAAATGCGAACCGGAAAGGCGCACAGCCCGCGCGGACGGGCAGTTTGGACTGTTGCAGGACACGATTTTGAGTTCGTCCATGTCGCATCCCACCTTTTTTGGGGATTCCAGAAAATCTGGGTAAATTCGTGGCAGCAGGTAAACATCACCGATCTTGAGCGAACGGCTCTGGATTTAATCGCGCGCCCGGATATTTTTGGCGGTTTCTCTGCCGCAATTGAAATTCTTGAAAACGCCATTCATCAAGTCAATGTGGGTCGTTTGGTGGCGTATGGGTTAAAGTACAATGTCGGATCTGTAATTAAGCGGTTAGGATGGGCATTGGAAACGCTTGGTTTTTCCGGGAATGATCTTGAGCGTTTACGTGCTTATTCAGTCAAACGCTACTATCTTTTGGATCCTGGCCTTGAAGAAACAGGTGCCATCAAGAATTCTCGCTGGCATATTACTGAAAATCTGAGAAGGTTCTAAATGTCCAATGTTAGCCAGATGATCCGATCAGTCGCTCAGACGAAAAAAGTCCTGCAATATATTGTTGAGAAGGACTATGCATTAACCTACTTGCTAGCTGCGATTGTTCAGGCGGATGGTTTGGGCGAAAACCTGGTGCTTAAAGGCGGTACGGCGTTAAAGAAGCTCTATTTTGCAGAGTATCGCTTTTCTGAAGACCTGGATTATTCGACACGGGTGATGGGACCAATTCAACAGATTGATGTGGCGATGGAAGCAGTTGTTCGCTCAATGAGCAAGATGTTGAACGAACGCGGGCCGTTTCGGGTTGAACTGGAACCGCTGATGTTGAAACAACCTCATCCGGGTGACCAGAAAGCCTATTGGGTTCGGGTGCAGTTCCCGGAACAACGCCAGGCGTTGTGCCGGCTCAAGGTGGAAATCACGGTGGATGAACCTATCCTTACATCGGTAAAAGTTTGCCCGATCCTGCATGGGTTTGCCGAGGATATTGAGATGCAAATTCCGGTGTATTCATTGGAAGAAATCACAGTGGAGAAGTTGCGAGCCTTGTTGCAGAGTAAGGTGCGTTTGCATGAGCGCGGTTGGGGCGCCAGTCGGGTTTGCCGAGATTATTACGACTTATGGACCCTTCTCCAGGTTCCCGGTCTTAAATCGTCGGATCTACTTCCTTTGTTGGCTGAGAAATGTGTTGTCCGGAATGTGACTTATGAGTCTCCGGATGATTTCATTTCACAGGACTTAATGGCTGTTGCCAGTGCAGAATGGGCGCAGCAGCTTTTACCCTTTGTGCCGGATGCGCCCGCGGCTGAAGAGCTTTTGCCTCAGGTTCAATCTTTTATCTTGTCCATTTGGGCGTGACATTGTGGCGGGGTATCAGCAAAGGGATGGCGAATTATTGATCCGATTCGCGCGTGTAGGGTGCAATGAAGCGGGTGTAGCTGCGGCATTCGGGCTGCGGGTCAATTTCTTCCCCTTCGCTTTGATACAGGCAGCCAATTGCCCAGCCGGTGTTGAAGCGCACGACGATCAATTCGTTTCGGTAGGTTTGCCCGTAGTAGGTGGGAATTTGATACAGGTCCAGGTTTTGGGTCAGTCGTTCCAGGGTGTAGTGTGGGGTGGCACGGCCCCAAAAGTCGCGCACGCCCGGTTCGCGCAGGGCTTCGGGCAGGGCTTGTGGGGTTTGGGCGTTCAGCCCGGCCTGAATGAGCGTGTCGGCTTGCCGGATCATGGTTTGGCCGCGGGCGGGGTAGAGCGTCAGGCAGCCCAGCCCGGCCGTCAGCAAAAAGGCCAGGACGCTCAGCCACCAGCGGCGCGGGTGAAAAAGCGGCTCGCCGAGCCGCTCCACCTGCCAGTTGACCAGCAGGCGCAGCCCCCAAACAATCGGCAATATGGACCCTGCCATCGGCAGAAAGAGGGTCAGCACGGCCATTGTGCGCCCGCCCAACAGGCCGGGGCCGCCGGCACTCGTTATCAGTGCAATGATCATGACGATAATGGTTGAGAAAAGGCTGGCCCATAACAGGCTGCGCCCCATGGTTCGATACCAGGCACACAGCAGCCCGCTGCCAGCGCCAAGCAGTGCGAGCAGCAGCAGGTTGGTGGTGAGACCAAAGGGCGGGATGAAAATCATTCGCCCTTCCAGCATCAGCGGATTGATGGAATGGGCGACCAGGCCAAAGGTCAGCGAGAGACCCAGTCCAAAGAACAACCCCAGGCGGCGGCGTTGTGGCGTGAGGCGTTGAAGGAGGGGAATCTCTTCTTCGGGCAGGGGGGTGAGGAAGTAGGCGCTCATGGGCTGATTATAACCGGATTTTGGGGCCTGGCGGGGTTGAAACGCAGCCATTCCCCGGCGGCGCTGCGCAGCGTGAGCAGGCCGCCTTCTTCTGCCACAATCCGCAGTTCACCGCCGCTTTCGGTGTTGAAGACCTGCGGTGGGATGGATGGGTCATCGGGCCAATAGATTAGCTTGCCCTGTTGTGGGTTGAGCGGGTTGCCGCCGGCGTAGACCTGCACATAACGGCCCTGTACCCAGCCGGCCCAGGCATTGCCGGGCAGGAAGCGTTGCGCGCTGATGGGCGGCAGGGCCGATGGACGCAGTCCGCTGAAGCGCATGGCCTGGTGCGGCTCGGCTGAATTGGGGGGGGGCGGAAGCGGTTTGGCGGCGGCGGGTGTGGAAGGGAAGACGGGCTGTGCGGGCAGTTTGTTGGGGGGCAGAGCCAATGGCGTGCCATTGGCTGGCGGTGCAACCAGGTTTTGTCCGCAGGCCGGGCTGCGTCCGCTCCAGCAAATATCCGTCACCCAGCCGAGTGATTCTTGCCGGGTAGCGGGCCAGTAGGCCAGTTCGCTGAGCAATTGGTTGTGGCTTTCCTGGGGGGTGTTATCCAGCGTTTCGCATTCTGCATCTGCTACCTGTTGACAGGCCTGCCATTGTGTCATCAGGGCGGGAAAGTGGATCGGTGCGCCGTGCTGTGTGACGGCGTAGTAGCTCAGGTAGGCCCATTGACGGGCATTGACGCCATTGTTGTTGTAAATTTCTGGCACCGGCCAGGCGGATGGCAGGCCATAGGAAACATACCACAGGTCTTCCAGCGTCCAATCGTTGGGTGGTTGCAGGGCCGGGTTGAGCCGGGTGGGGCAGTTGGTGCAGGAGCCGTAATTATAGAAGATGTGGATGCCCTGATTGTTGGCCTGATAGGCGTTGACCCAGGCGCGCGCCACGACCGGTTTGTTCCAGGTTTGCTCAATGTCATTGGCGCCGACGATGCTCACCTGGCTGCCGAGGCCCTGATTGGTGACCCATTGCTGCGTATCGGCGACCAACTGCGCCCACACCTGGCCGTGTGCCGCGGCCCGCTCGGCGCGCACCAGCGGGTCTTTGCATTCTTCGCTGCCTTCGCAACCATAGGCCCCAAAATTATTTGTGCCAATTGCCAGGGTCAGGCGCGAGGCGGTATCGCTGGCGGTGCAATTGTAATAGCCGCGCGCAAACTCACGCGCCGAGCTGCCAACCTGGCTGGCCGGGATGAAGGCCCAGCTAAAATTCCACACGCCCCAAACCCCATTTTCGGCCCAGCCCTGGCCATAATCCAGGATGGCGAGGCTGTTTTGGGTGCCGGGCAGGTTCAGGTCGCGCGTTCCCATCTGACACCCCAGGTTGTAGGAGGCCGTGGGGCTGACGGTTTGCATGTACAGGCTGCTGTTGAGCTGGAAGAGCGGGGATGGTGGCGGCACAAGGTGCAAAACGGCCGGCAGGAAGAGCCTTTCATGGGGGGTGGGTGTGCTGGTGGGGGTTTCGGTTTGGGCGAGGGCTGGGCCGGGTGCCAGGCTGCTGAACACCAGCAACAAAAAAACAACCCCTCCCCCCCACACCTTGCACAAGTAGATAGGATGATGTTTCAAGGCAGGTCTTTTTTCTTGGCTTGATGATAGCATATTTTGGCGAGTTTCCCAATCCCTTGCCAGAAAAACGCTCGCCCTCCAGTCTTGGGAGGGCGAGCGCCTGTGTGGGGGAAGCGGGCGTTATTGGAGGTGTTGATTGAGGAAGTCAATTACCTGTTGTAAGTTTTCGGCTGTTTCAAACTGCGCACCGCCATGTCCGGCGCCTTCCAAAAGGATGTAGGTGGCCTTGTTGCTGCCCAGTGCTTCAGCCAGCAATTGGCCCTGGATGGGCGGGATGTTACAGTCGGCAGTGCCATGTTCGATGAAGAAGAAGGCGTCGTTTTCGTCTACGTATTGGATGGGGTTGGTGGTTTTGACCAGGTCTGGAACGCTTTGAATGGGTGCGCCAACCAGCATGGATTCGGGAGAATTGGCATCGTTATGGGTCTGAGGGCAGGTGCTGCCGCTGAATTGTTCATCCATTTTGAGGAAGTCAATCGGGCCAAACCAATCTACGACTGCCTGGATGCAGCTGGATGTTTCGGCGTTTCCCAGGTCGGCGCCTTCTAATTCACTGACGCCGCAGGTTGTGCCAAGCAAGGCGGCCAGGTTGCCGCCTGCCGAGGCGCCCCAGGCTGCAAAATGGTCGGCATCCAGGTTGTATTGACTGGCATTGGCCCGCAGGAAGCGCACAGCGGCCTTGGCATCATGAATTTGGGCTGGATAGATTGCTTCGCCGCTGAGCCGATAATTGATGCTGGCAACGGCATAGCCAGCTGATAGCAGGGCATCTACCCCCGTCAGACCGGCTCCATCGGCTTTATCGCCCATCATAAACCCGCCACCATGGATCATGATGACCAGCGGGAAGGGGCCATTGCCGCTGGTTGGCAGGTAGAGATCGAGCTTTTGCGCATCTGAAAGGTTGGCATAGGCCAGGTCGGAATGGGTTGGGGCGACGGAGGCAAAGGTGCTGGTGCTGCCCGGGCGACCGCCGGGGCCGCGTTGCGGTACAACGCTGGCGGGGGTGCTGGTTGCTTGTGGTGCGGCAGCTTGCGTGGCTGGCAAGCTGGTTGGGGCGGCAGCCGGTGCCGTTGCAGTGCAGGCGCTGAGCAGCAGGATGGTCAGCAGCAGCAGGCTGTTCAGCACGAAACGAACGGAACTTGTCAATTGTTTTTTCATTTGAATCTCCTGAGGTCAAAAGTTTTGATTGCTGGCCTTGATTATGGCAAACGATTCTGAAGAAAATCTTGATTCGTTGTTGAGATCTTGAGCAGATTTGCCGGTCTCTCTTCATATTTTCTTGAGAATTGTTTGATATGATGACAATTGCAACGGAGGTTTGTATGGCGCAACGTGTTTTGGTGGTGGATGATGACCGGGCAATTGTCAGGGTCTTGTGTGCCTATTTGACACAATCGGGATTTGAAACCTTTTCGGCCTCGGATGGGGAAATGGCGCTATATTTGTTGCGCCGTGAACACCCCGATTTGATGATTTTGGATTTGATGATGCCGAAGCGGGATGGGTGGGAGGTGATGCAACTGGTTCGAGCGGACCGTTTGCTGGTGACGACGCCCATCATTTTGCTCACGGCGCGGGTGGAGGATACGGACAAGATTGTTGGGCTGGAATTGGGGGCGGATGATTACATTACCAAGCCGTTTAACGCGCGCGAGGTGGTGGCGCGCGTCAAGGCGCTGCTGCGGCGGGTGCGCCTGGATCAATCGCCAGAGGCTGTGCCGCATGTGTTGGCGTATGGAGGGTTGCGCCTGGATCTGGATCAGCATACCCTGATGGTTCAGGAACAGGCGGTGGAGTTGACGCGCACCGAATTCAATTTGTTGGAGGTGTTTCTTTCAAATCCGGGCTATACCCTGACCCGCGATGATTTGCTGGAAAAAGCGATGGGATATGCTTATGAAGGGCTGGGGCGTGCTTTGGATACCCATATTCGCAATCTGCGCCGCAAGATTGAGCTGGACCCGGATCGCCCTCGTTATATTCAAACTGTGTATGGGGTTGGGTATCGTCTGACAGGAGGAGAGGCATGAAGCGTTTATGGGTGCGGCTGGGGTTGATGATTGGCGGTGTGTTGTTTCTGGTGTTTTTTTTGCAGTTTCTGGCAATTACGCTGGATGCCAATCATCCAGAGCCGCCGGGCGAGGGGGCCTTTCCGGCTCGTGCGGATGAGATTCAACGCCGGTTGTTGCAATTTATGGGGCTTTCACTGGTGGTGGGGCTGGGGGGCGGTGCGGTGATTGCCGGCGTGGTCAGTGCGCCGGTCAGCCGTTTGACGCAGGCGGTGCGGCAGATTGGGCGGGGCGACTTGAGCGCCCGCGTGCCGGAGAAAGGCAGCCAGGAGTTGCGCGAGTTGGCGCAGACGTTTAACAAAATGGCGGCAGATTTACAACGGGCTGAAATGTTGCGGAATCAGTTAATGGCGGATGTTTCGCACGAGTTGCGCACGCCGCTGACGGTGTTGGAGGGCAATTTGCGGGCTGTGCTGGATCATATCTACGTGCTGGATGAGGCCGAGATTGCCAATCTCTATGGGCAAACCCGGCATTTGATTCGGCTGGTGAATGATTTGCGTGAACTTGCGCTGGCAGAAGCGGGGCAGTTGCTGCTTGAAAAATCGGTCATTGATTTGCAGCCCTGGCTGGCAGAGCTGTTGCAGGCATTGGCTCCCCTGGCGGTTGAAAAAAATATTGAGCTGGGCGAGCGGGTAGAGCCGGGTTTGCAGGTGTTGGCGGATCCGTTGCGTTTACAACAGGTGTTGTTCAATTTGTTATCGAATGCTTTGCGGCATACATCACCGGGCGGAAATATTGGGGTATCTGCTGCTCGGGTGGGTGATGCTGTTTTGCTAACGGTGGAAGATGATGGGGATGGATTGGATGCGGCTGATTTGCAGGCTGTGTTTGACCGTTTTTATCGGGCGGATAAGTCGCGCAGCCGTGAGACTGGCGGCAGTGGCCTGGGGCTGGCAATTGTCAAAGCGATTGTTCAGACGCATGGTGGGCAGGTGCAGGTGCGGAGCCCTGGCCGGGGCCTGGGGAGTCAGTTTGTGGTTGAATTACCAGGCGGCCTTTAAACGCCGATAGGTTTCGTCCAGGTCTTCGGGCAGGACGCGCGTTTCACCAACGACGCCCATGAAGTTGTTGTCGCCACTCCAGCGCGGCACGATGTGGAAGTGGAGGTGTTCGGCTACGCCGGCGCCAGCGGCTGTGCCGAGGTTGATGCCAAGGTTGAAGGCCTGGGGATGGTAAACTGCTTGCAGGGTGCGCACGGCATGGTTGGCTTCTTCCATTAGCTCTGCTCGCACCTCTGGCGGTAGTTCATCCAGGCTGGCAACATGGGCATGGGGGACAACCATCAAATGCCCGGTGGTGTAGGGGTAGCGGTTGAGGATGACAAACACCGCTTGCCCGCGCGCCAGAATCAGGTTCTGTGGGCCATCTGCTTGCTGCTGCGCCAGACAAAATACACATCCATCCGGTTTTTCAGTTTTCATAATATAGTTCATTCGCCAGGGGGAAAACAAATGCGCCATGTGCCGATTGTATCACGCCTGGGCAATTTTGGGCATCTTCACAATTTCTACACAGGTTATCAAGGAAATCTTAAGCCGGGTCAGGCATGATGGTGACAGAAGGAGTGCGTGAAATGAAAAAGAAAAATTCTGGAGTAGTCAACTGGTGGATAGATTGCATTCTGTTTGTCAGTTTCCTGGTCATGTTCTTTTTAGAGTTGACGGGCGTAGTTTTGCATCAGTGGTTGGGGCTGTTGGCCGGCATTTGGGCGTTGTATCACCTGGTGCGGCATTGGGGTTGGCTATCTGCGGTTGGGCAACATTTCTTTGCCAGGGCATCGCTCAAGGCATTGCTCTACACAGTTTTGGATGCTGCTCTGCTGTTGGGCTTTGGCATCATTCTGGTTAGCGGTCTGGTTATTTCCACCTGGCTGGACTTGCCCTTGCAGCAGGCGCAGGCCTGGGTGACGTTGCACGTCACAGCTTCGGAAGTGACGCTGGGCCTGGTTGTCCTCAAGGTGTTGGTGCATGGGCGCTGGGTGATTGCCATGACGAGACGAGTTTTTCGGCCTCTCTCGGCCTTGCAGGCACAGCCTGTGAAGGGGGGCGTGACGCGACGCGAATTTTTGCGCATGTCTGGCCTGGTGTGTGGTGCTGCGGGGCTGGCCATGTTGGCGGTGGCGCGGCCTTTGGCCGAGCTGGGCCATGTTGCGGCAGAGGATGCATCCGCTGAGCCGACCGATAGCCCGGCGCAGCCTGGTGCAACTTCCACCGTTGCCCAGCAGGCGCAGCTTCAACCGGTTGTTCAGCCCACAGCCGTAGCAACTTCAACGGCGATCGTTCCTGCTGCGGCCTGTCAACGTTGCCCCAAGGGACGGCATTGTGCTTACCCGGGTGGCTGCCGCCTGTATGCGGATGCGAATGGCAATGGACTTTGCGACCTGGGTGAGTGTGCCTGAGCGCTGGGAATCGGGTACAATCATTCCATGGATTCGATTTCGGTTTTGCTGGTAGATGATCAAAATTTACTGCGTCAGGGCCTGGCGGCTTTGCTGGGGATGGTGCCCGATTTGCGGGTGGTGGGCAGCGCGCCGGATGCCGACGTTGCGTTGGAACTGGCCGGGCGCGAGCAGCCGGACGTGGCATTGGTGGATGTGCGCATGCCGGGCATGAATGGCATTGGCCTGACGCGCGCTTTGCAATCGGTGAGCCCGCAGACGCGTGTGATTGTGTTGACGACATTTGATGATGATGAATATGTGTTTGAATCGCTCAAGGCAGGGGCAGCCGGTTACCTGTTGAAAACTGCTGACCCGGATGCGCTGGCAGATGCCATTCGACGTGTGGCTGCGGGTGAGGCGGTTTTGGACCCGTCTGTTACGAAAAAAGTAATTCGGCGGGCGGTTCAGGGCGAGGCAGCGCCCGAAAGCGCACTGCAAGAGCGCCTGACCGGGCGCGAGCGCGACATTCTGCGCCTGATGGCACAGGGTAGCAGCAATGCTGAAATTGCGGCCCAGTTATATCTTTCGGAAGGAACCGTCAAGAATCACATCAGTCATATTCTTGGCAAGTTGGCGGTGCGCGACCGCACACAGGCGGTGCGCCTGGCGGTGGAGTGGGGCCTTCTTTTGGGAGAGTAGCATGGGCAAACGCTGGAAACTTTCTGCCATCCACACAACCGATTGGGTGGCCTACCTGACGATGTTGGGTGTGGCGATTTTGGGCTTTGGCGCGCTGCCGCCTGGCACGGCGGTGTGGGTTGCGGGGGTGCTGTTTGGCAGTTTTTTGCTGGCCTTCATCCTCTCACCGGAAACTGCCCCTGTTGCTCCTCGGGCAGTGGGTGCGGTTCGGGCCTATCTGCTGCTGCAAACGGCGCTCGTGATGGGGTTGATGGCGTTGTTGCCTGAAAAACAGTGGATTTTCGCCATTCTGTTTTTTGTCCTCAGTTCACAGGCGGTGACGATTGTTTCTTCGCCGGCTTGCTATGCCTGGATTGGTTTGTTTGCCCTGGCGGCCGGGGGAATTTTGTTGCTGCGGATGGGGTTTCCGGCTGGTTTGTATGAGTTGCTGCCGTTTGCCGGTGGGTATTTCTTTTTTGGGGCGTTTACATCTGCCTGGGCCGAGGCGGATGCGGCGCGGCGCGAGAAGCAGCGCCTGCTGGAGGATTTGGCTGAGCAGCACCGTCGCTTGCAGGAATATGCGGCACGGGTTGAGGCGCTGACTGAGGCACAGGAGCGCAGCCGCCTGGCGCGCGAGATTCATGATACGCTGGGGCATGTCTTCACCACGTTGGATGTGCAGCTGGAATTGTTGAAACGCCTGCCGCCTGAGCAGGAGGAGCAGCGCCGGCATATTCTCATTCAGGCGCAGGAGATGGTGCGTCAGGGCCTGACCGATACGCGCCGCACAGTCCATGCCATTCAACCGGTTGGGCTCGAATCGCTTTCACTGGTCGAGGCAATTGGTGCATTGGCGGCCAATTTTCACGAGATGTGCAGTGTTGCCATGGAATGGGAGACGCAAGGCAACCTGGATGCAGTTTCGCCGCGCGTGGCCCTGCCGCTCTACCGCGTGGCACAGGAGGCGCTGACCAATGTTCGTCGTCATGCGCCAAAGGCTGCTTTTGTGCAAATTCGGCTTGAGCGCCGCGCAGCAAGGGTATCGCTGTGCATTACCAATGGGCCGGGGCCGGCGGTTGTGGCAAAGCCAGGCAGTGGGCGCGGCCTGATTGGGCTGCGCGAGCGGGTGGAGGCGTTGGGTGGGCATTTTGAGGCTGGGCCAACCCCGCAGGGTGGCTTTGCTGTGTTGGCCGAAATTGATGAATAGATGACCTTAATCGTCGAGTAATGGTGCGGGGCGCTGCAACTTGTGCCAAAACCATGACTGCGGGCAGTCGCTGTGCGGCGGCCCGTTTTGCTATGCTGAGGACATGGAAGAACCGCTCTCCCCCAACTATTCGGCTTTGTGGCTGCGAGTCTGGCAGGAACCATCCGCACTGGAGCAGACGGGGTGGTTGGTGCAGGTTTTTACATTCGCGGATGGGCAGAGCCGATATTTCGACTCGCCGGAGCGGTTGTTCGAATTTTTGCGCAGCTGGCTGCCGCAAACCAATTCCCCACTTTCTTAAAGGAGCTTGCCATGTCTCATACCAAACCTTCTCTTTGGATGGTCGTTGTTCTTGTGGCCTTGCTGGCCGTTCTGTTCAATGTTGGCCTGGCGCGTGCTGCCATGCTGCGCGTGGATACTCTGGTGGATTCGACCTCCAACAATGGCTATTGCACCCTGCGTGAGGCGATCATCAATGCCAATGAGGATGCTGCAACCTGGCCCGATTGCCCCGCCGGGCATGGTGCGGATGTCATCTATCTGGATGATTTGAGCGGCACCCTGACTTTGCTTTCGGACTTGCCGCCCATTACCGACCCGGATGGGCTGGTGTTGCATGGGCCAGGTGCTGCGCAATTGACCATCAGCGGTAGCGATCAATATCGCATTTTGAATGTGCAAAATGGGCCGATTACGGTGCGCAACCTGACGTTGAGGGATGCGAGCAGTGCCTCGTTTGGCAGCATTCTGCATGTTGAGAATGGCGGCGTGGTTACAATTTGGAGCAGCGTTTTGTCATCCAGCACGCAAAGCGCCATTAACCTGCAAGGTGGGCAATTGACGGTGGTCAACAGCACCTTTGTGGGGAATTCCAGTCCGGCGGGGGGAGCAATTCGGGCCATTTACAAGAGCGAGGCTCAGCCGCCGGCGCCGGTGGTGTTGATTGATGATTCGATCTTTACCGGCAACCTGGCTGGTGGCGGACATGCCCTGCACCAGAATGGCGGCAGCCTGACGATTAACAACAGCTTGTTTGAGGCCAATGGCGCAGCCGACCAGGGGTATGGCACGGTTGAATATGTGGGCGATATGGATATTTGGGTGCGCGGTTGCCAGTTTGTGGATAACCTGGCGCATCAGGGGGCGGCGCTGCACGATGCTGGTGGCAGCGGTACCCTGACGGTGGAGGAGAGCAGCTTTGCCGGCAATGAGGCTGGCTATACGGCGGGCGTCATTCGCAGTGGCGGCGGGCGCGTGATTGAGATCTATCAGAGCCTGTTTGAGGAGAATGGCGCAGTTGAAGATGGCGGGGTGATTAACAGCTATGCGGCCATCACGATTGATGGCAGCACCTTTGCCAACAATTTTGCCAATATGGGCGGCGTCATCTATACCCATAATGATGCAACCGGGCCGATTACCATTACCAACAGTTTGTTCACCGACAATCAGGCGGCCTATGGCGGCGCCATCTGGTATGGACGGGGGTTGTACATCACCAATAGTACGTTTTATCAAAATACGGCCATCAGCGGTGGGGCTTTGGCCTCTTTTGAGGGCTGGGGCGAGGTTATCAACAGTACGTTTGATCACAATGGCGCCAATAATGGTGCGGCGTTGTATTTTAGCAATGGTTGGGGGCCTGGCCTGACGCTCTACAACACGATTCTTGCCAACCCGGTTCTGGGCAACAATTGCTATACTGCGAATGGCACCTATCCGGATGGTGGGTACAATTTGCAATATCCTGGCACGAGCTGCAATGTGACCATCCCGGTTCTCGACCCGTTGTTGGATGCCAATGGCCCGCAGGATAACGGCGGCCCAACCTGGACGATTGCGCTGCAAGCGAACAGCCCGGCAATGGACCTTTTGCCGGTTGGGGCCGATTTTCCCGAAACGGATCAGCGCGGTGCGCCGCGCCCGGTGAACGGCAATGGCAGCGGTGGTGCGGAGGCTGATGCTGGGGCCTATGAATATAGCGGTGCGGTGCCAACGCCAACGCCTGGTTTGGCTGCGACGGCTACGCCTGCCTACACCCCTACCCCCATTCTTAGCCCGATGGGACTGGAGAAGACGGCTGAGGATGTGAATGGTGCGCCGCTTCACCCGGGGGATACGGTGCGTTATGTGGTGACGGTGACCAATGATGGCATTCTGACGCATACCAATGCGGTGTTAACGGATTTGCTGCCGGAGGGGGTGACCTTTCAATCGGCTAGCCCGGCTGCAAGCAGCGGCCCGAACCCGTTGGTCTGGAATATTGGCACGCTTTCTCCGGGCGGTGAGTGGTCGGCGACCATTTGGGTGAAGGTGAACCCGGATGCGGATGTGATTGGCGGCAATCTGGCAACCCTGGTCAGTGATCAAATGCAAGAAGAAACGGTTGGCCCAATCCTGCCGCCGGGCGGTGGCGTGGTTACCCCGCTGACCGATTTGCAGGCGGCGATTGCGATTGAGGAGCTGCTGTATGATGTGACCTACACGGTGGTGTTTAGCAATGCCGGCCCGGAGCCGGTTGAGGATGCGCCGGTGACGGTCTTCTTTCCGCCGACGATGAACGTGACCTGGATTTGCGTGGGGCAGAATGGCGGCAGCTGCCCGGCCTCTGGCAGTGGGGATGTTGCTCATTTGCTCGATTTGCCGGTGAATGGTTCGGTGACCTACACGGCAGAGGGTTTGCTGCGCAATCAGCTTTCCATTGTCAACGCGACTGCGACGATTGCTACCCCGGCGAATGTGGATGATTCGAATCTGGCAAACAATACAGCGGCCATTCTGCGTTACCGTCTTTTGATACCGGTTGTGTCGAAGTAGTCATTGGGTAGGTTTGAAGTTGGGATTCTCCGGTGCTGGGGGTGCCGGAGAATTTTTGTTTGTTGGAATGTTGGTATGTTCATTGAGACAAGCGCGAATTCGGATGGAATCCAGTATAATTAGTAAATAGATTACTTGAAAAGAGAGTGACCGATGATTTTATATGTTGAAGGCAATCTTTTTCAATCGCCCGCACAAGTATGGGTCAATACGGTCAATACAGTTGGCGTGATGGGAAAAGGGGTTGCTCTGGAATTCAAGCGTTTGTTTCCTGAGATGTATGCGCAATATCGTTTGTTGTGCGAGCAAAAGCAATTTGCAATTGGCAAATTATGGCTTTATAAAGACCGACAAAAGTGGGTGTTGAATTTTCCCACCAAGCAGCATTGGCGCATGCCTTCAAGGATGGAGTATATTGAAGCCGGATTGGAGAAATTTGTGCAGGTATATAGCGACTGGGGGATTCATAGCATTGCGTTCCCACCTTTGGGGTGTGGCAATGGTCAGCTGAGTTTTAAAAATCAGGTTAAACCGCTGATGGAGCGGTACCTTAAAAATTTACCGATAGATGTTTTTATTTATCCACAAAGGTCATCCGACTTTGTAGAGCATTTGAACCGTGCGGAGATGGAAGCCTGGCTGCGGTCTGAGCCAACGAGTCTGCCTTTTTGCGAAGTGTGGGAAGATTTGATTCGCTGTTTGGCTGTGCGGAAAGATTTTTATACAGTGAATGAGAAACAGCATTTTACAGCTTATATTGAGGATGAAGGGCCTCATCTGAAAATTGTGACGAATGCTGAAACGTATCTTGTGCATTATGAGACGCTGCAATTATTATGGCAGCAACTGCGTCAACTTGGTTTTTCAATGCCGAACATTGCGCCGGGTTTGGAACATGAACTTGAATATTTGATGCCAATTTTTACGGAATTGTCCTATGTTGCGCCAGTTCATTTAGCGGATGGTTATGAGCAATTGAGTACAGCCCGTATTGCTGGTTTGCAATTTGTGCCGACAGCCATTCAACGTGCGGAAGGCCCCAAATCTGTGCAGCTTTCTCTGTTTGAAATGGGGTGAGCATTGCTGTTGGAGCAGCAGGTTCGCGAGTGTTTTGAGAAACTGGCCCAACAAGATTGGATCCGGCAAACGGAGCGTTGGTGGCTAAAATTTGCTTTTCACTACACAGATATTCGCAACGCAGCTCAAATTTTATGTGATGGTTGTCTCTATAGTCGCGAACAAGCTCAAAACCTGGAAAAAATTGTTGTGAGCAGTGGCAGCCGTGAAGTGCTTTCGGCGACAGATACATCAATTTTGGATAGTGTGCGGTTGTACTTTCGTCCTAAGACCCCCACACAATTTTATGCCGAAGGTGTTCATTCTTTAGCCACACTTGCTTGCTCGAAATTTTCTGACGCACATTGCCCGGTACCAGTGTTCTTTCTGTTTGATTTGGCAAAAGTTCTTACTTTGCCGAACAGTCAGTTTTCCGATCGGGGATTGGGCAGCCATGAGTATCGTTTGAGTAACACGATGCAGGAACTGCAAGCGTTGCCGTGGAAACAGATTTATCATAATGATCGTTTGAATCCAGAGATGGCGCGTGAAATTGTTGCCCGGCGCAATGCAGAAATTATTGTCCCGAAACAATTGGACTTAGGAGCGTTGCAATATATCTATTGCCGCTCAAATGCTGAGAAAGAAACGTTGCTACATTTGTTACCTGAGCACTTGCGGCGAAATTATCAGAAAAAGATTTTTGCGTCAACTCGGACGGAGCTATTTTTTCGCAAGCGCACTTTTATTGAAAGCGTGGTTTTGTTGAATGAGCGAATTGAGGTGAGGTTTTCTCCTGAGACAGAGGCCAGAGGCCCATTTCACTTGAAAATCCAATTTGTCACAGATAAAGCATTTGTCCAGGAATTTGAGAGCTTTCGGCTGGAGTCTCCGTTTGAATACAGGTTTCACCTGGGGCAATCGGTCAATTCCTATGAGGTGAGTATTTTCTTGGATGATCATTTGGTGTATGAAAATGTGTTTGAAGACCTGAGCATCCCCTTCTAATTGTCTACAGCCTGTTCTTTAAAATAATCCGATCTGGGCGATAAAACGAGAATCGTTGAGGATTTTTATGATATGATGATAAGGAGTATCCAGGTTCTTGTTTGATGAGGATGAGCCATGCCACTCAATGAAGCGCTGATAACCAGCCGGATGCGGCAGTATGAGAGTTTTTCGACTGCCCAATTGCTTGATATTTTGCGGGCAAGGGATGGGCAACGCTATGCGCCGGAAGATTTTGAGGCGATTCGCCGCCTGCTGAAGGCGCGCGAGGTGTCGAATCGTCCTGGGCCGCAAAATGGGGTGGCTGCGCTGCTGGTTGGCGGGGCAATTTTGTTGGCGCTGGTTGTGCTGGTGTTGGCGGTGCTGTTCTTGCGTTCCGTTTCCCTCAGTCCTCCGGTGCCCACTGCAACGGCTCTTCCATCGCCCTTGCCGCCCACGGCGGCTGCACCAATGCCCTCGCCGACCTCAGTCTGGTCGCAGCTTAACACGCCGCCTGAGGGGCGGGTTTTGGACTGGACGCTGCGGGTGACGGATAACTTTAACGAGAATCAAAATCAATGGCCGGTGGGCGAGGCGGAAACGGATGCGCTGCAACAATCCTGGCGGCTTGAGAATGGCGTGTATCTCTGGCAGGTGCAGGCGCGTCAGCCGGCCGTTCGCTGGCTGATTAAGCCGGCCCTGGATCCTTACGAGGACTTTTATGTTGCCGTGCAGTTGAAAAAGATGCGCGGTGCAGCAGCGGCCAATGCCGGGCTGGTGTTTCGAATGCAGGATGAGCAAAACTATTATGCTTTTCTGGTCAATGATACGGGGGGCGATTTTCAGATTCTGCTGCTGGAAGATGGACAGCAGCAGGTGTTGAGCGATTGGTTGCCCTCAACCGCCATCCGCTATGGCGGGCCAAACAAACTGGCGGTGCTGGCAGAGGGGACGATGCTTAAGTTTTATCTCAACGAACGATTGGTGGCACAGTTGGTGAACGAGGCGCTGCCTTCTGGGCAGGTTGGTTTGCTGGTCAATCTATCTGCTCGCAGCGATCAGGCTCTGTTCCGTTTGGATGATTTGGAACTGCGCGCACCATAACCCTATTTTGATTGGAGATTGGAGAAAATGATGTCCAAAAAGCACAATTCACTGTTGTTGGGGCTGGCTGTACTGGCCCTCATCTCCGTTGCTTGCTCGTGTGGGCTGCCTTCCGTGCTGGAAAATTTGCAGGCAACCGAAACGTCGCAGCCGTTGCCGCTGCCGCCCACTTTGCCACCGCCCCCAACGGCGGCGCCGACTGCCACGCTGCCGCCTGCTCGTCCGACCCCCACGCCGGCTGCCATTGTCCCGACGGATACGCAGGTCTCGAAGGTTTACCCAACCATGAACCCCGGCAAGGAAAAAGTGGGTGCGGTGGTGGACGCGGCCTTTTTGGAATGGCCATTGTTGCTGAGCGAGACCTTTGACCAGAATAGCATTAACTGGGCCGAAGGCTCTGAGGAGCGCGAGATTGTCACCAATGAGTGGAAGATTGAGGATGGTGTCTATAAGTGGGAGATTCAGGCCGGGCAAAAGGGCGTTTATTGGATGGTGTGGCCGGATGGCGCCGTGGCGCAGGATTTCTACTTCTCTTCTATGACGCACAAGGTCGGGGGGGCGGATAATGCGGATGTGGGGCTGTTCTTCCGCATGGTGGATGATAATAATTTTTACGTTTTTCTGATCAACCGTGTGTTTGGCAATTACGCCATTCAGGCCCTGATTGATGGCAAGTGGTATACGATTGTGGATTGGAAGTATAGCGACTACATCTACATGGCAAAAGACCCGCGCAATTCCATTTCGGTGGGCGCGCAGGGTGATCAGTTCAAGTTTTACATTAATGGCCGGCTGGTGGAGCAGCTTGAGGATGACCGGCTCCCGGCTGGCAAGTGTGGCTATGTGGTGGATGTGTATGGCTCGGGCGATCAGGCGCTGTTCTTCTTTGATGATTTTGAACTTCGGGCGCCGTGATGGAAGATTTGTTGCGCATTGGCGTTGAAAACAAGGTGGAGGGGCGTTCGCTGGTTTGGGCGCTGGACCATCCGGGCTGTTTTGCCTATGGGGAGAATTCGGCTCAGGCGGTGGTCAACATTCTGCCGGCTTTCATCAAGTATATCGAATGGGCGCACCGACACAGCCCGCAAAACTGGCTGAGCGAGGTTGGTAATTTTGATATTCGCTTCACCGATAGTTGGGATGTGTATGACATTAACCAGGCTTTTGAGGTGGTGGCAGCCGGGCCAAAAACCTATGCGGTGAATGCCTGGTTCCGTGATGATTGGCGACCCTTGACCGAGGAAGACGTGCGCCGGGCTGCCCTGTTGCTGGAATGGGGGCGGGCTGATTTGCTTGCGGCAGTTCAGGGCGCTAGCGAGGCCGAGCTGGATTTGCAGCGACCGGAGGAGCGCTGGAGTGTGCGCGGCATCCTCAAGCATGTGGCTGGGGCAGAGTGGTGGTACCTGACCCGGTTGGGGCAGACTGCGCTGCGCCGTGAGGATTTGCCGGCCAACGCCGTCGAGCGGTTGGAACGGGTGCGGGCTGAGCTGCTACAAAAACTGCCCACCTGGGTGGGCAGTTCAACGGTGCTGGGCGTGGATGGTGAATTTTGGAGCCCGCGCAAGCTGGTGCGGCGCGCCATCTGGCACGAGCTGGATCATGTTGGGCATATCTGCCGCTTGCTCATCGCTTAATCGAGAGCAGGCTGGCGAGCGCCCCTGCCACAAACAGGCAAAAGACAAAACCAACAACCAGGTAAACGACGAGTGACATGCCATTCCTCCGGAAGGAAATTCTTACACCCTTTAAAACCCCGGCAACCCAATTGGGGTGCGCTGTGGGGGCGGAATGGCTCGGCTTTGGAGTATACTTGAATTCTATACATCATTTTGGATTGGAGGCCATCTATGTCTGAAGAATCAACCCCCATTTTGCACAAGGAAACGGTTGCGCCGGCGCGCCGTTTCAATTCAATTCTCATTTGGGCGATTGTTTTGATTGTTGTTTTTAGCCTCGGTTTGCTGACGGGCTATTTGTGGCTCTATGCCCCGACCCGCCAACTGCTGACTGCGGCACAGACCGATTTGCAGGCCACTACCCAGGAATTGGGTGAAAAGACGACCGCTCTGGATGCTGCTGAACAGGAATTGGGCGACCTGAAGCTGAAGTATCAGATTGCTGAGCAGGGCGCGATGCAAAATGAGCTGTATACCAATTTGCTGCGCAGCCGCTATGACATTGCTCGGGCGCGCCTGGCCTTGACGCAGCAGGATACGTTGACGGCGGTTACGAGCCTGGATTTGCTCAAGGCGGATATTGAGCCGGTTTATGCGGCGTTGGAGGCCGAGACAGCAACGGCCCTGCGCGAACAGGTGGATAAAATTGACGAGGGCCTGAAGGCCCGTCAGGTGAATGATGCCATGGATGCCCTGCGCCGATTGGATGATAACCTGGCCTTGATTAGCGAGCGGATTCTTAAGTGAGGCGCTTCGTTTTCTGACAACACAGGGCAGCCGTTGGGCTGCCCTGTTCTTTTTCGAAAGAAGGGAGATTTAGTAGCGCAGGAATGCGCCGACATGGCCGGCGCGCTCAAGTAGCTCGCTGCCATGCACCACTTCAACATCACCGCCATGCCGCATGACGGCGCTGATGGCTGGGTCAATCACATCTGCCACCCGACCGGCCTCGCCGCACTCGCCGCAGTCTTCCTGCTTGAGTGCCAGCGTGCCACAGGATGGGCAGTGATAGCCGCCTTTGGCAAAGCCCTCCGAGATGACCAGGGTCTTTACCCGACCGGCGTTGATGGCTGCCAGGGTTGCTTCGAGGCCGGTGATGGCCGGGCCGCCTTTGGCTGCAATCGTCACCAAATCTTCAACCAGGCGGGCCTCGGTTTCCTGCTCCACCTGATGCCCAATTTGCATTGCGCGTTGCAAGACTTCGGTATGGCTGGCTGTCATGGGCATGGCAAAACTGCCCATGATGAGGCTCTGCCAGACTTTGGGCAGGGTGTTGCGCAGGCTGGCAACATTGGCCTCTGTGCCGCCGAGGAGGATGCGCCGGATGCGGTTTTCCTCGAAGAAGCGCACGGCGAACTCGGCTGTTTCTTTCATGTTGCGGTCAATGGTTTCTTCCATGAATTGGGTTTGCCCGGCGCTGCCGCCGCGCCGCCCAGGCATGGCCGATGCACCACCATTTTTCACGCGCCGCACCACCTCGCCAAGCGTTCCCTCCTGCTCGCGCAGCTGGCCGAGATGGAAGATGAAGAGGCGCGCCCCTTGCTGGTCAACCAGCACCACCCCATAGCCGCCATAACTATCCAGCAGGTCGGCCAGGGGGCGCACACTGGGCCGGTTGCTGACGAAGATGCGATCGCGCACTGGCACGGCCAGCGGGTAGGCACGGAAAAAGCCTTGCGGTGCGCAGGAAAAAACCGCTACGCCCCGCCCAGACCAATCATACTCGGTTGCAAAAAAGCGTTCCACAGCCGCGCTATCCTGCGGCAGGGTGACCTTCTTGAGCAAGTTGCGAAGACGCAGCCGATAGGCATCGGCATTTCCTTCGGCTGGGTTGGTGTTCAAGTAGATACTGAGCACCCACTCAGGGGCAGTGTATTCGACCAACTCCCGCATTTCACTTTCAGTAAGCATGGGATTCTCCTTTATGTCGTGTGTGGATAGCTCGCTCCAATGAGCAGAGAAAAACAGGGTTTCGCAGCACCTCCTGTGGGTTGGGATGACTCCATTGTATATAATAGCGGCCTGCAAAGTCAAGCGCGCGAAACAGGTTCTTACAGATTTCTAATTTCAAAACCTGTGACGAGAATCCCCCCCGTTTTTACGAATCATGCTATCATAATGATATGCCGAATCAGCAAGATCGAATCCTCGTTGTCGAAAGCGACCCAATCATCAGTGATATGATTGGGCGCCAGGCGTTGCAGGCTGCCGGCTATCAGGCCTTTGTTGTCAGTGATGCCAGCTCGGCCATCAGCAAGGCACTGCAAGTTTCGCCCGAAGTAATTATCGCCAACATCAATTTGCCCGGTTTGAGTGGCAAAGATTTGTTGGTGGCGCTTTCCTCGCAGCATGTGGATACGCCGGTAATCATTCTGGCGCACAAAGGTGCGGAGGCCGAAATTATGCAGGCCTTTCGGTTGGGTGCAGCCGATTACCTGCTCTGGCCGGTGCGCGAGGCTGAGGTTGTCTCGGCGGTGGAGCGCGTCCTGAAGCAGGTGCATGGCCGGCGCGAGCGCGAGCGGCTTTCGCGTCAGTTGCAGCAAACCAACCAGGAATTGCAGCAGCGGGTGCGCGAGCTGACGACCATTTTCTCGATTGGCAAGGCCGTCACCTCGGTTACCGATCAGGCCGTGCTGTTTGAGAAGATTCTGGAAGGGGCAACCAAGGTCACGCAGGCCGATATGGGCTGGTTTTTGCTGCGCGATGATGCGCTGAAGACTTTTGTGCTGGTGGCGCAGCGCAACCTGCCGCCCAGCATGCCCATTCGCCTCAATCAACCCTGGGATGATGGGATTAGCTCGCTGGTTGCCATGTCGGGCGAGTCACTTTCCATTCATGGGGAGCCAATCAAGCGCTTCAAAATTTCCAATTTGGGGCAATCGGCGTTGATTGCACCGGTCAAGGTGCAAAAACAGGTCATTGGCCTGTTGGTGATGTTGCGCCGCAAGCCGCAGCCTTACAATGAAAGCGAACAACACCTGTTGGAAGCGCTGGCGGATTATGCATCCATCTCGCTTGCGAATGCGCGCCTGTTTACCGCCCTGGAGCAGCGCGCCCAACAACAACAATTCCTGGCCGAAAGTGCGCTGGCGGGCGAGAAAATCATCAATGAAATTTTGCGCGTGGTCAAGAAAGAATTGCGCAACCCGGTTGAGGCGGGGCGCGTGGCGCTGGAGCGGTTGGCAAAAGACCCGACGATGCGCTGGACGCCCAATCAGCGTATGGATTTGACCACGCTGCAGGAGAGCCTGAATTACCTTTCACACACTTCGGAGGCAATTACCCCCCTGCCCTCTGGTCAGTTGCCATTGATTGCCAGCCAGGCGAACTTGAACGAGTTGGTGCGCGAGGCAATTAACCGCTTCTTGCCTTTTGCCCAGCATTACAATGTGGCGCTGACGGCACAGATGCCGGATGATGTTACATTGGCGCAGGCGGATGGCAGTCAGGTTAGCCAGGTGCTGTATGCGCTGATCAGCAATGCCGTCAAGGTTTCCAACCCGGGCGGGGTAATCATCCTGCGCATGGAGCGCACGCGCGATGGCATGGTGAAGCTGAGCGTGACGGATGCCGGGCCAGGGCTGGATACACGCCGGATTGCCCAGGTCTTCAATGAAGATTATCAACCAGACCCGGCCCTGCCGCGCCGTTTTGGCGGGCTGGGGATTGGCCTGCCGCTCGTCAAGCAAATTGTGGCGGCACAAAATGGAAAGATTTGGGTTGAAAGTAAAGCCGGGCAGGGTGCAACCTTCCATTTCACCCTTCCCCTACCAAAATAACGCTGCCGTTGGGGTGCTATGAATCCGATCAAAGAAACCATTCTGATTGCTGTGCCGGATGCCCAAACCCGTGACTTGTTGGTGCAGTTGTTACAGGCGGATGGGTATGCAACGGTTTTGTGTGCGACCCAAAGCGAGGTTGAAGCGCAGCTTCAAAAGAACCCGTTAACGCTCGTGCTGTTGAGCCAGCGCTTTTCTTCTGATACGGGGCTGGAATATGCCGAGGTGCTGCGGCAGCGCTATCCGTTGGCGGCGGTGTTGCTGCTGGGCCTGCGCGAGGATCTGGATACGCTGCGGCAGGCGTTGCGGGCGGGCGTGAGCGGTTGTCTCTTCCCGCCTTTGCGCCCGGATGACCTGCGCCGCAACCTGGCAGCCATGGCGCGGCGTTTGCAGCAGTCGCGCAATTGGATGGGCAGCGAGGTGAAGCGTTCGGCGGATGGTTTGCAGAATCAGGTGGAGCGGATGGAGAGCCTGGAGCGGGTTGGGCAGTCTATCACATCCACGCTCGATTTGGATGAGGTGTTATCGGCGATTGTGGATGCGGCGGTGCAGATTACCGGGGCCGAAGAGGGCAGCCTGTTGCTGCTCGACCATGCTACTGGTGAGCTGTATATGCGGGCCTCGCGCAATTTTGATGCCAGTTTTGCACAGACGTTTCGCCTGCCGGTGCGCGATTCGCTGGCCGGGCAGGTGCTGCGCACGGGCGAGCCGGTTGTTCTGAACCATGAGCAGCCACAAAAAATTAAGACTTCTTACTTGGTGCATGACCTGATTTACGTTCCGCTGAAACAGCGCGGTGTGGTGATTGGCGTTTTGGGGGTGGATAACCGCACCCGACAATCGCCCTTCCGTGAGCATGTCTTGCGTGTGCTGCTGGCGCTGGCCGAATATGCGGTGATTGCAATTGAAAATGCCCGGCTGTATGCGCAGGTGCGTTCCGATTGTTCGCAGCTGGATACGGTGCTGACTCATATTCACGATGGGGTGATTGTGGTGGATGGTGAACAGCGCCTGGTGTTGGTGAACCGTACGGCGCGGGCTGCGCTGGGTTTTGAAACGGAAGAACACCTGGAAGGGCGGCTGGCAAGGGATGTCATTTCGCAGCATGAGATGTTGAACCTGATTGAGGCAGCCGCAAGCGGTTTGACGCATCACGGCGAGTTTAACCAGGAGAGTGGCCTGGTGTGGAGTGTGCAGGCAACCACGATTCCAGAGGTGGGGCTGGCGATTACCATGCACGACATTACACAATTGAAAAAGATGGAGCGCATCAAGAGCGAATTTGTTAGCACGGTTTCGCATGACCTGCGTTCGCCGTTGACGGCCATTCTTGGTTATGTGGAATTGATTGAACGGGTGGCGCCGGTAACCGATTTGCAGCACGAGTTCATTCAGCGCGTGCAGGCCGGGGTGCAGAACATTACCAACCTGATGAACAACCTGGTCAACTTGGGGCGGATTGAGGCGGATGTGGAATCGCGCAAGGAGATGCTGGCGTTGCAGCAGGTGTTGGAGATGGTGATTGAGGGCATGCAGCCGGCAATTGAGGAGAAAGACATTCGCTTGCGGATGGAGATGAGCGATCTTTCGCCCATTTATGCCAACCCGGTCCAAATGCGGCAGATGATTGAGCATTTGCTGGATAATGCGCTCAAATATACCCCGGAGCATGGCCGGGTGACGGTGCGCGGTTTGATGCAGGAGGAACAAATCATTCTCCAATTTGAGGATAGCGGGGTTGGCATTCCGCCGAACGAGTTGTTGTTTGTCTTCGATAAATTTTACCGTGCCAGCAATGTCAGCTCTGAGGTTTCTGGCACCGGGCTTGGGCTGGCGATTGTTAAATCCATTGTCGAAAAGCATGGTGGACGGATTTGGGTCGAATCGACACCCAATCAGGGCAGCACGTTTACGGTTGTGCTGCCATTGGGTTAAGCTGCGCCAAAATTTGGGGGCGCTGCGGCGCTTGACGCATTTAAAAGGTTATGCTACTATGATAAATAATCTGTTTATTTTGGTCTTTTGATTCTGCCCATAGACCTTTGGAGAGGAAGGAATAGGAGATGAAGAAAAGCTGGTTGGTTTTGATTCTGGTAACTCTGTTGATGACGGCGTTGACTGGTTGTAAGATTTCCAAATCTACCCCGCCGCCGCCCACCCCAGCAATTGAAACACCATTTGCAACCTCGGTTGGGCCGGATGTGATGTTGACCCAGGCTGCCAATCCAACGGTAGCCGTCATCAACCCGAATGCTCAGCCGACACCGCCCCCCATGCAATCTACGCCGGTTGTTTTGGCAACCTTCACGCCTGTGCCGGTCATTTTGCCGACCCTGGAACGCCCCGCCACCTACGCCCTGCAAAAGGGTGAATGGCCGATTTGCATTGCCCGGCGCTACAATCTGGATCTGGACACCTTTTTTGCTGCCAATGGGCTGACGATGAATTCGCGCCCGGCAGTTGGCACAACCTTGAAGATTCCGGCTACCGGCACCTGGAACTCGGGGGCGCGGGCGCTCAAAACTCACCCGGTGACCTACACCGTCAAGAGTGGCGATACCATCTATACCATTGCTTGCGATTTTGGCGATGTAGACCCAAACGCGATTGTGGTTGCCAATGCCCTGGCTGCCCCCTACACCTTGCAGGCCGGGCAGGTTTTGCAAATTCCCTGAGCCGAGGCGCTCTGCTCTGTGTGGATTGTTCCATGCCTCAAAGACTGCAAGGTCTTTGAGGCTTTTTGTGTGAAAGGAGTCGGGATGAGGTTTGAAATTTTGGGGCGCGAGGTGTCGTATCAGGGGCGGGCCTTTGATGTGCAGCGGGTTCATTTTCGCCTGCCGGATGGCAAACAAAAGGTCTACGACCTGGTAGACCATGCCGATTCGATTAGCCTGCTGCCATTGGATGAGCAGGGCAACCTTCTGTTTGTGGAACAGTATCGCGTGGGGGCAGATGCCGCCATGCTGGAGTTGCCCGCCGGGGTGTTGGAGCCGGGCGAGGATGCGCAGGCAGGGGCGGCGCGTGAACTGCGCGAGGAAACTGGCATGGCGGCGGGACGCCTGACCCGACTGGGCGGGTTTTACCTGGCCGGTGGTTATTGCAATGAGTTCATGACCATCTTTTTGGCGCAGGATCTCTACCCCGACCCGCTGCCGCAGGATGATGGTGAGTTTCTGACGCTGGTCAGGCTGCCATGGCAGCAGGCCCTGGCAATGGCGCAGCGCGGCGAACTGAACGATGCCAAAACGCTGGCCGCTTTGTTGCTGCTCCAGGCCCATTGGCCGCCGAATGTGTAGAATGCCTTGCGATTCGATGACCCCTATCACTTCTTTCTCTTTTCAAATTTGTTAGACTCTCAAGCGAGGCAATATCGTCTTTAAGTCGAATCCGCTGGTATAATTTCGGGTTGGCTGATGATTTTGTTTGCATAGAAACGCACGGCAGGAAGGTTCTGCCCCACCGCGCATTTTTTATCCCTTTTCAGGAGTATGGTATGCCAAGACAGAAAACCACGATTGACGGCAACGAAGCCGTTGCCAATGTTGCCTATCGCCTGAGCGAGGTGATTGCGATTTACCCGATCACCCCCTCCTCAACGATGGGAGAGTTCTCGGATGAGTGGGCCTCGAAGAAGAAGCCCAACCTGTGGGGCACTGTCCCGCTGGTGGCCGAGATGCAATCTGAAGGCGGCGCAGCAGGTGCGGTGCATGGCGCACTGCAAACCGGCGCGCTGACGACCACCTTTACCGCCTCGCAGGGCCTGCTGTTGATGATCCCCAATATGTATAAGATTGCGGGCGAATTGACCGCAACCGTCTTCCATGTTTCGGCTCGTTCGCTGGCTGCACAGGCGCTTTCCATCTTTGGCGATCACTCGGATGTGATGGCAACCCGCCAAACTGGTTGGGCAATGCTTGCCTCTCGCTCGCCGCAGGAAGGCCATGATATGGCGTTGATTGCCAATGCCGCAACGTTGGAAAGCCGCGTGCCTTTCTTGCACTTCTTTGATGGCTTCCGCACCTCGAGCGAGGTGAATAAGATTGAGTTGCTTTCAGATGAAGACCTGCTGGCGATGATTAGCGAAGAGCGGATTGCCGAACACCGCGCCCGTGCTCTTTCGCCGGAACACCCGGTGCTGCGCGGCACGGCGCAAAACCCGGATGTTTACTTCCAGGCGCGCGAGGCTAGCAACCCCTTCTATCTGCGCTGCCCCGAAATTGTGCAGCAGGCCATGGATCGCTTTGCCAAATTGACCGGGCGTTCCTACCATTTGTTCGATTATGCGGGTGCTCCGGATGCGGAGCGTGTGATTGTGCTGATGGGCTCTGGGGCTGAGACGGCGGAAGAAACCGCGCACTACCTGGCCGAACGCGGCGAAAAGGTGGGCGTTCTGACGGTGCGCCTCTACCGCCCGTTTGCAATTGAGGCCTTCCTGAAGGCGCTGCCCGCGACCGTGCGCAGCATTGCCGTCCTCGACCGCACCAAGGAACCCGGTTCGATTGGCGAGCCGCTCTACCAGGATGTGGTGACGGCGATTAGCGAAGGCATGAGCCAGGGTGTTGCCCCGTTTGGCAGCGCTCCGCGCATCTTTGCCGGGCGCTATGGCCTGTCCTCGAAGGAGTTTACCCCGGCGATGGTCAAGGCCATCTTTGAGGAACTTGGCAAGCCGCAGCCCAAGAATCACTTCACGATTGGGATTGTGGATGATGTGACGCATAGCAGCATTGAATTTGACCCAACCTTTTCGATTGCGGCAAAGGATGTTTCGCGCTGTGTCTTCTTTGGCCTGGGTGCCGATGGGACAGTGGGTGCGAACAAGAACTCGATCAAGATTATTGGCGAGGAAACCGAAAACGGCGCACAGGGTTACTTTGTTTACGACTCGAAGAAGTCGGGTTCGTTGACCATTTCGCACCTGCGCTTTGGCCCGCGCCCGATTCGCGCCCCCTATTTGATTGGCGTTGGCGATGCCAACTTTGTTGCCTGCCATCAATTCACCTTCCTGGAGCGCCTGGATGTGTTGAAGTATGCTGCTCCGGGGGCTGTCTTCTTGCTCAACAGCATCTATGGCCCGGATGAGGTCTGGAAGCACCTGCCGCGCGAAGTGCAGACGGTGATTCTTGAAAAGAAACTGCGCTTCTTTGTCATTGATGCCTACGAAGTGGCGCAAAAGACGGGCATGGGCGGGCGGATTAACACCATCATGCAGACCTGCTTCTTTGCCATCAGCGGTGTGCTGCCGCGCGATGAGGCAATTGCCCAGATTAAGAAATCCATTTACAAGACGTATGGCAAGCGCGGCGAAGCGGTTGTGCAGCGCAACTATGAAGCTGTGGATCAGACCCTGGCGAACCTCTACGAGGTGAAGGTGCCGGCGGAAGTGAACAGTGAAATTGGCCGTGCCAAACCGGTGTCTGACCAGGCGCCCGAGTTTGTGCGCGATGTGTTGGGGCCAATCATTGGCTTCAATGGCGATGCCCTGCCCGTGAGCGCCCTGCCGGTGGATGGTAGCTTCCCGACCGGCACGGCACAGTGGGAAAAGCGCAACATTGCGCTTGAAATTCCGGTTTGGGAACCCGATTTGTGCATTCAGTGTGGCAAGTGTGCCTTTGTTTGCCCCCATGCTGTCATTCGCATGAAGGTTTACGAACCGGCTGCCCTGGCCGAGGCGCCAGCGACCTTTAAATCTACCGAGGCGAAATTCAAAGAAATGCCCGGCATGCGCTTCACCATTCAGGTTGCGCCGGAAGATTGTACCGGCTGCGCCCTGTGCGTGGAGGTTTGCCCGGCCAAGGATAAGACGCAGGTGGGCCGCCGCGCCATCAACATGGCGGAGCAGATTCCGCTGCGCGAGACCGAACGCGCCAACTGGGACTTCTTCTTGAGCATCCCGGATGTGGCGCGCGATGCGGTGCAGCCGACGACGGTGAAAAATTCGCAGCTGCTGCGGCCCTTGTTCGAGTTTTCGGGTGCTTGTGCTGGCTGCGGCGAAACGCCGTATGTTAAGCTGGTTTCGCAATTGTTTGGCGACCGGATGGTGGTTGCCAATGCCACTGGCTGCTCTTCCATTTATGGTGGCAACCTGCCAACGACGCCCTGGACCTTCAACGCTGAGGGGCGCGGCCCGGCCTGGAGCAATTCGCTGTTTGAAGACAATGCCGAATTTGGTTTGGGCTTCCGCCTGACGCTGGATAAGCAGCAAGAATTTGCAACCGAGCTGGTGCGCGAATTTGCGGCTGAACTGGGGAGCGAATTGGTGACTGGCCTGCTGGAGGCGAATCAGCGCAACGAGGCTGGCATTCTGGAACAGCGGCAGCGCGTGGCTGTTCTGCGCCAAAAGCTGGCTGGCATTCGTAGCCCGCGCGCCCGCCATTTGGAGCAGTTGGCCGATTCGCTGGTGCGCAGGAGTGTTTGGATCATTGGCGGCGATGGCTGGGCGTATGACATTGGGTATGGCGGCCTGGATCACGTCCTGGCTTCTGGGCGCAATGTCAACATCCTGGTGCTGGATACGGAAGTCTATTCCAACACCGGCGGTCAGGCGTCCAAATCTACCCCGCGCGCCGCAGTTGCCAAATTTGCAGCGCAGGGCAAGGGCCTGCCGAAGAAAGACCTGGGCATGATTGCCATGTCGTATGGGTATGTGTATGTGGCGCGCGTGGCGATGGGCTACAACGATCAGCAGACGCTGCGCGCCTTCCTGGAAGCGGATGCCTACGAAGGCCCATCCCTGATCATTGCCTACAGTCACTGTATTGCGCACGGCATTGACATGCGCAAGGGGCTGGAACAGCAACGCCTGGCCGTGCAATCGGGCATTTGGCCGCTCTATCGCTACAACCCGGCGCTGATTGATGAAGGCAAGAATCCGCTGACGATTGAGAGCAAAGACCCGACCGTGGCAGTGCGCGACTATGCTTACAACGAAACCCGCTACCGCATGTTGGTGCAAAGTGACGAGGCACGCGCCGAACTGCTGATGCAGCAGGCGACTGCTGATGTTGCCAAGCGCTGGGAACTGTACCGTCAGATGGCCGCCATTCAATATTCGGCGGCTCATCCCGAAGAGAAGAAGACCGAATAAGGAGGATGGGATGGTAGATCTTCGCACAACCTATTTGGGCCTGGGCCTGAAGAACCCGTTGGTTGCCGCAGCTTCGCCGCTTTCTAAGAAGGTGGATACCGTCCGCCGTCTGGAAGATGCCGGGATTGCTGCCGTGGTGATGTATTCGCTCTTTGAGGAACAGATTGCGCATGAAAGCAATGCCCTGGATCACTACTTGAATCTTGGCACCGACTCCTATGCGGAGGCGACAAGCTACTTCCCCGACCTGGAGCGCTACAACGTGGGGCCGGAGGAATATTTGGAGCTGATTCGCAAGCTGAAGGCCAGTGTGCAGGTGCCGATCATCGCCAGTCTGAATGGTGTTTCGAGCGGCGGTTGGGTGGAATATGCGCACAAGATGGAACAGGCCGGGGCAGATGCGCTGGAACTGAACATCTATTATGTGGATACCAACCCTGAAATTACTGCTCAGGAGCTGGAACAGGCCTATGTGAACCTGGTGGCGGATGTGCGCAAGCAGGTGCGCATTCCGTTGGCGGTCAAGCTCAGCCCCTACTTCACGGCCCTGCCCAACCTGGCGCAGCGCCTGGCAGGTGCGGGTGCGAATGGCCTGGTGCTGTTCAACCGCTTCTATCAGCCCGATTTGGACATTGAGGCGCTGGAAGTGGTGCCAAGCCTGGCGCTGAGCAGCTCGGATGAGTTGCGCCTGCCGCTGCGCTGGACGGCGATTTTGCATGGCCGGGTGCAGGCTGACCTGGCGCTTACCGGCGGGGTTCACACCGCGCAGGATGTGGTCAAATCGGTCATGGCGGGTGCCAATGTGGTGATGATGGCCTCGGAATTGCTGGCGCGCGGGGTGGGGCGCGTGGCAGAATTGCGCGCCGACCTGGAGCGCTGGCTGGAGGAATATGAGTATCAATCCATTCAGCAGATGCGGGGCAGCATGAGCCAGAAGGCGGTTGCTGAACCGGCGGCGTATGAGCGGGCCAACTATATGAAGGCCCTCACCAGCTACGATAACCGCAGCTACTAGACCAACCAGGCCCGGGAGATTTGCTTCCGGGCCTTTCTTTTTTTAATTTATTGAACAAAAAACCCCGCCCTGGATGGGGCGGGGTTGGGGGACGTACAATGATTCCCAGAGGCCTATTCTTCGAGGCCGGGTTCGTTGGCCTTCTTCTGACGGTAGACAATCCGACCGCGGGTTAAATCGTAGGGCGACATTTCCACGCGAACGTGATCGCCGAGCAGGATGCGGATGTAATATTTGCGCATTCTGCCGGATAGGTAGGCCAGCACGGTATGGCCGTTTTCCAGGCGGACGCGGAATTGCGTCCCGGGCAGGGCTTCGATGATGGTGCCTTCAACCTGAATCTTATCTTCTTCTTTGGCCATTCTTTTCCTCCAGAACCTTTGGGGTTCAGCCAGCTCTGAGAACAGAGCCGACGACTTATTCCGAGACCTTGCTCATCTGGCGGCGTTTGAAGCGGCGCATGGCCTTCTTCTTCTCAACGCGGCGCACTTCGCTTTTTGAGATGAACCAGCGCTTGCGGCGCACGGTGCTTAAAACGCCACTCTTCACAACCTTCTTGCGAAAGCGCTTCAATAATTGGTCTTGTGATTCATTGGGGCGTAAAACTACTGCGGGCACGTCTCTCACCTCCCTTCTTGCAAAGGGATACAAAAAACTCGGCGCACCTTAACCATGCAGCCGAGGAAAAGACCTTGATCTAACACCTTGACGCATGTTGGGGCGGCAACCTCCAGGAAAAAAACAGGTAAGGAACTGTTTCGGAAGCCCGAAACCAAACTGTTGCCATTATACCGCATTAACCTTAAAACTGTCAAACGAATCGAGTGCTGGTTCAAGGCGCGGCCCCTCTTTTTCTCTCAATCAAGCAAATTGCCAGAATCGCGCGCCGATTTTGGCTTTCTTTCGTATATAATAGGGTTGTTGCTCATCCATGCTTGTTTTCATTCTGAGAGTCAGGTTTCATGAATCGTAACCCTTTCTTCAATCGTCAACGGATTACCGACCCGGCCTATTTTGTGGGGCGCAAGGCCGAGGTGGAAACGTTGTATAGTGCGGTTGTCACGCACCAATGCCGCTCATTGGTGGGCGAACGCAAGATGGGCAAGTCTTCGCTCCTGACGCATATTTGCAACCCGGAAACGATGCGCCTCTATGGCCTCAACCCTGAACGTCAATTGCTGCTCTATTTTGACCTGGAAGGGATGGCCTCGGCTGCGGCTCAGGATTTTTGGGTTGAGATTTTGGACGCGCTGCTGTTGCGTTTGCCGCCAGGTGAGTTGGCCGAGGCGGTGCGGCGGATGGTGGATGGCGGCGATGTGCGCTTTATGGCGGTGCGGCGGTTGTTGCGCCGGGTGCGCGATGCCGGCTTTGACCTGGTTTTGTGCCTGGATGAATTTGAGTCGCTGGCCCGCAACCCGCGCTTTGAGCCAGATTTTTATGGCGAATTGCGCAGCCTGGCCGGGGAGATGGGCCTGGTGTATTTGACTGCTTCGAAGCGCAGCCTGTATGAGTTGACCTATGAACATGCCGATACGCTTTCCTCGCCGTTTTTCAATATCTTCTCCGAGCTGCCGCTGACGGCGCTGAGTGATGAGGAGGCGCAGGAATTGCTTGGGCATGTTTCTGGGTTGCTGGGCGGGGCGGCGTTTTGTGTTCAGGAAATGGAACTGGCGCAGCAAATTGCTGGCAATCATCCTTTCTTTTTGCAGGTGGCTGGTTTTCATCTTTACGAAACGCCGGGGCGCGGCCAACCTCGTCCAGCCGAAACGGCTGCCCTGGTGCGCAAGCGTTACCTGGCCGAGGCGGAAGACCATTACCGCTATTTGTGGTCGCAGCTTTCCAGCACGCAGCAAATGGCGCTGGTGCATTTAGACCAGGCCCCCGAGCCGATGGTGCGCATTTTGCGCATTAAGAGCCTGGTGGAGGAGCGACAAGGGCGCGTGACGCCGTTCTCTGAGACGTTTGCCGAGTTTCTCAAACGGCAGCGCGAGGTTGAGGAAACCGGGGCGCGCTCGACCGCCAGCGGCAGCAGCGATTTGATTGGCCGCACCCTGGGTGGCTATCGCGTTGTTTCGCCGATTGGACAGGGCGGCATGGCCGAGGTCTTTAAGGGCTATCAGCCAAATCTGGATCGTTATGTGGCGCTCAAGATCCTCTCGCCCCGTTTTGCGGCGGACAATGAATTTTACGAGCGCTTTCAGCGCGAGGCGGCGGCGGTGGCGCGCTTGCATCACCCCAATATTGTTCAGGTCTATGATTTTGGTACGGTGGACCGTTTGACCTATATGGTGATGGAATATATCCCCGGCCCAACCCTCAAGGAGCGTGTGCGCACGCTGCGCGGGCGCAGCGAACACCTGAGCCGGGGCGAGGTTCTCTCGGTTATCCGACAAATTGCCTCGGCCCTCGACCATGCCCATGCCAATGGGCTGATTCACCGCGACATTAAACCGGCCAACATTCTGCTGCGCTCCAACGAGTTTGACCCTCACAACCCACAGGAAGCCTATGCTGTCTTGACCGATTTTGGTGTGGTTAAGATGCTGGAAGGGGTCAAGTTTACCGCAACGGGCATGACGATGGGCACGCCCGATTACATGTCGCCAGAGCAGGCACGCGGGGATGATGTGGGCCGCGCTTCCGATATTTATGCGCTGGGGGTGGTCGTTTATGAGATGCTGGTTGGGCAATTGCCCTTCAGCGCCGACACGCCATTGGCTGTGCTGCTCAAACACATGAACGATGCCCCGCCCAAGCCACACACAGTTTCGCCACAGTTGCCTGTGGCAGTAGACCTGGTGCTGGAACGCGCCCTGGCAAAACAGCCCCATGAGCGTTTTGCCACTGCCAGCGAATTTGCTGCCGCCCTGGAACGGGCGTTCTCCTGAAAGGGATGGGATGATTAAAAAGAGTTTGTTTGGCGGAATCTGGCTGGGGTTGCTGCTGACCCTGGCCTTACTGTATCCGGCCTTTTATTTGTTCGTCTTTCCGGTGCTGCCGGCGCGCAGCAACCCGCTTGAGCTTTGGCTGGGCTATTTGCACATTGGCTCGTTTAACGTGGCCTATGCACAGTTGCTGCTGTTGCTGAATGCCGGGGTGATTCCCATCCTGCTGGTTTTGGTGGGCAGCGTGCCTGCGCTGCGCGGGCAGGCGCGCGACCTGCGCTCGGGGCTGCTGATGGGCCTGGCGAGTGGCTTTTCGGCCGGGATGGTGTTGTATCTCTTCCTGGTTGCCCCGACCCACAGCGTGGCGGCTGGTTACGACCTGTTCAATTATCCGCTCAGCATGACCCGTCCAACCTATCCGGAGGCGATGTTGGTGGCGTATGTGCGCGAGACGGTGCTGAATGCACCATCGAATTTGTTGGCGACGGTTGGCTTCTTTTCCCTGATGGGTGGGCTGATGGGGGGGCTGGTGGGTGCTTTGCGCCGCAAGGTGCTTCCGACGCAACCAAAGAAGACGTTGCTTGAGATGCCGCTCTCGCCGCTTGGCAGGCGGGCATGGTTTTCTGGTTCGGAAGAGGCTGTGCTGGTGGCGGTGGTGGTTGGGCTGGTGTTTGGCTTTTTGCTGGTCTTTGCCAGCCTGAATATGGAGGCCAAAAACTCGACCGACCCGGCGGATATGGGCTTTTCGGTGGTGGTGCAGAAGGCGGTGGTTGGCACACCGGCCAATGCGCTGGTCAATACGGTGGTGGCCGAGGTGCTTTCGCCGATCATCTACGTTTTAATTTTGTTCATTGGTGGTTTTGCGGCTTTCTTGCTGCGCAACCCATCCAACCGGGTGGCGCCGCGCGTTTATGCGGCTGCGCTGGCGGGCATGGTGGCGGCGGCGGTGTATGCGGCGGTGACGACTGGCTCGATTCGTTTGGGGCTGGTCTTGATGGGGCAGTTTCCGTTTCAGAATCTTGCCGAGTGGTCCGAGATTACTCAGCAAGGGCTGGATGTTAACCTGGCAATGGACCTGGTCCGTTCGCCGGTTTTTCGTGTGGCACTCATTTATCTGTTTCCGTTGGGGCCCATTTTGGGGATTGTTTTGAGCGGGGCCGGCATTGGTGCGCTGGAAGGGTTGCTTGCAGCGGGGTTGCTTTCCACCTTCCATTGGCGCCCGGCTGACCGGGCCGAACAGTTGCGCCGCGAGGTGCTTCAACACCCCGAGCAGGTTTTGCTGCGCATTTATCGTCTCTTCCAGCAGGATTGTTCGGCGACGCGCATTTTGGAGCATTTGTACTTTAATTTGCGCACTGACCCCGACCGGGCGGCCCTGGTGGGGGCCTATCATGCGTTGGCGTTGACCCCTTCTGATGCAAGTGCTGCTCTGAAGGAGACGACCCGCATTCTGGGGCAGCACCCGGAATGGAAACTGAGCCCGGAGGTGGCCGCCCTGCATTCCATTTTGTTGCAGGGCGCACAGGCGTTGACGGTTTCACAGGTTGCTGCGGTGCAGCCCATGCCCGAAGACCAGACTTCCTCGCTGCTGCCGCCGCTTGCCAAGGCGGGGGAGAACCTTTCGCGGGTGCTGAACGAGTTGAAGAAGGTGCAGCGGGTGGATGACCTGAACACCAAAATTATCTTCCTCAATAACTCGCTCGAAGCGCTGCGGGTGGCGCGCCTGTACATTGAAAACACGGTGCGGCAGGGGCTGTGTTACCCGGAATTTGCCGTGCTGCATGTCCTGCTCGACCGTTGGGATTCGATGGTGCTGCTGGCGGTGAAGGATTTGCAAGGCAGCGCTGATTTGTTGATGGAGTTGAAGACCCGAAAGCTCACCGGCGCCCGGCAGCAGCAGGTTTTGACCGTTTCGCTGGTTAACCAGGGCCTGAATGTGGCTGAGAATTTGCGCCTGCACTTTGCGGATGGCGAAGGGAGCTATCAGGTGTTGGAGGGCCGCGATCAGGTGTTGGAGATTTTGCCGCCCAAGGAAAGCCGCGAACTCTCGGTCAGCATTCGCTGTGAGCAGAATCAGCCCTTCCGCTTTGCCTGGCAATTGATTTATGACGATGCTTTGGCGGCGGGGCGGCAGCTCGATTTTGCCGACCAGGTGGAGTTTGTCAGGGAAGAAAAGCCGTTCCAGCGCATCTTTCCCATTCCCTATGTCACCGGCACGCCGCTGCAAACCGGGCAGATGTTTGTTGGCCGTCAGGATGTGTTTGACTTTGTGCGTGAGAACCTGTTTGGCGCCTATCAAAATAACGTCATTGTGTTGCACGGCCAACGCCGCACTGGCAAAAGCTCCATTCTCTATCATCTGAATGAGGTGCTGGCCGAGTCGCATTTCTGCGTTCTGGTGGATATGCAGGGCAAGGCGGCGCGCGGCGAGGCGGATTTCCTCTATTCAATTGCGGATGATATTGTCTACGCGCTTGAGAATCATGACATTCATGCTGACCTGCCGCCGCGCCAGGATTTTGATGACTCGCCAGAATTTTATTTCCGCAGCCGTTTTCTGCGCAGCCTTTATCCGTTGTTGGGCGAGAAGAACCTGCTGCTGATGTTTGATGAGTTTGAGGAGCTGCAAAAGCGGGTTGAAGATGGCAAGCTGAATGCCGATATTTTCCCCTACCTGCGCAACCTGATGCAGCATGAGCGCAAGGTGGATTTTGTCTTTGCTGGCACGCACAAGCTGGAAGAGCTTGCCTCGGAATACTGGTCCATCCTGTTTAATATTGCGGCCTATAAACGCATCACTTTTCTGGATTTTGGCGATGTGACGCGCCTGGTTTGTGATCCGGTGCGCCCGTATGGGATGGAATATGACCCGTTGACGATTGAGCGCATCTATCAGGTGGCGAGTGGGCATCCCTATTTCACGCAGGTGGTTTGCCATGAGATGGTGGCCTATCACAATGAGACACAGCGCAGCTACCTGACGGTGACGGATATTGATGCGGTGTTGGAGCGCATCATTGAGCGCGGCGAGGCCCATTTCAAGTACATTTGGGCTGAATCCAGCACGGGGCAGCGCCTGACGCTGCTGGCACTGGCAGAATTGCTGGAAGTGGGCGAAAAGGTGACCCCGGAAGATTTGCGCGCCCATTTGGAAAAGCGCGGGCGTCCGATCACGGTTGAGGATTTGCGGCAGGCGCTTGGCGCGCTGGAGGCGCGCGATATTATTGGGCGCGCCGACCCGCGTAGCAATTTGTATCGCTTCCGGGTAGATTTGATTCGGCGCTGGATTTATGCCACGCGCCCGGCTTATGAAAAGGTCATCTGAAGCGGAGCGGATTGCCGCGCTGGAACAGGAGTTGGCGGCCCTCCGCGCTCGCTTGTTGGCCAGCGAGGAGCTTCGTGCCAGTCTGTTTCAACGCTCGCCGGATGCGCTCTTTTTGCTGGGCGAGGGAATTGTGGATTGCAATGTGCAGGCGGAGCAGTTGTTGGGCGTTGAGCGGGCCGGGCTGCTGGGGCGCAGCCTGGCGAACTTTTCGCCGCCGCGTCAGTTGAATGGGATTGAGGCGCAGGCGCTGGTCCGGACCTATTTGCAAACTGCATTGCTGGGGCAGATGCAGAGCTTTGCCTGGCAGTTTTTGCGCGCCGATGGTCAGGTGCTGGAATGTGAAGTTTCGCTGAGCGGTGCGCTCCAATCCAACCCGCCGCTTGTGCTGGCCGTGGTGCGCGATGTCAGCGCCCGCCGCCGGGCGCAGCGCTTGCTGGAGGAGCACCGCCGGCAGCTGCATTTGCTGGTGAATGCCATGCCCATTCAGGCCGCTTATTTGGGCGTGGATCGCATCTATCGCTCGGCCAACCCGCTCTATGCCCGGTTTTGGGGGCGCAGCCCAGCTGAAATCAATGGCCTGCCGATGCGTCAGGTGATGAATCGCACGGCGCTGGCGCAGTGCGATCCGTTCATTCAAAAGGTGTTGCAAGGGCAGCCGCAGCAATTTGAACACTTGCTGCGGCAGGGGGAGCAGGTTTTCATCCTCAACACCCGCTATGTGCCGGAGCAGGGCAGCGCTGGGGCGGTGCTTGGCTTTTTTCTGTTTGTTGAGGATATTACCGAACGCAAGCGCACCGAGATGGCCTTGCAACGCAGCGAGGCAACCTTTCGCACCCTGATTGAAACAACCTCGGCTGCTTTGCTCATCTATCGTGGGCGGCAGGCGCTGTTTGTCAACCGACGGCTGGAAGAGATGACCGGCTATTCGTTTGCCGAACTGCAAACCGATTTTTCGGTGGTCATTGACCCGCAGGATCGGGCGCTGGCCCTGGGCTATGCGGTGGCGCGCTTGAGTGGTCAGCCAGCCCCCAGCCGCTATGAGCTGCGTTTGCAAACCCGTTCTGGTGCGTTGCGTTGGGTGGAAGTTTCGGCAGGGGTGACGGTCTTTGAAGGCCAACCGGCGGGCATGGTTACGGCCTATGACATTACCGAGCGCAAATTGGCCGAAAGCGCCTTGCACGCCAGCGAGGAGCGCTACCGCACGCTGGTTGATTCGCTGCCGGAGGCGGTTGCCGTCACCGATTTGAGCGGGCGGATGGTGTTCGTCTCGCCTTCGGGGGCGCGCCTGTTTGGTGTGCAGGATGTGCGCGAGGCGTTGGGGCGCAACTTGTTGGATTGGGTGGTCGCAGCAGACCGGCCGCGCGCCGCACAGGACATGGAGCAAATGCTTGCCGGGCATGGTGGCAAACAGGGGATTTATGCTGCCCAACGGGATGATGGCAGCGCTTTTTACCTGGAGGTGAAGGGTGAGGTGCTGCACAATGCCCAGGAGCAGCCGCATGAGCTGTTGTTCATTGGGCGCGACATCACCGAGCGGCTGGAAGCGGAGCGGCGCCTGGCGTATGTCAGCACGCATGATGCCCTGACGGATATTTATAATCGCACTTTCTTCGATGCCGAGGTTGCCAGGCTGCGCCGCCGCGAGGATGCCTTCCCGCTTAGTGTGGTGATGATGGATTTGGATGGGTTGAAACAGGCCAATGACCGGTTGGGTCACAGTGCCGGCGATGAGCTGCTGCGCCGCACGGCGCGCTTGCTTGGGCGGCTGGTGCGGCAGGGGGATGTGTTGGCGCGCATTGGCGGTGATGAATTTGCCATTTTGCTGCCGCGCACCAATGGTCAAATGGCGGATGACTTTAGCACCCGGCTGCGACGCGGCATTGAGGCGCACAATTTGTTATATCCCGAGCAGTCGGTTCAGCTCTCATTTGGGGTGGCAACTGCCGAAGGGCCGCAATTGCTTGCGGCTGTGCTGGCTGCGGCAGATGAGCGCATGTATGCCGAAAAGATGGCACGGCGGGCGAAAACTGGGGTTTCGCGCCCCTCGACTTAAAATAATTGTGCCATGATTAACCTAATTGGGGATAGCAGTCAGCAGACGATTGGGCGGGCTTGCACCCTGGCCGAAATGCTGGCCAAACGGGTTGAAAAGGCGCATGGGGTGGTGCAATGCAGTGAGTGGCCGATGGGGCGGAGGCGCAAATATCCTACACTTTGCGACCCTTGCCCTCCGGTACGGATACGGTGCCGGTTGGGCTGTATCGTTCCAGCCTGCGGCGCTATATCCAGGTGGTTGCTGATTACAAGCCGGGGGCGCAGGCCTTGCCAAACACAATCACCATCCCCTACCCGAGCGGCGAATACTGGTTGCTTGGGCAGGTGGATGGTGTGTTGCGTGAGATGAGGCTGTTTTCCTGCCAGCCTTAGGGTGCAGCTTGTAGGGTGATTGTTCCCCAGGTGCTGGGGTCGGAGAAGTTGCGCTTGGGGGCAGTGGAAATCATGCTGTCCTGACAGATGTTGTCGCGGTCATCACAATCGGAGATGGAGATGGCAAAGCCGAGCTTGAGACCTTCGACGGGGGTGATGCCGAACACGCTCCAGGGGATGGCAACTTCAATTCGCCAGGCGCCATCGCTGCCAACCGCTGCAATTGTCACCTGCGTGCGCGTGCCGGCCACATTTTGTGGATACCAGAGGTAGGCCTCGCGGCTGACGCTGCCGGGCGGTGTGCCAGGGGAAAGCCCTAGCTGATAATCGTCGCTGTTGAGGAGCGGGGTGCTAAAATCGCCGTTCAAATCGGCATCGAGCAGCAGTTCAACGCTATCTCCCTTGAAGATGTTCTGCCCGCTGGCCTTTTGGGAGTAGATGTCATCCACCACTTTGACGGCCAGGTAGAGGTTGTTGCTATCCCAGCCGATGCGGAAGGAGCCTTCCAGGTCGTTGCTGCCTTCCCAGGTGCTGGTGGTGCGGTTGTAGACCAGGCTGCGGATGGCGAAGGCCTGTGTTTCCCACTCGTCCCACACGCCATCCAGCTTGGGCTGGATGACCAGGCGCGGTGCGGCATAGTCACCACCGGGGCGCGGCACGGATGGTGCGGTGGGGCTGGGGGTGGCGGGCTGTGCGGTGATGGCCGGGGAGGGTAGCACGGCGGTTGGTGGCGCCAGGACGGTGATTTGTGGGGTGCTGCCGGCGGGCTGTGGCAGGGTGGGGGTGGGCTGTGTCAGCCCGGCAACCTGGGTTTCGAATTGTGCCTGGGTGGCAATGACAATCGCCGTTTGGGCTGCCGAGGTTTGCAGGGCGTTCATATCCAACGTGGGGGTGTTGGAGCAGGCGCTGAGCAAGACCAGCGCCAGCAAGAAGAACCAAAAACGATTGATTTTCATGGCAAACTTCCTCTTCAAAGATGATTTGATTATAGCCGATTTGCAACCAGGGTATGGATTTTGCGTAGATGAATGCAGAAAGGAGTTTGAAATGCAAAATTCACGTTTAATGCGCAGCCGCTCTGACCAGATGATTGGCGGTGTTTGTGCTGGCCTGGCAAAATATTTTGCCCTGGACCCAACCCTGGTGCGGTTGGTGTTTGTGCTGATGTTGCTCTTTGGCGGGCATGGCTTTTTGATTTACCTGATTTTGTGGGTTGTGATGCCGCTGGAAAACGAAGACGGCCCGACCTCTTCGTAGCAGTGCAGGCTGGAGCGGAATTTCCGCTCCAGCTTTTTTTTGCTCATGCTATAATCATTCCATGAGCGCAGAATCTTCCTCCCTTTCCCCCTTCTTTTCGCCGCGCGGTGTTGCCATTGTGGGCGCCTCGCGCGAGCCAACCAAGCTGGGCTATGGCCTGGCACGCAACCTGGTGCAGAGTGGCTATCCGGGTGCGGTGCATTTCGTCAACCCACGCGGTGGTGAACTGTTGGGCCGCCCCATCTACCGTCAGATTGCTGACCTGCCTGACCCGGTAGACCTGGCCGTGCTGTTGGTTCCGCCGCAATTTGTTCCCGATGCGCTGCGTGCCTGTGCAGAGCGGCACATTCCGGCGGCCATCATTGCTTCGGGCGGTTTTCGCGAGACGGGCGCCGAGGGTGCGGCCCTGGAAGCGCAGTGCCTGGAGATTGCCCGGCAGCATGGCATTCGGTTGATTGGCCCCAATTGCATTGGGTTGGTCAACACGCATTTGCCCATGGATACCACCTTTTTGCAGCCGCCGCCGCCCCCGCCGGGCGAGGTGGCCTTCATTTCCCATTCGGGTGCCATTTGTGCGGCGGTGATTGACTGGGTGCGCGGGCAGGGCTTTGGCTTTTCGCACCTCATCAGCCTGGGTAATCAGGCGGATGTGAATGAGACGGATGTGCTTGGGCCGGTGGCCGAGGACCGGTTTACCCGTGTGCTGACGCTGTATTTGGAAGGGATCAGCAATGGGCGGCGCTTCACCGAACAGGCGGCGCGCATCACGCCTCACAAGCCGATTGTGGCGCTCAAGGTGGGGCGATTTGCGGCCGGGCAGCGTGCGGCGGCATCGCACACCGGGGCGCTGGCTGGTCAGGAGGCGGCCTTCGATGCGGCCTTCGAGAAGGCCGGGGTGTTGCGCGCCGGTACCAGTGAGGAGATGTTCCAGTGGGCGCGCGCCCTGGCCTGGTGTCCGCTGCCGCGCGGGCGGCGGATTGCTGTGCTGACGAATGCGGGTGGGCCGGGGGTGACGGCCTCGGATGCGCTGGAATTGAATGGCCTGTGCCTGGCCGACCTGAGCGCTGGGACGCATGCGGCGCTGATGGGCCTGCTGCCGCCGGCGGCCAGCCTGCACAACCCGGTGGATATGTTGGCCTCGGCGACGCCCGAGCAATATGCGGGGTGTTTGGAACTGCTGCTGGCGGATGAGGGCGTGGATGGGGTGATTGTGATTACTCCGCCGCCGCCCGCTTCTTCGGCGGGGGCGGTCGTCAAGGGCCTCATTCCGCTCATTCAGGTGAGCGAGAAGCCGGTCATTTTGACGTTGATGGGTGAGCAGCTGATTCAGGAGGGGGTGGCCTTTGCCCGGGCGGCGCAGGTGGTGGAATATCGCTTCCCCGAGTGGGCTGCCTCGGCGATGGGTGTGCTGGCGCGCTATGCCGAGATTCGCTCCCGGCCCGCGTACAAGCCAGAGGGGGTGACGGTAGACCGTCCGGCGGCGGAGGCGGCGCTTGCGGCAGCTTCGAGCGGTTGGCTGGATGCCGAGGCGGCCAATGCTTTGTTGGAGGCCTATGGCATTCCAACTGTGCGCCCGCGCCTGGCTGTCACGGCTGAGCAGGCCGCTGCCCTGGCCGATGAGATGGGCTATCCCCTGGTGCTTAAGCTGGCCTCGCCCGATATTTCGCATAAATCGGATGTGGGCGGTGTGCTGCTGAATTTGCGCGATGCGGCGGCGGTGCGGGCTGGGTTTGGGGCGGTGCTGGAGCGCGCCCAAAAGGCTCGCCCGGATGCTCGCCTGGAAGGGGTGCATTTGCAGCGCATGGTGCCGAATGGGCAGGAGGTGATTGTGGGTGTGGTGCAAGACCCGCAGTTTGGCCCATTGGTGATGTTTGGCTCGGGTGGGGTGGAGGTGGAGGGGCTGAAGGACGTGGCCTTTGCGCTGGCGCCGCTTTCGCTGGCTGAGGCCGAGGGGCTGCTGGAGAAGACCTGGGCCGGACGCAAGCTGAAGGGTTTTCGAAATCTGCCGCCTGCGGACCGTCAGGCTGTTTTGCAGGTGTTGGTGCGTCTGGCGCAGCTGGCGTTGGAAAATCCGCAGGTGCTGGAGATTGAAATTAACCCGCTGCGCGTCCTTTCGACGCAGCAGGGTGCCTTTGCGCTGGATGCGCGCGCCCGTCTGTGTTGAGGGTGATGTGATATAAGTACCGCCTTCCGCTTGTGTTGGCAGCATTGGGGGCGCGGGTCTGCATCCGAGAGGGATGCAGACCCGGAGGCAGAGGAAGGCGGTTTGGTTTACTGTCCCAGGCTGTACCAGACCGAGGCAACGAGCTGCAAGGCCGAAAGGTTGCGGTTTGGCCAGGCCTTTTCCATGTGTGCCGGGTCGCCAAAATTGTTGGCGCCATTGGTCAGGTGAAAGCCATCTTCCAGCAGGCCCTGGTCGGGCAGGTCGTTGGCAACTGCCCACCAGTTCCAGAGCGGGATGTCGTAATTGGCGGCAACCTCGGCTACCATGCGGTTAATCGAGTGATCGCCTTCCAGGTTATCGGCCTTGGTGGAGACGATTGGCAGCACGCCATTGGCGATGCAGATTTCAACAATCTCGCTCAGGTAGTCCTGATAGGTGTCGGTTGGGCGGTCGGCTGTCCAGGTTTCCATGCTGATGAGTGCAAAGCTGGGGTTGTGCAGCCGGAACTCGCAACTGAGCGGGATTTCACCGGGCAGGCATTCGGCGGGGTCGGCGTTGATTTCGGTCAGCACCGAGGCAACGTTGAAGCCGGTGCGCACTGCTTTGCTGCGCCGATCCCAACTGCCGGTGAATTGTTCGATGGTGGGCATGAGCTGATCATAGGGGCCGAGGTTGTACTCGGTTGGGTCATCGAAGCAGCCAATGAAGTATTGGGCGATGCTCTGGCAATCGCCAATTTTGGAGAAGCGCGCCGGGTCACGGCCATGGGCAATACCCCAGTCGTAAATTTCCTGGGCGCGCTGGCTGAAGACCGGCAGGACCGGCCAGGATTGCCAATCTTCCGGTGCGGCCTGCTCGCCGGTGCGCATGGCCGCTGGCCCGGGGTAGAGGCCCGGGGCGGGCGGCGGTGGCTGTGGCGGCAGGTCGGTGGGCGTTGGCAGGGGCAGGTCGGTGGGCGTTGGGTCGCTGCTGGGCTGCACGGGGCTGCTTGTCAGGCTGGGAAGGAGGGGCGGTTTTTCTTGGGGCGCCGGGCTGGTTGGGGGCTGGGCTGGCAGAACCTGCCAGGCCTGTTTGCAGCCATTCAGCAGCAGGGCGGCAGCAAGTAGCAACAGCCAGGCAAAACGGATGCGCACCATGATCGCCTAGTCTTCCTCCATGCTGTTGGGTTTGCCGACAATTTCATCCAGGCGGGTTAGCACGTCTGGGGTGAGCTTTTCGACGGCTTCGAGGGCGCGCAGGTTCTCTTGCAGCTGTGAGATGCGGCTGGCACCGGTGATGACGGTGCTGACATTGGGGTTCTTGACGCACCAGGCCAGGGAAAGGTGTGCCAGGCTGATGCCCAATTCGTCGGCCAGGCCTTGCAGGGCGCGCACTTTTTCCAGCGCGTGGGGGTTGGTGAGCATGGTTTGCAGCCATTCATAGCCGGGCAGTGCGCCGCGCGAGTCGGTGGGGATGCCGTTGTTGTATTTGCCGGTCAGCAGACCGGAGGCGAGCGGGCTCCAGATGGTGCTGCCGTAGCCGTAATCTCGGAACAGGCGTGCATACTCCACTTCGAAGCGTCGTCGCCAGAGCAGGTTGTATTGCGGCTGTTCCATGACCGGCTTGTGCAGGTGATGGCGCTCGGCGATTTCGATGGCGGCGATGATTTCGGCGGCAGACCATTCCGAGGTGCCCCAATAGAGCGCCTTGCCCCACTCGATCAGGTTGTGCATGGCCCAGACGGTTTCTTCGATGGGGGTGGTTGGGTCGGGGCGGTGACAGAAGACCAGGTCCACATACTCCAGCCCAAAGCGTTGCAGCGAGCCGTTCATTGCCTCAATCAGGCGTTTGCGGTTGAGCGTGTTGCGTTCGTTCACGCCGCGATGCAGCCCCCAAAAGAACTTGGTCGAGACGAGGTAACTGGAACGCCGCCAGCCGAGTTTTTTGAGCGCGGCGCCCATCACCTCTTCCGATTTTCCGCCAGCGTAGACCTCGGCATTGTCGAAGAAGTTGACCCCCGCATCGTATGCGGCAGCCATCATGTTGCTGGCGGCATCGCTATCCACCTGGGTGTGAAAGGTGACCCACGAGCCGAGAGAAAGGACGCTGACGCGAATGCCCGAACGTCCAAGGTGACGATAGTCCATGATCGTTTCTCCTTTGTTTGGAATGTTGAAGGTACAAAATGATTGTATCATTTTCAGTCGGCTTGTCAAAGCGTTTGTTGCAGCTTGCAGCAGGTAGCCAAAACCCGCACGTTGGTGAGTGAATGGACGATAGGTGTCACTTGTCAGGTGCGGTGTGCTGCGCTACAATGCTTGCATGGATTGGCAGGCCTTGGGTCACGAGTGGGCAGCCGGGCTTTTGCAGCAGCATGTGCAGCAAGGGCAGGTGCGGCATGCCTATTTGTTGTGTGGGCCGCCGGGGGTGGGGCGGCGCACGCTGGCGCTGCGTTTTGCTCAGGCGCTCAATTGCCTCACCCCGCCGCAGCCGGGGCTGTTGTGCGGTGAATGCCGCATTTGCCGGCAGACCTGGGCGATGCAGCACCCGGACCTGTGTGTTGTGCAGTCGGAGCGTGCCGGCAGTGAACTGAAAATTGAGGCGGTGCGCAGTTTGCAGCAAACGCTTTCGCTCACGGCCTATGAGGCCCGGCGGCGGGTGGCGCTCTTGTTGCGCTTTCAGGAGGCGACTACCAGCGCACAGAATGCGCTGCTGAAAACGCTGGAAGAAGCGCCGCCGGGGGTGGTGTTGCTGCTGACGGCGGATGCACCGGAATTGTTGCTGCCGACAATTGCTTCGCGCTGCGAGGTGTTGCGCTTGCGCCCCTTGCCGGTGGAGCAGGCGGCGGCTGCGTTGCGCCGCCTGGGCGCAGCGGATGAGCCGACGGCGCAATTGCTTGCGCAGGTTTCGGGCGGGCGGCTGGGCCTGGCGCTGCGCTTGTTGCAAGAGCCGCAGCGGATGCGCGAGCGCGCCGAGGGCCTGCAAGCCCTGTGGGAGATGTTGCACAGTCCGCTGGGGACGCGCTTCCTCTATGCGGCTTCTCTGACGCGTGAGCGCCCGCGTGAAGATCGTGGGTTGCTGCGCGGCGAGTTGCGCGATTTGTTCACCCTGTGGGCCAGCTTCTGGCGCGATGTGCTGTTGTGCAGCAGTGCTGCCAACACGCCCCTCACCAATCCAGATTGGCAAGATGCCATTCAAACCCTGGCGCAGCGCATTTCGCCCGCTGTTGCGCTGGCTCAGCTGCGGGCGCTCGAAAAGGCGCTCCAACGCCTTTCTTCGGCGAACCTGCAATTGTTGACGGAGGTGATTCTGCTCGATTTGCCCCGCCTTTAACCCCCCTGTTTGCCATCCTTTTCACCCCCCTCATGGAGCTCGCTATGAAAAACAAATTCCTGTTCTTTCGCCTTTTCAGTGTCCTTTTGCTGTGCTGCCTGGTGCTGCCCATTTCTTCGGCGGCGGCGGCCCGCCCAACAGCCATCACGCCCGACCCGAATGTGCAGGCGATTTTGGACCAGATTGATGCCGCAACGCTGCACCTCTATGTTCGGCAGCTTGCTGGTGAATTGCCAGTTGTGGTAGATGGGGCCGAATACACCATCACGACCCGTTATACCTACAGCGGCACCCCGATTCAGAAGGCCACCAGCTACGTGGGTCAACGCATGGAGGCGCTTGGCCTGGATGTGGAATATCACGTTTGGAATGGGACAACCTACCCGAATGTGATTGGTGAAATTGTGGGGCAAACTTCTCCCGACCAGATTTTCATCATCGGTGCGCATTTGGATGATGTGCAAGGCACGCCGGGCGCCGATGACAATGCCAGCGGCTCGGTGGCCGTTTTGCGGGCGGCGGAACTGCTCTCGCAGTATGAATGGGGGTGCACGCTGCGCTTTGCTTTTTGGACGGGGGAGGAGCAGGGCCTGAATGGTAGTGATGCCTATGCCGAGCGCTCCGTTCAACGCGGCGAAAATATTGTTGGCTACCTGAACCTGGATATGATTGCCTATAACACCCCGGCCAGCACCCCCGGGATTGATTTGATCTATCACCCTAACAAGCCGAATACGCAGGTGTTGGCGCAGCTCTTCGCCGATGTGGTGGATGCCTATGACCTGAACCTGGTGCCGGAATTGAAGACCAGCCTGGGCGGTGGTAGTGATCATCAGTCTTTTTGGGATCGGGGCTACACCTCCATTCTGGCAATTGAGGATCAGGGCGATTTTAACCCCTACTACCATGGGGCGGGCGATACGCCATCCAACAATGATCAGGCCTACTTCACCGAATTTGTCAAGGCGGCGATTGCTACTTTCATCCATGATTGCGATTGTATGATTACCGGACAGGTGGTTGGGCTGGTGACTGATTCGAGCAGCGGCCTGCCGCTGGCCGGTGCGCTGGTGGATTTGACCGATTACGAGGGCGAACACCATCCCATTTTGACCGATGCGCAGGGCCAATATCACCTTTACCTGATGCCTGGCATTTATGTGGCGCGGGTGAGCAAGTATGGCTATGGCAACTTTCAGCAGACGGGCGTGGTTGTGACGAATGGTGAGGTGACAACGGTGAATGCTGCGCTCAGCCCGTTGCCGTTTTACACTCTTTCTGGCACGGTGAAGCAGGCCGGAAGTGGCCTGCCGCTTGCGGCAACTTTGACCTTTGATGGCGCGCCGGCGGTGGCAATCACGGACCCCAGCACGGGCGCCTATTCGGTGCAGCTGGCGCAGGGTAGTTATACGATGCATGTGCGCGCCGCCATGCACACTCCCCTGGCACAGGCGCTGGAAGTGACCGGCGACGCGACGTTGAACATCTCGCTCACGCCCTATCCGCCGGTGCTGGTGGTGGATGATGACCAGAACAGCCCGAACCTGGTTTCCTATTACACCAGTGCGCTGGATGCGCTGGGGGTGGAATATGATGTTTGGACGGTGACGACGCAGGGCAACCCGACTGTGGCAGACCTGGCGGGCTATTGTCACCTGGTGTGGTATACCGGGGCGCCGGGCAGCGGCACGCTGAGCGAGGATGACGAGGCGGCGCTTTCGGCTTACCTGGGCGGTGGCGGCAGCCTGTTGTTCTCTTCGCATGATTATTTGCTGGAGCGCAGCCTGAACGATTTTGGGCGCAATTACCTGGGCATTTCTTCCTATCAGAACAATGTCCGCAAAACTGACCCGGTGGGTAAGACGGGTGACCCGTTGGGCGATGGGCTTGGCCCCTACACGCTCAGTGCGCCGCCCGGCTGGACGCGCCCCTTGTGGACGGATAACGTGACCGGCGAGCAGGGCTCACCCTTCCAGTGGGCCAGCACCAGCCGCAACAATTCCACGCGCTACAGCGGCGAGAACTTCAAAGCGGTCTTTTTGGCCTGGCCGTTGGAGGCAATTGCCGATTTGGAGGATCGGGCTGAGGTGCTTGGGGCGACGCTCGATTGGTTTGGCAGCTGCACGCCTTCGCTTGGGCAGTTGAGCGGTCAGGTGAGCAGCAGCGCCGATTCTGCGCCCCTCGTTGGGGCGCAGGTCAGCGTTACCCCGGCCTTGGGCGGCCCCGCCCTCACCGATTTGGGCGGCTTTTATCAGCTGACGCTGCCGGCTGGCGACTATCAGGTGACGGCGCAGGCGGCCTGCCATGAGCCGCAGACGGTGATGGTGGAGCTGGCTTCGGGTGGGTTGACGAATCGGGATTTTGAACTCAGCCCTTTCCCGCCAGCGCTGACTGTATCCCAAAACTCGTTTTCCATGCAGTTGCAGGTTGGGGCACAGCAGCAGGTGACCTTTACGCTCTCGAACGCGGGTTGTCAATCACTCGCTTTCAGCCTGGCCGAAAATCCTTTGGTTGGGTGGCTGATGATGACGCCGGTCAGCGGTGAGGTGGAGGCAGGGGGGAGCGGGACGGTGGGCCTGACTTTCTCGGCCAGCGGTCTGGCGCCGGGCAGCTATTCGACAGTGCTGGTGTTGAGCAGCAACGACCCGCAAGAGCCGTTGGTTGAGCTGCCAGTCAACCTGACGGTTGTGCCAGGGCAGGCGCTGTTCTTACCAGCCTTGTTTAAATAAGTTGTTGGCGTGGTCGTAGAGACGTTGCCCGGCAACGTCTCTACGCTTATTCCACTTCAGAGATGCCGGTCTGGTATGGCGCTTTGGATTCAAATAAACGCAATTGCACAGCCAGGCCGGATGCATGGATTACATGGTCGGGAATTGGCAGTCGTTCAAGGGCGCGCGGCTCCGCCTTTACAGCACCATTGCCATACGATTTCCCAATCAAAGCAAGGTTTGAAATTGTATCTGGATGATTAAGAATTTTCCAAAGACATTCTATTTGCTGTTCATCTTCGATTTTTGGATAAACGCACAAAAAAACAGTCAGGGGAATAACTTGTGCAGTGTTACGAATAAATCTCACGTTCCGTCTGCCTAGATAAGCGAAAAGAAACGGGGGAATTGTACGAGTTTCAGTTTTATACCAGGGATTTCGTTGAGAAAGTAGCGGCCTTTGGGGGAAGCCCAATTTTTCGCCATTTCGCAAATATTCCTTCAGCGTATCAGGATAGTTCTCAAAAGGTTCTCCGTTGAGGGACAACAATAAAGTGGGTCGCCCTTTTTGGCAAAGAGCAGCTAAAGTCTCTTGCGTGATTTCTTCGGTGGTAATATCTCTTGTGCGTCCAATGGCACGAACAAAATATTTTTGGGGAATTTCAAGTCGTTGCACTTGTTCATCTGTCAGGAAGAAAAACTCATTGGCTCCAGTGGCAACACCCCGAATTACTCGAACAAAATCGCCGAGAAGATATTTACCTGCCCTGGCCTTTGTGGGCGGGCGAGATAATCCTGTTTGTAAACCTTCTGATAAATCGCGGATGTGAGATTGGATGCCATCATGCGGCGGATGGGCAAAGCCTGAACGCACCCATAACTTAAGAGTTTCGGTTCTTGCTTCAAGACACTTTGCCCAAACAAATTTATCTTTTGGGCAATCTTTTCGAATGAGGAAAATAAGCGGATTTGTGTCCACGTTGGGGAAAGGAGATGCTTCGGGTGCAAAAGTCACAACTGCATCCAGGCAAAAAGATTTTGTAATCCATTGCCATAAATCATTTGAAAATTTGCCTTCGCATGTGTCAGCCGGCATAATAAAAGCCAACCTTCCGCCTTCTTTTAGCAAAGTGAGCGAGCGCATCAAAAAATAAATGTGGAGACCGGCACGTCCATCCAACAATAGCCCGGCGCTTTCCATGCTTAACCGCTTGAGTTTTTCTTTTGTCTCGCGGGGAATTCGGTGATGGCGAATGTATGGGGGATTGGCGACAATGGCAGGTAATTCGTCTTTTGGCGATTGGAATATAAAGTCACCAATTGTTACGTTTTTTAAATCCTCTTTTGGCACTCCATACTGAAGGGCTTTATCCAGCGCGCTGGAATCAATGTCCATCCCCGCAAGAGAACAGGATAAATTTTTTTCGCTGGCAACTATTTTTGCGGCTCTGAAAAATGCACCTGCACCAACGGCGGGGTCAAATAGTAAGCCGCCCTGATGGGTAAAGACATATTCAACCATTGCCTCTGCAACCCAATCGGGCGTCCAAAATTGACCTTTCTCGCGAAGGCTTTCGCGCACTTTACCTGAGGGCGGAAGTTGATAGGAATTAACCTTTTGCATCTCGAATTCTTCTGATCACGGTTAACGCTTCTTCACGAATATTCATCGTTCCGCTTAAAATGAACGTAGGGTAAGATGTGACCGTTTTTGTCTGTGATGGATTGGGCTACAAGGGTAGGTTCTTCAAATGCATCACCAAGTGGATATCCATAGTGATAATAAAATTTGTAGAGGGATTTACGTGTTATGGCACCGCCAGGAGCCTGAAAGACTTGCTCTGTTGGCAAGATGAAGCCTTCTTTTATAAGTCTTTGTGCTTCATCAAATGAAATGCCAAATGCCATATCAAAAAATACATGCCAGACATGAATGGGAACGCCAGTAGAATTTTGCCATGTTTGCAAAGGATCTCGGTCTTCTTCCTTGATAATGATTGTTGGCAAAACAGCATTCTTCTTTAGCCCCGGTTTTCCGCCAAGCCGTTTTTGTGGTTTAAGTTCAGCCTTGTAATCAGGCATGAGTTTTCCTTGCCAGAGACTGTTTTCGCACTCAATGCCAATCAACGCTTTGGATAAAATTTGTTGCATGGTTTGATTTGTTTCTTGGGTGAAGGGTAACTCGGAAACCCCGCCGATCTTTTCTATGGCGCTTCGCACCAGTCTTTCGTCTTCTTTTTTAAAAACCAAAAGATCGGGGCGTTTGATTTGTCCTAAACCTGCTGCTTCCAGGCGTTCAAAATATAACTCAAAAGCTCTGATCTCGTCAGGCGCGGTTCCGCTTGGCCCGTAGGGTATGATAAAAAATTCACCATGTTGGTTAACTGCTTGTGTAAGGCGTTCTTCACTCCAAACCCCTTGTGACCAACGCATGAGAAAATCGCTTCCGCGTAAACGACGCGGATTCAGAAGGAAATTTGACCATTCTGTACAGGCGTTTTTCCTGAACGTGAATTCAATATTTTCGACGCAAGTGCTCAGGATTTTCTCGAAAGGGTGCATGATGTCTCCAATTTTGATTATTATACCCTGCAAATGTTGTTAAATTTGTTGGCGATCACAGGCGCGCGGTCGTGAAATGGGTGAGACGCGAAGTGTCTAAGGACTCTCGTTGACCTGCCAGACGTGGACGACCGGTTTGGCACCATCGGCAAATAGCTCCAGGATGTAGAGCAACCCATTTTGCCGGTCGAAGGTCATGTCGCCAATGCGGTAGCGGCGCTGATCGCCCCATCCGAGCGAGAGGCGCTCCCACTCGGGTGGGGTGAGGAACAGGGTTTCATCCAGATCCAGTCGGGCATAGGGTTGGGGCTGCCAGGGCTGCCATTCGCCGGTTGCCACGCGCTGCAATTGGTCGGGGTCATAGAAGAGGATCTGGGCATCGAAATGGTCGCTCCACCAGCCGCGCAGCGAGGCGCAACTGCCGGCTTCCTCATCACAGCAGCCGGCGAAGTCTTCGGGTGGGCAGAGCGAGCCATCGGCCATGCGGCAGGTGGGAAAGTCGCCAATGTTGCGGTCTACGCAGACGGCCTGCGGCCCTTGTGGGTTGAGGTAGCCATACCAGTATTTTGAGCCGTTGCTTTTGGTGCCAGCAAAGAGCAGTGCCTGTGAACCGGCAGCCGTTTGCACCCAGGCGGCGCCGTTCCATTCATCCGGGTGTTGATAGCCAACCAGGGCGCGCCCAAAATCTTCCGTCTCAAAGGAGGGGACGTACTGCAGCAGGGGGACGACGGGCAGCGGGCTGGCGTTGGGCAGCGGGTTACCGGCTTCATCCCAGGGACGGTAGGCAAACAGGGTTGGCCCCATGCCGCTCCAGCCGCCATCGCGAAAGCGGCCTGTGCCAATCATCCGTCCGCCGGTGAAGGCAGCTGCCCATTGGGCGGGGATTTCGACCATATAATCGTTGCTGCTGTAAAAGGATGTGTTGGCGAGCAGCCACTCGCCCTGAAAATGGGGCGCTGAGAGATCGGGCGAAAACCAGCCATGTGTGGCGGAGGGCGGGTCTGTTTCAAAGTGTTGTCCATAGCCAACGTGAATCTGTGGGCCGGTTGGCGGAACATTCAGGTAGAGCAGCCCGAGGCGCGGAATTTCATCCAGGCGGGCAAAGTGGCCGCCCAGCACATCGTGAAAGTCCTGCACAAAGCTGGCCTGCGGCAGTTCGGCGGCAGTGCGGGAGCGGGCGGGGGCCGGAATGCTGACCTCGGCGATTTGTCCGCCATCTGGCAAGTCGCCGTAGGGCATTCGGTCGTGTCCGCTGATGAACAGCGAGCCGGGGAAGCCATCCGCTGCGCCGTTGGGGTCGCCATTTGGGTTGAAGGTGAGGGCGTTGCCGCCATAGGCAAAGGTTTGTGGCCGGTCTTCGCCGCCGGGCAAGCGGAAGGCGCCCAGGTATTGCAGTGCTTCGGGCAGCAGGCGCTGATGATTGGTGGCTGCGGTGGTTGGCAGGGGCAGGCTGGTGGCGGTTGCGGTGGTTGGCAGGAGGGGCGGGCTGGTGGTGGCTGCGGTGGTTGCCGGGGCTTGGCTGGGTGGGGTGGGCAGGTGGCAGGCGCAGAGCAGCCCAAGCAGCAGGAGGGATAGCAGCTTTTTCATCGTCCTATCCGCCAGCAGGCTAACGCCAACAGGGCCGAAAGCGGCAGCAGGGCAGAGGCGCAGGGCAGCCCGCTTTGGGGGCTGGATGGGGTGTTGAGGGGCGGCGGGTTGATGGGCGGTTGGGTGGCCTGGGCGGCTGCCTGGGTGGGGGGAGCTGTCGGGCTGGCAAGCGCCAGTTCATCTACCCAAATTTGGCCGCTGCGATGGGCACTTGCGCCATCACTGTTCAGCCCAAAGGCCAGACCAAGCACCTGGTTGGGTTTGGCAAAAGGTGCGCCAGCGTTTTCTTCCCAGGCCACGCGTTGAAAGTCGCTCCAGGGCAGGAAGATGGTCGTCCATTCTTCTGCGACTGTCACAGCGGCCAGGTAGGTTTCTTGAGTTTCGTTGGGGCTGCCGGCATAAATTTCCACATCCAGGCGCTCGCCAGGTTGGGCGGCGGAGAGGGCCAGGGTCAGTCCGGCGGCGTGGCTCCAATCTTGCGGGGTGTCATACCAGGTGGCGCAGGTGGCCCAGGTGTTGGGCGGCAGGTCAAAATCGAGTTGCAGCGCCTGTGCGCCTTGCCGGGCCTGGTGGGTAGAGGGGGCGCAGCTGAGGCGCGTGGCGGTGGCCTGATCCCAAAAGGTTTGCCAGCCACCTGTGCCGGGCTGTGGAAACTGCTCAAAATCATCCAGCAGAGGGCTGCCGGGTGGTGCGCTGGTTGGCAGGGGCGCGGGCTGGGCGGCGGTTGGCGGTGCTGGCAGGGTGGGCTGCAAGGGGGTGCTTTCCTTCCAACGGTGATAGAGGACGTTGAGCAGCGGCACGAATTCCTCGGTTGCCTTGCGGCTGCCGGCCTCGGAGGGGTGGTCATCGCCGGAGGGGTAGTAGAGCGTGTTGCGGCTGCCGCGCAGATGTTCAATTCGCCCATCCTGAAAGCGGTGATGGGCATTCGGGTCGGTGAGGATGTTGTAGAAATCGAACACGGCGACATTGTTTAGCTGATAGTTGTTTTCAGAGAGCCAGTTGTTGACCAGCCAATCGTTGAAGGCCCGGGCATTGGCGGAATCGGTTGGGTCGGAGAGTGGGGGGGCGGTGATGACGATGAATAATTTGTCGGGCCGCGAGGCAAAATAGGGCAAAATCTGGTTGTAGACATATTTGGCGCCACTGACCGAAAGCTCCTCATTGCTGCCGGGCGGGTCGTTGGGGCTGCCGCTGAGGGCCGAGTTGGGGAAGCAAGACTTGAAGAGAATGATTTCATTCTCGCCGCCGGGGTCGGGCAGGGTGCGGGTGTAGTTGGCGTGCTGCTCGGTCTCGTTGAAGAGCGCTTGCATGTAGATGGGCGTATCGCTGCTGCGGAACCATTCGGTCCAGTTGGGAATATCGGTGCGGTCGCCGATGGAATTGGGCCCCCAGCCATAATTGGTGTCACTGACGAAGTAGTTGTTCTCGTTCAGTGCTTGTCCCAGGTTGCCATATCCATCGGTGAGCCAGTTTTCGCCGGTTGAGTGATGGATGAAAATTAATTTGACGGTTGTGGCAGGGGGGGAGGGGTCAAACGATTGTTGGTGCGGGGCAGCGGCAATGAGCAAGGTACAGATCAAAAACCATGCCAAAAGGGGCTGTTTCATGGGGGGCTCCGGGTGAAAGAAAGGAGGGAAACAGACCGCGCCCGGCGGCGCGTGCGGTGCGGGAAGCCGGTTGTTTATACAATTATACAGGATTTGGAGGGAAGTTGGTGGAATTTTTAGAAACTATGGGGTTTTTATCTGCTCCAGCAATTGATCAATGGCTTTTGCCGCGTCAACAGGCCACTTGCTCCACTCAACAGAGCCTCTTCCGACAGATAAAAGAAGCCAATATTGAGAAGCCTTTTTCGACAAGAAAAGCTCTGTGTGAAATCGAGAATCATTCTTAGGATGATTGTCTATGCGACCATAACCCCGAAGAATTTCTCCGGCAGAAACGCCCGTCAGCATTTTGGTTGCCAATCCACTGGCAATATTCGTTTCGATCACCTTTGCATTCACATCGTTTACCAACTCATGAAATGGTTTTTTTATGTCTTTCAATTTCTTGAAGTAACAATCCACAACTTCTCGGTTGCCGGTGTTTCCCCATTGTCGTCGAAAATCCAACCTTAATGCCCATAACTCACCTTCTTGCATGAGTTTCGCATCAACGGTGAAAGTTTCATCTCCCAGTTTTGCCGAATATATTCTTCCGAAATCTGTCACCAACTTGGCGGACCCATATTCGAACCAATTAACGATGCTTTTGAAAAATGACATTTGAATTTTGACCTCCGTTCTAGTTTGAATTATACCCTGTTTGGCTTACAGGATTGGGGGCGCGTGTCTGCATCCGGGACGGATGCGGTCCGGATGCATTGGGGTGGCGGCCCGAGTTTCAATATGCAAGTCTGGTTTTACTTGCTCGGTGGAATGGAAAAAATCAACTCGATCAGTTTGAAGCTTGGAATTTCGACGCTTTCATTGCCCGCATTGATGGGAGGAAGTCCTGTATCAACTTTGAGAATGTTCCCATCGGGAAATAATCCGCCTTGAAAATTTCCAATTTCTTCTGGAGTGAGCACGAGAATAGGTTTGTCGTTTTGGAGAAATTGAATTTTGGTTGCCGATTGGTCGAATTTTACTGTGATTTCACAGCTGGTTTCAAAGCCGTTGACTGGCATGGAGAGTTCTTCGGCGTATACGGGGTCTTCTGAAGTGCCGTCACGAAGCCAGACGACCAATTTGCCGTCAGAGCAGATAAGCTCCATTCGTTTTGTGTCTTTCCACCAAGGCTCCCCTGCTCCTTCTGTGTGGGTTAAGCCGATGTGGGTTTTTCCCACGGATTGGATATATAACTTCATTTCAAAATCGCTAGAAAATTTCAGGTTTTCTGCTAACAAGGCACCTTGCCATTGGTCAGATACATTTTGTTGCTCTATGGGGCTTTCTTCCCTCATGACGATGCTTTCAACGGCTACCCAGGGTTTAGGGGCGCACCCACTCAATAAAACCGTCAGTACAACAAACGCAAGCAAGAGGGGCTGAATTGATTTTTTCATGATCTTATCTCCTTGATGTTTTGATTTTACAATGATGCGCTGAACGAAAAGCGTTAGCGGTAATGCGGTGGTAGACGAATTGTGGAAAAGAGAGGACGGGTAAGCGAACCAAAAGAGGATAACCATGACTCCCGGGGAAATGATACACGATTGCAGGCGGAACGTGAAGCGACGGTTTCGGCTTTTCTCATTCCCCTAAAAAATTGAACGAGTTGTCTGAGATGGGGATGAGCCACCCTGTTATTCCGTCATCCGGTGGCGGGATTTCATGGTAACCGGTGACGTAAAGACGATGGCCTTGCTTTGATTGTGAGAGGGCTTTGTCATCAGATTTGCACATCCCACAATTCCAGGCCTTGCAGCTTAAAGTTGACCCAATCGTTTGTACGAACGGTCAGATGACCGATTTCATTCAGGCTTATACAGAACGAGCCTTGGCCTGGCATGATAGCAACATAAAACACTTCGTCGCATGGAACGACTACCTGCCCGGTAACTTCGTAATCACACGCTGTGGCAAGATGCGTAAGGCAGCTTGAATGAGGCGGATGTTTCTCTTTCAATATCTGGAAGTCTTTGATGCTGTTGTAGCTGAATTCAACGTGAATGTTGCGTCCGAGCAGTTCGTTTGGCTGCCGCTCGGAATGCAGTAGGGCGGGCCCTGATGTTTGTGCCGATTCAAATTCAATCCAGTAGATGCCGGGTTTGTTTTTCTGCTCTGGCACTTGTGCCAGAGCGATCTGTTTGACAGAAATCATCATTTGGGGAAAACCTTGATTGTTTTGAGAATGGTGGCCCAACGGTTGGGGTTCGGGGTGCAGCGGAGGGGTTTGAGGTGCAGGATTGGGGTAGCAGATTTGCATTCGAGACGGGTGCGATCCTCCGCGACGAACAAGCCTGCCTGAATTGTTAAACTACACAAGCAATTTGTTTGATTGTGGCATAAAGACCTGCAAAATACAAGTTTTAGATTTTGAGCCGTACCTGCACTCTGTTTTCCTCAATCATAATTTGAATATGGGGGTATTTTTGCCAAAGGGCCAAAGATGCGGCATTGTGTTTTTCGATCGTTGCGCTAATTTCTCTAATGCCCAATTCCCTGGCTTTTTGAATCGCGAATTCAAAGGCTTTTGTTCCATATCCTTTTCGCCATTCGCGGCTGGTTATCCAATAGCCAATTTGGGCATAACCATCGCTCGTAATCTGGCTAATCGAAATTTGTCCTATGGGCGTATCGGTGAATATGCAATAAACTTTCGCTTTTTTCTTGAGAGCCCATTCCCGTCCGGTTTGTATAAATTCATCTCTCGTCAATTTACGGATAGTTGTTTCGCCTTGATAAAGCCACTTTTGTAAATCATAATCATTGTTCAATATCGAGACCAAAACATCAATCTCGGTATCGCTTAATGACTCGAGGGGGCGTAAAGTTACATGGTTACACATGGCTAAATTTTGGGGAAGTCAGATCCCCAATGGTTGGTGTTAGCCGCAAAATGATACACGATTGCAGGCCGAACGTCAAGCGAGGATGCGCTCCCGGCAAGGGCGGGAAGGCTACTTTATCTTTTCCTGCATATCAAACCAAACAGCATGGCATTTATATTTTTCTTGCAAAAGTTGAGGAATTGGATTTGTGTCTATGTTAATTGTGGCGATTCCAGCAATGATACCTTTTTCTTCTTCAATTAATTCAATCGCCGCTTGCATTTGAGCACCAGTTTCAATCCATTCGTCAATAATCAATATTTTAGCAAATTCTCGGATAAGTCCTTTTCGCAGTTCGAGTGTTTTGCGACTTCCTGAATAGTCTATAAACTCTTTTTTGACGGTATCAACGGGCAGTTTGCCTTCTTTGCGAATCGGGATGAAACCTTTCTGAAGGTGCATTGCGATGGCCGTGCCGAGTATGAAACCTAAAGCGTCTATGCCTGCGACATAGTCAATCGGTGTTGAAATAAACGGGGCTGAAAGGTCTGTTACTAATTGTGTAAATGCAACCGGGTTTGCAAATAGCGGAGTAACGTCGCAACGTATTCCTGGAGTGAGTGTGTCAATAAGTTGTAAATACTCTTTCATGATACCGATCTCTCGTAAAGTCAATTATACCCCGAAAGCCCTCTGTAAAGTTGCCCGGAAGGGGGCGGGGTGCGGATGTCTCGTCCGAACGTCCCGGATGCATTGGGGGCGCGTGTTGGCGCTTTTTTCTGCCCAGACTCCCAGTCCTGCCATGCTGTCCAGATTGACTTCAGTGTAAAGCGTCCTTGCTGATCCGCCTTGCTTTTCAGCTGTGACAGGTCGGGCTATCGCGAAATGCTTCACCTAACGGCTCAATTTGTTACACCATCAAAGCCAAGAAGCGTTCTATATCATAAGTGACAGACTGTGCCGCCGGTGCGACACGCCGTGAAACGCCAAAATATTGGTCAAAGCTATGAACCGTATCGGGAATCTCTATGTAAACAGATGTTGCTCCAACTTTTTGGAGTGCTTGATGTAAACGGCGTCCATGCGATGGGCTGATAATAAAATCCTGTTCATCAAATATCTGTAGCGTGGGTGGGCAATGTTTTCCTACATGAGTAATAGGCGAAGCAAGCCGATAAACCTCGGGGATTTCCTTTTGTGTACCGCCAAGGAGATAAACCAGTAATAAAGCACCGCCGGGCATGTTGGCATGGCGATATGATGGAAAGATTCGACGCCTTGTCATGAACCGATCCAGCCAGGTTTTATCGTGGATGCGTGGAAGCAAGTCATCTGTTATTTGTGAACTATATTCAGGTTGCTTGCGAGTTGATTGACCGTATTCCTGGAAAAAACTGCTCAGATCCGTAATGCCAAACATTGAAATGACAGCCCGGACTGACATATCCTTCATTGGAAAAACACTTTGAAATGCTGGGTGATCGGGAGCATAGGCTGCTAACAAAGCTAAATGCGCTCCTCCCGATACCCCCATAAGTACGATTCGGTTGGGGTCAATTTCGTATTCAGCAGCGTGAGATTTCATCCAGACGATTGCTTGTTTTACATCGCCAAGCATACGGTTCAAATCGGCTCCGGGTGTCAGGGAGTAGGCAACATCCATAATTACATGCCCTTGACTCGCCAACCGGCGAAACAAGGGTTGTGTCAAAAAATCCTTATCCATCGCTTGCCATGCCCCGCCGTGGAGGTAAATTATGGCCAGGCCTGTTCTGGCCGTACCAGTTGGGGGTGTCCAAATATCGCAAAGCAAGGGTTCATCCGTTGTGCCAGATTTACCAAGGTTTACATTTCGCGTTCCAGGTATTGCGGGTGATGCAGGTTGGATGAAACGATAGCGCTTTGACGATAGGCGCGCCCTTAATTCTGGCGTGATGCGATTTTGCCACGCATCGCCAAATGCCTGTGTGAAGTTGTTGTATGATTTGGTGACGATAATTGTGTGACGCACACCCAGAGCAACACTGAGTACACCGACCAATATTACACTTGTATCTCTAAAGGCCCATCCTAATATTGCCCCCACCCCACCTGCTAAAGCCAGAAATGGAGCCCAGGCACTTGCCCATAATTTGGGTAACCATATTGCTCCTCCCAGAATCCCAGAGGGGGATTTAAGCAAGGTGAATAGAAGCAAGAATAGTGAGAAGTAACTGAGAGCCCTGGATAAAAGTTCTATGATTATCATCGTTTAGATTTTTCTCACCACAATGTCTTTTCACGAGCTAATGGCAGGCGGGAGTTGGCGGGAAAATGCCGGAGCGTAGAAGCCGCCAAAGGGGCTGAATCCCCGGAAGGGTGGGCAGCGCCCGTCCTTGTCCGCGTGCACACAATGTTAGCCCGCATCCACGCGGCGGCGTCTCCAGGAAATTGGATCCACGGCATGCGGACGGCGGCCTGTAATATCCGCTTCCAGTACTTCGTTTGCCTTCAATAAGAAAATATCATCCCAAGTAATGCCAGAAAGTGGAATTTTCACACGCCAGTACCATAATGAATTGCTCGCGTCTTTTCGCTTCCAGCTGAGATAGAGAAAGCGGGCTTGCGGAGTGCCATGCACGAAGGAACCACGAAAACTTAGCGTTCGATTTGATTCATCCAGGCTTGCTTCAATATCGCACTCAAAGAACATTGATCCGTCTTTCTGCTTCTGCCCCGCATACACGTGTTGGTTTTTGTCTTGAATCCCAACGTCAAGTATTCCTTCTTGCTGCGGGATTATTGGCATTGTTTTGCAAACTAACCTTATCTTGAAATTCCTGAAATCTGCCATACAACTTCTCCAAAGTAAGTCGAGCTCAGACCTGTTTATATTTAATGTATTCTGCGCGATACTGAGCCTGGTCGTGCGGGCTAACGGTTTGCGTTACCCGCGTGGGGGCGGGATTTGGCGGGAAAAGCCAAAAGTAGAATCCGAATTCTGGGGCTGAATCCCTCTGGGCGGTGGGGTGGCTGAGGTTTCTGGAATTTTACACAACCCTTGATATGCGGGCACGGAATCATAAACCTTTAGTTGATATATCTTTCCAAAATTGAGCATATCTCCATGCAATATCCTTCCACTGTTTGACGTTCATAATCATAAAGTGCTTGATCCCGATTGTGGGCCAAAGCAGTCCTTATCTTTGACAATAGTTGGGCGCGTTGATCCCAATAATTTTTATCTTTGCCAAGAATATCACTAAAAATCGACCATTCAGCAAAGATAATACTGAACAAATCTCTTGGGTAAGTAAAATCAAGTATATTCCGAGATGCTCTGCGTCCAAAGGATTTTTCTTCTTTATCCTGTGCTTCTTGACTTTTCTCAAAAATTGGCTTTAGATTTGGCTTTTTGTTCAACGTCTCAACCCATTGTTCACCATAATGTTCTATCATCTTTCCTGTGATAATTCGTCGTAATGCAACCTCTGTTTCGCGCCACAGTGGCCATAGATCAACCTGACGCTCAATCATTTTTAAATAGGTTTGAAAATGCTCGGAAAAGGCTACATAAATTCCTTCATCTGTAGACTTGATTAGACCATACCTCTGCAATTCTTCAGCATCAATAGGTTTTGCATCAATAACCGGCCCAAACAGAATCTGCAGAATCTTATTAAGGGATTCATCCTCCCTTAGTACCCCAAGCATATGTTCATAATGATCAATTATTGATTGCTCAATGCGCTTTGCTGCTAGTTCTACATCTAGTGTGTTTGTTTCCCGGAACAATTCTACCACCTCATAGCCCAGCATTTCAAGCAGATAGGGATGGCCGCCACAATAAAAAAGAAACTTTTCTTTGATTTGTGGGGTTACGATAATTCCAACCGATGATAAGCACTCAAAAAATTCTCCAAGTGCATCCTCGTTGAACATTCCAAGATAATGTTTATGGAAAGTATGGTCAAGGGTCGAGATAGCCTTCGTTTGCAATTCAATGCTTTGCAAAGACCTTCTAGACGTGGTAATGAAAGTCACGCGCCATTCAGGGCGGTAAGAAAGTTCTCGCAATCCTTGAAAGCCTGAAATATCTCCTTTGAACAAGTGACGAGCGTGGTCAAATTCATCCAGGATAAATAAAATCTGTAAATTAGCTCGTCGTATTTTCTCAAAATAACGTTGAATTCTTCCGTACCCTTCACTCCAAGACAACTCATCCAGAAGCGCGCGTTCAGCGGCGGTCTTGATCTCATCAGAAAGCCAGCCAAGACTATCTAATTCATCATAACTGCTGGTGACAAGCGAACGAAAGAATATTGGTGCACTATCAAAAGTTGCCAGGTTAATCCAAATAGGAATACGTCTTTCTTTTAGCAAATCAATTTTGCGCTCCATAATGGAGTGGTACACGAGACTGCTTTTACCAATCCGGTAATCGCCAATAACTGCCAGATTGCCTGGTTCTCTGGGACGAATCACACGGTTCTCAACTGTGCGAACACTATCGCGGCGATTGATGAAACGCTCACCGTATACAATGTTTCCGTAATCACTGAATGGGTTTATGAAATCGCTTTCTGACATCTTTACCTCAACGATGGGCAAGCAGCCACTCCCTGAACAGTCCGACAAGAATGGAGTAATATTGGCCTCGTTCATGCTCTACAACATCACGCCTGACAAGGTCTTCGAGAATCTCATCAACGGGTTTACTGGTCTCACAGGCGATGTTGCTTCGACTACAAGGGCCTGTTCGACTGTTCTCAGCAATTGCAATAAGCACCTTCAATGTATCTTCATCGCTGATTGCCTCTTGTGATGTATCGCCAGAGTTAATCAAATTGTCAAATTTATCTTTCCCCAATGCATTAACGCCGCTAATTAACTCATCTTTGACTTGTTCAACATCTGCTTCTGTTACAAGGCTGGCGCGCTTGCGATTCATATACTCCACAAGACGATTGCACAATATCTGGATATAAAAAGGACTTCCTGCTGTCAACTCCAGAATCCGCTCAATAGCCCGTTCCCGATAGCGGCTTTCTCCAAAACGCACTCCGATGCGAATCGGCTCATCAATCAGTCGAATAGCATCTTCTCGCCTAAGGTAAGTAACCCTCTCATCTTGGGTCGTTCCGAACTCGTTTGGGAAACGCTGTTTGAACTTAGGCATGATGTCCTGGCCAACCAGGACTGCGTTGAAGAAATTATCTTGTAAAAGAGCTTTCCAGTTTTTCATAAATGTTTCTGGAATCATCCCATTCAAGATATACCCATAAATATACGAGAATTCATCAATCAAAAGAACGACACGTACACCTCTCCACTCAGAGAATTTCGTGTTTACCCGACGAAAACGCTCAAGTACATCTCTGAAGAGTATCAGAGGACTTGGATGTTGATAGAACTCCATATTGTTAGGGAATGTTATATTCAGCGGACTTTTGCCTTCGCTTAACTTATCTTCAATTGTATTTCTCAGTTCTTTCATAATAGTCCAAAGAATCTGGTACAAGAAAGGAACGGTGGAATGCTCATCAAGAATCGCCCCAATATTACCTATATCCAAAATGAGCAAGTCATCTTTTGATTTCAATTTTTCCTTCAAATGATACAGAATAGAGGACTTACCAGCGCGCTTCTGACCATAAATTACGACGCACTTGCTTTGTGCGCGAGATGAGTCAAGCGTCCTTGCTACATTCGCAATCAACTCATCACGCCCGTAGAACATCGCAGGCTCACCTACAATGCCTCCCTCTGCATAGGGGGCATAAGGGTTATCAATTTCCTCAAACTCCTCTTCTGCACTTAATCGAATCGAGAAGTTGTTAACCGCCGTCTGTTGGATTTCTTCCGACCGTGTGCGGTAACGAGCATAAATGGGGAGCGAAAATGCTTGAGAAGACAAGGTTTCTTCGCTGAGCTGGACAGGTACTTTCAATATACGCTGTTCACCACCACGCAAAGATCCTTCTAATCTGACAGAAAACGTCTCTTCATATTGCTGGACAACTAGTTCTACAGCTTCGGCAGGACTGCATCCCGCTCGATTACTGACCACAACTTGCACCTCTATAGAACGGTTGGTGTCGGGTGTGTAGGTTTCTACAGGCAATCGCAAGTTTATCTGGGGAGTTGAGGTTTCATAGAGTTGTTCTAGGTAAATCCTTACCTTATTCTGAATACTATTAACAAGCGAGTAGATTTCTTCAACTGAAATCTTTGTTGGACTTGCTTCAATTTCTCTAAGTAAGTCCTGGCAGCGGTTCCCGATTTGAATGCAAAGCCGTTCCTTTTCTTCGAAAGCTGTTTGGCTGCATAATTCAAGCGCTGTCTCTAGTATTCTCTGTATTTGAATCACTCTCTGTTGATCAAGGTCAAAAAGGAGTTTCCCAGTAATTGTCTTGATTCTTTCTATAACGTATGCAAGAGACGCGGCGGTGAGCTCAACTTGAGCCAGTGTACGGAATTCATTTAGCAAGGAGCGATTTTCATCTAGTTTTTTTCTGACCAAATTGGTCCACAGTCTGACAAAGTCCTCCAAACGTTTGACCGCTCCAACGGTTATGCCTGTAGCTTTTAAGTATTCTAATGCCATTGCCTGCAGTGACGACTTATCATATATTCGGTTAAGCAAGCGATTGGTTGCATACCGACTACGAAAAACAAGATATGCAATTGCATCAAAGGCTTTATTACGATCGGGATGATGCATTAGGACAAATTCAAGAGTGTCATCAATGGTAGGGATGCTCGGTTTGATAGGAATTTGCGACAGCCCCATCGTCGAAAAGAGGAATCTGACCAGAGCATTAACTGCGTCTTGTTCATCTTTGCTTCGGCTTCGATCGCCGTCATATGTACTTAGTGCTTCACAATAATACTCTTGCGCTGCATCCAGTGGTCTGTTTTCAACAACAATTGCGTCACCAGACGAAGCAAAACTACGACAAAGGTATTTGTAAAACTGATTCGGATCTTCGTCTTCCAACAAAAAAGTTATTTTGGCCGCAGATAGATAGTAACTGGCGCGTTCGCGTGGGCGGATAGTCCGAGAACGTGTAGCTAGCTGCTCAAGAGTTAGAATGTCGCTGCGACCAAAATTCTGGCTCTGAATATGGTCGGCTCGCACCCCCTGATAATCGCAACGATCCAGGTAAAACTTTGCAAAACCACTAATCTCTCTAGAAACATCTGATAGTGCTGTTTCAACAATGATCTCGTTGATGGGGATCATCCGCCCCGATTGTGCTTGTTTGATTGCTTCTAACAACTCTGCTGCCTGGGGGTCAGGTGTAGTTAACAGAATGCGATTGAGTATTTGCTGTGCTTCTTCATAACGCCCTTGTTTGAAGAGACAAACAGCAACGTTTCTTTCAGCTGTCCTATTTTCGGACTGCGCCTTCAGTACTTTTCGGAAAGTTTGCTCGGCTTGAGCATAATCTTCTTTCCTCAGGTATCCGATCGCAATCTGCCATAGAATTTGTGCTTTCTTACTTTCTGTGGTGGCTTGCCCAAGTTTCTTTTCAAGCAGATCAATAGCTTTATCATGTTGTCCAGCATTCTGGTAAAAGCCGATCAGCATATTGTCTATAGACTGTTGGTTGGATATGCGACTTCGATTTCTCTCCAGTACCTGAATGGCTTCATCTGGTTTCCCTAACTGAACCAACAATGCTGCCAGGTCCTTAACAGCACTCTCAACATTATCTCCTTGTTTGATGGCGTCACGAAGCAACTGGGCCGCTCGCTCAAGATTTTTCTCAATTAGTTGAACGCGTTTAGCCTGCGCATAGGGATTGGAGCCTCTGGGAATACCGCTGGCTCTGGCATACTCGCGCCATTTATCGTAGGAATCCTGTGCAGATGGGAAATCTGGGTTAGCATCCAAAACTCTCTTCACCAGAGCAATTGCTTTAGAATAATCTCCATCATTTGCATACTCGACAGCCCTCACAAACATCTGGTCTAGAGTACGTTGAAGTGCAACCCTGATAGCGATGGGTCTCTTCGGCCCCTGGCTTGGTTCAAAGGTTACTGGTATTTTTTTGCCAGGCAAGAAATCGCGAAGCTGTTCGAGTAAATCGTCATCAGACACAGCAGTGATATGGAAAAAGTAAGTTTCTCCGTTGTCGTCCTTCAAAAAGCCGAAACTGCGCTCTCGCTTGTAAGAGTGGATAATACCTTGCAGAGCATCAAAACTTGTTTTGGCAGGTTCGGGAATTTTTTCCTCAACAAACCCAGATACTATCTCCTGATATGTTGCTTCTCGCTGCTCTTGGAAATGAGCAAAAACCGTTGAGAGCAAATCTTTAGACGCATTCCCTTTGATCCAACGTTGAACAATATCTGTAGCGATGTTTTTGCGCCCAGTAACGATAAGCAGATAGATCCCCGTCTCCAACAACAGCTCACGCTCTTTCTCTGAAAGGTTTGGCGCTCTTTTTTTGGCTATCTCCCTAAGTATCTGGTAATCGGAGAATTTCCTGATCAAGCGAATGTAGACATACCAGGTGTGTGTGGCCTCTATGTCAGAAATCATTTGGAAAGAACGCCCAAGGCTGTAACAGGCTAATCCCTCATCCCCACTCATCAGTGCTTTGGCTGTCAGGTTATACCAGTCTAGGGCATTATTTGAAACAAACGCGGTTTCTTTGTATAAATCCAAAGACTTCTGATGGTCACCCAAGAGGTGATAGAAATATGCCAAATGCCGCTTTACAGAGACAGAACGCGGAAATTGCTCTGTTAGCGCAGCAAGTTCCAACACTAAAGGCTGTATTCTTCCAAATTTAGCGCTTAGCTCATTGATTTTTTCTGCGTACTGATATTTATCTTTGATACGATTCCAAATTGTTAGAGCATTATCGCTCTTTTTGCTTTGGATTTCGTTCGCTGGAAAAACAAAGTCGGGAACCTTTAACTGGATTGAAGCCACTTGCTGCTGAGCCTGAAAGAACGTTTCAATTTCCAGTAGTTTCTTGATGACTTCGTTATCGGCGGACTCTATAGATGGCGACTCAGGTATAGATTCAGGTAGTGTCTTTTGCGCAGGAGTTTGCTCCCGAGTTCTCGATTCAGCCCCTTTGGGAACACTCCATGTACCTATCATCTCTAGAAGGATAGTTATTAACTCCCCAGCGTTATCTAAGGTAACATGGTCACGTCCAATTTCTACCAAAACTCCACTTACTTCGCGCCCATCTTTAAGGGCAAAAACGACGGTGCTGTCTATTGGGACCTGACGTTGGATTATCTGTGAGAGCGTCATAGTTTCCTGACCTTTAGCAAGCTGACTTAAGAATGTATAGCCGCCCAACTATTAATTACAGATTTCTGATATACTGCTTTTTTGCCGTATAGCCATCTAAAAAATTGTGATATCCTGCAATTATGCTTGGTTATCAGAAAACCTCCGAAGCGATTAAATTGTACATTTATTATATATCCAAATTTGTAAAGTCAAGCTTTTTTATGCCGGATCCATCCCCTTCGGCTTTGTATCCCCCCAAAAAACTCTGTAAAGTTGCCCGGAAGGGGGCGGGGCAACTCTACGCCATCAAAAAAGCGCTTTTCGATGCCAGATCCTGATATTCCTACAGGAGTGGTGGGAGCAATAATACCCCTTGTAATTTGATGTTATATATAGGATAATAGACACAAAGAGTCTATTATCCTATATGAAATCAAAAATCCTTTCCTCTCTTGAATCTTTTCCATACTTCACCATTGAAGCGGTAAAACAGCTTCTTGGCGATGAATCCGTTGCAGCCGGCACGATTCAAACCGCGCTGTATCGCTGGATGAAAGCTGGACAAATCATTCAGTTGAAAAAAGGTGTTTACATGACGCGCCGCTTTTTCGAACAGCATCGCGCGGACGCTGATTTTGCACCCATGGTCAGCGCAATTTTGATCCCACAGTCCTATC